>NZ_JQLO01000001.1:1301250-1951875 GCF_000744255.1 Carnobacterium divergens DSM 20623 | reverse complement strand
ATTAAAGCCGGCGACAATGTGAAAATTGTTGGTTACAGCGAAGACAACAGTGAATTATCTACAAAAGTAGTAACCGTACAACCTTAATTTTTTGAATAAGATATCTCACAGAGAGCCAAATTTCTGTGAGATATCATTTTAATGGAGGAATTTTATGAAAAAATTAGCACTAGCCTTTAGTTTAACCGCAATGCTTCTTTTAGGTGCATGTTCTGCAAAAACTACTGACAGTAAAGAAACAACTAAAAAAGAAGATAAAACAGAAGTGGTTCAAAAACAAGCTTCAGCCAATAAATTAGGGGAAGCCATCGTAGTCGATGGAATGGAATTAACCCTTAAACAACTTAAAACAACTACAGTCTCTAAAAATGAAGGAAAAGAAACGAAATCCTTATATGGTTTTGAGATTAATGGGAAAAATATTAGTTCCGCAAAACTAGGTTTAGGCGCCATTGATTTTGTAGTCACCACAACGGACGGAAAAGAACATAGAATTGATGATACCGTTTCAAATTTTGGGAATGAAATTGAACCAGATAAAACCATTTCAGGAAAAGCTTATTTCTCCATTGATAAAGATCAAAAAATTGAACAAATTCAATACAAACCCGTAGATAAAGTATTAGCAAGTTGGAATGTGGAAGCAAAATAATAAAAAATTGAAGGTGTCAAAATGAAAATCGTAACAATAGGACTAGGTTATATCGGTTTGCCAACCGCTATTATGTTTGCCAATTACGGGCAACAGGTTATCGGCGTCGATGTTCAATTAGAAGTTGTCAATTCTTTACAAGAGGGTCAAGTTCATATTGAGGAACCTGGACTTCAAGAGGCATTAACTCGTGCAATTACCTCAGGTAATTTTAAAGCACAGACTCAAGTTGAACAGGCAGATGTTTTTATCGTGGCGGTGCCAACACCTAATAAAGAGGATCGCTATAAAAGTTGTGATCTGATGTATGTGATTTCAGCCGTCAACTCGTTGATTCCTTATTTAGAAAAAGGCAATACCGTTATTGTAGAGTCAACGATTGCACCACGCACAACAGAAGATATCATCTTGCCTTTAATTGAAGAGGCTGGATTTAAAGTAGGAGAAGATCTCTTTCTTGTGCATTGCCCAGAGCGTGTGTTACCAGGGGAAATCTTACAAGAACTAAGATACAACAATCGAATTATTGGTGGTGTAACAGAAGCCTGTACAAAATCGGGAAAAGAAATCTATGGCATTTTTGTAAAAGGCGAATTGATCTCGTCATCCGCATCGGCTGCAGAATTGTCCAAGTTGATGGAAAATACGTATCGAGACGTCAACATTGCCTTAGCTAACGAGCTTGCCAAAATTGGAGATGCATTAGCCATCGACAGTTTGGAAGTAATTGAGATGGCTAATAAACATCCACGAGTAAACATTCATTCTCCAGGACCAGGAGTGGGAGGACATTGCTTGGCAGTTGATCCTTACTTTATTAGTTCGATGGCGCCAACGGTTACGCCATTAATTCAACAGGCAAGGGAAATCAACAGTACGATGCCTGCTTTTATTGTCGAAAAAGTAGAAGAGCTAATGGAGAAGATAGACGGAAAGAAAATTACCGTATTAGGTGTTACTTATAAAGGCAATGTGGACGATATTAGAGAAAGCCCCGCACTTGAAATTGTCGACTTATTAAAAGAAAAAAGAGGCTATGAACTGTCTATTTTTGATCCACATGTGGAAAAAGAATGGATTGAAAAAGAATTTAAACAATCCGTTGTGGATAGCGATTTACTCTTAGTTCTTACGGATCATGATGAATTTAAAACGATTGACGTAGACCAACTTACCCTGATGCGTCAAAAAGTGGTCTTTGATACCAAAAATATTTTTGAGAAAAAACCAGAAATTAAGCTTATTTCATTAGGGAATTTATCCAGCATCAAGGGTTTGAATATGGGCGCAAAGTAGGAGATCACAATGGAAGAAATTATTGATTTAAAAAAGATACTAACTACAATTAAACAAAATAAGTGGTGGTTAATTGGAACAATAGTTTTCTCATTGAGCATGATGAGTATGTATCTGTGGTTTATCGCAACACCAGTATACCAAAGTAGTACTCAACTACTTATTAATCAAACAGAAGAAAAGGATTCTATTCTCCAACAACAAAGTGTTCAAACAAATTTAGATTTGATTAATACGTATAACGTAATTATCAAAAGTCCTAGAATTTTAGATAAGGTAAAAAAAGAATTAAAAAATGCATACTCGGAAAAGGAATTAAACGAGTCCATTCAAGTTAGCAGTGCAACAAACTCTCAAATCATTGACATAAAGGTTGAGAACTCAAGCAAAAAAGCAACGGTAGACATTGCGAATACAACAGCTCGCATTTTTCAAAAGGAAATTGTTTCTATTATGAAAATAAATAATGTCACTATTTTATCAACTGCAAAACTAGAGAAAACTAGTAAACCCATTTCTCCAAATAAAACAATGTTAATGGTAGTTGCGTTGATTGGAGGAGGCGTTATCGGACTCATATTGATTATTATGAGAAGCCTCCTAGATCGAACAATAAAAGGCAAAGAAGACATTGAGATGCTAAACATTACAGTACTAGGTAGCATAGGTGAATTGCCTGAGGAAATATAGAGAAATTGGAAAGGAGGTAGTAATAGCCATGAATCGATTAGGAGATGAAAAACGCAGATTGATTACAAAAATGCATGCTACTTCTTCAATAAGTGAACAGTTTAAAAACATTCGAACTGCTATTGAATTTTCTGGGGTGGATAAAACATTTCAGACGATTTTAATCACGTCACCAGAACCTATGAGTGGGAAATCCACTATTTCAGCCAATTTGGCAATTGTGTATGCACAAAAAGGAAAAAAAACGTTATTGGTTGACGGAGATATGAGAAAACCAACTGTTCATAAAACCTTTAACCAATCAATTTTTAAGGGGCTTTCAACCAGTCTAACTGGAGATAGTAAAGTCAGTGATAATTTTCAAAAGACCGAGATAGAAAATCTTTTTATTTTAACCAGTGGGCCAATTCCACCAAATCCAAATGAATTGCTAGGATCTAAGCGAATGGGCGCTGTACTAAAAGAATTAAAAACTCAGTTTGATGTAATTATTATTGATTCACCTCCCGTTACGGTTGTCTCAGATGCTTTAGTATTAGCTTCATACACTGACGGCGTTTTGTTTGTATTTAGAAATCAAGTAACGATGAAAAATAAAGCAAAACAAGCGATTGAACAGATAAAAATGACTAGGGTACCGATTATTGGAGCGATTCTCAACGGGGAACAGGAAAAACAACACAATAATTACTACTATGCTTATAAATAAGGAGTCGATTATGGAAAACAGACACTTAACCCTTCGCTATAACAAAAAGCAAAAATATCTGAAAGTAAAATCAATTTTTGGGAAATGCATTGCAGGAGTAAGTTTAATTCTCCTCTTACCATTTTTTCTCATCATCGTTATACTTTTAAAGATTTCAGAACCTAAAGCACCTGTTTTATTCAAACAAATTCGAAACGGAAAAGATACAAAAGAATTTGAAATCTATAAATTTCGAACAATGCATGTAGATGCAGAAGCAAGGCTTGAAGAGTTAACTCAATTTAATGAAGTTGAAGGTGCAATGTTCAAAATGAAAAATGATCCACGCGTAACAAAAATTGGTCGATTTTTGAGGAAAACAAGTATCGATGAATTTCCGCAATTACTGAATGTGTTAAAAGGTGAGATGACACTAGTCGGGCCAAGGCCTCCTTTGCCTAAAGAATTAGCAGAATATTCAGAATATGACAAAAAAAGATTGGCCGTTGTTCCGGGATGTACGGGGTTGTGGCAAGTAAGTGGAAGAAATGAATTGAATTTTGATGAGATGGTAGAACTAGATTTAACCTACATTAAAGAAATGTCGTTGATATTAGATTTAAAAATTTTGTTAAAAACCATTTTTATTATTGTGGGGCCAAAAAATGGATACTAAAAGAATTGAATTACTAGGGAGTCAGTTAAATTGTTTAACGATGTGGGAAACATTAGTTGTGATTGATGAGATTATTCAAAAAAAAACTCCCACTCAACATGTAGTAATCAATGCAAGTAAAATTAATTTAATGTCAAAAGACGAGCAATTGAAAAATATAATCAATGACTGTCCGCTAATTAATGCCGATGGACAATCTATCGTATGGGCAGGTCGATTTTTAGGATTTTCAATTCCAGAAAGGGTAACTGGAATTGATTTGTTTACAGAACTCGTAAAAAAAGCTGCAGAAGATGGCTTGAGACTTTACTATTTTGGTAGTGAAGAAGAAGTTGTCCAAGAAGTGATTCGGTTACATCAAAAACAATATCCTAATTTAATCGTTGCTGGTTTCCGAAATGGGTATTTTAAAGAAGAAGAGTCAACGGAAATTGTTGAAGAAATTCATCAAAGCCAGGCGGATATTTTATTTGTGGCTTTTTCAAGTCCTAAAAAAGAATATTGGATTCATCAGTATAAAGAGCAGTTAAATGTTCCCTTTATGATGGGGGTTGGAGGAAGCTTTGATGTCGTGGCAGGTAAAACGAAACGAGCGCCAAACTGGATGCAAAAAGTGGGTTTGGAATGGTTTTACAGGCTGATTCAAGAGCCAAAAAGAATGCTTAGTCGATATGTTAAAGGAAATACAGCATTTATCGTAACTGTGATTAAGGCAAAACTAAGAAGAAATGGCGTGTGAAAATCAATGAAAAGTGAAAAACAACTTGTTTCGTTTTTTTTAATTCTAATGGCTATTTTCCCGATTATTGATGTTTTAAATGGCTATGCGTTAAGCATGAACTATTCATTTCCAATTGGGGTAGTTTATCGAATGGGGTGTTTTTTATTTTTAGTGGGAAGCATTTTATTTTATGGATTTAAAAAAAGTATTTATACGTTGTTAACTTTATGGACGATCTTCAGTTGCACGTTATTGCTCCTTCTTCAAAGTATGGTTTTGAGTCATACACCAACGATAATATTTCAAGATAGTGTGGTTTTAATAAAGTTGTATTTGTGGTTATTGATTCCTTACTTTATTTATCAACATCAAACTGTTTTACGAAGTTTAAATTACGAAAAATTATTTATTATGATTAGTTTTTTGTTCACGATTGGATTATTGATTCCTTATTTTATGAATATTGGAAATCAAACGTATGAAAATTCTGATGCGGGTTACAAGGGATTTTATTTTGCTACAAATGATACAACGTTAGCGTTTATTGTATCTTCAACTTTTACTGGGAATTATTTAGTAAAAAAAATAGGAGAGCATACAAAGATAAAAACGCTGAGCTTAATAATCTTGTATTTTTGTAACATGGTTTGCTTGCTTTTATTAGCAACAAAGACGGGAATATTTTATGGAGCGATTTTAACAATTGTATTAGTTGTCTATTTTCTTTTCTTTCAGAAAAAAATCTCAAAAAATTCTCGTATATTAACTAGTCTAGTGGTGGCTGTTTTAACTGTTTTTATAGTAGTAATGGGTAGTGAATTTATCCTAACGGCCACAGCGGGAACCATCAATAGAATCACCTATTTTTACCACTTATTTGACGGAGATCTAGTTCGATTACTTACTAGTTCTAGAAGTGAGTATTTGCAGGGCGGTTGGGAATATTTCAGCCAAAGCCAACACCCCTTTTTAATTCCACTAATCGGATTTGGCTTTGAATATCGTTTGCTTCACTTTGGCAGAGTGGGATTAATTGAAATGGATTTTTTTGATTTTTTATTTTCCTTTGGTTTTATTGGTGTTGTAGTTGTAACCATAATGATAAGCTATTTCTTCATTTTAGCATTAAATAAAAGAGGGAAGAGTATTTATTCTATCGTTTATGTTGTGTTACTAGGCTATGGTTTTTTTGCAGGACATGTCTTTTTTTCCGCATTATCTACAACAATTTTAGGATTAGTATGTGGTGGAATTATTTTAAAGTATGGGGAGAGGGAAACGTAGATGAATATTTTAATACGACGCTTAATACAATTTTCAATCGGTTCGATTGGAGCAGCGCTCTTGAACTTGATTTTGATTCCAATCACGACCCATTATTTATCGCCTACTGAATATGGAAAAACAAGTATGTTTTTATTGGCTCAAACCTTACTGATTTATGTTATTTATTTAGGTTTTGACCAAGCCTTTACGCGAGAGTTCTATGAATACGACAACAAAAAGCAGTTACTTGAAAATGCCATGTTGGTTCCGCTGTTGAGTTCGATAGTACTCATCGCATTAATGTGTGGACTTGCTTCAAATATTTCGATGGTGCTGTTTGCGACAGCTATACATAAAAATGCTGTTTATCTATTAGCCATCTCAGTCATTTTTTTAATTTATGAACGTTTTATCCTCTTAACCATCCGTATGGAAAATCGAGGATTAGCCTTTTCGTTATACAACATTCTGATTAAGTTGACGATTTTGATATGTACGGTATTATTTTTAATACTCTTCGAACCAGTTTTTATTACGGTTGTCTATGGTACCATTATTGGTCAAATTTTAGGAGATATGATCTTAATTTTATGTAATCTAAAACTAGTGACCGTTAAAGAATTTAAACTCGATAAACCATTGATTCAACGTCTTGCAAGATTTGGTTTACCCATTGTAATAGGCACCTTTATTTACAGTTTGTTTGTTATTATCGATAAGATATTCTTACGTTATTTTACGGATTTTAGCCAATTAGGAATTTACACAGCGGCTTTTAAAATAGCAAGTGCGTTATTAATTCTACAAGTTAGTTTTTCTAATTTTTGGATTCCAACAGCATACGAATGGTATCAACAAAAGAAACCGATTAAGTATTATCAACTAGTCAGTGATATCGTGATGTTATCCATTTCCGTTTTGTTTTTACTATTGTTACTTTCAAAAGATTGGATTGTAGTTGTTTTATCGCCAGAATATGAAGAGGCAAAGTATATTTTTCCATTTCTCTGTTTCTATCCCTTAATGATGACTGTTAGCGAAACCACTAATTTGGGTATTGTATTTTCGAAAAAAAGTTACCTTAATATTATCGTTTCTCTGCTTGCATTGATTGTAGCCATTGGCATGAATTTATGGTTAACGCCCGTTTTAGGTGCAATTGGAACGGCTATTGCTACTGGGACAGCCTATATCGCCTTTTTTTGTGGAAGAACGTATTTTTCTATGAGACTGTGGGAAGGTTTTTCAGTGAAAAAGCACTTCATTGTAATCGGGCTCTTATATGTGGTTTCTTTATACAATATCTTTGGCTCAAATAGTTGGATTCAGTATTTCATTATTTTATTAATAATAGCTTTAATTTTGGGGATTTATCATTCTGTGATAGGACTCTGTTTAACAGAAGTAAGAAAAGAAATAGCAATTAAGCGAGGTGAAAAAGGATGAATATTTTAATGGTAGGTCCAGCTTCTGAATCAAAAGGTGGAATTGCGACAGTAATTGCAAACTTTAAAAAACAGTATCAAGGGAACACCGTTTTTTATCTTGATTCTTGGAAAGAAGGTCAGCGCCTAACAAGAAGTTTCAAGTCAGTTTATACAATCAACGCGAAAATAAAGGAAGAACGTATTGATGTGGTACATTTCCATGTGGCTCAAAAAGGAAGTTTTTATCGAAAAGCGATTTTAGCATCTAGAGTTCCAAAGGAGACGAAAACCATTTTTCACATGCATGCCTCTCAATTTGATACGTTTTATGAAAATTCAACGTCTCTAATTAAAAGCTATATTAGAAAAACCTTAGATAGTTTAGATGGGCTGGTTGTTTTAAGTGAAGAGTGGGCTCGTTTCTACGAAACGTTAACGCGTACCCCCATTACGATTATTGAAAATGCGGTGGAAATTCCAGAAAAAAGTGACTATGATAGTCAGTCTACTACAATCATCACTTTAGGACGAATTGGAAAAAGAAAAGGAAGTTACGATAGTTTACAGTTGGCCAAAAAAATATATCCTTTATTTCCAGAGATTCAATTTGTCTTATACGGAGATGGAGAAATTGATAAAGTGAAGCAACTGATAAAAGAAGAAAATATTATGAATGTTACTTTAGGTGGTTGGATTGAAAAAGAGAAGCAACAGTCAATCTTGAAAGCTAGCTTATTACATCTATTGCCGTCCTACCATGAGGGATTGCCAATGTCGATACTGGAGTCAATGTCTTATGGAATTCCAAATTTAACTTCAAATGTAGGTGGAATTCCTCAAGTTGTACGTGATGGAGAAAACGGAATGATGGTTGATCCTGGAAATATTAACGAGATGTTTGAAAAAATTGTTTTCTTTTTAGAAAATGACAAGCTAAGGAAAAGCTATTCTGAAAATGCGTATCAAATGATACAAGAACATTTTTCCATTGAGGCCTATTTTATAAAATGGAATCAGCTGTATAAAGAATTGCTAAAAGTAAATTAACTTAAAATAAAAGTTGTTTTAAGTTAATTTAGGGAGAGGTTAAAGTGTCTGATATTATCTATGAAGAATTAGAGCCATTAATCAGGCTTGTAGGTAAAGGAAAATTAAAACTAAAATCTAAACAAGAAATTATTTATACCATAAGTAGACCGATTAAAGATGTGAAGTGCAGTTTACAAGGTGAGGTGGATTTAAATGGGAATCCATTGAGTGAGATTCAATGTCATTTTGATGGAATTGGTGACGATTACACTCCGTATATGATGGAGTATGAGAATATTTCTATTCTTTCCATCAAAAATATTTCATTTAATTTAATGAATAGAGGAAGAGGGAGTATTTCTGTTTCTTTAGGTAAATATCTTGTAGTTGGAAATTGTGAGTTCTCAAACTATTCATTAAAATTTGGACACTATAAAACAGATAGCAATTTGTTGTTTGTATCCTGCACATCTGTTTTGATAAAGAACAACTACTTTCATGATAATGAGGGGCAATCGAACGAAGATAGACAATTAAATCGATGCATTTCAATTCATGATAGAGACAGAAAAAATCCAATTTCGAATGGTTTTTTTATTAAAAATAACCGTTTCATTAGAGTGAATCAAGGTATCGTAATTCAATCAAATTCAATGTCAATTTGTCAATGTAACAATAATTATTTTGAGAACTTAGTGGATAATGCGCTGTATCTATTATATATAGAAAAAATTGAAATTCGTTGGAATCAGTTTAAAGATTTATTCGATGAAGCAATCGTTATTTCAGGATATTTAAAAGAGGGCAAGACAAAAGGAACTTTTGACATTCAACACAATCAAGCAACTAATATCAAAGTTAAATTTTTAGGTATTGATGGTAGTTTAGAGCAAATTTTTTTTTGCAACAATAAAATTACGAATAGGTATGAGTATCCAGAACAAAAAAACAGACCAGCTGTGATTGCATGGAGAAATAATGCTTTAGAATCAACTGTAGATTTTTTTGTAGTAGAGAATAATCAGTTTGATCTGGACACCTCACCAGCAAATTATGACGTCTTTCCGTTTGGGAGAACAACAGTTTTATTATTTCGAAAGAACTCAATTACTATTGAAAAATTGTCCCGTTACCAAAAATTATTTGCATTAGAAGATAAAGAAAAGCGAAAAATAGAATATGTAGAGTTCAGTGACAATGTAATCAACTCTCGAAAAGAAGGCGAGATCTCCTTAGATTCTCAGTTTTTAAGAGAGATGTATCCGTTAACCCCTATTAATCATCTAGTGATTAAAGATTTTCTTTTCGTAGGAACTTTCCCAAATGTTCAACCCTATAAAACATGGTGAATGAGTTAGAAATAGTTGTTTTTCATTCGATTAAATTAAAATAATCTATAATTTTAAACTAAAAAGAGGATGTGTAAAAAATGAAAAAATTTTTTTCAATACTAATGATTGTTTTTGTCCTGTTATCACAAGTTTTTTCTCTAAAAGATATTGCTTTTTCTGAAGGGAATCAACCTAAAGCCCCCTATCTATCCTTTGAAGTAAATCCAAATCCTATTGGAAGTATGCAGTTAGTTTCTTTGAACGTAGGAGTTGATTCATCTTTTGGAGAGTTACCTAGCCCATCTAAAATTTGTTTTGATATTCCTTCGGTACTAATCCGTCAGAGTAGCGACTTTCAAAATCAACAATTGCCAGATTATCTTACTTGGTTAAGCACAGAAGATGATGGAGATAACACACATATTTGTTATGAACTAGATACTACAGGGCAACAATATTTTACATTCTCAATTCAATTTACATCAGCGATGCTGCTGGAAGGAACAGTGGATCCAAGCTATGATTTTACAGCTACCTTGAATGATACCGTCATTTCAAAAGATACAGTGATGATTCATCCAGGTACTACAGGTGATCCACATTTTGCAAAATTCAGAAAATTTGCAACAGATCCAGTGGATGGGTTAGGCTTGTTAGATTTAAATTATCCCAACTATAACATGTATGAATTAGTTTTTAACCGAGATTTTAGTGGGGAATTTCAAGATGTTGTTATTCAAGATCAATTAGCTAAAGGAACACAATTAGATGCAAGCTTCCCAGGATGGTCAGAAATTCCTGGAAATCGGGGAATTTCAGTAAATGGATTGAGAGTTTACCAAATCGATGGCAGTGTTCCTATCGGTCAAGAAAATAGAAAATATGTTACAGAAGAATTTCTTGATGCTATTTTTTACGATGAAAATACAGGGGAATTCACAGTCAATTTAGGAACGGTGGATCAAAATATAAGTTATGTTGTTCAATATGCTGTGGAAGTTACCGACGGATCGTTAGGAACCTATACAAATACAGCCACATTAACGAAAGAAGGAAGTAACGCTATTACAAAAAAATCAACAGAAAAAATAAAATCTAATGGGAGTGGCAAAGGCTTCTTTGAAAAAGCTGTAGATAAAACAGAGATAACCTTACCAGACAGAGACTTAACCTATAACTTAAAAGTAGGTGGCGTTGGATACACGTTGCCAGCAGGAACAATTTTCTTTGATTATCTTCCAGATGGAGTCGAATTTAAAGGAATAAAATCAGATAGCAACAAAACCTTTGAACTAGTTTCAGTTGAAGGGAATAAAGTTACTTTTAAAACAACAAAAGAGTTAGTCAATTATACAGAAAATCTTTTTTTCGATGTGAGCTATGAAGGAAATAGTTTTCCTGAAACATTGAACAATACGGCTTATATAGAAAAAGATACAGGAACCTATTACTCTAATACGGTAAGTACTGTTGCTAAAGGAAATCGATCTGCAGTATTAACCAAAAAAGACGATGTCAACGGACAAAGCTTAAAAGGGGCTCATTTTGATTTATACAATGAATCAAATGAACTTATAAAAGAAGATTTAACTACGAACGAAGATGGAATTATTATGGTAGATAATTTAGAGATAGGGATATATCACTTTATAGAAACAGTTCCACCAGAAGGCTATATATTAGATGAAACTCCAATTATAGTCGAAATTTTAAATAGCCAAGTAGAACCAGTTCAGGTTGTTAAAACGAATAAAAAAATGGTAGGAGCTGTTCAATTAACGAAAAAAGACAATCTTAATGAACAGAGTTTAAAAGGAGCCTATTTTAATTTATATAATGCATCAGACGAGCTAGTAAAAGAAGCGTTGATTACAGACGAAAATGGCTTAGTTGCTGTAGATAACTTAGAACCGGGTGTTTATCAGTTTGTAGAAACGAAAGCACCTGATGGCTATCTTTTAGATGAAACGCCAGTTGTATTTGAAATAATAGCTTCTCAAACAGAACCAGTTCAAGTTAGTAAAACAAATAAAAAAATGCTAGGAGAGGTTATTCTCACGAAGACCGCAGACACAAATAATGGTAAAAAATTAGAAGGTGCTGTTTTTGAATTGAAAGACTCTAATGGAATTGTATTGAAAAATCAGTTAAGTACAAATAGTCAAGGAGAGCTAACAGTTAAAGATTTAGAGCCAGGGGATTATCAATTTGTAGAAACGAAAGCACCTGATGGCTATCTTTTAGATGAAACGCCAGTTGTATTTGAAATAATAGCTTCTCAAACAGAACCAGTTCAAGTTAGCAAAACAAATAAAAAAATGCTAGGAGAGGTTATTCTCACGAAGACCGCAGACACAAATAATGGTAAAAAATTAGAAGGTGCTGTTTTTGAATTGAAAGACTCTAATGGAATTGTATTGAAAAATCAATTAAGCACAAATAGTCAAGGAGAGCTAACGGTTAAAGATTTAGAGCCAGGGGATTATCAATTTGTAGAAACGAAAGCACCTAAAGGCTATGAGTTAGATGAAATGCCAATTTCCTTTACCATAGCAACGAATCAAACACAAACTATTAGGGTCAATAAAGTTAATAAAAAATCAAATACAGTAGAAAATGAAACTTCAGATGATAAAACCAATAGTCCCAATCTGCCAGTGGATAAAAATCAAGCTAATAAACAAAATCAAATTCCAGCATTAGGCGAATCGCCACAATCAATGCTTGCATTTTTAGGCGTTTCAATTTTGTTTATTTTAATAATACTGATTATGGGGAAAAAAAGAGTTAGAAAGTAAACTTGAGTAAGTTAAATATTATTGTACAAAGTACCTTAATTAGGTGAAAGGAGGTGACTAAAAAAGGTTATAAATTAAATCTATTATAAAGGAGAAGGGAGGAGCCTTTTGTGAAATATATTCCGAAAATAATTTTACTATTACCTGTTATAAGCATTTTTTATTTGAATCCAGAAAAATCTTTAGCAGATAATTCTAGTAGTCCACCAAATGGAATTGAAATAGACAATGTTTTTCAAACACCAGAGGGAGCGAATAGTTCTGTTATCAACACAGGGTTAGTAGATATTGTAGAAGTTACACCTAATCAAAAAAATCAAGCAGGAGCCATTTGGAATACGGATAATAATATGATGGATTTAACTAAAAATTTTGAAGCCTCTATGTATTTATATTTTGGAGACAAAGGTAAAGATGCAGCAGATGGTATGGCGTTTGTGATGCAGGCAGATCCAAACGGAAATAAAGCTTTTAGGACGGGGGATGGTGCTAGATTAGGAGTATGGGATTCAACTAAAAAAGGTGAGTTTGGTTTGGCGATTAGTAATTCCATAGCTGTAGAATTTGATACCTATTATAACAATGATTTTGATAGTCAAATTGCAAAAAATCGAAATCATTTGGCTTGGAATTACCCAGGGGAAAAGAGTACGTATGATGATCCTTGGCTAGGAAGTAGACGGATGAATCATAACGATATCCAGTATCCAATCAGTAATTATTTTTCAAATGATCAATGGCATAAATTTAGCGTTAAATGGGGTGCATCGGCTTCAATACTAACTTATCAATTTGAGTCATTAAACCCAGTATCAATACCGATTAATGTAGATACAACTTTTGGTACGAACCAAGTTTTTTGGGGATTTACTGGATCAACTGGAGGTAGTTACGCTTCTAATCGTGTTGTGTTTGAAAAGGTTCCTGGACTAGTGGAAGGTAGTATTGAAGAAAAGGTAATAGATAAGAATACAGGATTATCGATACAGAATAAATCAGTTAATTCTGAAGCAAAGCTAACATATTCAATCGATGTAAACTATCAGTCAGGAAAACAAGATTGGAAAGAAGTTCATGTAATGAAGAACTTAAACGATAATATTGAATATTTACCAGGTAGTTTACGCTCAATTGATAGTGATGGAAATGAAACTCCTTTATCAGATGCATACTGGTCAGGCAATGAATTGAATCTACCCTTGGGAGATTTAGGTGTAGAAAATAAACAGAAAAAAATTGTTTTTGATGTCAAAGTAAAATCAGTACCTGTCAATACAGAAGTAAGTGAATCTGTTATCGCTAAAGGGAAAAATTATATTACACATTCGGATAATTTTAATTACACTATTATTTCAAATGTAGCGCCCGTCATAACTTTAGAAGGTGCGAATCAAGAAAAAGTTGTAGATAACGGAACAGATATTGAAATTACAGGAAATTGGCTAGATAAAGACAGTGAAACTGTGAGTTTATATTATCAAGTAAATGATTCAAGTCCTTTAGTATTTGAAAAAGAGACCATTAATGACCCTAAAGACACTAAGCACAATTATCTAGCGACTGTTTCATCGACTGAATTATTATTGGGTGCGAATAGTTTGAAAGTATGGGCAGTTGATAAAGAAGGTGCTCAATCAAATGTTGAAACAATAACAATCCTTGTTAGAGGAACATTGAAATTTGTAAATGTTCCTGATTTTGAATTTGGTCAATTTTCGCTACCATTAAAAAATGAATTGTTGTTCTCTTCAACTAAGGAAACAATCAAAATATCTGATACAAGAGGTACCGGTAGTGATTGGAAGTTGAATGTAACGCTTAAAAAACCATTCACTTCTTTAGAAGGAAATACAATAAACGATTTCTATTATATTAATCAAGACAATCAAAAACAACCCATTCAATTAAATGAGTTAATACTTGTTAGAACAGGAGTTACACAAGAATCAAGTATCCAGGAGATTGGGTGGGCGCCTAATCAAGGACTGGCTTTAGAAATTCTACCTTCAAATTATATAGGAGAATATTCTAGTGAACTTGAATGGATATTGGAAGATACTCCATCCTCTTAATTTGAAAGGAGGGAAATTTATGAATAGAGTATTATTTTGTATGATTATAATCGGAGGAATAATTTGTTCACCTAAAGAACTTTACGCAGCAGTATCAGTAAATGAAACAGAGAGCCAAGCTAGTATTCGTTTCATAAAAGGCGAATTTTCAGAAGAAGGAACGAATAAGGATAATAATGAAAATGTAGAATCAGAGAATTCTAATGTTACGAATAAAGAAACAACTTTTCCACAAACAGGGGAAAAACCCATAGTTCATTCAGAGCTTATAGGTGTATCAATAATAGGATGCATCCTATTTTTAACTAAAATAAAAAAAATAAGAAAAGAGGATTTATCATGAAATTAACAAAATTAGTATTAGTAACGATAGCAACAACAGGAGCAATGACTTTAGCAAGTCAAATGAGTTTAGCAGAGGAAGCAGACAAGGCTGATTCAAAAGCAACTGTAACGCTAGAGCAAGGAGAAACAACTGGACCAGTTGATCCGATTGATCCTAGTGAGCCAGGTGGTGAAACTGGACATGAAGGACCTCTAACGATTGATAATGTGACTCCATTTGAGTTTGGGACACATGATATTTCGTCAAATTCAGAAGTTTATGCAGCAACTGCAAAAAATCCAAATATTCAAGTTTCAGATCGCCGAGGAACAGGTCAAGGATGGACTCTTCAAGTAGGATTAAGCACTTTCGTAGAGAGTAAAGACAATTCAGTTGTATTAAAAGGAGCTACTCTTGCAATTCCTAAAGGAACAATGAAAACAACTGATGGAAATGTGTCAGAAGCACCAGAAAATTTTGGCTTCACATTGGATGCAGATGGTAGTGGATCAGATGTTCTAATGAATGCAGATGAGAAAAAGGGCATGGGAACATGGGCAGACATGTTAGATAACAGCAATGTGAAATTGAGTGTACCAGCAGGTAACTTCGCTGGAGAATATAGCGCTACAATAAATTGGAGTTTAGTTGACGCACCAACAAAATAATAAATCTGGAGGAAAAATAAAATGAAAAAAAGAACATTAACAGCAATTGCAGGAGTTTCGTTATTAGGATTGACTGGTTTATCAACAAATGCATTAGCAGCAGTTTCAAGTACGGCTAATTCAACGAATCATATTGTTTTCGAAGCAGGAGAAGAAGTAACAAATCCAATAGATCCAACAAATCCAGATAATCCAAACCCTTCAGACCCAATTGATCCAACAGATCCAACGAATCCAGGAACAGGAAATGAAGGTTCTCTAACAATTGATTATGTATCAAATATTGAATTTGGGACACAAAAAACAGCATCTGGAACAATGATTTATCATGCACAGAATGAACATCCTTTTGTTCAAGTTACAGATAAACGTGGGACAGGAGCTGGCTGGAATTTAACAGCAAAAGCAACTGAATTTAAAAGTGCAGCTGGATCAAAAGTATTGAAAGGTGCAGAGCTAACTTTTAAAAACGGAGTCTTGAAAACACAAACAGAAAATATTTCTCCAGCGCCACAAAATAAAGATGTAACTTTTAGTAATTCAGATGCTCATGTGATGATGAATGCTAAAGAAGATACTGGCCGTGGAACATGGGTGGACGTGTTTTCAGGAAAACTTAATGATAATGAAAATGTTCAATTGAAAGTATTGCCAGGAACGGCAGATACCAATGTAGACTATACCGCTACAATTAATTGGGAACTAACTGACGCTCCGATGTAATAAACTTTAAATAAAACAATTAAGTTGAATTGGCTTAATTGTTTTATTTCTTATGAAATATAGAAAGGAAAATAACAATGAAAAAAAACAACTATTTGTTTTTGTTTGCAATTATAACAGGATTTTTAATATCAATAGGAAATCCTGCAGCAAGTGCAGCAGATATGAACTATAGTGTTAAAGCAGTTATTCCTGAAAACCAAATTGATCAAAGTAAAACGTATTTTGATTTGAAAATGGCAGCTGGAGAGCAACAAGAAATCTCTTTAGAAATAGAAAATTCAAGTGATCAAGACGTAACTATTCAAGTTGATATAAACACAGCTACGACGAATCGTAACGGGGTTATTAACTATGGGGAATCAAAAGGATCTAAGGATAGTAGCTTAACTTATGATATAAGTAAACTAATTACAGGGGAGAATGAAGTTGTATTGCTTCCAAAGGAAAAAAAGACAGTTAACTACATGTTAACTATGCCCAAAAAATCATTTGATGGAATTTTGCTTGGTGGTTTTTATATCCATAAAAAAATGACACAAGAAGAGATAGAATCAGAAAAAAATGTTCAAATAAAAAATGATTTTTCCTATATAGTAGGAGTAAAATTAACCGAAACAGATAAAAAAATTGAGCCTGACTTAGAATTAAATACTATTACTCCTGGACTACAAAATTATCGAACGGTAGTAAATGCGACACTTCAAAATACAAGTCCAATCATTATTTCAGGAATGACTGTAGATGCAAAAGTAAGCAAAGAGGGATCGGATAAGATTCTTCATGAAACAAAAAAGGACAATCAATCTATGGCGCCTAATTCAAGCTACGAATTCCCCATATCTTGGGATAATCAGGAATTGAAACCAGGGAAATATACATTGTTGTTAACAGCTAATACGGAGGATAAAAAAGGTTGGAATTTCAAAAAGAATTTTGAAATTAAAGGAGACGTCAAAAAGTTAAATAAGGAAGCTGTTGAGATAGAAAAAACAGACAATCTATATTTTTATATGATAATTACGCTAATTGCTATTCTTGTTGTAGCTGGAATTTTATTCTTTATTATCAAGAATAAAAAATCTAAAAAAACAAAACATATTATCTAGTATTAGTATGGAGACTATTTTTATAGGGGGGAATACGTTAAAAGTAGTTGGAAATTATTTAGAATGTAGGTAGGTAATTGATGAAAACAAGATACTATAATAAAATAGCACAACTCTAATTGTTTTTAGAGTTGTGCTATTTTATTATAGGAATATTGAAAAGTAAAAAAAAAACTGAATTATAGTTGTTTAACGTTTATTCCACTAATAGCACAATTTTTTTGGTTAAGTAGATCGGAATTGGAAATTTAATGAATAGGAGATAAATCAGAATTTAGAGATAGTAATATTTTTTTTACCGTAATAAAAAATCAACAAAACTAGTGAATATAGCTTTGTTGATTTCATACACAACTTTCATATGTTACTTCGCGTAAAGCGCAGCAACTTGTTCTTGAACATTTTTATCTTCTAAGAAATTATCATAGGTGGTTTCTGAACGATCCACAACACCATTTGGTGAAATTTCAATAATACGATTTGCAATTGTTTGAATAAATTGGTGGTCGTGAGAACCGAATAGAAGGGAACCTTTAAACGCAATTAAACCATCGTTTAATGCCGTGATTGATTCTAAGTCTAAATGGTTGGTAGGGTCATCTAAAACAAGGACGTTTGATTTGCTTAACATCATTTTAGATAACATACAACGAACTTTTTCGCCTCCGGAAAGAACGGAAACTTTCTTCAATACATCTTCACCAGAGAACAACATACGACCTAAGAAGCTACGTAAGAAAGTATTGTCGCTTTCTTCTTTAGAAGCAAATTGACGCAACCAATCAACGATGGTTAAATCGCCATTTTCAAAGTCTGCACTGTTGTCTTTTGGTAAATAAGATTGAGAAGTCGTAACGCCCCATTTAACAGAGCCTGTATCAGGTTCCATTTCTCCCATTAAAATTTTAAAGAGAACGGTTATGGCGATATCATTTTGACTGATAAAGGCAGCTTTGTCATCTTTGTTTAATGAGAAGCTGATATTGTCTAAGATTTTAATGCCATCAATGGTTTTTGAAACATTTTCAACACGGATTAAATCATTTCCGATTTCACGATCAGGTGTAAACCCAACGAATGGATAACGACGTGAAGAAGGTTGAATATCATCTAATGTGATTTTTTCAAGCATTTTTTTACGTGACGTTGCTTGTTTTGATTTAGAAGCATTCGCACTAAATCGAGCAATAAAGTCTTGTAATTCTTTAATTTGTTCTTCTTTTTTAGAATTTGAATCGGCCATTAAACGTGAAGCCAATTGACTAGATTCTAACCAGAAGTCATAGTTCCCAACATAAAGTTTGATTTTACCAAAGTCAACGTCAGCCATGTGTGTACATACTTTGTTTAAGAAATGACGGTCATGGGAAACAACGATAACGGTATTAGGGAAATTGATTAAGAATTCTTCTAGCCATTCGATTGATTTTTTGTCTAAACCATTGGTAGGCTCATCAAGTAAAAGAACATCAGGCTTGCCAAATAGTGCTTGTGCCAATAACACTTTCACTTTTTGTCCACCAGTTAATTCGCTCATTGTTTTATTTTGCAGAGTCTCATCAATGCCAAGACCTTGTAATAAAACAGCAGCTTCTGGTTCTGCTTCCCAACCATCTAGCTCAGCGAATTCGCCTTCTAGTTCAGCGGCACGAATTCCGTCTTCATCAGAAAAATCTTCTTTCATATAGATGGAATCTTTTTCTTTCATAATGTCATAAAGACGTTTGTGACCCATAATAACTGTTTCTAACACATTGAATTCTTCGAAATCATAATGATTTTGTTTTAAGACAGTTAAACGTTCACCACTTGACATCGAAACGTCCCCTGTTGAAGGTTGGATTTCACCTGAAAGAATTTTAAGGAAGGTTGATTTACCAGCACCATTTGCACCAATAAGACCATAGCAATTGCCGGGAATGAATTTAATATTAACATCTTCAAATAATTTACGATCTGAAAATAACAGACTAACGTTACTTACTGTAATCATTTATTTTTTTACCTCTTTTCAAATTTGTATCTTATCTATTTTAGCATACTGAGGGGGTAAAAGCGATAAGTTAAGTTGTTTTGTTAAGAAAACGTTCATTTTTATCAAAGTTGAATTCTATAGGAAGAAAAATTTTGATGGCAGATAGTCAACTTTCGCTTGACTGAATATAGAAGTTCGTCTATATTATACATAGATACATATCTATGTTAAGGAGGATATTATGGATTACGAAGAATTATCAAAGGTTTTAAAAGCAATTTCAGATCCCAAAAGAATGAAAATCATCGATTTGTTGTCATGTGGTAGTCTGTGTGCATGTGACGTTTTAGATCATTTTGACTTTACGCAACCAACGCTTTCCCATCATATGAAAGTACTGGAAAAGGCTGGGATTGTATCTGTCGAAAAAAAAAGCCAGTGGCATTATTATACGTTAAAAGAGGATAGAGTAGACTCCTTTAGGGCATCCCTGACGGAGTTGTTTGCTAGCACTGAAACCTGTATTTGTATGAAAGAAGAAAGTAGTAGTGATTAAAAAAAATTACGATTTTGTAATTAAAAACGATAGTTGGAGTTGAATGAAATGAATAGTGTAACTAAAAAATTATCCTTATTAGACCGGTATTTAACTTTTTGGATTTTTTTTGCAATGGCAGTCGGAATTGGATTAGGTTTCTTATTTCCAAGTGTCCCTAAGATAATTGACCATTTATCTATCGGAACAACATCCATTCCGATAGCAGTTGGACTAATCTTGATGATGTACCCTCCGCTTGCCAAGGTGAAGTATGAAGAAATGTGGCGTGTCTTTAAGGACTGGAAAGTGTTAGTCTTATCTCTCATTCAAAATTGGGTGATTGGTCCAATTTTAATGTTTGGTTTAGCAGTTATTTTTTTACGTGATTACCCGGAGTATATGGTAGGGCTGATTATGATTGGTCTTGCGAGATGTATTGCAATGGTGCTGGTTTGGAGTGAGCTCGCACAAGGGGATAATGAATATACGGCAGGATTAGTGGCTTTTAACTCTGTTTTTCAAATTGTATTTTACTCTGTATTCGCTTATATATTTGTGACGGTCTTACCTAACTGGTTGGGACTTGAAACACATACCGTCGCAATTACGATGGGCGAAATTGCTAAAAGTGTTTTTATTTATTTAGGGATTCCGTTTATTGCAGGATTTTTATCTCGCGTTCTTTTAATAAAATATAAAGGGAAAAAATGGTTTGAAGACATCTATTTACCAAAAATTAGTAGCATTACGTTAATAGCGTTATTGTTTACTATTGTGGTAATGTTCTCAGTTAAAGGAGAAAAAGTAATCGAACTCCCTTTGGATGTGGTTAGAATTGCAATCCCATTGTTGTTTTATTTTGTAATTATGTTTTTTATTTCATTTTTTATTTCCAAAAAAATGGGGACCAGTTATCCGATTGCAGCCTCACTTTCTTTTACAGCAGCCAGCAATAATTTTGAGCTAGCGATAGCCGTTGCAGTAGGTGTTTTTGGAATTAACTCTGGGGAAGCTTTTGCGGCTGTAATCGGTCCGTTAGTCGAAGTTCCCGTTTTAATTGGTTTAGTCAATGTTGCATTAAGATTCAAACAAAAATATTTTGATACTAAAGGAGCAAAAGGATGAAGAAAATTTATTTTTTATGTACAGGGAACTCTTGTCGGAGTCAAATAGCTGAAGGATTTGCAAAAAAATATTTCCCTTCTCAGTGGGAAGTAAGAAGTGCAGGAATCGAGACCCATGGCTTAAATCCTAAAGCCGTTGCAACAATGAAAGAAGCAGGAATCGATATTACGACACAAACGTCAGATTTGATTGATCCAGACTTTTTTCAACAAGCAGATTTCATCGTAACCTTATGTGGAGATGCAGCGGATAACTGTCCAATCATTCCAACGACAACCCAATATGAACACTGGGATTTAAGTGATCCAGGTAAGGCAACAGGGACAGATCAAGAAATAGCAGCAGCTTTTTCTAGCACAAGAGAGGATATAAAAGAGCGAATGATGCAATTAGTTAAACGAATAGCTTAAATTTAATGAGCTTAAAATAAAAAGAATCCCCTCTAACTATCTGTTTTATGGATAGCTAGAAGGGGATTTTTAATTACTAGTCAAAGGTTGTAGTACGGATAACGTTTTGGTACCAGTTAAAGGACTTTTTCTTTATACGAGTGAAGGTCCCTGTTCCGTCATCATTTTTATCAACATAGATGAAGCCGTATCGTTTTTTCATTTCGCCAGTAGTTGCGCTAACTAAGTCGATAGGCCCCCATGTTAAATAACCAAAACACTCTACATAATCTTCAACAATGGCTTTTTTTACTTGTTCAATATGTTGTTCGATATACTCGATGCGATAGTCGTCTTGAATCGTTCCGTCAGTTTCAAGATGATCAATGGCACCTAATCCATTTTCAGTAATGATAATGGGCAGGCTATAGCGACGATAAAGGTAATTTAAAAGATAGCGCAAACCTGTTGGATCAATTGCCCAGCCCCATTTGCTTTGTTGTAAATAAGGATTTTGAACGCCTCCAAATAAAGTTTCTTCGTTTTCATGGTCTCCTTCATAATGAGCAACACTAGAAGAATAATAATTTAAGCCGATAAAATCAATTTTACCTTGGGCAAAAGCGATTTCGTCTTCTTGCGAGATCGTTAAATCGATTCCAGCCTTTGCATACTCTTTTAATTTATAAGCAGGGAATTTACCCGAACACATTGCGTCGATTTGGTAAAATTCACGATCCGTTTCTTTAAAGGAATTCAGTACATTTTCTGGATCGCAATTTAGTGGATAGGCAGGAGTTAAGCCAAAAACACATCCAATTTCAAAGTTTGAATCAATATCATGGGCTAACTTCACTGCTTTAACGCTGGCTAAGGTCATATGGTAACTGATGGTAGCTAAGGTTTGTTTTTTATTTTTAAGATCAGAGTATTTTAAACCTGAAATAATGTACGTAAAGATATCAGAAGCCTCTGTTTGAGGGTCAATATGATTCATTTCATTGAAAGTCGCCCAGTAGCGAACTTTTCCTTTCAAGGCTTTAAACATGGTTTCGCAGTAATTTAAATAGAACTCAATTACTTTTCGATTGGTCCAAGAGCCATAGTTGTTCACTAAATGAACAGGCATTTCGAAGTGATAGAGTGTAACGATAGGTTCAATACCATATTTTAAGAGCTCGTCTACGACATTTTGATAAAATTGGACACCTAATAAATTAGGCGTTTGCTCGTCTCCTAACGGATAGATGCGAGACCAATCAATTGAGATACGCAAAGCTTTAAATCCCATTTCAGCAAATAAAGCAATATCTTCCTTGTAGTGATGATAAAAATCAATTCCCTCATGAGAAGGATACTTTTTTCCTGCTTCAATTTTAGTACAAATTTCCCGCGGTTGTTCATAGGTTCCCTGTGTGACTAAATCCATAATGGCAATGCCTTTGCCATCTTGATCCCAAGCCCCTTCACATTGGTGAGCAGCGATACTGCCGCCCCATAAAAAATCCGTTTTTTTCATTGGAAAGACCTCCCTTAAAATGTTATTAAATAGAAAAAATTTTATAAACTGTTTTTCTTTTCAAAAAGCTAGAACACGATTGTAACCATCTCATCATTAAGCACTAATTTTTCATGAATAGCAGGGATTACATCCAAATAGTCCGTTGTATTCGTAATAACGACAATAATTGTTGTATCATAGCCTTCTTTTTTTAACCCGTCAAAATCAACTGTAGCTAATAGTTGGCCTTTTTTAACTTTATCTCCAGGTTGAACAATTGTATCAAAATAGGTTCCATCAAGTTCAACAGTATCAACCCCGATATGAATTAAAATTTCAACTCCTTCTTTTGTTTGAATCCCAATAGCATGTTTAGTAGGAAAGACTACTGTAACTTCACCATCAACTGGAGAAACGACTTCCGACGTAGAAGGAATAATTCCAATTCCTTTGCCTAATGCCCCAGTTGAAAAGGCTTGATCTTTTATGTCAGCTAACTGAACAAGTTCCCCTTTAGCAACTGGTTGTAGCGTTAATTTTTTTGCAAAGGTGCTTTCTTTTTCTAGAGCAGTTTCTTCCGAGAAGGTTTCTTCTTCGTTTTTAGCAGTGTTCGTTTCTGGAATTCCAAGAATATAAGCCGAAACAGCAGCACCGATAAAAGCAATTAGAACCGCAATCACCATAAATATCAAATTAGAAAAATCTTGATTTTGAGCGTATGAAGGCAGTCCCATTAACCCCCAAACAATCGAATAAGTTTTTACGTTCATTAATCCAGCAAACAGTCCACCAAGACCTCCACCAATCATCACGGCAATAAAAGGTCTACGATATTTAATAAATGCACCGTAAATTGCAGGTTCTGTTACGCCCATCAAGGCGCTAAAGCTTACCGTTCCAAATAATTGTTTTTGTTTAGATTCTTTTGCTCTTAAAAAATACCCTAGCATTGCTCCAGCAACGGCCAAATCAGAAATGGTTGCAGCTGCTAAGAAAATCGGATCATACCCCATTTCATTCACAAAGTTTAGTGCAAGTGGCATCATGAAATTGCCAGCACCCAGCATAATTAAGAAAGGTTGGAAAGCAGCGTAAAGCATTACGACAATCCAACTACCGAAAGTGTCCATTAGTAGTTTAAATAATAAGCCGATGCCGTCTCCAATCCAAATACCGATTGGTCCAAATAAAAGCAGCGTTACGGGTAAACAAATCACCATAATTAGAACAGGATTCAAAAAATAATGTAAAAATTTTGGAATGTATTTGTTTAAAAAGGTGGTTAAATGTCCCATAAACCAAACTGCTAAAATAATTGGGATAAAAGAATTAGCATACGTTGTTTGAGGCAAAGAGATACCGAAAATACTAAGTTCTGCAACGCCGTTAATTGACGTTGAAACGAGAGTAGCAGCTAAAGCAACTGCTAAATAAGGGCTTGCTTTTAAACGTTTTGCACAAGACATCGCAATTAAGATTGGCAAGAAAAAGAAAACTGCTTCGCGAATTGAATTTAACAAAATGTACGTGGGACTTTCTTCTGAAAGAACCCCAGTAATTGTAAACAACGACAAAAATCCAGCAAGTAGACCTGATGCAATAATGGGCTCAATGACAGGAGTCATTGTTTCAGAGACTAAATCGAGCATTGCTTTTAAGGGGTGCTTTTTTTCTTTAGTAGCTTGGTTGGAATCGGTAGTAGGGTTGATTCCTAACATGCTTACTAATTCAGCATGCACCTCGTTTACGTGGGTTCCAATAATAACTTGATAAGCAACGTTGTTTGATACAACATCAATAACGCCATCTACGTTTTTTAACTCTTCTGTTTTTGCTTTTGAACGATCCTTTAAAGTGAACCTCAAGCGCGTCATGCAGTGAACAACCGCTTGAATATTTTCTTTTCCACCTACTAGTTGAATAATAGTTTCATTAAGTTTTTGATAAATCATTTTTAGGACTCCTTTTTACTTCGATTGGTTACGCGATGGATATGAAGCATAAGGTACGTCTCCTCATCAATTGAAATCACACACTCATATTTTTCTTGGATATAAACTTTGATTTTTTGGATGCAATCATAGGCATCTGTATAAAGCATTTTGATTTGAGTGTTCAATACTAAGTCACTTTCATCATAGATTTTATCGGTTTGAACACGTTGGATAAAATATTGCAAATGAGTCATTAAGCGCATATAGTTCATCGATTTTTCATCTAGTTTAATTTGAAAGTGATACTGAATAATTGATAAAATATCCCTCAGACTTTCCATTGAGCGTATAGTTGAATCTAAATTGTTTTTATCCTCTTGCAAATTAACAAAATGCAACGCAATTGAAACGGCTTCATCTTCTGGAAAATGAAGATTGAACTGCTGATTGATCAGGTTCAATGCATAAAGTCCGATATCGAAATGCTGTGGATAGAATTTTTTGACTTCCCACGTTAAGGGACTTCGAATAAATTGTCCTTTGGCAGCACGTTTTAGTGCAAATTCAATATGATCCAGTAAGGTCAAACTTAAATAATCATTTGATTTTTCAGTTAGCTGTTTTTCACCAAATTCAATAATTTGATTGACGAGTGTAATATGGTTAGGGTCCGAATTAGCTAGCAGATAACTGAAGTGCTCCAACATATCATTTGAATCTAATACATAGGTCTTTTCAATTTCAGTTTCTTTAATGGTTTGTCCAACTTTTTTTCTAAAAGCTAACCCTTTCGCATAAACAATTACTTCATTTTTCCCCCTGCTAACGATTGCTACATTGTTGTTTAAAATTTGACTTACTTTCATTTTTTTACTCCTTTCCAGAAAAAAAACTCAAATTACCTAGAAAAGGACTGCTTCTAGGTAATTTGAGTTCTGCCTGCATTAATCAGTAACATACTCTATAAAATGGCTACGTCGCCATAATTGTTTTTTTTCTTAATTTCAGTATAGTTCATGAAACAAGGATAGTCAACGCTTACATTTACATTTCCATATGATTTAAATTTTTAATCATTTTTTTGAAGGTTACGACGTTTCTAATAATGTAAAAATATAAAGAGTCAATTCTTTATCTTGCAATAAATGCAGTTGATTTTTATAGTAAATACTCCGATCATAAACACGCCATTTCATCACTTTAGGCAATTGTAAGAAAGGGCTCATTTTCCAGCGAATAAGCAAATGACTTTCTGTTTCGGAGACACTTAAATCTTGGGGGGATTGGTTGAAGGATTTATTTAAGCGAGAAGGCATTTTTTTAATAAAAATTTCCTTTGAACGGTATTGAAAGTCTTGGTTTAATTTGCGATTTTTTGTTTCATAAGAAAATAACTGTCCTTCATTTTGTTTTTGTTTTTCTAAAGAGAGAGGCAAGGGAAACTCTTTAATAAACCGACCCACTTGTTGAAGTTTTGGTTCGGCAGGTTGAATCGAAACTAAATGAAGCTGTTTTTTTATTTTACCAAAAGTTAGAAAAAAACTTTCTTTTAAAGGATTTTCACCATATTGAATCAAATCATTTCCAGACCATTCGCTAGCACTTGCAAAGCTGGCGTTAAGGAGATAAATACCAGTATGAGGTATTTTTGCAGTGTTTTGCAGTGTCCGTTTTTTAGTAGCATCATATTCAAATAACCCATTTTCACCAGCAGATAAAGCGATTCTACCATTTTTTGAAACTGAAATATGTTGAACGGGTTCATCCCATAAGGTAAGTTTAGTTGCATGGGGATCCAGCAACGAATAGGCATAAAATCCAGTGATGTCTGAATAATAAAGGGTATGCTTGAAAATGGCGCTATCTAGTATCGGAAAATTAAACTGAAGTGTTTTTTCTAAGAAAGGTTCTAAATCTGCTAGTGAACTATGAAGATACTCTGTTGAACGAGGCTCATAATAAACGACACGTTCAACTTTATTTAGTGATTTCATCCATTTATTCCAGTCATAAATGGCTAAATTATTTTGGTCATTCCATAAATAAAGATGTCCACTATATAATTGGCAGTCTTGAAAGTGACCGTCTATCGTGATTTTGGTTGTGAGAATTTGTTCCATTTCCATTTAGTTCAGCATCCTTTCTTCTCGTGAGGCTTTCTGTAATTCTATTTTAACATTTATATAGAAGAAAATGGGAAAGGAAACAACTTAAAGTGAAACTCCAACTATAATATGTTACCCTTTCGCTATAATTTGTTCCTTTTTAATGAAAAGAGCAGAGGCTATAATGAAAGAGTAATGAAAACGTTTACTAAATCAAGTTTTAAGAAAGGAGAACAGATGAAAAAGAAAGGTTTTTGGTATCATTTCAATAAAAATAAAATGCTTTTATTAATGGCTCTTCCAGGTGCATTATGGCTTATTTTCTTCTTTTACATTCCGGTTTTAGGGAATGTCGTGGCGTTTAAAAACTTTACTTATTCTGATGGTGGATTTTTTAAGAGTTTGCAAGAAAGTCCGTGGGTGGGATTTGATAACTTTAAATTCCTATTTAGCTCGTCGAATGCGTATATTATTACGAGAAATACCGTTCTTTATAATGTGGTCTTTATTATTAGCGGGCTGGTCGTAGCCGTTATGTTTGCCATTATCTTAAGTGAGATTCGTTCGAAAAAGATGGTGAAGGTGTATCAAACATCCATGCTATTGCCGTATTTCTTATCATGGGTTATCATCAGTTATTTCGTTTATTCCTTCTTAAGCCCAGACAAAGGCTTAGTGAATTCGATTTTAGCAGGTCAAGCAGGGGATGGCATCAACTGGTACAATGAACCGAAATATTGGCCATTTATTTTAGTCTTTATGGGGATTTGGAAAGGTGTCGGTTATAGTAGTATTATCTACTTTGCTTCAATTATGGGGATTGACCCGACATATTATGAAGCAGCAATGATTGATGGTGCAACAAAATGGCAACAAATCAAAAATGTAACCTTGCCTCAATTAGCACCGTTAATGACTATTTTAACGATTTTAGCCGTAGGTAATATTTTTAGAGCTGACTTTGGTCTGTTTTATCAAGTTCCACGAAACTCAGGAGCCTTATACGAGGTAACTTCTGTTTTAGATACGTATATTTATAATGGGTTAACAAGTAGTGGAGATATCGGAATGGCTTCAGCAGCTGGCTTGTATCAATCGGTTGTGGGTTGTATTTTAGTTATTGGCACGAACTTATTGGTTCGCAAATATGACGAGGAATCAGCGCTATTCTAGGAGAGGAGAATCGAAAACATGGAAGAAAAACGTAAAAAGAAAAAAATAAATACAGTAAAGGTGCAAACCTTTGGAAAAAAAGCGGATATTTTCTTTAACATTATTATCGCGCTCTTCGCTTTCTCCTGTATCTTCCCATTTATTTTTGTTATTATTATTTCATTTACAAGTGAAACGTCACTAATAACAGAAGGGTATCGAATCATACCTTCTTCATGGAGTTTTGATGGGTATCGATACCTTTACGAAATGAAAGATCAAATTTTACAAGCGCTATTTATCACGGTTTTTGTAACGGTTGTAGGGACTCTAGTGAACGTGACGTTTACCTCTACGTATGCCTATGCAATTTCAAGAAATTCGTTTCGTTACCGTAAATTTTTCACCGTGTTTGCCTTAGTCACAATGTTATTTAGTGCAGGAATGGTACCGAACTATATCGTAATGACAACGTTATTAAACTTAAAAGATACTGTTTGGGCATTGATTTTGCCAATGGCGTTAAGTCCCTTTAATATCATAGTGATGCGCACCTTCTTTAAACGCTCTGTACCAGATGCGATTATTGAATCAGCAAAAATCGATGGAGCAGGTGAATTACGCGTCTTTATGCAAATCGTATTGCCACTAGCAGTCCCTGGAATTGCAACAATCAGCTTGTTTGCAGCTTTAGGTTATTGGAATGATTGGTTTAATGCATTGCTTTATATTCAAAGTGATAATTTAGTTCCTTTACAATATTTATTAATGAAAATTCAAAGTAATATTGAATATATGTCCCAAAATGCCAATATGAGTTCAGCATTAAGCGGTGGGGCAGCAGCAATTCCAAAAGAAGCAACAAGAATGGCGATGGTTGTTATTTCAACAGTTCCAATCGCATGTAGTTATCCATTTTTCCAAAAATATTTTATCAGTGGTTTGACAATTGGCGGAGTTAAAGAATAATCATAAATGGAGGGTTTAAAATGAACAAAACGTTCAAAAAAATGTTGGTCTCAGGTGCAGCATTTGCACTTCTTGGAGGCGTGTTGGCAGGTTGTGGTGGCTTAAAAGGGGATGCTGGAAAAGCCACAAAAGATGATGATGGCAAAACTTTATTGATGTATCAAATTGGAGACAAGCCAGAAAATTACGATCAATTGATGGAAGTTGCGAATAAGCGTATCAAAGATAAGATTGGCTATAAAGTGAATTTACAATACATTGGTTGGGGCGATTATGAAAAGAAAATGTCAGTGATTACCTCATCAGGTGAAAACTATGATATTGCATTAGCTAAAAACTATGTAGCAAACGCTCAAAAAGGGGCCTATGCTGATTTAACAGATATGCTACCTAAGTATGCGAAAGAAAGTTACGACATGTTAGATGAAGCCTATATTCAAGGAAATACTGTGAATGGGAAGCTTTACGCAATGCCGGTTAATGGAAACGTGTATGCACAACAAGTTTTATCATTTAACTCAACGTTCCTAGATAAATACAACTTAGATGTTTCAAATGTAAAAACATTGGCAGATATGGAACCAATGTTACAAGTAATCAAAGAGAAAGAACCGAATGTCGTTCCTGTAGCGGCCGGATCTGGCTGGAGAGTCATCCGTGATATTGAATACGTAATGGACGATAAAGTTCCGTTGGCAGTAGATATTCATGGGGATACAACAAAAATCATTAACCCATATGAAACTGGGGATGGCGTGATTCCAGACCTAAAAACAATGCACAAATTCTATGAGTTAGGTTATGTGGCGAAAGATGCCGCAACAAGCAACACAGACTATAATTTAGAATCAGACACATGGTTTGCTCGTATTGAAACACAAGGCCCATACGATTACGGCGATACTTTATTAACAAGAGCTGCTCAAAAACCAATCGTATCTAGACCGATTACAAGCCCAATCAAAAATACTGCCAATGCACGTATGGCAAACTTCGTAGTATCAAATAATTCTAAAAACAAAGAAAAATCAGTTGAACTTTTAAACCTATTAAACTCAGATCCTGAATTATTAAATGGTTTGGTTTACGGAATTGAAGACGAAACTTGGAAAAAATTAGACAATGATCGTGTTGAGTTATTAAAAGCATACGGACCAAAAAATCATATGTCTGCATGGAATACAGGAAACAATGAAATTGTTTACCTTGAAAAATCAATTACAGATGAACAAATCGAGAAAAGAAAAGAAAGTATTGAAAATGCTGAAAAATCACCATTACTTGGCTTTAATTTTGTAACGGATAATGTGAAAACAGAATTAACCAATATCAACAATGTCATGAGTCAATATTTAGATGGATTGCACACCGGAACATTGGATCCTGATAAAGCTCTACCAGAAATGAATCAAAAATTAAACGGTGCTGGGCTTGAAAAAGTAAGAGCAGAAATGCAAAAACAATTTGATGAATTTAATAAATCAAAAAAATAAGAACATGCAAAAGAGCACCTGTCAGTTATTGATGGGTCTCTTTGCATTTTATTAGAGGGAGTATACAAACATGATAGCAAAAGGACTAGAAACAGGTTTTAACAGAGTGTACTATTTAATTAAATTGAGCTTGTACTTCTGGGGGTTAAGCTTAAGCGGCTTAATTGTATTTGGTTTTGTGCCAGCGCTCTTGACCTTAACGGAGACTCATCAAGAAGCAGCTTGGAATTATAAAGAATTAACTTGGAAAAAAAGTTGGGCGCTATTTAAAGCGTATATTATTAGAGGAAATCAAATGATGTTAATTTTTGGAAGTACTATTTTATTTTTGTTATTAAATTTATATCTATCAGTTCAAACACAGGGATTTATCTTTGTGGTAATTGACTTTTTGATTATAGCTGTCTTATTTTTAATGATAAATGTCTTTATTTTAAGTATACTGATAACGGTTACGTATGAAATCAATCTGTCTAATACTTTAAAATTAGCATTTATCACATTTTTTACAAGTTTAAAAGAATGCTTAGTTGCAGGGCTTTGCTTAGTTGTGATTTGGACGATTACTTATCGTTATCCTGGACTTATTTTATTTATCAGTGTCGGCTTAAGCGTTGCGGTTGTCAATCAAGTAACAACTAAAATTTTTAATCGTTTAAAGATTGAATCCATTTAATGGCGAAAGGAGAAGTGTGATGAAAAGCAAACAGAATCAAATCTATTCCCTATTAAAAATATACTCAATGATTTTGATTGTTGGCGTCACTGTCTTCTCTTTAGTCGTTAGTTATACCATTTCCAAGAAGAACAACGAAGAAGCCAAACAGGTAACAGTAGATATTTCAAATCGAATCGATGCCATTTTAGTTGAAGATGAAAAAAAGGCCGCGCGTATGGCGACAGAGTTGACATCCAATCCTTTGCGCATTGAGAACTTATATCGCTATTTCCAACTGGATTATCAACAGTATCTTAGTTATACCTTAGACATCAGTCAAGACTATAACATGTATATTTACCTACCCAAAGAAATTGAACACATGTATTACTTAGACGAATCCATTCAATCTGTCGCCATTTCGTTAAATGAATTTAAGGAAGTTTATTCATCAACTTTGGCTAACAAGCAAGGCATTAAACTGGAGGAATTTCCAAAAGACACTGGAGTAATGATTCCAAAATTATTAAACAATCCAGATACATCAAAATATATCGGTACGTTTTATTTATCATTGAGTGTAGAGGAATTTAACAAAGCTGTTACAAACAATAGCCAACAAACAGAATCGGAAACCTTTATTTTTTCAAACACGAATCGCTTAATCTACTCAAGAAAAACAAAAGAAAAGGGTTCCCCACTAGAATCAGAATTAGTTCAACAAATGAACGATCATTCAAAAATTCAACCATCGAAACTAAAAGAATCGTATTTTATGACACAATTAAAAACAAAAGAAGGGTATCAAATTTATACTTTTGTCCCTAAAAAATCAGTATTTTTAAAGTCAGCTAAAAGCTTTCTGTGGTTGTTTTTATTTAGCTTGATTATTGATAGTATTTTACTGCTAACTCTTTTTAAATTATTTGGAAAGTATGTTCGACAAGTAGAAGATATTTTACTATCAATCAATGAAATCACCAAAGGTAAAATTGAGAATCGGATTGAAGTCAATCATAAGCAAGCTGAAATGAAACAAATCTCGATTGGAATTAACCAGATGTTAGATAGCATTCAAAACTATTTAAAGGATATCTATGAGCTGGAAATCAAACAAAAAGACGCGGACATGCGAGCGTTACAATCGCAAATCAATCCTCATTTTTTGTATAATACGTTAGAATACATTCGGATGTCTGCAGTCAGTGAAGGCGCAGATGAACTGGCAGAGGTCGTATACAATTTTGCAGCCTTGTTACGCAATAATATTTCACAAGAAAAAACAGTCACATTAGAAAATGAATTGAAATTTTGTGAAAAATACGTTTACCTTTACCAAATGCGCTACCCAGATAGCATTGCCTATTCTTTTTCAATCGAAGAATCTATTAAAAGCTTACCTATTCCAAAATTTGCGATTCAACCTTTAATTGAAAACTATTTCCAACATGGCATCGATTATTTAAAAATGGAAAATGCAATAGGAGTGAAGGCCTATCGTGAAAACGAGGAGATCGTAATTAAAATCAGTGACAACGGTTTAGGGATGTCTGAAATCCAGTATGGAGCAATCAATGAAGCCTTAGCTTTTAATCATGAGGTAAAAGTCAATTCAGTAGGCATTCACAATGTGAACACACGCCTAAGACTGTATTACGGATCTTCCTATCATATGAAGTATTCCTCAACAGAAAATGGAGGAACAACGATTGTCATACGTTTTAAAGACAAAGAAGAACAAACTTAAAGGAGCTTGCTTATGTATAAAGTGTTGATTGTAGACGATGAGTATATGATTTTGATGGGACTACAAAAACTAATTGACTGGGAAAGTTTAAATTTGACCATTGTAGGTACTGCTAAAAATGGTCAAGAGGCACTTGATTTTGTAGTTGCCAATTCAGTGGATATCGTCCTAACGGATGTGACCATGCCACTTTTATCAGGGATAGAATTTATTAAAGAAGCCCAACGCTTAAATCAACAATTTAAAACAATTATTCTTTCAGGCTACCAAGAATTTGATTATATTAAGGAGGGCATGCAACTGGGAGCTGCTAATTATTTAGTGAAACCAGTGGATAAAATCGAACTAAAAGAGACCTTGTTAAAACTCATTAATGAACTTGATTCTCAAAAAGAAAATTTTCAAAATGAAGACTTATTGTATCGGAGCATGCTAAATGATTGGTTACTAAATACCGTTGATTACGACGCCTTAAATAGGTGGGCTACTTCAAGCGGAAGAACAATCGTTAGCCAGAACTATCAAGTGGTACTTTTTAAAATTAAACGAGAAGAACAAGAGCGTTTAAAAAAAGAATTGGCTTCAAACAGTCATTATTTATTTTTAATGGTTTCTGAAACTGAACTGGCAGTGATTGTAATGGATTCTCGAAAAGACGAATTGATTTCTGACTTAACCAGTAAAATGCAAGAGAACGTATTGGTTTTTGAAGGAACAGTTGTTGCAACGATGGAGGAAGTAGGAGGAAGTTATCAAACAGCTAAAGGGAAATTAGATACATTCGCCTTCTACAATAAGGATGTTTTAATCGTAGAAAAGGAGAAACCAAGCCAATTCCTACCAGAGTCCTTTAAACAGTTTACAGAAGTATTAGCATTGCAAGACTTGAGCAAAATTAAAGCAGCTATGCAAGAAATTTTAACTCATTTTGAGCAAAATGTGGAACAACCAAAAATGGTGAAGCAGCATGCTAATTTACTCTTAATGCACCTTCATTTACAATTTACCTTCATTGAAAACACCCTTTTTCAAGAAAAAATAAATGAGGTGAATCAGGCTAAAAAACTAAAAGATGTAGAAAACATCTTATTAAAAATGCTTCAAATAATCGAATTAGATGAGCATCTAGTTATCTACAGTCCCATTACGCAACAAGTGATTGAATTAGTCCAAACGAGCTACCGTGAAGATTTGAATTTAAAAATGATTGCAAAAAAATTACATGTCAACGTGATGTACTTAGGACAGCTATTTAAAAAAGAAACGAAAAAGAGCTTTTCAACCTACTTAAACGACTACCGGATTAAGTTAGCTCAAAATCTCCTACTGCATTCAACGGATCCAATTAATGATATTGCCTTAAACGTGGGCTACCAAAGCTCCGGTTATTTTTATAAGAACTTTAAGAAAAAGTGTGGCGTCTCACCGAAGGAATTTAGAGAACAATATTTGAATCGGAAATAAAAACCCAAATTTTTTTATTGAAACTGATTTTATAAAGCAAATAAGCAGTACCTAGTTGTAGGTATTGCTTATTTACTTATCTTAAAAAGTATCAACAAACGATAATTTGTCTAAAAACCGCTTTAATTTGTTACTAGTTTCAAGTAAACAAACCCATTAAACTTAATCTAAAGAGTCTGTTTTTGAACAGATTCTCTTTCCACCAACGCAACAGGAACAATTTTTGAAAATTTTTGATTAGTATTGTCGCGCTCAGTTAATTGTTGAACCAAAGACTCGGCTGCTAAAAAGCCAATTTGATAAAAATTTTGTTCGACAGTTGTGAGCTGTGGGGAAACTAAATCAGTCATTTGGATGTTATCAAAGCCAATCAACGAAAGATCATTTGGAATATCTAGTTTGAGTTTTTTAGCTTCTGCTAATAAACGCATGGCAATAATGTCGTTTTCAGCAATAATGCAAGTGAAGCCAGTCCGTTTAATTTCTAAAAGGTATTCTTGTAAGGAAGCAGTATCCAATTGTTTGATGAATTTTTTATTTGTTAACCCATCTGAATAGTCTTGAATTTTAGCGTCGTGGAGAGCCTTTAAATAGCCTAAGTAGCGATCACGAACGGAAGTGTTTTCTAGCAAATCAATCGTGGACAAATAGGCGATTTTTGTATGCCCCATTTTGAGGGCGTAGTTAGCAGCTAGCGCACCACCATTAAAGTTATCTGAAGTTATGGAAGGAATATCCGTCCCTTCTAGCTTTTTATCCAGCATTACGATTGGGAAGCCATTTAGATGCTGACGGTAAAGTAAGTCGATGGAATTGATTGGGTTTTCTGGATAAATAATCAGTCCGTCGTATTTATCTTCTTTTAAATTCTGCAATAATTCGCGTTGTCGAGTAGGGCTTCCTTCAGTTGCGTGGATGGTTAATTGATAGGGTGTTTTTTCTAAGTAATCTGTTGCCCCTTGTACGTAATATTCTAAACCTGCTGCTTGAGAAAAAGGCAACATAAAAGCAAGTTCATACGTTTGAGGAAGGGATTGACTTTGGTAGATTACAAAGCTTCCTTTTCCGGCAGTTCGTTCAATTAATCTATCGCTTTCAAGCTCCATTAAAGCACGTTTAGCTGTAATCCTGCTTACTTGATAAGTTTCAGTTAACTCCATTTCAGTAGGAACCTGAGTCCCATAGGAGTAGTGTTGATTTAAAATAGCGTTTTTTAAGTCGAGATAAATGACTTTGTAAAGAGGTTCTTTTTTCATCTTAAAAGCTCCTTAGTTGTTTTAAATGGTATAGTTCTTGTTTTATTAATATATCATTTATTTCAGTTAAAAGAAAGCGAAAGAAAGAAAATAAGAGATTTTAATTAAATTCAGTAGAAAGTGTAGACAATATAAATGATATATCATATAATTGTTATATAACTAAAAATGATATAAGAGGAGCGAATAAAATGGTTTATCAAGAAATCCCTACATCAGTTAAAAATTTTATGAATACGATTACAGAAAAGTGCCAAGAGCATCCACGTTGGGCAGAGAATTTTAATGCTTGTTTTGCAAATACATTGCTAACAACCGTTAAACGCCAAGAAGATGGAACGACCTTTGTTTTAACAGGAGATATTCCAGCGATGTGGTTACGTGATTCAACAGCGCAAGTTCGTCCTTATTTAGCCATCGCAAAAGAAGATTCAGATATTGGAGATATGATTGAAGGGTTAGTAGAAAAACAATTTCAATATATTCAGTTAGACCCTTACGCAAACGCTTTTAACGAAACGGCAAATCACGCCGGTCATCAAACGGATCATACGAAGATGAATCCATGGATTTGGGAACGCAAATATGAAATTGATTCCTTATGCTACCCATTGCAACTAAGCTACTTATTATGGAAAGCAACTGGCCGAACCACTCAATTCAATCAAACGTTTAAAGCAGCAGTGAATGAAGTTTTAACAGTCTGGGAAATTGAACAAGATCATAATCGATCTGCGTATCAATTTGAACGCGATACAACAAGAGAAGAAGACACGTTAGTAAATAGAGGTCGAGGAACAGAAGTTGCGCCAACAGGTATGACGTGGTCTGGTTTTAGACCAAGTGATGATCGCTGTATTTATCATTACCTAGTTCCGTCTAATATGTTTGCTGTGGTTGTTTTGGACTATTTAAAAGAAATTTTTGAGACGATTTTAAAAGAAGAAGAACTGATTCCCCGAATCACAGCTTTACGAGAAGCCATTCAAGAAGGTATTGAAAAATATGGAAAAACAACGAATAAAGCTGGTGAAACAGTTTTTGCATATGAAGTAGATGGTCTAGGAAATGCTAGCTTAATGGATGATTCCAATGTGCCTAATTTATTAGCCGCTCCTTATTTGGGCTATTGTTCGCCAGAAGATGAAGTCTATTTAACCACAAGAAAAACCCTGTTGAGCAGTGAAAATCCTTTCTTTTATGAAGGTGAATTTGCGAAAGGAATCGGAAGCTCCCACACACCAGAGAACTATATTTGGCCAATTGCGATGGCAATGGAAGGGTTGACGACTTCTGATAAGTCAGAAAAAGAACGAATTTTAAATACGCTAGTTGCAACAGACGGTGGGACGAATTTAATGCATGAAGGCTTTGATGTTAATGACCCAAATCAGTACACTAGAGAGTGGTTTTCATGGGCAAACATGATGTTTTGCGAGTTAGTAATGGATTACTTTGATATTCAAATCGAGAAGTAGAAAGGAATGGAAAGCATGAAAAAAGTATCAATTATTGCCCATAGTCACTGGGATCGAGAATGGTATTTACCCTACGAACAGCACCATATGCGATTAGTAGAATTAATGGATGATTTGCTTGAGTTATTTGAAACGGATCCTGATTTTAACAGTTTCCATTTAGATGGACAAACGATTATTTTAGACGACTATTTACAAGTCCGACCAGAAAAAAAAGCATTAGTCCAAAAATACATTACAGAAGGAAAATTAAAAATTGGTCCCTTCTACATTTTGCAAGACGATTTCTTAACAAGTAGTGAATCCAACACCCGCAATATGCTGATTGGTATGGATGAAAGTAAAAAATGGGGTGTACCGGTTCAACTTGGTTATTTTCCAGATACTTTTGGAAATATGGGGCAAACTCCGCAGATGATGAAACAAGCTGGGCTAGATGTTGCGGCATTTGGTCGAGGAGTGAAGCCAACAGGTTTTGATAATGTAGTGATTAATGATGAAAAATATGCTTCTCAATACTCAGAAATGTGGTGGGAAGGTCCAGATGGTTCTAAGATTTTAGGTCTATTGTTTGCCAATTGGTACAGCAATGGAAATGAAATTCCAGTTGAAAAAGAAGCCGCAAAAGCCTTTTGGGCGAAAAAATTAGCAGATGCAGAAACGTATGCATCGACGGATCATCTATTAATGATGAATGGTTGCGATCATCAACCCGTTCAAAAAGACTTATCAAAAGCCATCGCAGTAGCCAATGAATTGTATCCAGAGATTGAATTTGTGCATACTGATTTTGATACGTATTTAACGGGACTCAAAGAAGCCTTACCTGCTGATTTAAGTACCGTCACTGGAGAATTGACTTCACAAGAGACTGACGGCTGGTATACGTTGGCGAACACTGCTTCTGCACGGATCTATTTAAAACAATGGAATACTCGCGTTTCAAGACAATTAGAAAATATTGCAGAACCTTTAGCAACAATGGCTTATGAAGTGACAAAAGAGTATCCACACGATTCATTGCGTTACGCATGGAAAACATTGATGCAAAACCATCCACACGATAGTATCTGTGGTTGTAGTGTGGATGAGGTTCATCGGGAAATGATGCCACGTTTTGAAAAAGCCAATGAAGTTGGAAAATTTGTTGCCGATGAAGCAGCACGCCAATTAATTGCTGCTATTGATACGGCTAGTTTACCAGAGAATGGAATTCCGTTTGTTGTATTTAACACGAATGGTTCAGAAAAAACAGGTCTAGCAACGATTCGTTTGGAGATCAAACGCTTGCCATTTGCTAGTGGTTTGCCAGAAACCCTTTATCAAACGTTAAAAGCAGAAGATTTCCCTACGTTTAGTGTAAAAAACAGCAAAGGAGAAGTTGTTTTAGCTGAAATTAAAGATGATGGAGTTGAGTTCGGATACGATTTACCAAAAGATCGTTTTAGACAGCCCTTTATGGCACGATATGCACGAGTTGAAATTCCAATGGAAGCCATGACAGGTTTGAGCTGGGAAACATTTATGTTAGTAGAAACAGAAAAAAATCTGCAAGAAGCGTCAGACGAACTTATTAACGAGCTCGAAGGCACAATGGAAAATGAGTATCTTAAAGTTACGATTGCTTCTAATGGCATCTTGACGGTTCTTGATAAGGAAACGAATCACACCTATCACGACTTATTGAATTTTGAAGATGTCGGAGATTTAGGGAATGAATACATTTTTAAACAACCTGCTAATGATCAACCGATTTATTCTAAAAATAGTCAAGCGACAGTCAAGACTCTTAACAATACAGCAAGCTACGGAGAAATTGAAGTTACCCAACAATTGGACATACCAATTTCAATGGATAAGCGCTTAGAAGAAGAACAAAAAGCGGTTGTTGAATTCCGTTATCGTAAAGCAGAACGCAGTAAAAAACTTGCTCCGTTTACTCTAACCACTAAAATTTTATTAGAAAAAGGTAGCAGACAACTAAAATTCACCACTCACTTTGATAACCAAATGAAAGATCATCGACTTCGTGTTCTTTTCCCAACAGGAATTGAGACAACGGTTCATTATGCTGATAGTATTTATGAAGTTGTTGAAAGACCTAATACCACCGATAGTGCCTGGGAAAATCCAACGAATGCACAGCACCAGCATGCTTTTGTGAACGTAAAAGATCAGCGTCAAGGTGTAACCGTAGCTAATTTTGGCTTAAATGAGTACGAAATTTTACCTGAAGACACAACCATTGCGTTAACCCTATTACGTAGCGTCGGAGAGCTTGGAGATTGGGGATATTTTCCAACCCCAGAAGCGCAATGCCTAGGAGAACAGGTTGTCGAGTATGCCCTATCTTTCCACGGCTCAGCGGATGCCGTTCAGACATATCATGAAGCAATGACGTTCCAAGTTCCGTTTAGTACGTATCAAACGGATCGTCATCAAGGGTCATTGCCGCTAACCCATTGTTTTGCGGATTTAGAAGGCGAAAAAGTTGCCTTAACGGCCTTTAAACGAAATGAAGCTACTTCTGAAATCGTTACACGAGTGTATAATTTAACAAATGAGCAAACAACGTTTAACTTAACGATTCCTAATCAAACTCCGTATGTTTGTAATTTAATTGAAGAAATATCTGATGCTAAGCCGACAAAAGTAGTAGCTCCTTATGAAATTATTAGCTATCGTTGGCAAAAAGGCAATTAAACACGAGTGAAAAAACACTATTTTCTATAGTGTTTTTTCGCTATAAATTGCGAATTTAATAGAATCATGTAAAATAAAAGAAACGAATTCTTTAGGAGGAACGTAGATGGCAATTTTAGCTTTTGACTTAGGCGGAACGGCAGTAAAATACGGAATTTGGGAAAACAATCAGTTGCAAGAAATCAGCAGTTTTAGTACCCCAACTTCTTTTGATGAATTAGAAGAAAAAATGAAAGCGGTTTTAAATGAGCTTGAATTAAAATATGAAATAGCGGGTATTGGGATTAGTGCACCAGGCACAGTAGACACTCAAAAAGGCGAAATTGGGGGAATCAGCGCCATTCCTTATATTCATCGTTTTCCCATCAAAGCCCATTTTGAGCACAGCTTTAATCGACCTGTGACAATTGAAAATGACGCCAACTGCGCTGCCCTAGCTGAAATGTGGCAAGGCGCTGGTAAGGGAAAGAAAAATGTATTGTTTGTTGTCATTGGTACAGGAATTGGCGGAGCAGTAATCATGGAAGGGAAGTTGCAAAAGGGGCAACATCTTTATGGCGGTGAATTTGGTTTAATGATTTTGGATCGTGGAGAAAGCTTTAGCGAGCTAGGAACAGCAGCCAATATGGCGAAACGTTATTCAGAAAAAAAAGGAACACTCTATACAGGGGAAGAGGTTTTTGAAAGAGCCAATCAAGGAGAAGAAGATGCCTTGGAAGCTATTCATGAATTTTATCACTATTTAACAGTCGGGCTGTATAATTTACAATTCACAGTAGATCCAGAATTGATTATTATTGGTGGCGGAATTTCAAAAAAAGAAGAGCTTTATCCTGAAATCAACCAGCGAATGGAAGTCTTATTAGCTAAAAATGAGCTGAAAGACTTTGTCCCTCAAGTGATCCCTTGTGTGTATCGAAATGATGCGAATTTGGTAGGAGCAGTTGCGGTATTTAGTGAGCGTTATCCGAGTTTAAACTAAAAAAACATTGAGCTAATTCAATTAGCTCAATGTTTTTTTAGTTGGATTCAGAAATTGAGAAAGGAACTTCTTTAGTTGAATAGTCATGGTAAGTTGGCGCTAGTCCTAATGTAAAATGAAGACTTGCTCCCTCTAGTAAGGTTTGATGAGTTAAAAATAGAGGGCGATAGTCTTGTTGATTCACTTTCAAATTGGCAACAAAATTTGCTTGGGGAACGTTATTGTCTGTTTCAATCGTCAAAGCCTTTCCATTTGGCAAGTGTATCTTAACTGAATCAAACAATGGAATGCCAAGGACATATTCCCCACTACCTGGCGTTACTGGATAAAAGCCAAGAGCACTAAAGACAAACCAACCAGACATGCTCCCATTATCTTCATCCCCTGGAAAGCCATCAAAACCACTATTAAACAAGCGTGCCATGAGTTGTTTCACTACAACTTGAGTGGAAGCAGGTTGCCCTACATAATTAAACAAGTAAGGCAAATGGAAGCTAGGTTGATTTGAAAGAGCTAACTGACCATAATCAACAGCGGCCATTTCACTCATTTCATGAATTTCAAAACCATAGCCAAGCACATCAAATTCAGGCGGTTGGTTGCACAAATCAGTTATTTTTTTGAAGAAGGCTTCCTTTGAGCCATAAAGCTTGATTAAACCTGCAAAATCCTGGTAGACAGCAAAACTATTTTGCCATGCGCTGCCTTCTGCGTAATCAAGACCCCAGTTCAGATCGTTAAAATGTGGTCTGAATTCCCCTTTTGTATTTTTCGCCCGCATCAAGCCAGAAGCAGGATCAAATAAATTCTGATAATTTAAAGCATTTGAGCGGTACGTTTTAGCCAACTCGGTTTTTCCTAATAAATCAGCTACTTGGCTAATACAAAAATCACTATACGCATAATCCAAGGTGTGGTTCACACTTTCATGGTGATCCAGTGGAACGTAGCCATATTTCAGGTAATCGGTTGTCCCTCTTCGACCATAATTTGGATCTTTACTTTGAGTTGTAGCAGCATGGAGCATGGCAGATAAAAATTCTTCTAGTTGAACTTTATTAACGAGACCTTTCACTGCAGCGTCAGCAATAACAGCATCCACCAAGGTTCCTGGCATCAGTCCGCGTTCATCAGGTGAAAGCCATTTAGGTAAGTAGCCTGTTTCGCGATAGGAAGTGAGCAAACCCTCCAAAATTTCTTGATATTCAGTAGGAGCAATCAAAGAATAGAGAGGGTAGACGGTTTTGTAAGTATCCCAAAAACCATTATTTGTGTACAAAATACCATTAGCGACTTTTTTAGTAGTTGTATTGTAGTGAATCGGTTGATTATCTAATGTAAGCTCGTAGAATTTTTGTGGAAATAAAAACATTCGGTACAAGCAAGTGTAAAAAGTTTTCACCTGTTCTTGATTGGAGCTTTGAATCTCAATTTTAGATAGATAATGAGTCCAACGATCTGCTGCAAGAGTCTTTAAATCTGCAAATGAATGTTCAGCTAGTTCACGTTGGTAATTTAATTGAGCCTGCTCAATACTGATATAAGAAGTGGCTAATTTAATAGATGCCTGTTGATTCGACAATGTCAAAAAACGAAGAATAAAAGCTTTATCTTGCCCGTTTAATTCAGTAGCTGAGATAAAGTCATCGCCATTAAAGTAGCCCGTTTTAGCTAAGTCAATAGAAGCATCAAAAGTCATTGTGAAGTAGAGTTTAAAATTTTCATCTAAACAACCTGAGAAATTTGAAATAAAACCGGTTAACGTCGAAGTTTCAACATCAAGTTGATAAGAGGATTTGCCAGGTGCTTGTAAAATAAAGCCAGGATCATCTTTCTGTGGATAGGTTAGTTTTAAACTGGCGCCGCGTTCAGTAGGAGTCAATTCAGTTGTAATTTGATAGCGCTGTTGCTTTATTTTTAAATAGTGAGGTTGAAAAATCGCTTCTTCAGGTCGATAGGAGCTTTGATAGCTAAACACATCTCCTTTTAAATAGGTTCCTGTAACCGGTGTCATTAAGATATGTGCAAAATCGCCCATCCAAGGACTTGGTTGATGGCTAATTCGAATTCCTTGAAAGGTGCGGTGAAGTGGATTGAAAAACCAACTAGATTCATGATTGGTTTGCGGAACATAATGATTCATTCCAAAAGGCAAACTTGTGTAAGGTAAGGTATTTCCATTTGAAAAACTGTGACTGTTATGAGTACCTTGTCGTGTGTCAATAGACTCTAGCATAATAAAACCTCTCTTTTTGTTTTATTTGATATATCAATATAGCTATTTTAACATATCTATAAAAGGTTTGTAAGGTGTTTGTGAAATGTTGTATTTCTTTTTAATGATATATCATTAAAAAGGGCTGAACTAAAATTTTTTTTAATAATTTCTTGGTAAAAATAAAGTTGAAAAGATGATTGTTATTATTTTTATATTTGGTATAATCAAGCTTAGATTTCAGGAATGCTATTATCAATAAAACAAATCGAAATGGTTTCAAGGAAAGTTTCAAATTCACAAAGCAAGTCAAAATTCAATTAAAAGAGGATCAGAAAAATGGAAGTAAATCATGACAGAAGAAGTCATATGAACAAAGTAACACTAGGTGGAATTTTAGTTGCGTTAGGTGTTGTTTATGGCGATATCGGAACGTCACCACTTTATGTAATGAAAGCTATTGTAAAAGGAAATGGTGGTTTAGCTAATATTTCCGAAAACTTTATTTTAGGTTCAGTTTCACTCGTATTTTGGACGATTACCATTTTAACAACCATTAAATACGTCTTAATTACGTTACGGGCAGATAACCATGGTGAAGGTGGGATTTTCTCCTTATATACTTTAGTTCGAAAGCAAGCCAAATGGCTCATCGTTCCAGCTATGATTGGGGGCGCCACGCTCTTAGCAGACGGAATGCTCACCCCGGCGGTAACAGTAACGTCAGCCATTGAAGGATTAAAAGAGATACCGGTATTTAGTTCGTTCTTTGGTGAAAACCAACATATAATCATCGTAATTGTAATTACGATTATCAGTGCCTTGTTTTTAATTCAACGTTTTGGATCAGAAACTGTTGGGAAAATGTTTGGACCAATTATGATGGTTTGGTTTACAACCTTAGCTATTTTTGGGATTGTGAATATTACAAGAGATGTGACGTTGTTTAGAGCATTGTCCCCACACTATGCAATCGCAGTTCTTTTTAGCGATGAAAATAAAATGGGATTTTTCATTTTAGGTGGTGTTTTCCTAGCAACAACAGGTGCAGAAGCGTTGTATTCTGATTTGGGACATGCGGGAAGAAAAAACATTTACGCAACATGGGGCTTTGTAAAATTAAGTCTAGTTTTAAATTATTTTGGTCAAGCTGCATGGTTATTAGATGCCAAAAATGATCCTCGATTATTAGCAATGAAAGATATGAACCCTTTCTTTCAAATGATGCCAAAACAATTCTTGATTTATGGTGTCGTAATCGCTACATTAGCCGCAATCATAGCCTCACAAGCCTTGATTTCTGGCTCGTATACACTTGTTTCAGAAGCCATTAAATTGAATCTATTGCCACGTCTTCACAGTCGCTATCCATCAAGTTCAAAAGGACAAGTTTACATTTCAACAGTCAATACAATCCTTTGGGCAGTGTGCGTAGGAGTGGTGTTATTCTTTAGAAGTTCTGATCGAATGGAGGCCGCCTATGGTTTAGCCATTACGGTCACTATGTTGATGACGACTATTTTATTGTACAATTATTTGATTAAAATTCATTGTCCAAAATGGGTTGCAATGGGAATGTTGCTTTTCTTTGGCGCTTTTGAATTTTCATTCTTCCTATCAAGTGCCGTTAAATTTATGCATGGTGGTTTTGTAACTGTGATTATAGCACTGGCTATTCTGTTTGTTATGTTTATCTGCATTCGCAGCTACAAAATTAAAATGCGCTTATTGGAAAATGTGCCATTAGCAGATTATAAAGATCAGTTGGTGCAATTAACTCATGACGCAGACCGTACAAAATATGCAACAAACTTAGTTTATTTAACCAATTGTGCCAAACCCGGACAAGTAGAATCTAAAATTATGTATTCTATCTTAGATAAACGACCAAAACGCGCAGATGTGTATTGGTTTGTAAATGTGGTTGTAACAGACGAACCCTATACCGCAGAGTACACCGTAGACAACATTGGTGGAACAGATTATATGATTAAGATTCAACTAAAATTAGGGTTTAGAGTCAATCAAAAACTCAATGTATTCTTACGACAAATCGTAACAGAATTAGTTGAAAGTGGCGAAGTAGACATTCAATCAAGAAACTATACAACCATTCCAGGACGTAAAGTCGGCGATTTCCGCTTTATCTTGATTCAAGAACAACTTTCCATGGAAACAGAATTAAACAGCTTTGAAACCTTTATAATGCAAGCGAAACTCATGCTGAAACGTCATACAGTTGAACCCGAAAAATGGTTTGGCTTAAATGCAAGTGACGTTGAAATCGAATACGTGCCATTATTCTTAGGGAAGCGGAAAGATTTGGTGTTAAAACGAGTAGCGAAGTAACGTGACATATAAAGCTATAAAAGACGATACAACCTTTAAATAGATGGTTGTATCGTTTTTTTTTACATAATAAATCAGCTAAACAAAAAAATGGTTGCGTTTTCAAAAAACATATGCTAACATAAAGACAATTAAGAACAGGCATGTGACTGGTAATGCAGGCAGGACCTAAATACAGTATTTTTCAAAAAAGAGTTTCATTTTGATGAATGCAGTATTTAGATTCTGCCTGTTTTTTTGCGTAGTGTTTGGCCAATACTACGTAACTACTTATAAAGGAGAAATTGTGATGAACTATAAAGAAACTGCTGTATCGATTCTATCGCTAATTGGCGGAAAAGAAAATGTATCACACCTTGAGCATTGCTCGACTCGATTACGTTTTACGTTAAAAGATAATACTAAAATAGAAACTGAAAAACTTGAAAAAATTGATGGCGTCATTGGAGTTCGTCAAAATGTTCAATGTCAAGTCATTATTGGCAATGATGTTGTTGAAGTTTACGATGAAATGAAAGCTTTGTTAGGAGAACTATCAGAATCAGGCAGTTCAACTGAAAAACAAAAATGGGGAGCCGTGATATTAGATTTTATTATTTCTATTTTTCAGCCCCTTATTCCAGCCATTGCTGGTGGAGGTATTTTAAAATCATTATTGTTACTTGCTTCTGTTACTGGAGTAATGAGCGATCAAAGTCAAACATACCAAATTCTTAACTTAATTGGAGGTGCACCGCTTTACTTTTTACCTATTTTGGTTGCTATGACAACGGCAAATAAATTAAAAGTAAACCAGCTGGTTGCCGTATCAGCTGTAGGTGCACTGATTTTGCCAGAGCTGTCTACTTTATTGACAGAAGGAGCTACTTTTTTAGGCTTTGGTATAACGAATATTGCCTATGCTTCTCAAGTATTTCCAGCAATTTTAACGGTATTATTTTATGCTCAGGTAGAAAAACTATTTACCAACTATTCACCAAAGCCCATTCGAATTTTCTTTGTTCCAATGATGAGTTTATTGATTACAGTACCAGTCGCACTACTTGTTTTAGGACCATTAGGATATAATGTTGGGACCGTTTTTTCTACAGCAATCATTTGGCTTTATTCTCGCTTGGGGTGGGTTGCTACAGGAGTATTGGCAGCTGGATTGCCCTTTATGGTAGTGACGGGTATGCACAAAGCCATGATTCCATATGCTGTTTCTTCAATGAGTGAAATTGGAGCGGAACTCCTTTATTTACCTGCTTCATTAGCCCATAACATTGCGGAATCAGGGGCCTGTTTTGCTGTAAGTATTAAAACAAAAGATCAAAAGCTACGTTCTACTGCGATATCTGCAGCAATTTCAGCACTCTTTGGGATTACAGAACCAGCTTTATATGGCGTAACGATTTTAAATAAACGTGTGTTGTATAGTGTGATGTTTGCTAGTTTAGTCGGAGGTAGTTTTGCAGGAATTATGGCTATTAAAGCTTTTGCATTGGTAGGACCTGGTTTAGCTAGCATTACGATGTTTGTCGATAAAATAAATCCAATGAACTTAATTTGGGCATTTGTCACAGTAGGTATTTCCTTTGTAATTGGATTTATAGCTGTACTAGTTAGCTACAAAGATGAGGTTGAATTAGAAAAAGCTGATGAGGTCAACGAAGCTTCTAACGCAGACGCTGAAAAACTAATCAGTCCAGTCGCAGGACAAATTATTTCTTTGAGTGAAGTCAAAGACGATGTCTTTTCAAGTGGGTTAATGGGAGATGGACTTGCGATCATTCCAGACGATAATGTATTGATTGCACCAGAAGACGGTGAAATTACCATGGTGTTTGAAACAAAACATGCTTTAGGATTTAAAACAACTAATGGAGCAGAAATTCTATTTCACATTGGTCTAAATACCGTACAATTAGGCGGAGAAGGATTTGAAGCATTTGTACAAGTGGGAGATAAGGTCGTAAAAGGACAAAAATTGATTGAATTCAATTTGGAAAAAATTAAATCAGCTGGATTTGATCCAACGATTGTCTGTGTTGTAACAAATAAGGAAGCCTACACGGTTAAAACGTCTCATCAATCTGAGATGGTTACGAACCAGACGGATGTCTTATCCATTGTACCAATTATATAACAGAAAAAACGTGAAAATAGGAGGATATTATGAAAATTAAAAACACATTTCCAAAGAATTTTTTATGGGGTGGCGCAATTGCTGCCAATCAAGTAGAGGGGGGCTGGAATGTTGATGGAAAGGGCTTATCTGTAGCAGATATTGCTAGTTACAAACCACATGTAGATAATAAAGATTATGCAGCTCATATGGATATTTCCACTTCAACAATTGAATCAGCGATGGCTGATAAAACAGACAAATGGTACCCTAAACGTCGAGGAATTGACTTTTATCATCGCTACAAAGAGGATTTGGCATTGTTTAGCGAACTAGGATTTAAAACTTTACGTTTGTCTATCGCGTGGACACGTCTCTTTCCAACAGGTGAAGAAGAACAGCCAAACGAAAAAGGAATCGCCTTTTATCGTAGTGTATTTAAAGAGATGCAACGTCTAGGAATCAAACCAATTGTTACGCTGTCCCACTATGAAATGCCATTATCTCTTAGTTTAAAGTACAATGGATGGGTTAATCGTCGAGTGATAGATGATTTTGTTCGTTTTGCAACCGTTTGTTTCGAAGAATTTGGTGAATACGTTGATTACTGGTTGACGTTTAATGAAATTGATAGTATTCATCGTCATCCATTTACAACAGCTGGGATTGTACCAGACAAGTGTCAACCTGGAAAAGAAGAGCAAGAAATCTATCAAGCATTGCATCATCAATTTGTTGCGAGTGCATTAGTAACAAAAATAGCGCATGAAATTAATCAAGAAAACAAAGTAGGCTGTATGTTGACTAAACTAATGACCTATCCATTAACTTGTGCACCCCTTGATGTTGAACTTACTTTAAAGAAAAATTTAGAAAATAATTTTTATACGGATGTTCAAGTGAAAGGAGAATATCCTAAAATGATTGAAGTTGCTTTAAAAAATAAAGGAATTGACATTAAAATAACTCCAGAAGAACGACAAATTTTGAGAGAAAATACGGTTGATTTTCTTTCGTTCAGTTATTATATGTCGATGGCGGAGTCCGGAGATCCTAAAGCGGAAAGAACTCCTGGTAATACTGTTTTAGGTGTTAAAAATCCATATCTACCATCAACAGACTGGGGATGGCAAATTGATCCCAAAGGACTAAAAATTGCCTTGATTGAATTATACGATCGCTATCAGCTACCGTTGATGATTGTAGAAAACGGAATGGGATCTGTTGATACGATTGAAGAGGGACATATTCACGATCCCTATCGAATTGCTTATTTTAAAGCACATTTTCAACAAATGAAAGAAGCCATTGATGAGGGGGTCGATTTGATAGGATACACGAGTTGGGCGCCGATTGATTTAGTCAGCGCAGGAACATCTCAAATGTCAAAACGTTACGGATTCATCTATGTTGATGCAGATGATGAAGGAAATGGCACATACAATCGCTCTAAAAAAGATTCCTTTGATTGGTATCAAGAGGTTATTGCCACAAATGGTGGAAGTTTAGAGGAGTAGTAGACAAGGAGAGGATCTGGATGATCTTAGTAAAAAAAGTATTGAATTCAAGTGTAGTTCTTGTGGAAAAAGAAGGACAAGAAATGATTGCTTTAGGGAAAGGAATCGGTTACGGTAAAAAAAGGGGCGATTTTATTTCCGATTCAGTAGTTGACCAAATTTTCTTGCCAATAGAAGAGCAGAAATCTTCACAATTTGCTGAACTAGTTGATGAAATTCCAATGAAATTTTTTGAAATCACGAAAGAAATTGTTTCGATTGCAGAAGAAGAGTTAGCTGTATCACTGAATACAAGTATTTATTTAACCCTTTCCGACCACTTGCATTTTGCAGTTGAACGTAGTGAGAAGGGATTAAATACTTCGAATCGATTGTATTGGGAAATTAAAAATTACTATCCAAAAGAGCTTCATATTGGTGAGATTGCTTTAAACAAAATGAAAAGGAGCTATCAAATTGAGCTACCAATTGAAGAAGCTTCAAATATCGCTTTTCATTTAATTAATGCCCAATCCGACAACCACGAGGACAAAGATGGGTTAAAAAAAGCTAAATTGGTTGGAACAATCGTTAATATGGTCCGCTATTCACTACGACAAGAAATTGATACAAATTCAGTACATTATACACGTTTTATCACCCATGTCCGCTTTTTTGTTGATCGTTTTTTTTCCGATGGTCTACTTCAAGAAAAGGAAGATGAATTGTACCGTCAAATGTGGTCTTTATATCCAGGTGCAATGGAAATTGCAACAAAAGTTAAAAATTATATCGATCAAAGCTACTATACACAAATACCGGAAAATGAATTGGTTTACCTTGGTGTTCATCTTAATCGTTTGATGAATCATTCTGCGATTGAAAATGACTAGTGTCTGATTAAATGATTCAACAAGTCTTGATTTGAAGTCAAGGCTTGTTTTTTTTAAGCAAAGAAGATAAGAATAGCGATGACAACTAGTCTTGCTCAAAATAGTTAAAGACATTTTAACGAAATAAAGTTTTTTATTGACTAATGCCACCGACTCTCCTATTCTAAAGATACTACATAAAATGAAGGGAGAGACTATGAAAGCAAAAGGTCCACTGTATATCGAAGTTGCTGAAAATATTAAATCCGCTATTTTAAATGGGGTTTATCCTGTTGGCACACAAATCCCTACTGAAAATGAGTTGGAACAAACCTTTAACGTTAGTAAAATCACGGTTCGTAAAGCTATTGAGATTTTATCGAATGAAGGCTATGTGGAAAAGAAAAGTGGCAAAGGAACAACCGTATTAAGTGATCGATTATTTAATAAACTGTCTAAAGCAGCCTCATTTTCTAGTATGATTGAAGCATCAGGGCACCATTTAACCAAAGAAATTTTAGCCGTAGAAAAAGTGAAACTAACCGTCGATCAAACAGAGCTAACACAAATTTTTGGCAAACAAGCCTTTAAATTAACACGTTTTTATCGTTTAGACGAGGAACCTTATATTTACTTTGAACATTACTTACCAACGTTAGGAAACGAAAAAAATCTGATTCAAATGGAACAAATCTCTTTGTATAAATGGTTAGCTAGTCACCAAAAAGTGGTTGCTCGATTTCAAGATAGCTTTTCAGTGGAGGAAGTAAGTAGAGAAATTAAAACTTTATTAGCCACCGATCAAAGCCACTTATTAAAACGAAAGCGAACTTCATATAGTCAAACAGGAGAAATTATTGAAATTTCTTATGCACTTTACGACACAATCAAGTATCCTTATTTGATTGAATATGAAATTTAATCCCTAATAAGGACGAAAAACAGCACAAAAAGCCGCGGCTTAGTGCTGTTTTTTTGTTATTCATTTATTTAAAAAGAAAAGTCATGCAAGAGCTAAAAAAAGAAAATAAAAAAACTGCACTTATTCAAGTGCAATCATCTACTATTGTATTTCAGCTAGGATACCGATATATTTTAAATGTAAAGGGTTTCAATAAAGTGCTGAAAAAGAAAGGATTGAGTAAGATGCAGCTATCAAAACGACAAATCAAAATAATTTTAGCCTTATTGGATTTAGAAAACGCCATTACAACCAAAGAATTAGCTGAACAGTTTCAAATGAGTATTCGCACAATCAAGTATGATTTAGACGCAATCAAAACATGGTTTACAAAGAAAGGCAGTTTATTGTGCACACAGCGAAACAAAGGAATCTGGCTAGACGTGACAGACTCCAAAAGAATCGAATTAAAAAATGAACTGTTGCAAGTTGAGCGTTATGAATTGTATCCAGATCAAGAAATTAGAATACATCAAATGATTACGATTCTATGTTTGCAAACAACTTATTTAACCACCCAACAGCTTGCAGATGATTTAAAAGTCAGTAAAAGCACCATTGTAGCAGATTTAGAAAAATTAGAACAGGTCTTAATGAGCTACCAATTGCAATTGATTCGAAAGAACTATTTTGGTTACACCATCGTAGGAGCAGAAAATCAGATTCGGCTGTTGCTAGAATTTATTATTCAAAAAGAAATTACCGATTACGATATTTACAATATTATGAACGTGATCACCAATCCCACTGAGGAAAGCAATCATCAGTTGAAATTAGCCATTCATAGCCAAATGCAACAGATCTATCAAGTAACCTTATTTGAAATGTCAAAAATCGTGAATCAAGAAGTGTTAGAGCAGTTCAATTATAGCGAAATTTTATCGATTATTTTACGCGTAACCATCGCGACTGCCAGAATGAATATCAATCACACCATTGAAAGCTATAAAATATTGCCCAATCAAGAACTATTGGAAAAGAAAAAAGAATTGCCATTCTTATTGATGCGACAAGTTTTTAGTTCCTATGAATTTCCAATATTGGAAGATGAGTACATTTATATTTTTAGTGATGTTTTAATGGCTTATGAAGAACATAATATAGCCGATTTAACGAGGCAGATGATTGCATTTGTCAGCGAAAAAGAAGAGGTTGCATTCAATGGAGATCAGCAATTATTTACCAATTTATTCGCCCATTTATCATTGAAGCTGCATAAAAAATACTTGTTTGTAAATGAGTACAATCCCTTTACAGAAGATATTAAGCAACGGTATCCTTCTTTATTTCAAACGATTAGTGATGCTTGTCAAAAAGAAATTTCTAAATCCGTATCGATTATTAATGATTCTTTTATTTCGTACATTGCCTTGCATTTTCTCGTGTCATTTGAAAAATTAACGATCAATCAGACGATTGTGAGAATCGTTTACATTTGTTCTACCGGTTTAGGAGTGACGAGTCTCATTCAACAACGAATTATGGAAGAAGTTCCAAACGTTGAAATTGCTAGCTTTGCTTCTGTTTTAAAAGTAAAAGAAGTCCTTCAAGAAGTAGAGCCCGATTTAGTTGTGAGTATTTTTCCATTAGAAGATATACAACTGCCCTTCGTTAAAGTCAATCCCATCCCAACTAAATCAGATATCGCAACCATTCGTAAAATGGTAGAAGGAATTTTACAAGGAAATCCAAACAAAACAACGACAAAATTTTTGGCAAGTAAAGGAAAACCAAGTCAAAACGGAATTGAAGAAGAAAGCAGAGAATTAATTTTAATGGGATTTCTGGTATATGAGGAACTAATAAAATTATTTAATCAACGTATCCAAGAAGAGTACGAAGCAGCCTTTTTATTACATGTCTATATGATGGTTCATCGAATTTATTTTCAATCGCAATATGAAAATGAAGGCAATGTAGCACCAGATTCATTACTTAATTATCAAGAAGAAGTTGCTGAAATTGAAAGCATTATGGCAAAAAATAAGTTGCCAATTAACAAAGCTGAAATCACAGCTTTATTACAATACCTAACCATTTAGGAGGAATAGATTTTGGAAAATCAAGTGACACAAGCGGTTGAAGAAATCATTTTAGCAAGTCACGACTCTGTTGCAACAAGAAAAATAATAGATTTTACGTTAGCAAAATTACGCACATTTGAAATTGTACCAACGGAAGTTCAATTGGTTGTATTAGCGAATCATTTAGGTGAAATGATTCGTCGTTCACAAACGAACGAAAGGATGATGCGTGTTGATCCGTTGATGTTTAGCGAGGTTTCTAAGGAGGCACTTGCCCTTTCTCAAGCAGTCGTAAAAGAAGTTGGAAATTTAGCCGTTGATGAAAAATATGTTTTATCGATTCATTTTGAAACAGCAAGACAAAATAAATTGAATTAACTAAATGAAATACAAACAATAATACTAGGAGGCAACAATTATGATAACAGTAGTCATTGCAGATCGATTAGGAAAAGGACAAAATGTCGCAAAAGGAGTAGAAGCAGCAGGAGGAAAAGCTGTTGTAGTACCAGGAATGGGGGCTGATATGCGTTTGGGTGACGTGATGCAACAAGAGAAAGCCGATTTAGGTATTTCATTTTGTGGCAGTGGAGGCGCTGGGGCGTTAACAGCAGCAACGAAATATGGCTATCCAGAACGACATGGCATGCGCTCAGTCGAAGAGGGAATCACGGCAATCAATGATGGAAAAACTGTTTTAGGCTTTGGTTTCATGGACCAAGAAGAATTAGGGAAACGGATTGTTGAAACGTATTTAAAAAAAATTGGATCCTAATAGAATAAAAAACACAAGAGGAGGAGATCCATTTGTCAGAAGTCAGATGCAAAAAAAGACAGGTGATTCGAGTAGAGGGAACTGGTAAAGAAAAAACACAAGCTTTTGCAAGTGCCTTAAATAGCATTCATACAAAAGTATTAAAGGAAAGCAATGAAGTTGTGCTACGTATTGAACCGTTAGATGTTCAGGTTCTTGTTGCGGAAGAAGAAACTTTTACAGAAAAATTTCTATTCCTGTTCTTGCCAAGAACAAGAGTTACTTACCGGGTCGTTTTAAATGTTGAGATTGAAGTAACCTTAATCGAAATGGAGAAAGTAACCTTTGTCCAAAAAAAGATTTCTGATCCAAATGGTGTCTCCAATCCTTTTCGTAAAAAGAAATTGATTCAAAAGGAGGAAAGTTAGATGACGATTATTATTATTTTGTTGAAATCATTGTTTATCGGAGGCTTGGTGGGATTTGCAGCTGGAGCTGGGGCAGCACGAATGTTCCATGCCCCGACAACACAAGGCCTAGGCGCCTTTAGAACGCTAGGTGAGATGAACGCTTGTGAAGGGGATGCAGCGAGTCATTTCTCATTTGGACTAGGTTTTTTCTTTAATGCTTGGGCATCAACTGTTGGAGCAGGTGCGTTTACGCAAGATATTACCCACCGTGTCATTCCCAACTGGGCAACGGCTGCTTTGATGATTAAAAATAAAAACGTAGCAGAAACAATGCATGATCCTAAAAAAATGAGTATTGCTGGCGGCGTGATTGGAATGATTTTAGTGGCATTCTTAAATACAACCGCTTCAGCAATTCCAGAAGCGTTACAAGTAACGGCAGTAGCGGTTTTAGTACCAGCAGCCAATCTATTAATCAACACTGTCATGCCAGTACTATTTTGGTTAGCTGCAATTGATGCTGGAAAACGTTCTGGTTTATGGGGAACTATTTTCGGTGGCTTATCTGCAATGGTTATGGGAAATGCAACACCAGGCGTAGTCCTTGGGATTCTAATTGGCAAAGGCGTGGATGAAATTGGTTGGAATCGTGTGACTAAGAGCATGATGGTAGCAGTTATTTTACTCTTTATTTTAAGTGGTTTCTTTAGAGGCTTTGATTTACAAATGCTAGAAAGCTTTAGAGTACAAATTCCACAATGGTTAGAAAACACTCACGGTATCTTTAATATCGGCAAATAATAAAAGAAGGTGGGAATAATAGATGAATGAACGAATTGAAAAACCAAATTTTTGGTTTGCGGATTGGTCGTTTCCAATCTTTGTTGGGCTTTTAGCGGCAGGTATTTTTGCCGGAACACATATGTATTTTGTGTACGGCGTTGGAGCATTTAACGAGGTCGCAATTGTGGCAATGTTAAAAGCGGGAATGGATGGAGGTTCCTATGGCGCAGCTGCAGCTTTTGGTGCTAGTTTCTTATTTGCTCGCATATTAGAAGGGTCATTAGTCGGTATCTTAGATCTAGGGGGAGCGATTTTAACCGGAATTGGAATCGGTGTGCCAGCGATTTTGCTTAGTATGGGAATTGTTGCCCCAATTGAAAATTTTGCATTGGCATTATTAACAGGTTTAATTTGTGGATTGGCAACCGGAGGAATTATTGTATTGATTCGTAAGTTTACTATCAATCAATCAAATTCAACTTTTGGAGCAGATGTCATGATGGGAGCAGGAAATGCCTCAGGTCGATTTTTAGGTCCTTTGATTATTTTAAGCGCATGTGGCGCATCGATTCCAATTGGAATTGGTGCAACAATTGGCTCAGTCATTTTTTATCTTTGGAAAAAACCCATTGCAGGAGGAGCCATTTTAGGAGCCATGATTTTAGGAGCGATTTTCCCTATTGCTTTAGGAAGTTAGTTTTAAGAAGGTGGGAGGGATGAATCTAAAAAACAATTCAAGAAATCGTTTACATCTAAAGATTATAATGTTATATTGTTTTTGTAAAACATTATAATCTTTATTTGGGAGGAACGTATGGATAAACTTGTTGAGTTATTAGAATCAAAAGTACTACCAGTAGCAACAAAAATTGGATCACAACGTCATATGACGGCGATTAGAAAAGGGATTATTGCAACGCTACCCTTAACAATTGTCGGATCATTTTTCACGATTTTGCTTAATATTCCAATTGATTCCGTTGCAGCTATCATTGAACCTTATAAATCTATTTTAGATGTTCCATTTCGATTTACAGTTGGAATCCTGTCTTTATATGCTACCTTTGGGATCTCATCTTCATTAGCCAAAAGCTATAAAATGGATAGTATGACCAGTGGATTACTGGCAGTTTTAGCCTTCTTAATTTCCACTGTGGTACCCACGCAAGTCTTAGATCCAGTCGATAAAGTAATTGAAGCGGGTCGTTATATTAATATCGCATCGCTAAGCTCGGCATCGTTATTTGGTGCCATTGTAACATCAATTATTTCAGTTGAGATCTATCGCTTTATGAAAGAAAAGAATATTACCATTAAAATGCCAGAAGGTGTTCCACCTGAGGTTTCCAATTCATTTGTCGCTTTATTGCCAACAGCAGTCATTATTCTGTTCTTTTGGACAATTCGTTATGTTTTAGGTTTTGATATTAGTAGCTTCTTAAGTACGATATTGATGCCCTTGAAAGGCGTGTTAGCTGGGAATAGTTTATTTGGTGGACTTTTAACGGTCTTTCTAATTACTTTCTTCTGGGTTTTGGGAATTCACGGGCCAGCAATTATGGGACCAGTAATTCGTCCTTTCTGGGATATTTCAATTGCAGAAAATATGGATGCTTTTCAAGCTGGAACAAATGCCCATCAATTGCCTAATATCTTTACAGAACAATTCTTACAATGGTTTGTCTGGATTGGTGGAGCAGGAGCGACGCTTTCGTTAGTCGTTTTATTCCTCTTTTCAAAATCAGAATATTTACGTAGCTTAGGAAAATTGTCACTTTTACCAGGATTATTCAATATCAATGAACCGATTATTTTTGGTGCACCCATTGTAATGAATCCAATTTTAGGTTTGCCATTTATTCTTGCTCCGTTAGTTACAACAACATTATCTTATATTTTAACAGTGACCAATGTCGTCCCGATGATGACAGCAAGGTTGCCATTTACAGTTATTTCACCGATTGCAGCTTGGATTAGTACGAACTGGAGTATTATGGCGGGAATTTTAGTTATTATCAACTTCTTTATTTCCTTAGCTATCTATTATCCATTCTTTAAAGTTTTTGAAAAACAACAATTAGCTCGTGAACGAGAAGCAGCTGAAATGAACTAAATTTAAGAAAAGGAATGGGGGAAAGTCCGTTGGCTTTCTTCCTTGGTGAGAAAAATGCAACTAATTTATTTTATTGGATTTGTCGTTTATTTTATCGGGTGTCAATATCTTGTAGAAAAAGAAAAAATCCCTAAAGAAATAATGGATTGTTCTGCACTGAAATTAATTTTAGGTGGTATTTTTGTAATTGTTTTAAGCATGGTGATGGGTGTTTTATTATCGATTGCCGTTCCACTAGTAGTGGCAATGACCATGTTAGTGGCAAGTATTATTGCTGGCAAATACCGTAAAGTATTTAATGAAATGGAAAGAGGCGGTAAAATATGAAGAGACGTTTAGGTGTATCCATATACCCAGATCATAGTGATGTAACAGTAGATGAAGCCTATTTAAAAAAAGCAGCAGATTATGGATTTTCAAGAATTTTTATGAGCATGTTAGAAGTAACGGAAGGAAAAGAGGCTGTTGCAACTAAATTTACTCATATTATTCATTTTGCGAAAGAACTGGGATACGAAGTTATTTTAGATATTGCCCCGTCTATTTTTGATGAGCTAGCTATTTCATATGATGATTTAAGCTTTTTCCATCAGCTAGGAGCAGACGGTTTACGGTTAGATGTTGGTTTTGATGGAAACAAAGAAGCGATGATTTCTTTCAATCCATATGAAATGATTATTGAATTAAATATGAGTAATGATGTAGCGTACCTGGATAACATCTTAACTTATCAAGCCAATAAACCAATGTTGTATGGATGTCATAATTTTTATCCACAAAATGGAACGGCATTGCCATTTGATTTCTTTATGAAATGCAACGAACGTTTTAAAAACCAAGGATTAAGAACAGCAGCTTTTGTAAATTCTCAAGTAGGAAAGATGGGTCCTTGGGACATTAATGATGGATTGCCAACAGTCGAAATGCATCGTTTTCTTCCCGTTGAAGTTCAAGCAAAGCATCTATTTGCTACGAATAGGATTGATGACGTGATTATAGGCAATGCATATGCATCAGACGATGAATTAAACGCTTTATCACAAATAAATCCTTATCAAGTGACCTTTGATATTGAGTTTGTGGCAGACGTTAATCCTGTGGAAAAAGAAATCGTTAAAACAATGCAACATTACCGCCGAGGGGATATTACGGATCAAGTGATCCGTTCCACAGAAGTACGCAAAAAATTTAAAAATCATGAAAATAAACCACATGATCATTTACAGATGTTCCAAAAAGGCGACATCGTGATTGGCAATGATCAATTTGGCAAATACAAAAATGAACTACAAGTGGTTTTAGAGCCTCATCAGGATGAGCGTAAAAATTTAGTTGGACACATTATCCCTGAAGAGCAAATCTTGTTGGACTTTATCTATCCATGGAGTAAGTTTAAATTCAACGAAAAGTGAGGCGCAACATGGTAGATTTATACATTAAAAATGGAAAGAGTGTTACAGGAAAATCAATTGAAGTTGCCATTGAAGCTGGGAAAATTACTGCAGTTGCAGAAAAACTATCGGTGACAGCTAAAAAAGTGTTAGATTTAAAGCATCAATCCGTTGTATCTGCTGGTTGGATCGATGACCATGTGCATTGCTATGAAAAAATGACCTTGTATTATGATTCACCCGATGCAATTGGAATTCCCAAAGGCGTAACGACGGTAATCGACGCAGGAACAACTGGTGCAGAAAATATTGGAGATTTTTATCAATTAGCGAAAAAGTCCAAAACCAATGTCTATGCACTGGTGAATATTTCAAAATGGGGCATTGTCGAGCAAGATGAACTAGCTGATTTGAAAAAAATCAAAGAAGAATTGATTCACGAAGCGTTGCAACAATATCCTGATTTTATCGTGGGAATCAAAGCAAGGATGAGCAAGACTGTAGTTGGAGAAAATGATGTTGTCCCACTAGAGTTAGCTAAAAATATCCAAAAGAAAAATGAAAATTTACCTTTAATGGTACACATCGGATCGGCACCACCTACCTTAGATGAAACGTTAGCTTTAATGGAAAAAGGCGATATATTAACCCACTGTTTCAATGGAAAAGAAAATGGAATTTTAGACAGTGAGGGACGGATTAAACCTTTTGTTTGGGATGCATACCGTCGTGGTATTCTTTTTGATATTGGACACGGAACAGATAGCTTTAATTTTCATGTAGCTCAAGTGGCTAAAGAAGCGGGGCTAACGCCTCAAACGGTTAGTACCGATATTTACCATCGAAATCGTGAAACAGGTCCAGTCTACGATTTAGCGACAACGCTTGAAAAAATGCGCACTTTAGGATATACCTTAGAAGAGCTAATGCCGATGGTAACAACAAATCCAGCCCGTGCTTTCCATTTAGCAACTAAAGGCGAATTGAAGCCTGATTTTGATGCGGATATGACTATTTTTAATGTGGTAGCGGGTGAAAAAGGGCTAACAGATTCAAATGGAGGAACAAGAAAAACCAATGAATTGATTCAGCCGATCTACACAATCGTTAATGGCGAAGTTTATCCAGTAGGAGGAAACTGAAATGAATAGTTACGAAAAATACAATCTAAAAGAGGTTATTAATGCAAGTGGAAAAATGACCATCTTAGGAGTTTCGAAGGTTAGTGATGAAGTTCTTGCAGCGCAACAATTTGGAGGACAGCATTTTTTTGAGATGGCGGATTTAACGATTCAAACGGGGAAACACATTGCGAATTTGCTAGGTGCAGAAGATGGAATTGTTGTTTCTTCAGCTTCAGCAGGAATTGCCCAATCGGTAGCTGGAGTAATTGGAGAAGGAAATTTGTATCATGTGTACCATCCGTTTACAAATCAGATTACTAAACGTGAGATTATTCTACCGAAAGGTCATAATGTTGACTATGGAACACCTGTAGAAGTGATGGTTGAATTAGGTGGCGGGCAAGTCGTTGAAGCGGGCTACGCAAATATGTGCTCAGCTGAACACTTAGAAATGATGATTACGCCAAATACTGCGGCGATTCTCTATATTAAGAGCCATCATACTGTACAAAAAAGTATGTTGACGGTTGACGAGGCGGCAGCTGTAGCCAAACGTCATAAGTTGCCACTGATTGTGGATGCAGCAGCAGAAGAGGATTTAGTGAAATACCGTGAAGCAGGCGCTGATTTAGTCATTTATAGCGGTGCTAAAGCATTAGGCGGACCAAGTTCTGGACTAGTGATTGGAAAAGCGAGCTTTATTGAGTGGGTTCGTCTGCAAGGAAAAGGCATTGGTCGTGCCATGAAAATTGGAAAAGAAAATATTCTAGGCCTAACCACAGCAATTGAAGAATATGTACGAGATGGTAGCGAGTCAGGAACATCTATGAGAACTCGTTTAGAACCTTTTATTAAAGAGTTGAATCAACTGCCTCATCTTCAAGCCAGCGTGGAACAAGACGGAGCAGGACGTGAGATTTACCGAGCGAAGGTTCAAATTAAAGATTCTGCTCCACTGAGTGCAATAGAAGTGATTAAAAAGTTAAAAGAAGGCCAGATTGCGATTTATACAAGAGAATACCGCGGGAATAATGGCATTATTGAATTTGATATTCGTGCTGTAAACGAGAAAGAAATGCAACAAATCGTGACTCGTTTGGCAGAAATTTTAAAATAAATGACTTAAAATGAAAGAAGGAACCCCATTATGAAAAAAACACCCAATTATTTAGAAGACCGTATTTGTTTAAATGTCTTAGCCAACTCTGTTGAAAACGCCATGGACTGTTATAAAGCAGCGGATGGGCATATCGTGCTAGGAGTTTTATCAAAAAATTATGACAGTGATGAGGCAGCAATTGCCGATATGGAACGCTACCAAGCTGCAACTAACAATGCCTTATCAGTTGGTTTAGGGGCAGGAGATCCGAATCAAAGTCAAATGGTGAGTCGCATCTCAGGAACCTTACAACCGCAACATGTAAATCAAGTATTCACAGGTGTTGGAACAAGTCGCGCTTTATTAAATCAATCAGAAACAATCGTCAACGGCCTGATTTCACCAACTGGAAAAGTAGGCGTAGTGAATATCGCGACAGGTCCACTAAGTAGTCAAACGCCTGCTGGAGAAGTGACAATTGAAACGGCAATTGCATTGTTAAAAGATATGGGAGGCAGTTCCATCAAATTTTTCCCAATGAAAGGCTTGCAACATATTGAAGAATACAAAGCTGTAGCCAAAGCATGCGCTGAACATGACTTTTATTTAGAGCCAACAGGTGGTATTGATCTTGAAAACTTTGAAGAAATTGTTCAAATCGCTATTGATGCAGGCGTAAAAAAAGTTATTCCTCATGTCTATAGTTCAATTATTGATGCTACAACAGGTGATACACGCCCCGAAGACGTGAAGACTTTACTTGCAATGATGAAAAAAACACTCGCGTAATCAATTTTAGAAAAAGGAGCTACCTATGAAAATTTTAGCATTTGGCGAAGTGATGATGCGTTTGACGCCACCTCAGTATAAATTGATTCAACAAACAGATAATGTAGATCTAAGCTTTACCGGAACAGGAGTCAATATTTTGAGTAGCTTATCTCATTTTGGGTACGAGACATCAATGTTAACCATCTTACCAGACAATCAAGTAGGAAGAGCAGCAGCAGGCGCCATTCGAAGCCTAGGTATCAAAGATGAATTCGTTCGTTATCAAGGCGATCATATGGGACTTTATTTTTTAGAGATGGGCTTTGGCAATCGGCCTTCGGAAGTGACGTATTTAAATCGTTTAGCTAGCTCCTTTGGTGAAAGTACCCTTATCGATTATGATTTAGCAACAGCGGTCGCTAACAGTGAGGTGATCCATATTTGCGGTATTGCGTTAATGTTGTCAGAAGGGACTAGACAAGCAGCTTTTAAATTGGCTGAATTGGCACATCAGACGGGTAAAAAAGTTTGTTTTGATTTCAATTACCGGCCAAGTTTAAATAAACACAATAGTCACGAATGGGTAAAACAACAATTTGAGGCAATTCTACCCTATTGTGACATTGTGATTGGGGGTATAAGAGATTTAACAGAGTTGATGGATTTTAAAATTCCAACAGAACTGGAAGGTTCCATTGAACAGTTAGCCTATGTTAGCCAAATGTTTGTCAAGCAGTATCAATTAACGTACTTTGCAGGAACCATTCGTCAAAAAGAAACTACTCCATCCATTCGAGGTTTTGTAACAAGCAACCAAGAATTCGCCCTGAGCCAGCCAATGGAATTACAGATTTATGACCGTATCGGAACTGGGGATGCCTATGCTGCAGGGATTATTACAGGAATGATTGAGAAATGGGACAATCAAAAATTGGTTCAATTTGCAATCAATAATGCTGTTCTAGCTCATACGACCTTCGGGGATAGCCCTTTAATGAGAAGAGAGCAGGTAGAAGCGTTTAGTCAGGGAAACCGAGGGGACGTTATTCGGTAAGAAAGAATTTAAAGTAGAAAGAATCAGATCCGTTTTCCACTATGGAAGGGTTTGATTCTTTTTTTAAGGAAATAATTGTGTAAAAAAAGAAGTTATCAACAAAAACAGAAAGCATCTGTGGATAAAGTCAGGAGTTACCCACAGGAAAATGTGCATAAGTATGTATAGCTGTTATTAAAACCGTAAAATCGGTTTTTTTAATCGGTTTAATTGCAGAAAAATAGATAAGTTATACACAACCTCTGTGAATAACTTAAATTCATTTATAATAGTTACCCACAGACCTGTGTATAAAATATTTTTAAGAGGCTGTGTTGCTTTATTAGTTAATATAATTTTGATATTATGGTAAAGTTGTGACACTTAACTATAATTTTTAAAGGATGTGACGGGTTACATGCTATTTAGTATAAAAAAAGAAGAATGGCTAGGAAATATAAGAAATGATTTATTTGCTGGATTAGTTTCTTCAATAGCATTACTTCCAGAAGTTGTTGGCTTTGCCATTATTGCAGGGGTAAATCCAATGACAGCTTTATTTGCTTCAGCGACGACCATTTTGGTAATTTCTTTTACAGGTGGAAGACCGGCTATGGTTTCTGCAGCTGCCGGATCGATGGCGCTTGTTATGGCTAGCTTAATCAAAAGTCATGGTCTTGAATATATGATTGCAGCAACGATCTTAACGGGTCTTTTGCAACTAATTTTAGGATACCTAGGGATTCAAAAATTAATGAAATTCATTCCAAAAACTGTTATGTTTGGCTTCGTAAATGCTTTAGCTATTTTGATTTTTTTAGCACAAATTCAGCAATTGCCGGGGCAAACATTATGGACGTATTTTATGGTAGCACTCACTATTATACTGATGTACGCACTTCCAAAAATCATAAAATCAGTCCCACCAGCATTAATTGTTATCCTGATCATGACCGTTGTGGCAATGATATTTCCTGAGTATTTGCAAAAAATTGGAGATATGGGAAACATGTCTACAGTTGTACCTATTTTGTCTTTTCCAACTGTTCCATTCACTATTGAAACACTTGTAATTATTTTTCCAACAGCGATTGCTTTGACAATGGTGGGGCTTATAGAATCTCTTTTAACGATTCCATTAGTTGATAAAATGACTGAAACTAAAGGGGATAGTAAAAGAGAGGTAAAATCGCAAGGTCTTGCCAATATAGTGACAGGGTTATTTGGTGGTCCAGCAGGTTGCGCAATGATTGGGCAAGCTGTGATAAATGTAAAATCTGGAGGACGAAAAAGGCTTTCTACTTTTATTGCGGGAATAGCATTATTAGTATTAATTTTTGGGTTAAAGGATATGATGGTACAAATTCCTACGGCAGCTCTTATTGGAATTATGATTACCGTTTCATTTGAAACCTTTGAATGGGAGAGCTTGTCGCTTATTCGATCTTTTCAAATAACTGAGAGCATGATTATGTTAGTGACCATTAGTCTAGTTGTCTATACACATAATTTAGCAATTGGTATTTTTGTTGGAGTTTTACTAAGTTCTGTCATTTTCATGGCAAAATTAGCTAACATTTCTATCACTCAAGAGGAGAATGTATTTGTAGTAAGGGGACCTTTATTTTTTGCTTCTACACATGAGTTTCTTCACTATTTTGAATCTCGTGATTACGATAACGAGACACTTATAATAAATTTATCTGACTCACATATATTGGATCATTCTGGAATTGAAGCACTAAAGACCTTGATTATCAATACAAAAAAACAAAACAGAAAAATAGTCATTATTGGTTTAGAAATTCATAACCCTGAATTGCGTAATGAGATGGACTTACTTTTATCGGAATAATAAAAAATGAATTCAAAAAGATGTGTACAAATAAAAAATAACTAAAGATAGCGTGAATCCGAAGGTTAGATTCACGCGTAAATTACATATTTAAAAACTCTATAATAATCGTTCAATAAAACGAACACAGCTAGTTTTTCAAATTATTAAATGAAACTAAAGATGCTCATCCCTATTTTGAAAAAGAATAGGAACACTAAACCACTAGTTCGTTACAAGTAAATTCAAAAGATAGCGAAAGGGCAATTTAAATTCAGAGTTGCTTTTAAATAAGAATGCGAACTTATAAAAACATGAAGACATGAGTAATTTATGTTTTGTGATAAAATAGGAGATGTAAGGTGGGGATCTTGTTTTACCACAAAAAAAGCGTAAAATAAAACTTAATTTTACTAGAAAATTTTAAAGAACGAATTAAGTAGATATAGGAGGAACTCAATATGAAAAAAATTTTTAAGAAAAAAAGGATAGATGAAGATAAATTAGTAGAAAAAGAGCCTAAAGAAGAGAATCAAGTTTTAGAACAGAGTGACAAAGAATTTGACTCTTTTTTTTCAGAAGTAATAAAAAAAATGCCTTCTAAAACAGGAAAAGTCATTCTTAAAAGTTATGAAAGCTCAAAATTACGGGCTGAAAAAATACTTGAAAATAGTAAGAGTCAATTAGACGGACAGTTTGATGTGTTTCTAAAAGATGTCGATAGCCAAACAAGGAAAAAATGCCATACAATCATTCATGCAGCTTCCTTAACAGCAGCTATTATTGGCTGTTCTCCCATTCCTTTTTCAGACGCTTTTTTACTAGTCCCAGTGCAACTTACCATGATGGCTCGTCTGCATAAGTTATTTGGTCAATCATGGTCGGAAAGTTTAGGGAAAAGCTTATCAAAAGAATTGATAATTGTTGGGTTAGGAAGAAGTACCGTTGGAAATATAGTTAAGTTAGTTCCAGGGGTAGGAACTGTGACAGGTGCAGCAATCAACGCTACGGTTGCGAGTACGATAACGGAAGCGCTAGGTTGGGTTACGGTAAAAATGTTAAATGATGGACAAGATATATTTGAAGAAGCTATGAGTTTTAAAGGGCAGTATACAATGTTATTTAAAGCTCTTCGAAAGTCAACTAAGTAGAGGTTAAATGAAGTAGTTGTATTTTGAAATAGGAATGTAAAAATCGCTAGTCTTTTTTTTAAGAAAAAAGCTTTTACTATCGGTAGTCAATCGATTTTTAACTTTTTTTAAATAGAAGCTAAAAAGATTTGCTAATCCTCTAATAATTTAAATTTAGACTTTAATCCATTAAATGTTAAACCAAAAAAGGACATCTATTAAGCAACATGCTTTTAGATATCCTTTTTTTTATCGAATTTGACCTTCGCCAAAGATAATGTATTTTGAAGATGTTAGTTCATTTAAACCCATTGGGCCTCGAGCATGAAGTTTTTGCGTGCTAATTCCAATTTCAGCCCCAAAACCAAATTCAAAACCATCGGTAAAACGAGTGGAGGCATTAATGTAAACAGCCGCCGAATCAACCTCACGGTGGAATTGTTGACCATTAAAATAATTACTTGTCACAATCGATTCAGAATGTTTTGTACTGTATTGATTGATATGTTTGATGGCTTCGTCAATAGAATCCACAACTTTGACAGCTAAAATGAAGTCAAGAAATTCAGTTTCCCAATCCTCTTCAGTTGCCTCAACAGCCGTTTTGAAGATAGCCAAAGCTGAAGAATCTGCTCGTAATTCTACTTGATAAGGAGCTAAGGCTTCTTCAATAACAGGGAGAAAGGTATTTGCTACATTTCTATGAATCAATAAGGTTTCAGCAGAGTTACAGACAGATGGACGAGAACATTTAGCATTTACGATAATATCCGTCGCCATTTTTAAATCGGCAGATCCATCAATGTAGACATGACAATTTCCAGTTCCTGTTTCAATAATAGGAACCGTAGCATGCTCTAAAACGGTTTGAATTAATGTGGCACCTCCACGAGGAATCAGTACATCTAAATAACGATTTAACTGCATCAATTGGCGTGCAGTTTCTCTTGAAGTATCAGTAATTAATTGAATCGCATCTTTTGGAAAGCCTGCTTGTTCTATGGCTGTTTGTAAAATAAGTACAATTGCACTATTAGAATGGATAGCTTCTTTTCCACCACGCAAAATGACTGCATTTCCAGATTTAAAACAAAGAGCTGCAGCATCAGCCGTTACATTTGGACGAGATTCATAAATAATGCCAATAACACCCAAAGGAACCTGTTGTTTGCCAATGGTTAAATTAGCGTCAGTTTTCCACATTTCACTGACATGGCCAATTGGATCCGGTAATTCCGCGACATCTAAAAGTCCTTGTGCCATTGCTTGAATACGGTTTTTATCAAGTTTTAAGCGGTCCAACATGACTTCAGTAACGCCATTATTTTTTGCAGCATTTAAGTCTTGTTCGTTGGCTTTTATAATCGTAGCATCATGAGCAATTAAAGCAGCACTCATTTGTTTTAAAGCATTATTTTTTAATAGCGTATCTGCTTGGGCCAAAAAAGTGGCAGATTTTTTGGCTGCTTTACCCATCGTTATTAAATCACTCATTTAGTCCACCTCTTTCAAAGCTCTGAAATGCGTTCCAATTTGTTCCCCATTAATAATATCAAAAATGATCGTTGGATCTGCACCATTTGCTAAAATCATTTGTCCATTTTGTTCTAAAACATGGTGGGCGGCTTTCAATTTTGTTGCCATCCCACCTGTTCCAAATTCCGAACCATTTCCACCTGCTAATATTACCAATTCAGGTGTAATAGCATGGATGTCAGAAAATAATGTGGCAGCAGGATTAGTTGTGGGATTGTCATTGTAAAAACCATCAATATCAGACAGCATAATCAGTAAATCTGCAGTGACCAGTTCGCTCACAATCGCAGAAAGTCGGTCATTATCGCCAAATTTTGTTAAATGATCTAGTTCTTCTACCGCTACAGTGTCGTTCTCATTAACAACAGGAATAATTCCTTGTTTTAACAACTGCTCGAAGGTATTAATCACGTTGTTTCGACTTTTAGGATAGTCAATAATATCTCTTGTTAATAGCAATTGGCCAACAATTTGTCCATAATTTCCAAAGAACTGGCTATATAAATTCATTAATTCGCTTTGGCCAACGGCAGCAATAGCTTGTTGTTCAGGAATGGTAGCTGGGCGTTTAGTTATATTCAAACGATGGCATCCTACGCCAATAGCACCAGATGAAACCAAGATGACTTCTTTGCCTTGATTTTTTAAATCGGTCAGCACGAAAGCTAATTTTTCAATACGTTGTAAATTCAGTTTGCCATTTGGGTACATCAAGGTGCTTGTACCAACTTTGATTACGATTCGTTTCATTTTATTTAATGAAGAACGAGTTGCTGCTTTCATAAGTCATCCTCCAATTTTCTAGTTAAAAGTAGTCTGAGAAGTAAGGCTCACCTTGTGGAATAAGTTGTTCTAAACTACGTAATGTTTTTTTATCTGTACTTAATCGTTCTAATTTTGCTAAATAAGAAGGTCTGCGATACCCCATCAACATGGTTGTCAAGGTCTGGATATCAATGTGAACAGGATTGCCAATGGCTTTATCTGTAACAGCTAAGGTGCCGTCTGGAGAAAATTGAAGTCCAAAAACTCCGGTATTCCACTCTAACATCGGATCTTCTACAACAAAATGGAAGTCTTCAACAGTCACGGTTTCAAAAGGATATTCTTTTAAAAATTCAGCAACGTCAACAATTCGCGCCATAAAATAAGGCTGGATCGTTTCAATAATTTCGCTATCCTCCAGAATAAATGCAATCGGTTCATTTTTATAGATATTGCCGCGTACTTCGTCAACCATTGAAAAATGGGCCGTAACAAAATTCCATAAACCTTTTCTTGCTTCTTGATTTAAATAAATCATTTCTTTCATATGGAAGACATCTTCTGCTATCCAATAAAAAAGATAGCCAGTCGGTTCTTGTTTTTCATTATAATAAACAGCCGCAATATGCTCTTCTTCATTTTCCCAACGCCAGTATTCATCCCAAGCCAATTCATCACGAATCATTGCGCCATGATTGACTCTTGAAAAGGTATCATAGACAGCGATTACGTCAGGATGGTTGATATCTAAGCGTTCGACAAAGCCATTAACTGGGACAGCTTTTGGTAGCTGCGTGTCTTTGATTGTAAATGTCATTTTATCTGACATAATTTCCCAGCCTTTTCGGCGATAATAAGGAATGGAGTAGGGGAACAAGTAAGAAATCCATTGGCCTTTTTCACGCATGCGTTTTAAGCTTTCTTTCATTAAATGATGCATCAGACCTAAATTTGCATACTCTGGATAAGTTCCAACTCCTGTTAGACCGCCCATTTTTACGATTTTTCCTCGAATGTTTACTTCGCAGGGATAAACGGCTAATTGCGAAATCAATTTTTCATCATCAAACCAACCTAATACATCGGCTTGACGCAATACCGGTCGTTTAGCCCGTTCTAATTCATCTTCTTCATAGCCCACTTCTTGAAGATCTTGATTGGTCACCTGAAAAACATAGCGTAACAGCTCGTTAAATTGTGATAGGTGTTCCATTTCTACAGGTTTCATTTCAAATTGTTTGCCATGATCATCTTGTATCATAAGTATCCCTCGCTCTAATTTTTATTTCAATAAATAGAAATAAATGAATAGTTCTATTTTATCAGTTTCTAACAGGAAAGACTATCTTTTAAGGAAAACTTATCTAAAAAACACTCTTATACATAAGTTCTGCATAAGAGTGTTGAAATCATTTTTTATTTTAGAAACTTTTCCCCATTTTTCTAAGCACAGCTTTTTGAATCTCAATTACGACTAATGGCACGATGGATAAACCAACGGCTAGTAACCAGTGAGTGGAACTTAGCGACACAAGTGAGAAGATACTTGCGAAGGCTGGGACCAATGCTACTAATAGAATCAGTGAAATCGAAAGCATTGCAGACCAGAATAAAACGGGATTGGACATAAAGCCAATTTTGAAAATCGATTCTTTACTACGCGCATTGAAAATGTGGATAACAGAAGACCAGCCAAGAATGATAAAGGCCATCGTTTGTCCAACTTGGTGATTTGCTGTAATCGTTTGGTTGATATCTACAAAGGAACCAACATAAAACCCAATCAACGTAATAATCGTAAAGATGATTGATTGTACACCAATTTTTTGAGCTAAGCCACCACTAAAGATACTAGCGCCTTTTTTAGTAGGGGTTTGTTCCATAATATCTGCATCAGCTTTTTCTCTACTTAAAGAGAAACCAGGAATTCCATCAGCTACAACATTGATTAATAATAGTTGAATCGAGATCACTGGAACACCCCAACCCATACTAACCGCAATTAGCATAACGAAAATCTCTGAAATATTACAACTTAATAGGAAGTAAACAGCTTTTCGAATGTTTTCATACACACGACGACCTTCTTCAACTGCATGAACAATCGTTGCGAAGTTATCATCCGTTAAAACCATATCCGCAGCACTTTTCGCTACTTCGGTTCCAGCAATTCCCATCGCAGTTCCAACATCAGCTGCTTTTAAAGCAGGAGCATCATTGACACCGTCTCCAGTCATGGCAACAACTTCGCCGTTTGCTTGCCAGGCTTTAACGATTCGAATTTTGTCTTCTGGTGAAACACGGGCATACACTGCATAATCGCGAACCGAATTTTTTAACTCTTCATCAGATAGTTGCGCTAATTTTGCTCCCGTAATCGATTTATCACCGTCTTCTAAAATACCAATCTCTTTAGCAATAGCTTTAGCAGTGACAATGTGGTCTCCGGTAATCATGACTGTCTTAATGCCGGCAGCTTTAGCGGCTCGAACGGCTTCTTTACTTTCTTTACGAGGAGGATCAATCATCCCAACGATTCCAGCAAAAGTTAAATTTGTTTCAAGTTCTGCTTGAGTTAAATCAGAAGGAAGCTCTTCGTAATATTTGTATCCCACAGCGATAACTCTAAGAGCTTTTTCAGCAAAAGAATCATGAATTTGTTGCGCTTTTAATTTTAACTCGTTAGAAAAATCAGCAGGGATTCGATCGAATGCACCTTTTGTAATTGAAATATAGCCATTTTCCCATTCGTGAAGGGTAGTCATTAACTTACGCTCGGAGTCAAAAGGAATTTCGTGTATTCTAGGATGACGTTTCTCAAGTTCATCTTTTTGTTGACCACGATCTTGTAGCAAGCGAATAATCGCAGATTCAGTAGGGTCCCCACTTAAAACTTCTTCGCCATCTCGTTCCTCAATCGTAGCATTTGTTGCTAAACTAATCATTTCTAATAAATTATTTTCTTCTTCTTGATAATCAGCATCAGCTTTGATAGGTTCATGATTTACTGCCCAAAGCTCTTTAATGGTCATTTTATTTTGTGTTAAGGTCCCTGTTTTATCTGAACAAATAACAGAAGCGCTCCCTAAAGTTTCAACAGAAGGAATGTTTCGAATAATCGCATTTCGTTTAACCATATTTTGAACACCGTAGGCAAGAGTAATCGTCACAATAACCGGTAACGTTTCAGGAACGGCAGCAACTGCTAAGGATACAGCAGTCATCAACATCTCGGCAAGGGCTTCGCCATGTAAGTAACCAATTACGAAAATAAAAACTCCGGCAAGTAAAGCAATCACACTTAGCGTTTTTCCTAAATTATGAAGACGATGCTGTAAAGGTGTTTTAGCTTTTTTAGTTGTGCTCAATAACTCAGCAATTTTTCCCATTTCAGTATCCATGCCCGTTGCAACTACCACAGCAGTTCCACGACCATTTGTAATTAAACAACCTGAGAAAACCATATTGAAGTGATCCCCCAAAGCAGCATCGGCTGCAACAAGTGCTTTTTCATCCTTATCAACAGGTAAGCTTTCACCAGTCAAGGCAGATTCTTCCACGCTTAAACCAGAAGACGTCAATAATCTAGCGTCGGCTGGAATCGATTCACCCGCTTCTAAAATTAAAATGTCACCAGGAACAAGCTCCCAAGCTTCAACTTTTTCAATTTGACCGTTTCTTAAAACAGTTGCTTGTGGTGAATTTAAGTTCTTAAGAGAATCTAGGGCTTTTTCTGCATTATTCTCTTGTTTGATACTTAAAATTACATTCAAAACCACAATTGCAATAATAACGATTGGTTCAGCAAAATCTTCTGGATGTAATGTTAAGGTCAAATAAAAGGAGATTGCCGCGGCAATAAGTAAAATAATGGTGGTAATTTCTTTTAGTTGATCGAGGACTTTTATGAAAAGAGAGTCTTTTTTTTCTTCTTTAAATTGATTCGGCCCTGTTTCATTTCGAATCGTTTCTACTTGTTCTAGAGTCAAGCCCTTGTTTTCGTTGACGTTTAATTTTTTTAAGACAGACTGTATTGAATCAGTTCTTAAATCCATAAATCATCCTCCTTTAAGTCTATTTTTTTGGAAAATACAAGCAAGTAGTCGCTTGCTTTATAATCTAACTTTAACAAAAAAAGAATTTAATTACAAGTAATACCTCATTAAAACTTTCCTTATTAAAGAAATAAATCGTTTGATATCTGTCACATTTAAATTAAATTAATCAAATAGAGATTGCTAGAATAGGCATTTTGGTATATATTGTTAAAGACTATCCATTGTGATATAGGTAACGAATGACAAATTAAAAAAGTGAGAAAAGTGAGGTAAGAAGATGAAACCGTCAATTTACGGATTAACAAATGCAGAATTAATAGAGTGGTTTTTAGAACACGATCAAAAGAAATTTAGAGCAACACAAGTTTGGGACTGGTTATATGTAAAACGTGTGCGTCAATTTTCTGAAATGACGAATCTTTCAAAAGCAACCATTCAATTATTGGAAGAAAATTTTATTATGCAACCATTGGAACAAAAAATTGTTCAAGAATCAAATGACGGAACAATTAAATACCTGTTTGAATTATCAGATGGTTTGTTGATTGAGACGGTATTAATGCGCCATGAATACGGCTTATCTGTTTGTGTGACAACTCAAGTAGGCTGTAATATCGGTTGTACCTTCTGTGCAAGTGGTCTTTTGAAAAAACAACGTGATTTAACGGCCGGTGAAATTGTTTCGCAAATTATGCAAGTACAACATTATTTAGATGACAAAGAAGAAAACGACCGCGTGAGTCATATTGTTGTAATGGGAATTGGCGAGCCTTTCGATAATTATGATAATGTGATGAGTTTCTTGAAAATCGTTAATGACAATGAAGGGCTAGCAATTGGCGCTCGTCATATTACAGTTTCGACTAGTGGACTAGCACCAAAAATCAAAGAATTTGCTGAAAACGGCTTGCAAGTAAACCTAGCAATCTCATTACATGCGCCAAACAATGAAATCAGAACAAGCATTATGCGTATCAATCGCAACTTCCCAATTGAAAAATTAATGGAAGCCGTCGATTATTATTTAGAAAAAACAAATCGTCGCATTACCTTTGAATACATTATGTTACGAGGCGTAAATGACCAAAAAGAACAAGCTTTGGAACTAGCAGCACTCCTTGCTAATAAACGTCATTTAGCCTATGTAAATTTGATTCCATACAATTCAGTATCCGAACACGATCAGTACAGCCGCAGTAAAAAAGCAGATGTACTGGCCTTTCACGATACGTTGAAGAAAAAAGGGATTAATTCAGTTGTCCGTAAAGAACAAGGAAGCGATATCGATGCTGCTTGTGGACAACTAAGAAGCAAGCAATTAAAGTCTAAAGAATAGTTCAATAGTATAATAAAGTTCCTTCAATTATTTTTTGAAGGGATTTTTTTTAATGCTACGATTTGAAATTTAGCAACAAATAAAGTACAATAGCGGTGTAAGATCAATTCATGAAAGGTAAAGGTATTTAAGGCGATGAAAATATAATTCACTGTTTCTTAGTTAACTGAATTCTTAAAGTAACTTCAAAGGCAAAATAATGAAGGGTTATTTGGAATTTTCGCAACTAATCTGAGAGTGGATTTTATCAACATACAAGCCAAAATACCCGTCTAGTTCCTTTATTAGAATCGGTCTATTTATTTTGTATGCAAGTAAACCATCACCTCTTCAGATTTGAAGGAGGTTTTTTTATGTTAGTAGAAATAAAAGCAATCAAAAAATCAGTTGGAGGTCGTGTCTTAGTTGAGATTGACAACTGGCGAATTGAGGATGGCGACCGCATTGGAATTGTCGGCGCCAATGGTTCAGGTAAGACAACATTATTAAATTTATTAAGCAATAAAGAAGTTCCTGATAGTGGATTCATTCGTTCGTTTAGTCCGATTGGTTATTTGGAACAACTACCAGATGCTGTCGCAGGCGCTACTGTAAGTGGTGGAGAAGAAACCAAACGCAAGCTACAAAAAGCGTTTGAATTTGGAAGCGGCATTTTGCTAGCAGATGAACCAACAAGCCATCTTGATAAGGACAACCGTCTTTATTTAGAAAAAGCAATCAAGCAATTTAATGGTGCCGTTCTTGTGGTTTCTCATGATCGAACCTTTTTAAACCAAGTCTGTACTAAAATAGTAGAACTTGAAAGAGGAAAAACGTACTTTTACGAAGGAAACTATGACGACTATTTAAACCAAAAAGAACTTAAACAATATACGGAGCAAGCAGAATATCACCAATACGAAAAAGAAAAAAAACGATTAAAACAAGTGGCCAGAGAGACAGAAACAAGAGCGTCGAAAATTCGAAAGGCTCCTAAACGAATGGGGAATTCGGAAGCAAGACTCCATAAGATGGGGGATCAAAAAGCTAAGAAAAAATTAGGTCAATTAGCAAAAAATGCTGAAAAACGACTGGATCAATTAGATGTCAAACAAGCGCCAACGGAGCTTGCGAACATTAAAATCAAATTGGCTAAAGGCAAGACCTTACACGCACCTATTTTACTATCGGCAACAAAGCTAACTAAAAAAATTGACGAACGCATCCTTCTAAATCAAATTGATTTTTCGTTAGTCAATCACTCAAAAACAGCTTTAATCGGGGGAAATGGCGTAGGAAAAACAACCTTACTCAAACTGATTATAGAAAATTCACCGGAAATTCAAAAAGTGAAAAACCTTTCAATTGGTTACTTTAGTCAAAAGCTAGAGTTATTGGAGGAAGAAAGTACGATTTTAGAAAATGTAATGAAGGAAAGCGTTCATGACGAGACCTTTGTTCGGATGCTATTAGCAAGACTATTATTTAGAAAGCAAGATGTCTATAAAAAAGTCCATTTACTAAGTGGTGGTGAAAAAAATAAGGTTTCATTGGCGAAGCTTCTTGTAAGTGATGCCAATTTACTACTATTAGATGAACCTACCAACTATTTAGACATTCCTTCATTAAAAGCAGTCGAGGAAGCTTTAATGGCTTATGAAGGAACGCTTCTTTTTGTCTCACATGATGAAACTTTCAACCAGAAGATAGCAACTCATTACTGGGAAATCAAACAGCAAAAACTGACTATGCGGGAAGCTGAAAAGAACAAAGAAACCTCTGATAAAAAAATTCCAGTAAAGCAATCAGCAGATGAAAAACTAGTATTAGAAACCCAATTAACGGCAATTATTGGGAAATTATCAAATCCAAATCCAAAAGAAGACCGACAAAAATTGGAAAATGAGTATCAAATACTATTGAAAAAATTAAAAGAATAGATAGAAGAAACGATTCGTAGCCTGATTTTACGAATCGTTTTTCTATAAAAAAAAGTATTGAATGAATTGGATAAAAATAAATTAAAAAATTTATTAAGAGAACGGTTGCAAAAACTAAAATCACATGGTATATTGTGAATATAACAGACAGGGTTGTTACTGGTCATGCAGGCAAAACCTAAATTGATTCGAAATCATATCTATCCACTTTGAGGGATAACTAGATTTGGAATGAGTTTAGGTTTTTCTTTTTACTCTAGGATTAAAGGTGGGGGAGAAATGATAATTGAAAAAATTTTAAACAACAATGTCGTTCTAACCTTGACTGCTGATGAAAAAGAAATGGTCGTAATGGGAAGAGGTTTGGCCTTCAATAAGAGGGTGGGGGATGGGATCGATCCCACATTGATTGAAAAAACTTTCGTTACCGAAGGAAAAGAAGTCACCGAACAATTAGCTGAGCTATTCAAAGAAATTCCATTAGATGAAATAGAAGTCGCAAATGAAATTATTCAGCTGGCTCAAAAAGAATTAGATGTCAAACTAAGCACAAATATCCATTTGACATTAACCGACCATATCCATTTTGCTATCACTAGAAGTAAAGAAGGACTAGACCTCAAAAATCCCTTAATTTGGGAAATCAAAAAGTTTTATAAAAAAGAATACCAAATTGGGTTAAACGCGATTGATAGAATTCAAGAAAAATTAGGTGTAACGTTGAATCCTGATGAAGCCGGTTCAATTGCGTTGCATATTGTAAATGCAAGACAAGGCGATCAAGATATGAATCAAACGTTTCAAATGACAAAGATCGTTCAAGATATCTTAAACATTGTTCGCATGCATTATGGTTTAGTTTTCGATGAAAATTCCTTAAACTATACCCGGTTCATAACCCATTTACAGTATTTTGCTCAGCGAATGATTGCAGGTGAGATCCATGAATCAGGAGATGATTTTTTATACGAACAAGTACAAATCAAATACCCAAAAGCATTTGATTGTACAGTGAAAATCAACAGTTACTTGAAGAGTGCTCATCAAAAAGAGATGTCGATGGATGAACAGGTTTATCTAACCATTCATATTCACCGAGTAGCAGATAATTAAATAAGAATACATCGATGATGGATTGTTACTGATAAAGCAGGCAAAACCTAAGTTGATAGTGAGGCATTCTCCTTGTAGAGAATAACGATCACTATTGATTTGGGTTTTTTATTTTTCCATAAATGCTTTGTCGAAAAAATAGAAGAACATACAAAGGAGATCGAGAACATGGATAACAGACAAATAGCACAAGACGTATTAGTGTTAGTAGGTGGCGAAGAAAATGTAAATTCAGTTGTACATTGTGCAACTCGCTTACGTTTCAAATTAAAAGACGCAAAAAAAGCCAACCGTGCTGGCTTAGAAGCACATGAAGGTGTGATTACTGTAGTCGAAAGCGGCGGTCAATACCAAGTCGTGATTGGTAGCAACGTCAACGAAGTTTATAAAGATCTAATGGCTATTTCGAATTTGGATCAATCGACAGGTGAAAAAGAAGAGTCTGGCGAAAAAGGCTCATTTTTAAGTACATTAATTGATATTATTTCGGGTATTTTCACTCCATTCTTAGGTGCAATGGCTGGAGCCGGGGTCTTAAAAGGATTTCTATCATTAGCAACTGTAATGGGATGGCTTTCAGCAACATCTGGAACGTATATTGTTCTATTTGCTGCAGCCGATGGTATTTTTAATTTCTTACCATTCTTCCTAGCCTTTACCGCAGCTAAAAAATTCAATACCAATCAATTTGTTGCAGTAGGACTTGCAGCAGCCTTGATGCACCCAATGATGGATGCAGCGACGGCAGCTGGAAATGCGATTACCTTCTTTGGAATTCCAATCACATTGATGTCTTATGCATCAACCGTTATTCCAATTATTCTAGCAGTTTGGATTCAAAGCTACGTTGAACGTTTCTTTACAAAATTTGTTCCTGAGTTTATCAAAATTATCCTTGTACCACTTCTAGTATTACTTGTAATGGTTCCGTTAACATTTATTGCAATTGGCCCATTAGGCGGATTTATTGGGGATGGTCTAGGTTATGTTTACAGTATGATTTATGGTCTAAGCCCAATGGTTGCAGGTGCATTTATGGGTGGTTTCTGGCAAGTGTTAGTAATTTTCGGAATGCATTGGGGCTTTGTGCCAATCATGATGACCAACTTATCACAAATGGGTTACGATACAATGGTTCCAATGCTATTGCCAGCAGTTTTGGCTCAAGGTGGAGCAGCGTTAGGCGTATTCTTAAAAACAAAAGATACAAAAATGAAAGCTTTAGCAGGTTCATCAACGTTAACAGCCTTCTTTGGAATTACTGAACCAACGGTTTATGGAGTAACGTTGAAATTAAAAAAACCATTTATTTATGGTTGTATCAGTGGAGCAATTGGTGGAGCGATTATCGGGTTTGCAGGGGTTAAAAACTTTGCATTTGGTTTAGTAAGTATTTTAAGCTTACCTTCATTTATTAGTACAGATTCAGCAATTGCTTCAAATGTCATGGTTGCGATTATTGGAACAGCGATTGCCTTTGTCTTAGCATTAGTGTTAACTTTAATTTTAGGATTTGATGATGTTATCCCAACTGTTACTGCGGCTACAACAAGTGCAACAACTGAAGAATTGAACAATGACACCGATCCATCAACATATATTGAAAAAGAAGTAATTGAAAGTCCGTTAACAGGACGTGCAGTTTTACTGAAAGATGTTGCTGACGAAGCATTTGCAAGTGGCGCATTAGGAAAAGGAATGGCAATTGAGCCAACAGTTGGCGAGCTAACTTCTCCTGTTATAGGTGTTGTGACCATTGTTTTCCCAACAGGACACGCTATTGGCATCACATCTGATGATGGCACTGAAATTTTAATGCATATTGGGATGGATACGGTTCAAATGAATGGTGATGGGTTTACCACTCATGTAAAACAAGGAGAGCACGTAACGGTAGGTCAATCACTTGTTTCATTTGACATTGAAAAAATAAAAGCGGCTGGTTTTCCAGTAATTACACCAATTGTAGTGACAAACTCAGCAGATTTTTTAGATGTACTAACAACAGATAAAACAGAACTGAATGGGAAGGATTACTTGATGACTGTAGTCATTTAGTTAGGAAATAAGCGATGGCAACATCGCTTATTTTTTTTGTATTAGTTTCAATGGAATCATTTATTTAAAAAACATGTTAAAATAAATAAGAATACACGCGATAAATGAAAATGCGACGATAAGGAGAATACCGTATGAATAAATTAAAAGAATCAAGACTCTTTTTTTGGACAATTGAATTATTGGCCTTTGCAACACTTATTTTTGTCAGCACTAAAATAGGATTTTTATTTGAACCAATTGGCACTTTTGTTTCAACTCTATTTGCACCAGTTTTAGTTGCAGGGTTTTTATATTATATTATGAACCCTCTAATCAATTTTTTGGAGAATCGTTTGAAAATAAAACGAATTTGGGGCATTTTATTAGTCTTTATTGTATTGATTGTTCTATTTGTTTTGTTAGTAGTAAATTTGATTCCCAATTTATTAGAACAGTTAACACAACTGATTCAAAATTTCCCAGCTATGATGAAAGAGGGACAAAAGCAGTTTAATTTATTAGTTGAACGTCCAGAACTTAAAAATATTGATCTGCAAAAATACTTAAATGAATTAAACTTATCCACTTCGAAATTTATCACTGGGGCATTTTCTGGCGTGACAGATAGTTTATTGTCGATTATTGGAATTGTTTCAAGTGTGACAATTGTAGTTATCACGGTTCCAATCGTTTTATTTTATATGTTTAAAGATGGAGAGAAATTTCCAAAAGCTGTTCAACGGTTTGTTCCATTAAAATACAAAGAAGAAGTAGGCAGTCTTTTGACAGATGTGGATCATACTCTTTCTTCTTTTATTAGCGGACAAGCAATTGTTTGTTTATATGTTGCAGTTTGTACATCGTTAGGCTACTGGGCAATTGGCTTACCCTACGCATTATTGTTAGGTGTTATTGCTGGTGCGATGGATATTATTCCTTACTTAGGTCCTTGGTTGGGAGTCACTCCTGCGATTTTAATCGCCTTTACTCGTTCACCTTTTGAAGCCTTACTTGTTGCAATTATTGTGATTGTGACGCAAGTAGGTGAATCGAATATCGTTTATCCATTGGTGATGGGAAAATCTCTTGATATGCATCCCTTAACCATTGTTTTTATCCTGCTAGTAGCTGGGAATTTAGCTGGTTTAATAGGAATGATTTTAGGAATTCCTTTATATGCTGTGTTGAAAATTGTGTTGCATCACCTATATGGAATGGTAGATGATCGTAGAGAGATTCCATTAAATCGAGAAGAAATTGATGAAGTTTAACTCTTAAAAATTAGGAGGAGTCTAATGTGTATAAAATTGGTGAATTTTCTAAATTATCCACTATTAGCGTACGAATGTTAAGGCATTATGACCAATTAAATCTATTGAATCCACAACTGATTGATACAGAATCGGGTTATCGATACTACAGTAGTAAACAGCTTAAAAAAGTAAATAAAATTCAACGACTAAAAGAGCTAGGATTTAGTTTATCAGAAATTAAAGAAATGTTAACGACTGAAAATTCACTTCAAGGATATTTTGAAAAGCGAGAGACAGAAGTAGAGGTTGAATTAGAAAAATTAGCGCATCAAAAGAAAATGCTTCAACGCTCAATCCATTCTTTGAAGTACCAAAAAGAACCATTAAATTACCATGTTCAGTTGAAATATTTTCCAGAACAACAGGTAGTTTCACTGAGATCGAATTTAACAAGTTATCAAGAAGAAGGAAAGTTATGGAGTATTTTGTACGAAGAACTTGCTAAAGAAAAAGTGAACCTACAACAACTGGGTCAACACAAAGCTATTTTCCACGACAAGGAATATAAAGAAAAGAATGTTGATGTTGAAATTCAAGCAAGTTTTAAGGGAGAATTAAATCTTAATTCTAAATTGGTTCAGGTAAAAAAAGAACCGACTGTAAAGGCAGCAACGGTCATAATGAATGGCAGTTATCACCAAGTTTCTTATGTAACAGAGAGTATTGCTTGTTGGATTGAAGATCACCAATATAAGATTGAAGGCAAGATGTTTAATATTTATCATGTATCACCCACACAAGAAAAAGAAGTTGAAAAATGGGTGACGGAAATTTGTTTTCCAATTGTTTAAATTTAAATGGCTCCTATGTATTTGGATGTAGATAAGTATAAAAAAAGAAGCAAAGCTATTTGTTAAAAAATAGATTTGCTTCTTTTTAGTTGTACATAAAATTATACAAGAGTATTCAAAATAAATTGAAAGCCGGGTAGCTATTTAATTTGAGAAGATATATGCCTCTTGTTTTTTTTTCAAATATATATTCTCGTTTATAATTTTAATTATTGATATTTTTTATACTTTTTTTTCACAAATTTTCCAGTTTTTATTAGAATTATGAATTCGTTTGTACCTATACCACTTGTTTTTTAAGCGATTTTTAGGATTTTGTTTTTTTGATAATTAAAATCAAATCCTTTGGGAAGTGTTTTTGAAAACGTTCTAAAAATATTTTATTTATTCTTAGATGTCTTTATTTGGATAAGTGTTTTTATTTGATTTTATTTAAAATTATGTTATTTTTGATTTGAGTGAGAATTGAATCGTATGATTTAATCTTATTTTAATTTTAAGAGGTTCGTAATAGGGGGGAATAAAAAACAGATTTAAAAGTACCAGAGCTTATGGAATGCTTTTTAGTATTAAATCTGAATTTTGTAAAAAAGAGGGGGAGAAAAAATGAATAGTCAAAAGAATCAATCAAAAAAATCAAAAACGAATAAGAAAGTTTTTCAAAAGGCAGTTATTGTTTCTGCTGCATCAGTGTTACTGGCTTCACCGATTACTCCATTATTTCAAAATGGACATTTTATTGGTTTCCAAGAACAAACAGCTCAAGCTGCTTTAGCAGATGTAAGTATTTTGAATAATACGCAACTTGTTTCTAATACGGGAACTAATCTTAGTCCCAATGGCGCTGGAAATTATGATTTAGATTTAACTTATAGTGGAGATGCTTTAGCTAGCGTAGGTTTAGGAACACCAAAAGTAGTTGTATTTGCTTTACCTACTGAATTACAAGGAAAAGTCGTAGGCGGGGCAACCGTTGCAATTGATGCTAAATTATTACCAATTACACCAGCTCAACTACCTGGGTTGCCTGTACTGATAGGTACCGCTGATGCAGCCTTGACAACTTTAGATAATGCAGCTAACCTTGCAGGTCAAGGAACAGCATTAGATCCAGTTATTGCGGCTTTTCAAGCAATTAAAACAGCTCAAAATTTTGGGAATTATCAAGAAACATTACCTGGTGTAGTTTCACCTGATGGCAAATATATCAGTGTTAACTTTACAGATGGATTAGGAAATTATGTAAAACAGTTACTCAAAGGGTTATTTGATGCCCTACACAATGCGATTAATGCTGTTGCATTTACAGGTTTGGCGGGTGCAACTTTAAACCCTCTTTTAGCAACTTTAAAAAATGCATTAAACCCAATTTTCACAGTAGTTGATGGGTTGCTTAATTTAACAGGTTCGGCTTTAAATAATTTAATTAGTGCTAGTTTGCTAGCAGGAACTTCTTACAACGTTAAATTTGCAGTGTCACCACCTGGCACAGCTCAATCAAAAATCACTGCTGGAGCAATTAATACCTCACTTATTTCTGCCGGAATCTTAGGCGATATCCAATCTGAAGGAGCAAGCGTAACGTTAAATTTTGCAAACCCAGCTTGGACAGCATACACAATCACCCCACCAACCATTAACCCCGTTCACGTCGGAGATACGAGCTTAACTGGAACTGTAGCATTAGCTTCACCAATTCCAGCCGGCAGTACATTTAGTACCGTTGTGACATTACCAGATGGTTCAATAGCAACTGCTGTAGTAAATCCAGATGGCAGTTTCATAGTTCCATTTGGTAGTTACACACCTAAAACGAATGATAGCTTATCCACTGTTATTGAAGGGCTTAATGGCGGTGTTACAAAAACAAGTACACCAGTAACAACCACCGTTTTAGCTAATACAAGTCCAGGTTGGGACACCTATGTGGTAGCGCCTCCAGTAATTGATTCGGTTCATGCAGGCGATACTGAAATTACAGGTAAAACAACTTTAACAACACCGATTCCAACTGGAACCACTTTTACAACTATTATTACATTAGCAAACGGCACAGAAGTTACAGCAACGATTAATCCAGATGGAACATTTACCGTACCATTAGGGGCAAATGCAGTTACTGAAGGCGAAATCTTATCTAGTATTGTTCAAGGAGCAAATGCAGGAGAAACAAAAAATAGCACACCTGTTTTAACAACAGTTTTGGCAACCTTACCAGATCCAGCATGGGCGGGTTACGTTATTACACCACCAGTTGTTGCACCCGTTTCAGTAGGTGATACAGAAATTACAGGAAAAGTAACCTTAACAACACCAATACCAAACGGTTCAACTTTCACTGCTATCGTGACCTTAAAAGACGGTACAAAAGTGAATGCGACAGTTAACCCAGATGGAACCTTTACTGTTCCATTGGGAAGTAACACATTAACTGCAGGAGATATTTTATCTACAACCATTCAAGGTTTGAATGGTGGCGTGATTAAAAATAGTGATCCAGTTGAATCAACAGTCTTAGCTGCAGGTTGGAAAGATTACGTGGTATCTACACCAGTTGTGAATCCAATTTATGTTGGAGATACAACCGTAACTGGAACAGTAGCATTAGCAACACCAATTCCAGCAGGTACTACCTTTGAAGCCATTGTAACCTTACCAGATGGCACAAAAGTAACGGCAACAGTGAATCCAGATGGTACCTTTACAGCACCTTTAGGAAGTTATACACCTAAAGAAGGCGACACGATTTCAACGATTATTGAAGCAACAAACAATGGTGAAATAAAAGACAGTACGCCAGTTGTCACAACGATTAAACCAGCTTCTGAAAGTCCAGCATGGTTAAATTATGTAGTGGCAGCACCCGTATTAAACCCAATTCATGTGGGAGATACTACCTTAACTGGTAATGTTACTTTGAATACACCAATCCCAGAAGGAACAACATTCTCAACAGTTGTGACTTTACCAGATAATACCAAATTAAATGCAATTATTGCCCCAGATGGCAGTATTACAGTTGCATTAAATGGCTACGTTCCTAAATTAGGTGATACCTTATCAACAATTGTTGAAGCTAAAAATGGAACAGCAACAAAAGATAGCACACCGGTTAGCAGCGTTGTTCAAGCAACGTTACCAGATCCAGCATGGGCAGGTTATACGGTTGCAGCCCCAATTATTGATTCAATTCATGCAGGGGACACAGAAATTACAGGGAAGGTAACATTAGCAGCCCCAATTCCACCAGGTTCAAGCTTTACAACATTAGTAACTTTACCAAATGGAAATGTGGTTCAAGCACCAGTCAATCCAGATGGAACCTTCACAGTAGCTTTGGGAAGCAATACTGTATCTGAAGGAGACGTCTTATCCACGATTGTTCAAGGAATCAACGGCGGAGTGATAAAAAATAGTACCGTAGTAGAAAGTACTGTTTTAGCCCCAGTGGTTGATCCAGCATGGGCAGCTTACGTTATTTCATCACCTGTCGTTGAGCCAGTCTCAGTAGGGGATACCAACATCACAGGAAAAGTAACATTGACTACCCCGATACCAAATGGTTCAACATTTACTGCTATCGTGACCTTAAAAGACGGTACAAAAGTGAATGCTACAGTGAATTCGGATGGAACCTTTACTGTTCCTTTAGGAAGTAACACTTTGACAGCAGGAGATATTCTTTCGACAACTATTCAAGGTGTCAACGGTGGTGTGATAAAAAATAGTGCCTCAGTTGAATCAACGGTTCTAGCAGAAGGCTGGAAAGACTATGTGGTATCTACACCGGTTGTCAATCCAATTTATGTAGGCGATACAACTGTAACAGGAACAGTTGCATTAGCAACACCAATTCCAGCAGGTACTACCTTTGAAGCAATTGTAACCTTACCAGATGGCACAAAAGTAACCGCAACAGTGAATCCAGATGGCACCTTTACAGTACCTTTAGGAAGCTATACACCTAAAGAAGGCGACACGATTTCAACGATTATTGAAGCAACAAACAATGGTGAAATAAAAGACAGTACACCAGTTGTCACAACGATTAAACCAGTTTCAGAAAGTCCAGCATGGTTAAATTATGTAGTGGCAGCACCAATGATTAACCCAGTTCATGTGGGGGACACAACTATCACTGGGACGGTTCTATTGAACACACCAATTCCAGAAGGAACAACATTCTCAACCATTATTACGTTAGCAAATGGTACAAAAATAACCGCAGCAATTAATCCAGATGGTACCTTTACCGCTTCGTTAGGTTCAAACACAATCACTGAAGGCGATGTTCTTTCAAGTATTGTGGAAGCGGTAAATGGAACAGCTACAAAAAATAGCACACCTGTTTTAACAACGGTCTTAGCAGCACTTCCAGATCCAGCGTGGGCAGGCTATGTTATCGCAGCACCTGTCATTGAACCTATCTCAGTAGGTGACACAACAATTACAGGGAAAGTAACGTTAACAACACCAATACCAAACGGTTCAACATTCACTGCTATTGTCACATTAAAAGATGGTACCAAAGTGAATGCGACAGTGAATCCAGACGGCACCTTTACTGTCCCACTAGGAAGCAACACTTTGACAGCAGGAGACATTCTATCTACAACAATTCAAGGTATCAACGGTGGAGTAATTAAAAATAGTACACCAGTTGAATCAACAGTTCTAGCAGAAGGTTGGAAAGACTATGTGGTATCTACACCAGTAGTTAATCCAGTATATGTAGGCGATACAACCGTAACTGGAACAGTAGCATTAGCACCACCAATCCCAGCAGGTACTACCTTTGAAGCCATTGTAACCTTACCAGATGGCACAAAAGTAACCGCAACAGTGAATCCAGATGGAACGTTTACAGCGCCTTTAGGAAGCTATACACCTAAAGAAGGCGACACGATTTCAACGATTATTGAAGCAACAAACAATGGTGAAATAAAAGACAGTACACCAGTTGTCACAACCATTAAACCTGTATCAGAAAGTCCAGCATGGTTAAATTATGTGGTGGCAGCACCCGTATTAAATCCGATTCATGTGGGAGATACAACCTTAACTGGGAATGTTACTCTGAACACACCGATTCCAGCAGGAACAACATTCTCTACAATTATTACTTTACCAGACAATACAAAACTAAATGCGGTAGTTGCTCCAGATGGCAGTATTACGGTTGCATTAAATGGATATACGCCTAAATTAGGTGATTCGTTATCAACCATCGTACAAGCAACGAATGGAGTAGCAACAAAAGACAGCACACCCGTTGTGAGTATCGTTCAAGCAACTTTGCCAGACCCAGCGTGGGCAGCCTATACTGTTGCACCACCTGTCATTGATGCAATTCACGCAGGAGACACAGCAATTACAGGGAAAGTAACATTAACAACGCCAATTCCAGCAGGATCAAGTTTTACAACATTAGTAACTTTACCAAATGGAAATGTGGTTCAAGCTCCAGTGAATCCAGATGGTACCTTTACAGTAGCGTTAGGAAGCAATCTAGTAGCTGAAGGAGATATTGTATCAACAATCGTTCAAGGAATCAATGGCGGAGTTACAAAAGATAGCCCAGTCGTTGAGACAACTGTCTTAGCAGCACTTCCAGATCCAGCATGGGGAGCCTATGTTATCGCATCCCCGGTTGTTGAACCTGTTTCAGTAGGAGATACAGCAATTACAGGAAAAGTAACATTAACAACACCAATTCCAAACGGTTCAACTTTCACTGCTATCGTGACCTTAAAAGACGGTACAAAAGTGAATGCCGTAGTTAACCCAGATGGAACCTTTACTGTTCCATTGGGAAGTAACACATTAACTGCAGGAGATATTTTATCTACAACCATTCAAGGTTTGAATGGTGGCGTGATTAAAAATAGTGATCCAGTTGAATCAACAGTCTTAGCTGCAGGTTGGAAAGATTACGTGGTATCTACACCAGTTGTGAATCCAATTTATGTTGGAGATACAACCGTAACTGGAACAGTAGCATTAGCACCACCAATCCCAGCAGGTACTACCTTTGAAGCCATTGTAACCTTACCAGATGGCACAAAAGTAACGGCAACAGTGAATCCAGATGGTACCTTTACAGCACCTTTAGGAAGTTATACACCTAAAGAAGGCGACACGATTTCAACGATTATTGAAGCAACAAACAATGGTGAAATAAAAGACAGTACGCCAGTTGTCACAACGATTAAACCAGCTTCTGAAAGTCCAGCATGGTTAAATTATGTAGTGGCAGCACCCGTATTAAACCCAGTTCATGTAGGTGACACAACTCTCACTGGAAATGTCACTTTGAACACACCGATTCCAACAGGTACAACATTTAAAGTTGTTGTAACCTTACCAGATGGTAGTAAAGTTAATGCCATTGTAGGTGTAGATGGCAACATCTCTGTTTCATTAGGAAGTTACACAGCAGTAGCTGGCGATACACTTTCAAACGTTGTGGAAGCAACAAATGGAACAGCAACTAAATTAAGTACTCCAGTTACAAGTATTGTGCAAACAGCCTTACCAGATCCAGCGTGGGCAGCCTATACTGTTGCACCACCTGTAGTAAGCCCAGTTCATGAAGGCGATACAACAATCACAGGAAAAGTAACCTTAACTACTCCAATACCAAATGGTTCAAGCTTTACAGCATTAGTAACGTTACCAAATGGAACAGTTATTCAAGCACAAGTGAATCCAGATGGCACCTTTACTGTTGCTTTAGGAGACAATATCCTTAAAGAAGGCGACTCATTATCAACAATTGTACAAGGTATCAATGGGGGCGTTACAAAAGATAGTACACCAGTAACTTCTATCGTTGAACCATCCACTTCAGAAACAGAATGGAACAACTATGTGATTACAGCACCAACAATCAATCAAGTTCACGAGGAAGATTTAATCTTAACTGGATCAGAAACATTCCCAACACCAGTTCCAGCAGGTGCAACTTTTGTAGCAGTCGTGACCTTAGCCGATGGCTCAACAATTGAGGTACCAGTTAGTACTACAGACGGTGTCATTAGTATTCCGTTTGGTGCTAAAAAAGTGAAGAAAAATGACATTCTTTCAATCGTTATCCGTGGAACTAAAGCGGGTGTGACAAAAGAAAGCTTGCCAACCTCAACAACTGTCCTAGCATCAGCGTGGGAAGACTATGTGGTTTCTAGCCCAGTCATTGATCCAATTCATGCAGGCGACAAAACTATTATTGGTTCAGTAATATTGAATCAACCAGTTCCAGCAGATACAAGCTTTACAGCGATTGTGACTTTACTAGATGGAACAGTTATTACCGCTCCAGTTGATTCAAATGGCCATATCTCAGTTGATTTAGGCGACAATGTGTTAACTTCAGGAGATGTAACGATTGTTGTGGAAGCAACACATGGTGGGGAAACGAAAGAAAGTACACCAGTAACGTCAACTATTTTACCAAATGAAGCATGGGATGCGTATGTTATTACGAAACCAGTTATTAATGCAATTCACGTTGGAGATAAATTTGTAACAGGTAAAGTGACTCTAAATACACCAATTCCAGAAGGAACCGTATTTACAGCGATTATTACCTTACCAGATGGTTCAACAATTGAAGGCAGTGTTGCAGAAGATGGAACATTCAAAGCAGCTCTTACTCCAGTCACTAGAGCAATTTTAAGCAATTACGTTCTAAAAGTTGGAGACCAAGTAACAGCGCTTATCGAAGGCGTTAATGGTGGAGATGTTAAAGAAGGACCATCCGCATCAACAATTGTTTTAGCAGTCGATACGAACAATCAAGGAACTCCTGTCACTCCAGGGAAACCAGGTTCAGGAAATGGAACTGGCACAACTCCAGGAAAACCAGGAAATCTAGGAACTTCAGGAACGACAAACGGTGGAAAGTATACAACGACTAAAGTAAATGGAAAAGGATCAAAAGGCTATAAAAATGGAGATAGCTACCCACAAACAGGAGAGCAAAATAATTCATTGTTTAGCTACCTTGGATTCTTAACACTAGGATCAGCAGCATTGTTGTTCTTAAGAAAAAAATTCGCTAAAAAATAAGCGTTAATATCCATGAACCTCTCTAAGAATGAACCTTCTTAGAGAGGTTTTTTATATGAAGGATAAAAAAAGTCTATTATGGATATTAAATGTATTTCACATGAAGAAGCGAGTTAAAACAACGATTTTTTTAATGTTTTTCACAAACTTTGATAGAAAACAGCACGAATAAACAGAATTTGTGCTATAATAACAGTACTAAATATCGGGGAGGCATTAAGTTTGAATACATTACTTGAAGGAAAAAAAATAGTTATTATGGGTGTTGTAAATAAATCGAGTATTGCATGGGGTTGCGTAGAAGCAATGAGAGATTGTGGTGCTTTTATCATTTATACGTATCAAAACGACCGAGTAAAACGTCAACTAGAAAAATTGGTGGGAGCAGATGCGCCAATGGTGGAGTGTGATGTTGCAACAGATGAGGATGTTGAAAAAGCATTTAATGAAATTTCAACAAAATATGGAACGATTGATGGACTTGTTCATTCAATCGCTTTTGCAAGAAAAGAAGAATTAGAAGGAAGCTTATTAGATGCAAGTCGTGAAGGCTTTAGCATTGCTCATGATGTTAGTGCCTTTTCATTAATCGCCGTTTCAAAATATGCAAGCAAAATTATGAATCGTGGTGGAAGTATTGCTACTATGACCTATATTGGTTCTCATCGTGCAGTTCCTAATTATAATGTTATGGGTGTTGCAAAAGCTTCATTAGAATCTATTGTAAAATATTTGGCAGTCGATTTAGCTTCACAAGATATTCGAATTAACGCGATTTCAGCTGGAGCAATCAAAACGCTAGCTTCATCAGGAATCAAAGGTTTCCAACAATTGCTCGATTCAGCAAGTGAAAGAACACCTTCTGATAAACCGGTAACAACAAGAGAAGTTGGAAATACAGCAGCCTTTCTAATGAGCGATTTATCAACAGGGGTTAATGGAGACACCATTTATGTAGACAAAGGAACTCATCTTTCATAATAATATCTAGGTAAAACAAGGGAGAGTTAGTGTTCCTTGTTTTTTTCTATAGTTTGTTACAAAAAAACAATAAAATGTCTCTATCTTTATGAAAATCACTTCGCTATGCTAAAGTTGGTAAATTAAGATTTGCAGATTGAAATTAAAAAAAGGGAGAGTTGGATAGTGAAAAATAAAAAAAGATGGATTCGTAACGTTAGAAATGTAAGCGTTTTATTTTTATTAGCTAGTAATTTTTCAAATGCACTCATTGCAAAAGGAGAAGAAAGCACTTCAATTTCCACCGTATCAAGTGGTCAAGTAAATGAAATCCCCGAAATAAAAGAAGCCCCAACTGCTTCGCATTTTTTCCCAGAAGAACTAAAAAAATGGAATCCAGCAACAGATGCGGATAGTATTCATAACGTCTCAAAAGTCCCTTTAGCTAAGCGAATTAAAAGTGAACAAACCAATAAAGATCAAAGCCTAGATGCTAAAGTTGTGTCATTAGCAATTGCTAATCGTAACACTAGTGGGACGCCATCACAAGGCAGTTCAGATAAAGCGGTCTATAATTTTACTCACTGGCAGTACATTGATACAATGGTTGCTTGGGCAGGATCAGCAGGAGAAGGAATCATTGTCCCACCTAGTGGCGATTTGACAGATTCTGCTCACCGAAATGGCGTGCCAATTTTAGGAACAGTCTTCTTTCCACCAACAGCTTATGGAGGCAAACCAGAATGGGTAGATCAATTTGTTCAAAAAGCAGCAGATGGTAGTTTTCCAATGGCAGATAAATTACTTGAATTAGCTGATTACTATGGATTTGACGGTTGGTTTATCAATCAAGAAACAGCAAGCAATCCAACAACAGCAAAAGCAATGAAAGAATTCCTAGCGTATCTGCAAGCACATAAAAAACCAGAAATGGATATTATGTGGTATGATTCAATGCTAGAAAATGGCAGTATTTCATGGCAAGGTGCCCTAAACGATCGCAATAAAATGTATTTTCAAAATAACGATAAAAAAGTTTCAGATAATATGTTTTTAGATTTCAACTGGCAATATTCACCAAGTAAGCTAGCTAGCTCTGCCAAAAAAGCGACGGAGCTTACCCGCTCACCCTATGATTTATTTGCCGGAATTGATGTTCAAGCACAAGGATTTAATACAGCAACTAAGCCAAGCTCAATCGTAGTCAACGGCAAACCATTAGTGTCCTTAGGTTTATATTGCCCAGACTGGACATTACGAGATGGCGCTAATTATGATATTCCTACCTACTGGAAGAACGAAGAGAAGTTTTGGGTCAATTCAGCAGGAGATCCTCGTGATACAAGTATGCAGTCAAATGAATGGCAAGGTATTTCACGCTATTACGTGGAGAAATCACCTGTTACAAGTTTGCCTTTTACGACGAATTTTAATGTAGGAAACGGAGATCGTTTTTATCAAAATGGCAATCTAAGTAAAGAAGGAACCTTTAACAATCGCAGTATTCAAGATGTAATGCCAACCTATCGTTGGATTTTGGACAACAAAGGCAATCAATTAAAAGCGGACATTGATTATAGCGACGCTTTTAATGGCGGTTCGTCTATTGCTTTAACAGGTTCAACCATTCCACAAGGTGAAACAACAATGAAGCTATACAAAAGTGAATTGCTCCTAACGGGGAATGAAGTCGCAAAAATTGTTTCAAAAGGTCCAGCAGAAATGACCTTGAAACTGAATTTTAAAAATGAGACAGTACCTGTAACAATCAAGGGAACTACGAACGCAATTGGGTCTTGGACAGAAACTCGTTTTGAGTTGAATCGTTTCCAAAATAAAACGATTGACACAATCTCTTTAACGATAAACGGAACGACAGAAGCAAGCACTAAAATTAATTTAGGGCAATTTGCTATTCTAGATGAAACCCCATTAGTAGTGAGCCCTGTAGAAAATGCAACGATTGCAGGACAATCAATTGAAGAAGACCTTTATGCAAACCTGCGCCTAAAATGGGAATCAAAAGGTGATGCTACTTCAATATATAATATTTACCGTATAAATGAGCAAGGTGAAAGACAGTTTGAAGGATCAACAGCAAATACGGCCTATTATCTAACGAAACAAAAACGTCCAAGTACGAATCAATTAAATTATATTATTGTACCGGTAGATAAGAATCAATTGGAGCATCTGGACCAAGCAAGTCAAGTATCCTTTGCCTTTACGGACTTACAGGCACCTCAAGCTAATTTTACAGCAAATAAATCATTTGTAAAAGTTGGTGAAAAAGTAACCTTGACGAGTACCTCTTCTTTGTCAGCAGAAAAATTAGACTGGACAATAGAAGGAGGAACTCCTGACAAGAGTAACGAAAAACAAGTCGAAACAGCGTTTAGTAAAGCTGGAAAATACACGGTTCAGTTATCGGCAAGCAACCAAGCAGGAAGTACGACAGCAACAAAGGAAAATTATATCACTGTTTACGACGATAGCTTTACTGAACCGTTAGTTAATTTGTCTTTAACAGCTATTAATGCAACAGCTTCAGGCTTTACATCTACTAATGAATCACCAAAGCAAGCATTAGATGGCAAACTTCAAACAAAATGGTGTGATAATGGAAACGATCACCCGTGGATGATGGTTGATCTAGGCAAGCTTACGTCCATTATCGGATTTAAGACTGCCCATGCTGAAGCTGGTGGTGAAAATCCAGAATGGAATAGTAGAGATTATGAGATACTTGTTAGCCAAGACAACCAAAATTGGACTCAAGTAGTTCAGCGTGAAAAAAATACTGCAGGTGTAACAGAAGACACGATACCATTAACAGAGGCAAGATATGTAAAACTACAGTTAAATAAAGCAGAACAAACCGGTAAAGTAGCTAGAATTTATGAATTTGAAATTTTAGGCTTTCAAAAAACAGGAATTGAAGTTCTAAACAATTAAGCGACCCAATCAATCTGCGATTCTATAAAATTTACCAAGAAAACCAATAAAAGCGACTTGATCTAAGAAATGAACATTCTTAAATCAAGTCGCTTTTCTATTCTTTTTTATCACTAAATTTCTTAGCCTCTTCTTGTTCTTTTTCTTTAATTTTATGTTGTTTCGCTTTGTTGACGGTTGCATCAAAAACATTTTTACTTTTTAACTCTTGAAAATTTTCACGATTTTGGTAACCGCCTGCATCCTTCGTCAACATAAAATCCCTCCTAATTCAATTGCATTGCAAAACTTAGGTAAAGATAAGCTACGCTAAGTATACAACTTCTATCGAAAGAAAGATAACGATATGAACGTAGAAATAAACTATTAAAAATGTAAGGTCAAATAGAAGAAATGTCACCACAATAAAAGGAAGAAGACCTAAGCTATATGGTATTCTTAATATCTAATAAAATAACAGTTTTTTGAAAAGTGGAGGAGTTATAAGAATGTCAGGAACTACATTAAAGTTTATGATGGCCATTTTAATGGTTTTAGATCATATTGGGTATTTTGTTCCCCCAGAAGTTGGAGGGATATTTCATGTCTTAACACGATGTGTAGGTGTTTTCTTTTGTTATATGGCAGTAGAGGGATTTCATTATACAAGGAATCGTAAAAGTTATTTATTACGTTTAACAGGAATGGCCATTTTTATGGAAATCGGCAATCGAGTAATCAATTGGCTCATTCAGAATCCAGCAATTGTAGTTCATAACAATATTTTTCTTACGTTAGCAACAGGAATTGCTATGCTTTATTTAATTAGTTTAGTATCGAAACAATCGTCGGGGTTAAAAAAAAGCTTCTTGATTTTAGCAAGTATTTTGGTATTGGCTCTGGGGATTATTTTTACCGAAGGCGGTATGGTAGAATTACCCTTTATGCTAATTACCTACTTATGTCGCAATAAACCTAAAGTACGAAATGTTCTTTATTTAGTGATGTCAGTAGTATTGTTTAGTATGAGTTTTGTTAGTTATCCAACGTTATATGAGACACTAGATATGCTAGCTTATAATTCAGACTTTATGTTCATTACAGTGTTGCCGTTTATTTATTTATACAATGGCAAACGTGGAATGAACAATTTATTTTCAAAATACTTTTTTTATTTTTTCTACCCTATTCATTTATGGTTGATTGCATTGCTCTCAGCGAACTTGTTGTAGAAAAATAAGGCAGATGTTATAGTAAATAATATAGATAAATAATGAAGGACGTGTTTTAATGAGTTGCCTAGGAAATGCTATTTGGTTTATTTTTGGTGGATTAGTTTCCGGTTTAGGCTGGATTTTAGCGGGATGTTTATGGTCAATTACCATTATTGGCATTCCAATTGGCAAACAGTGTTTTAAACTAGCAGGACTAACCTTCTTTCCTTTTGGAAAAGAAGTTGTCTACGGAGGAAATTCTTTTTCACTAGTGGTGAATATTATTTGGTTGATTATAAGTGGTTTACCATTAGCATTTGCTCATGTAGTTAGCGGTGTGATTTTGTGTATCACGATTGTAGGGATTCCTTTTGGGATGCAAAGTTTTAAACTAGCCAAGTTAGCATTAATGCCATTTGGCGCACAAGTTGTTTACCGTTATTAAAAAAAGCTCTCTTTTTATGGAGAGCTTTTTTTTTATGGGAAAAATTAAGGTTTATGAAGAAAAAATGTTTGGCCATAATTTACGACGAAATCGCGAAATAAGCGTGTAGCAGGTGCTAAATAGTGGTTTTTCAAGGTAGCGGCATAAATAAAGCGATGGTAGCTTGGATTTTTAATCGAAATAATTTTAACCGCGTAATAATCCAATGCTGCTATCCGAGGTAAAATACCAATCCCATGTCCAAAAGCCACAAAACCAGCTAAAGTATGGTCTTCTTCTACCTCGCAAACGATTTTAGGTGAGATATTTACTTCAGCCAACATACTGTCAACAATAGGACGTAAGCCACTTTTTTTATTAAAAAAGACAAATGGATAAGGAGCCGTGTCAGCTAAATCAATCTCTTCAAGTTCGGCTAAAGGATGATGAATTGGAACAATTAGTACGACCTCTTCTTCTGCAATTCGTTCAAAATGGATTTGTTCATCAGGAACCACCATAGAGCATAAAGCGATATCAATGGTTTCATTTTTTAAATGAGTTAATAGGTCTTTTGTGTTGCCTTGACTTAATGAAAATGAGATTTGTTGATAGTCTGGGTGAGTCGAAAATTCTTTTAATAAAAGAGGAGCAAAATGAGCACCTAAAGTATAGATAAAAGCTAAATCAATGTGGCCCTTGTCTGGACTAGTTAATTCTTTTAAGGCTTTTTCACCGCGTTCCAATTCATCTAGTGAACGTTCTACATAGGACAAAAAGAAGTCACCGTATTTAGTTAAACGAATGTTACGTCCTTGCTTTTCAAATAAAAAAGTTCCAAGTTCTTTTTCAAGTTCAGCCATAGAATGGCTTAAACTAGGCTGAGTAATCGCTAATAATTCGGCAGCTTGCGTCATATGTTGTGTTCTTGCTAATGTTTTTAAATAATAAAGTTGTTTCAAATTCATGATTTTATCACCTCTCTATTTTTATTGATAGTTTTATTCTATCAATAAATATAAAAATATGCATTAGATTAATAGAAAATTTCACGTTACAATTTAATTGTGAAATAGAGAGCAATACATCGTTATATTAATGAATTTAACAGGAGGATTTAATAAATGGAAAATTATGAAGCAATTTTTGAACCATTGACAGTTAAACGTATGACACTTAAAAATCGTGTGATTATGCCTCCGATGGGAACCAATTTCGCCAATATGGACGGTTCGTTCAACAATGAACATATTACCTATTATGAACAACGTGCAAAAGGTGGAACAGGCTTGATTACATTAGAGAACGCTTGTATCGACTATCCAATGGGGACTAATGGAACGACGCAGCTCCGAATTGATAATGATCAGTATCTACCTGGCTTATGGAAATTTAATGAAGTCATGCATTCGTATGGTGCTTGTACCTCAGTTCAAATCAATCATGCGGGAGCCTCAGCATATGGTCTACGCTTAGAAGGAAAACAAGCTGTTTCAGCTTCCAATATTCCTTCTAAAAAAGGAAATGCCGTTCCTCGTCCTCTTTTAAAAGAAGAGATTTTAGAAATCGTAAAAAAATATGGTGAAGCAGCCAATCGCGCGCAACGTGCCGGCTTTGACTGTGTTGAAATTCATGCAGGCCATTCTTACTTAGTGAGCCAATTCTTATCGCCGCTGTACAATCAACGAACAGATGAATTTGGCGGAAGCCCAGAAAATCGTTCGCGCTTTGCCAAATTAATTGTTGAGGAAGTTCGAAGAGCAGTTGGCCCACATTACCCGATTTGTCTCCGTTTTAGTGCGGATGAATTATTAGAAGGTGGAAATACATTAGAAGACACCCTAGATTTATTAACCTATTTTGTAGAAGAGATTGACATTCTAAATGTTTCGGCAGCGTTAAATGACAGCATTCAATATCAAATCGACCAGATGAACTTGGCTGATGGTTGGCGCTCTTATATGGCAAAAGCTGTGAAGGAGAAATTTGGCAAAGTGACGATTACCTCAGGAAATATCCGCAGTCCTAAAATTGCCAATGATATTTTACTAAAAGGCGATGCAGATTTATTAGCAATGGGTCGTGGGTTAATTGCTGAACCTAACTGGGTCAATAAGGTGAAAAATGGTGAAGAACAGTTATTGCGTAAGTGTATTTCTTGCAACATTGGATGTGCAGATCATCGCATTGCCAAATCTCGTCCCTTACGTTGTACGGTTAATCCAGATGTGATTTACGAGGATGCCTACAAAGAGCATCAAGTAAAAAATCATCTGAAGATGGTCGTTATTGGCGGTGGTACTGCAGCTCTTGAAGCAGCTACAACTGCAGCAGAGGTTGGCGTTGAAGTAATATTATTTGAAGCGAAAGCTTATCTAGGAGGTTTAGCACATGAAATCGCTCGCTTACCTGATAAGCGAAGAATTGATGATTATGTTATTTATTTAAAAGAGAGAGCCAAACAATTGCCCAACTTAACGATTCACTTACAGACCAAAGCAACAGTAGAAATGATTGAAAAAATTAAACCGGATATTGTTGTGAATGCAACAGGCGCAAAACCTTTGTTGCCTCCAATCAAAGGTTTGCAAGAACAGCTTGAAAACCCAAATCGTAAGGTATTTTCAATTTTTGATTTACTAAACAATATGGAAAATTTCCAAGAATTTACTGGAAAACGAATTGCTGTTATCGGTGGTGGCGCAGTCGGCTTAGATGTTGTAGAGTATTATGCAGAACGACATGCGGAATCTGTTTCGATTGTTGAAATGCAACCAACATTAGGTAAAGATTTAGATATGATTACACGTATCTCAATGATGGACATTATTCAACGTCATGGAGTGGCTACGTATACTGAAACAGCATTGACACAAGTAAATGAAGCTTCCTTTACAGTAATGCAACAGGGAGAAGAAGTCGATATTCCTTTTGACTTAGGATTTGTTTGCTTGGGTATGAAGGCAGAGCGTCCATTAATGGAACCTTTAATGTCTTATCAAAAAGAGAGTGGAGCAACAGTTGTTAATCTTGGCGATAGCAAAGTAGCCCGCCGTATATATGAAGGGACAAAAGAGGCTCGCGATATTTTAACAACCGTTCATCAAGTAGACCGAGAAAAGGGTCGTCAATCATTGAAACAATATAGTTACCAATAAACGTTAATAAAAAAGGAGCAACTTAACATGACAGAAAGATTAAACGGACACACCATTTTAATTGGATTAATGGCAACACCAATCAGACACAGCTTATCACCAACTATGCACAACGAAGCATTTGCAAAATTAGGTTTAGATTATGCTTATCTTGCTTTTGAAGTTGGAAATAATCAATTAGCAGATGGCATTCAAGCCATTCGTGCGCTAGGCATGCGCGGTTCAAACATCTCAATGCCGAATAAACAAGCTGTTTTAAGCCATTTGGATAAATTGTCTCCAGCTGCAGAAATGGTGGGAGCCGTTAACACAATCGTCAATGATGATGGGGTTTTAACAGGACATATTACAGATGGAACAGGATTTATGCGTGGTTTACAACAAGCAGATGTATCGATTATCGGAGAGAAAATGACGATTTGTGGAGCAGGAGGAGCGGCAACGGCTATTTGTATCCAAGCTGCACTGGATGGCGTTAAGGAGTTGGCTATTTTTAATCGTAAAGATGATTTCTACAAAAATGCAGAACGAACCGTTTCAATGATTAATGAAAAAACGGATTGTAAAGCAACTTTATACGATATTAGTGATGAAGAACAACTACGCAAAGAAATTGCGACAAGTGCTATTTTTACAAATGCAACAGGTGTTGGCATGAAACCCTTACAAGAGGAAAGTTTAATTACGGATCCAACAATGTTACGCAAAGAGCTGGTTGTTGCTGACGTTGTCTACGTTCCAAGTGAAACTAAATTATTGAAATTAGCCAAAAAGCAAGGCTGTAAAACGGTAAACGGATTAGGGATGATGCTGTGGCAAGGTGCAGCAGCATTTGAATTATGGACAGGCGAAGAAATGCCTGTTGACTATATTCGTGAGTTGTTATTTAATTAAATTTTTATTGAATAAAAAGGCCTGAATCAGTAGGTTTGGGCTTCTTTTATAAAAGTAGGTATTATTAACTAGAAGTAATAATCATTGTGAAATAATAAACAAATATAAATTAAGGAGATTAATAATGAAAAATAAATATATGCCCACAGCGATTAGTTTGTATATTAACTACTTCGTTCATGGTATGGGTGTTTTAATTTTAGCCCAAAATATGGGAGCATTAGGAAGTCAATGGGGAACAGATGATGCTGGAGTAGCAATTGTGATTTCTTCACTTGGAATTGGACGCTTATTAGTGCTATTTGTTTCAGGAGCATTATCGGATAAATTTGGAAGAAAGCCGTTTGTGTATCTTGGTATGTTGACCTATATCGCTTTTTTTGTCGGAATTTTATTTAGTCCAAGTATTGCAGTCGCGTATTTCTTTGGAATATTAGCAGGGATTGCCAATTCCTTTATGGATTCAGGCACGTATCCAGCGTTAATGGAATCTTTTCCAGAATCACCTGGAACAGCGAATGTTATTATTAAAGCCTTTATTTCAGCAGGTCAATTCGCCTTGCCATTGATTGTAGGATTGCTTATCTCAACAGGAGCTTGGTATGGTTGGTCTTTTGTTATTGCCATTGCTATTTTTGTAGCAAATGCAATCTATCTTTTTAATAAACCCTTTCCAGATCAAAAAGGCAAAGCCGTTAATGAAGAAGCGGAATTGGAAGAAGTTCAAACAGTAGCAGCAAAGCCAGTTAAAAAAGTGAAATTTGCCGTTGAAGGTCTGTGTTTTATTTTATATGGTTATATCTCACAAGCTACCTTCTACCTTGTCAGTCAATGGCTGACGAAATATGGATCAGAAGTTGCAGGAATGGGAGACACTGCCTCTAGAGCGTTAATTAGTTATTACAGTATTGGCTCACTGCTTTGTGTTTTTATAACATCAGCATTAGTTAAAAAAATGTTCAAACCTATTCAATTTTTAGTGATCTATACGTTTATTTCCTTTGTTTCCTTATTAATCCTATGGTTATTCCCAACTCCTCTTGTCTGCATGATTGGTGCATTTGTGATTGGATTCAGCGCTGCTGGTGGCGTCATGCAATTAGGTTTAACAGTGATGTCAGAGATGTTCCCAGCAGGTAAAGGGACGGTTACCGGTATTTTCTACACAGCAGGAAGTATTGCGTCCTTTACAATTCCTTTAATTACCGGACAAATGTCTAAAACAAGTGTCGCTAATATTATGTTGTTTGATGTTGGCATTGCCTTAGTTGGATTTTTGCTAGCGATTATTATTTACGTAAGGTATAATAAGGTATTTTCAAAATAAAATGAGTTGTTATTCTAAAAAATGCAACGTAAAGGATGAATTGGAATGAAAACTGTTACGATAAAAAATGTCACATTAGGTAGTGGGGCACCTAAGATTTGTGTTCCAATGGTGGGGAAAACGGTAGCTGAATTACTTGAAGAAGCTAACAACTTACTAGAATTGGATTTAGATATTGTTGAATGGCGTGTTGATTTTTTTGAAGAAGTTGAAAAACTAGCAGAAGTCAAAAAAATAGGCGTTAAAATTAGAGAGATTTTAAAAGAAGCACCGATTTTATTTACATTTAGAACAAAAAAAGAAGGCGGCGAACGAGAGGTTCCATCAACTTATTATTTCCAATTAAATGAAATGATGATGGAAAGTGGTTTAGTGGATTTAGTTGATATCGAATTATTTATGGGAGATGCTGAAGTGAAAGCCACTGTTGCTAAAGCACAAAATCATCAAGTGAAAGTTGTGATGTGCAACCATGATTTTGACAAGACGCCTCCAAAAGAAGAAATCATCAACCGACTACGTAAAATGCAAGAACTGGGAGCGGATATTTGTAAGATTGCTGTTATGCCAACGTCAACAGAAGATGTACTAACGTTGTTATCTGCAACCAATACAATGAAAGAAAAGTATGCAGATCGTCCAATCGTCACCATGTCAATGGGAGGCATGGGAGTTGTCAGCCGCATTGCGGGTGAAACTTTTGGTTCTGCTATGACCTTTGGAGCAGCAAAACAAGCATCTGCACCTGGTCAAGTTCCAGTAGCGGAGTTACGTTCAATGTTAAATGTTCTACACGATAGTATTTAATAAAACCAATATCAACTGATAGGAGAGAAAAACCAAGATGCGTAAAAATCCTTATTTTCCAACGGTCATGTCTTTGTATATTAATTATATCTTACAAGGAATGGCGGCCATTATTTTAGCACAAAATATGGTACCATTAATGAAGCAATTTGGTACGACGGCTGCGGGTATGTCTTTGGTAATCTCTTCAATCGGTTTAGGTCGCATTTTGATTTTATACTTTGCTGGACGAATGTCAGATAAATTTGGTCGCAAACGGATTGTTTTAATGGGAATGGCGAGTTATGTTGTTTTTTTTGGAGGTATATTAATCAGCAATTCTATTTGGATTGCAAGTTTTTTTACCTTGTTTGCAGGCTTTGCTAATGCTTTATTGGACACTGGAACTTATCCAGCTTTGATGGAAGCATACCCTGATTCTAGTGGTTTTATGAGTGTTTTAAATAAGGCTTTTATTTCAGCAGGTCAATTTATTTTGCCAATTCTAGTAGGGGTATTATTAACAAATCAATTTTATTATGGCATCAGTTTTATTTTATGTTTAGGAGTGATTTGTGCTAATCTAGTATTTATGTCGCAACAGAAATTCCCAGCTCTTGGAACTGTGGCGAAAGAGAAGCAACAGACTCCTGTTATTCATCTAAACGGAAAACCAAAATTTTGGTTAGAAGGCACTGCGCTTATCTTGTTTGGTTTTACTTCAGTATCGACATTTAATATTATTGTCCTGTGGTTGCCACAGTATGCAGAGGAAATTGCCGGAATGGTGAAAAGCAATTCTTTAATGCTGATCAGCCTATACAGCGTTGGATCATTAGTATCTGTTTTTCTGACAGCTTTTATTGTAAAAAAATGGGTGCAACCGATTCTTGTTATTTTAAGCTGTACATTGGCTTCTTTTTTAGTGTTAGTATTTGTTCTCATTTTCCCAACAGAAGTAGGCGCGAGTATTGCAGCATTTGGCATTGGGCTATTCTCGTCAGGTGGTATTTGGCAACTGGCATTGACGTTGTTGCTACAGTTATTTCCAAGGAACAAAGGGCAGATGACAAGTTACTATACTTTAATGACTTCATTTTCAGTGATGCTGATTCCTTTGATTACTGGGAATTTGAGTGAAGTAAATATAAAACTTGTCATGATTTTCAATGCAGGTGTCACGTTAGTGGGCTTTTTATTAGCGATACTTGTTTATGTTAGGTACCAAAGATTGCATCGAATAGAAGAAGCTGATGTGCTAGTTGGAAATGAAACAATTGAGTATTGAGTATAAGGCGTATGGGATTTACTGACAATGAAAGTTTATATTGGATTAAGCAACTTGACGAGAACCACTCAAGTTGCTTTTGTTTAGTTAGAAAAGGGGGCGTAGAAACATGGTTCATAAAAAGCATTTTGGTGTGTATGGTGTGGCTTATGCGAATGGACACTTATTATGTATCAAGAAAAAAATAGGTCCATATAAGAATCGATTTGATCTGCCAGGAGGGAGTCAAAAGGAAAGTGAAGGCCTAACAGAAACATTAGTTAGAGAAATAATGGAAGAGACAGGATACGGTGTGAGTAATTATGGACATTCTAGATGCTATGATGTCTTTATAGAGGATAATAGTACGGATGACATCATCCATCATATATTCGTGCTTTACACGATCAAAGTAATAAAAAAATATGACAAGCTCCCTGAACCTACCCATGAAACTAATGATTCAGCAGGTCCGATTTGGGTAGAAATTAGCGATTTATCAGCAGAGAATGTGTCTCCTCTAGTGGTAAAAGTAATAGAAGAATTAAAAGGTGAATTGGATGAAAGAGTATTCGATGCAAAAAAATATAAAAATTGGGTAGTTAGTAAGGATTAAAAGAGTAAAAATAAAATTAAGAATTGGATTTGATAGGATAAAAAGAGAACCTTTTTACATGCAAATTAACTTCTTTTTTTGACAATTTATTTTTTTAAGTAAAAGGACTATCTTCTCTAATTGTTCTGTGTTAATATGGTGTTTGTTTGAAATGACGCATTTATATTTTATGGAAAGAAGATGAATTGTTTTGCATTCTATTGTTCGCTTTATTAAGTCGAATCCATTCTCTAAAAAGCAACCTTACTATGAAACGACAAATTTTATGGCGATTGTTTCGATTATTTTAATTAGCGTGGTTTTACGTGATACAACTGTATACCAAGCCAATCGTTTGTTTTATTATTTAGATATTTTTGCCTGTGGTGCGTTAGTGGCGATTGCCATTAAATTTATTGTGTTTAAATGCTGTAAATCTAATTTAAAATAAAGTTATAAAATCCATTTTATTAAATGGATTTTTTTTATTTAAATAAAAAAGGCCACTCACTAGGAGTGGCCAAAAAGGAGTTGGTTACCTTAACTTTGGAGGAGTATAAGGTAAATGAAAAATAAAAAAGTTGGTTGTTTGTTGGTTGTAAGATAATAATACCCAATAAATATGAAGAAACTATGACCAAAGTTTGCTATTTTTCTTAAGAAAAACTAAAGCTACTTTTATCGATAACTGAAAAAGAAACAAAGCTACAAAAAAAGCTACCTCTCAAAGAGGTAGCTAGGGGGAGTGACTCTTTTCAATAGGGGGAGAAAAGAGTAATAAAAATAAAAAAGATTTAGTTTGGACTACTTAGGTAGTATACCTAGAATAGCTGAAATTAAAATGATAAACACATAATCTTTTTTTATTAAATCAGTGGCAATGCATTTATTTAAAAGCGCTTTCAGATTAATCTTATTCTCATTTTTATGTTATTTAATTATTAGTGTTATGGATGGTATTGTTTAATTTAAAGTGTTTGTTGAGGTGTTTATTAAATTTTATTTATATGATATAGTTTTTAAAAGGGCTTACAATAAATAGGGGGGTATTCAAATGAATATTGCATTAATTGCGCATGACCGTAAAAAAAAGCTGATGATTGAATTAACAACGGCTTATCGAGAAATATTAAAAGAGCATACTCTTTATGCAACTGGTACAACTGGTTTGAGAATTATTGAAGAAACTGGATTAGCCGTTCATCGATTTAAATCAGGCCCATTAGGAGGCGACCAACAAATCGGTGCTCTGATTTCAGAAGATAAGATCGATATGGTGATTTTTTTAAGAGATCCATTAGCAGCCCAGCCTCATGAACCTGATGTGACTGCATTAATTCGATTAAGTGACGTTTACGAGATTCCGTTAGCAACCAATATCGGCACTGGAGAAATATTATTAAGAGGTTTGGGAGCAGGATTTGCAGATTGGCGAACGATAACCAATGAGGTTGAAACTAAAATTTTAGACATTTAACAATTAAAAGGCTCAGCTACTATGAATTAGTAACTGAGCCTTTTCCATCAGATAAGATTATTTTTGTAAATAATTAAGAGCGTATCGAACGTGAAATTCTGTTGCTAAAACTAAACTTCGTTCATCAATATCAAAATTTTCATGGTGATGACCATACCAAGTGTCAGGATTTTCAGGATTTCTAGTTCCAACACGTGCGTAGACTCCTTCACTAACGGCTAGAAAATCGGCAAAATCGTCGGCTCCTAAACTTTTCGGGTTATCAGTAATCACATTTTCAGCACCAACCATATCATTCGCAATCTGTTCAGCAAAATGGGTTGCAACAGGGTGATTAATCAAGGGAGCTGCTGCATTATAATTTTCAAAGCTTAAAGAGGTGCGGTGAGCCTTCGCTACGTCAGTTGCAATGCGTTTAACAGCGTCTAATACGAAATGGCGAGTTTCGTGGCTGAAAGTACGGACCGTTCCTTCTAACGAAGCTTCATTTGCGATAATATTGTAGCGAGTGCCAGCATTTAAAACACCAACAGCCACCACCGCGTTGTCTAAGGGGCTGACTTCTCTAGCCACAATACTTTGGAGTTCAACCGTAATAGCTGCAGCTGTTAAGAGTGCGTCTCTTCCTAAATCTGGCCTAGCAGCATGTCCAGATTCTCCTTTAATCGTAAGTTTAAAAATATCACAAGAAGCATTTGTAGCTCCTTTAGTCGTAACAAGTTTGCCAACGTCAACACTTGAATCCAAATGGAGTCCAAAAACTTGATCTACATTTTGAACAAAATTCCCCTCAACAAACTGTCTAGCCCCAGCACCGATTTCTTCGGCTTGTTGAAAAGCGAGTTTAATGGTTCCTGAAAATTCAGATTGGTGACTCTTTAATAATTTCGTTGCGCCAAGTAAAGCAGCGGTATGTCCGTCGTGACCACAAGCATGATTTAAACCTGGATGCACTGATTTATAAGGAACATCTTTTGCATCTGCCAACTCAAGGGCATCAATATCTGCTCGTAACAAAATAGTTTTTCCTTCACCAAGTCCACCTTGAATGGTTCCAAGGACACCGGTCTCACCAACTGATTCATATGGAATCCCAATTTTCGTAAGTTCAGCTTTAATGCGTTTAATGGTTTCAAATTCTTTTAAACTTGCTTCGGGGTGTTGATGGAAATATCGACGTAATGCGATAACTTCAGCAGCACCATTTTTTAATTCAGTTGTTAAGTCTGTTTCAATTAAATTGATTGTCATATTTTTCATCCTTTTTGTGGTTATTTTTTAGCATCTTCCCAAACAGGTGTAGAGGAACCTTTAGTTGTTTTTTCAAGTAATTTAACGGTCTCAGGGGACTGATAAGCTTTAACGATTTTTTGATAAATGCTATTATCTTTATCCTTTTTCTTGGCAACAATGATATTGATATAAGGTTTTGATGTTTCATTTACTGGTTCTAGGAAAATCGCATCTTTATTAGGAACAAATCCTGCATCGACAGCCATTCCGCTGTTAATGAGTGAAACCGTTGTGTCACTTAATGCACGAGCAGTTTGAGCAGCATCAAGTTCTTTAATTTCAAGATCGAGTTTATTTTCGGTAATGTCTTTAACTGTGGGTGTTTGTTTAGCAGCAGGGTCTACTTTGATTAAGCCGGCTGTTTGTAGCAATAAAAGCGCGCGTCCACCATTAGTAACATCATTTGGAATGGCCACAATATCTCCTTTTTTTAGTTCTTTTACATCTTTAATCTTTTCAGAATAAATGCCTAATGGTGCAATAACAGTTTCCCCAATAGGGACTAAGTCTGTTCCGTGGTCTTTGTTGTAAGAATCCAGGAAAATTTGATGTTGAAAAGAATTTAGATCAATTTCACCTTCATTTAAAGCGGCATTCGGTTGTGTGTAATCCGTGAATTTTACAATTTCTAATTGAATATTGTCTTTCTTTAAACGCTCTTTAACGTCATCCCAAACATCAGAATCATCTCCAACAACACCTAGTTTGACAGTAGTCGTTTTTTCTTTTGCTTGCGTACCGCCACATGCGGTAATGAAGAAAGCACCTAAAATTAGTAAAGTAGAAATCGTTAATTTTTTTATTGTTTTCATGTTGTAAAACTCCTTTTTAATTGTTTTTTTAAGAATGGCTTGTTCGTTTAATTAAGAAATTTCCGATAAATTGACTAATAAAGACTAAAATTAAAATGATTAAAGTTGCCACGAGCGTGACATCATTTTGGAATCGATTGTATCCTTTTGAAATAGCTAAATTTCCCAATCCACCGCCTCCAATTGCTCCAGCCATGGCAGTTAGTCCGATTAAATTAATAATGGTTACTGAAGAAGCGCGAATAATACCATTTAACCCTTCTTTTAGATAAACGCGGAAAATAATTTCTAAAGGACTAGACCCCATCGCTTGAGCTGCTTCAACCACGCCAGAGTCAACTTCCACTAAGGCGTTTTGAATTTGTCTAGCAAAAAAGGGAACCGTTCCAATAACAAGAGGAACAATTGCTGCTGTGGTGCCAATGGAAGTTCCTACTAGTAAGCGTGTAAATGGGACGATAACGGCTAACATAATAATAAATGGAATTGACCGAAAGACATTAATGATTTTATCTAGAGTGGTGTAAATTCCTCTATTTTCTAGAATTCCATTAGCATCTGTTACAACTAAGATTACCCCTAAGATAATTCCTAAAATTCCTGCAATAATGGCTGTAACGCTGACCATGTATAACGTTTGAATCGTACTTTCAATAAATTCCTCTTTTAAAGGGGGAATATTTTTAAAATAGCTAGCTAATGAATCCAACATTGTTTTCACTCCTTTTGTAAATCAACTAATTTTTTGTTTGCGTGGCAACGAAATAACGTTTTGTTGATGTTCAATTATTTCGACTTTAATATCTTTAGAAACCAGATAAGCGAGTGCTTGATTACTTTTGATTTTTTCCCCTGAAAAGATAACAATTAAATTCCCAATCGGAGTGTCTTGTAAAATTTCAATATTGCCAAATAAAATATTGGTCGAAATTGTAAATTGAGAATAGAGATGAGCAATCAAAGGTTCACTTGTTGTAGCACCTACATAAGAAACTTTCGCAAGAATGTCGTTCGGCTGTAAATCCAACAAACTAGGATGGGTTAAAATAGTTTCTAATCCTTGATCTACATGAGTCGCAGTATTAATAAAATCTTTAGTGATGGGTTTTCTAGGCTGGGTAAAAATTTGGACTAAATTTCCTTCTTCAACGACGCGACCTTTTTCCATTACCGCAACTTTAGTGCAAATTTCTTTTACAACTTGCATTTCATGAGTGATAATCACAATCGTCAAATTTAATTTTCGATTGAGCTCCTTTAAAAGCGCTAAGATTGATGACGTTGTTTTGGGATCCAACGCGCTAGTAGCCTCATCACAAAGGAGAACCTCAGGATCATTTGCTAAAGCTCTAGCAATGGCAACACGTTGTTTTTGTCCTCCTGAAAGTTGGGAAGGATACGCGTTATGTTTATCTGATAAACCAACCAATTCAAGTAGACCAGAGACTTTTTCACTCAGCTCTTTTTTTGATAATGATGAATGTTTTAAAGGATAAGCCACATTATCAGCAATTGTTCGAGAAGCCATTAAATTAAAATGTTGAAAAATCATGCCTATTTTTTTACGTGCCGTTCGAAGTTCTTTAGGAGTGAGGCTTAAAAGATCGCGGTCAGCAACGATTACTTTTCCGCTAGTTGGACGTTGGAGCAGGTTGATGGTTCTGACGAGCGTACTTTTTCCAGCCCCACTATAACCGACAATTCCAAAGACATCGCCTTTTTCAACAGTTAAGTCAACTTGCTCAACAGCAGTAATTTGTTGATCCTTTGTTTTGAATGTGACACTTACTTGTTCCAATTGAATCATACTATTCCCACCTTCAAGATAATTTAAAATAAAAAAACGTCCTTTTAAAATCAATGTAAGTTGATTTTAAAAGGACGAATTTAACGTTCGTGTTACCACCTTTTTTTAGATTTCCTTTACAAGAAATCCCTTATCAAGTACGAGAAGACATGCTTCCGATACTCTAGCACGTTAATGGGTGCACCCATGATAGCCTAATGGAAAATCCACTCGGTATCCCGCCTCAGAGGCCATTTTCGACTTGCTTTTCATTCGCCCTTTTCAGCATCATACAGGCTCTCTGTTAGAATGAAATTTCAAGTGTACTTTTCTCGTCACTGCGTTTATCGATATAAAATAAAAAAACTCGTCCTTTAAATGATTGAAGCCAACCATTTAAAGGACGAGTACAATTATGTATTCGTGTTACCACCTTTTTTTATAAAACGATTGCTCGTTTTACCTTAACCAGTACTTAAAATAATTTTATTTTGCATACTGTGGCACGATAGCGGGTGCTCCCGTAGCAATCTAAAGTAGAAGTTCTACAATTCAACTGCTTCACTCCAAGGCCATTTTCAGCTTTCTTCCCACTACCCTTTTTCAGCAATCTTTCAGGGCTCTCTATAAGTGTTTGTAAAACGTACTTTCCTTTTCATTGTGATTTAATGTTATTCTCATTGTTTGTTAACTTGATTCTTAATATACAGGTCAGTTGTCAATTTGTCAACAACAAAATAAAAAATAAATGACTTAGTGAAATAAAGTAGAACTTATGAAAACCATATGCTATAGTAAGAGAGGATTTTCTCATACGAGAAAATCTAAAAATAAACAGAGTAGGAAATAAAGCGTTAAGTGCTGATGGGATGGGATGTTGCCCTCAGACGAAAAATGATTGAAAAATCATTTGCGGTTTTATTTTTGCATTCGCTGCATAAAGTTTTTATGTGTGGGAGCTCTTAAAGGAGATCTTCAAATGTTCAAAAAAAAGTTAGACGCAAAAACAATTGCAACAATGGGTTTATTAATGGCTTTACAGCTAGTTTTAACCCGATTTGTTTCGATTGAGACCCCAATTGTTCGAATTGGATTTGATTTTTTACCCATTGCTATTATGGGGATGCTTTTTGGTCCTTGGTTATCTGGCGTTGCGGTTGCAATGACCGATATTATTGGGATTTCACTATTTGCTAGAACAGCACCATTTTTCCCTGGATTTACATTATCGGCCTTTTTAACGGCAGCAGTTTATGGACTCTTTTTATACAAAAAGCCTAAAACTTTATTACGTGTGGCGTTAGCAGTTATTACGGTGACAATCGTGATTAATTTAGGGCTCAATACACTTTGGTTGTCGATGATTTACGACAAGGCAATGATTGTAATTTTTCCAGCTAGAATTCTTCAAAATTTGATTATGACACCTATTCAGATTGCTTTATTGTATTTTGTTGTTCGCAGCAACATTTTAACTAAAACAATAGGCATTGATTCAACTAAATAAAAACAAGTTACAACATCCAAATCACCTTCATTCATTGGAGGTGTTTTTTTTACAAAAAAATCCAACCCCGAAGGATTGGAAAGTTGTGTACTCATGTAAAAAAATAACCAATAATGCTTAATGCGATAGTTATCAGCGCCATGACGATAATGACAGCGAGATGCCATTTTTTATATAACGCAAGAATAGCAATAAATTCACGAATCATTGCATTAGGCCAATAATAAAAAGCTGTTTTCGAACCAATCCCTTGACTAGTTAAGCCAGCACGTTTAGCGTATATTCCAGCTCTAAAAAGATGGAAATTATTAGTGGCAAATAAGCTTTTGTACTGATTGTCACCCTTTAAACTATCCATGATTTTTTTTGAAAAAACCATATTTTCTAAAGTATTAACAGATTGATCCTCTAGTAAAGTATCTTCAAGAGGAATCCCGTTTTTTAATGCATACTGTTGCATCGCTACAGCTTCAGGTATTTTTTCATCCCCACCTTGTCCGCCTGAAAACAAAAGTTTAGGTGGCCTGTGGGCCTTCGATTGCTTAAAATAAAAATTCATTGCGACATTAATTCGATTTTGCAGCAGAGGTGGGACGATATACCCGTCAATTAATCCACTGCCTAAAACAATAATAAAATCTTTATCTAATCTTGGACGATAAATTTGATAAATAAATGAGGCGATGAAAAAGTTCATAAAATTGAATAAAAAATATAAGAACAATAAAATTAAAAATCCAGTAATATCCTTCATAAATTCAGGTAAATAGTTTGCCAAGATAGTTGATGAGAGAACTAACAAACCTAAAATCGCAAGACCTAAAAATAACGTTAAAAAATTTGAAAAACGAGCCCCTTCTTTTTTTATCAAAATACGAGCATTTACAAAAGAGGCCACCATTAACGCGAAGGCTCCAAAGACACCAATCAATCCCAAGATGACTAAAAAGACTAATGAAATCATCACTAAAACTCGATTATAGGTTGTAAAACTAAAGTAGAGTAAGGTAATAAAAACTGAAAATAAGAAACAATTAAATAAAAATCCGTTGATAATCTTACGCCGATCTTGCCAATAAGAAAGAGCAAAAACTAAAAATACAACTACATTAAGATACAAAAAAAACAAGTTGACACCTCCGTTAATTTTTGGATTCAAATTATTATAACAAAAAAATCAGTTCAAGAAAGACAAAAAAGGAAATAATTTATAAATAAAAAGGATTAAACTAGCAAATAGTCAGTCTATTCTGATAAAATGAAAAGAATAGGGGGGAATGGGTATGTTAGTCAAACGATTTGGAACTAGAATTGAAGAAGTGTCTTACACAGTTCGAGTGGGAGTCTATGCATTAATTTTTGACGAAACACGTGAAAATTTAATGATTGTTTCACCACCTAATGGTGCGTATTTATTACCAGGTGGGGAAATTGAAACAGGTGAGACAAAGGAAGAGACGTTGCATAGAGAAGTAATGGAAGAGCTTGGTTTTACAGTATCCATAGGTACATATCTCGGTGAAGCAGAGGATTTCTACTACTCGACGTTTCGCAAAAAACATTATCATAATCCAGGCTATTTTTATGTAGTGGAATCTTATCAAAAAGTGAGTGAGCCTTTGGAAGATTTTAACAAACTTTATTGGTTGCCAATCAAAGAAGCTCACCGCCTTTTAAAAAGAGGCAGTCATAAATGGGCAATTGAAACGTATCTTGCACAACATGGTTTAAGCATCCATTAAATCAAAAAAAGAACCTTCTTAAATAGAAGGTTCTTTTTTGATGCATCTATTCTTCGTAAGCAACAGCAGTAACTGAGATATCGATATTTCCCTTAGTTGCCTTTGAATAAGGACAAAAAGCATGTGCTTTATCCGCTAAATCTTGAACAGTTTCTAAGTCATGGCCTTCAATTGCTACTTGAATTTCACTAGCTAATTTAAAACCATTGTCGACTGGATCACTTACTAAATCAACTGTAACGTAGACTTTTGATTTTCCAGAAATTTTTTGTTGGCCCATAATATGTTCCAAGGCAGAATTGAAACAAGCGCTATAACCTAAAGCAAATAATTGTTCAGGGTTACTTCCTTGTCCTTTTCCTCCCATTTCTTTTGGAGTAGAAACACGAACTGAAAAAGAACCATCAGGTAAACGACTCTCACCATTACGGCCACCAGTGTTGATAGCTTTTGCTTGATAAAGTTTTTTTGATTCTGACATAAAATAATCTCCTTTCAAATCCTTTAGTTTTACATTATTATGGTACCGAAAAAATGTAAAAAGACCTAATGATTTGCTCAAAAAAATAATTTTATAAATCTAATTCATAGTAATCAAAGATTGCTTCTTGGTAAAAACCTGCCGATAAGTACAATTTTAAAGCACGGGCATTTTGGCTATCCACTTCAAGGTAAAGTTTTTGAAACGTTTGGTTAAGCGCAAGTTGAATCCCTTGATTTAGTAGAGCACGTCCCAATCCTTGTCCTTGCCATTCGCTTGCAATGACCACTGCGTAAATCCCAATAATTCCTTGAAAATGGTCTAATTTAATTTTTCCTACAATTTCATTATCTAAATAGGCGATATAATTTCCTTCAATTTCAAGAGTCTCTATTTTTTTTTGGTCATAAATTAGTTTATCCTGAGGTGAAAAACCTTCATGATCAAGACGATAGAGTAGTTTTCGATCTTCTTGACTAGCCGATTGAAGAACCAAAGGGGAGTAATCCGCTTGATTAAAATTAGCTGGATCAAAATTTAAACGATATTCTGTAAACGAGAAAGCCCCAGCATATTTTTTAATTAAATCAGGAATGATAGGATCTTTTCGATCCGAAATAAATAGAATTCTTTTCATTTCTTGTTCTTTAGCATAGCTTACTAAGGAATCAATAAGAGTTATAGCAATTTCTTGATTGTTATTAGTTAAAATACTCGCTTCAATTTCAACTCCATCAAAAGTACTTGCGGATAAGTAGCCTCTAAGTTCAGTATCTTCAAAATAAAGAAAATGTTGATAATGAGGGGATTTTTTTTCAAAAGCTTTAGGATCTAATTTATAATAAAGGTTTTCTTTTTGTTGTGCTGATTCAAGTGTTTGGATTGCTTGAATTTGTTGATCTGTTAATTCTTGCAGATGGCATAATACAGTTTCCAATAGGTTTCCTCCGATTCTGTTGTATTCTCTTTTTATTATAGGCTTTTTTATCAAATAGGGAAATCTTAATTGAGATTTATGCTATAATTTAAACAAAATAATTTATCAAAGGAGAGAGTTATATGCCATTTGTTCATATTGAACTGATTGAAGGACGCTCAAAAGAGCAAAAAGAAAACTTAGTCAAAGAGGTAACAGAAGCAGTTGTTCGCAATACGGGAGCTGCTGGTGAAAATGTTCATGTTATTTTACAAGAAATGCAAGCTAGTGATTATGCTCAAAATGGAATCTTCAAAGGATAAAATTTAAATAGGCACTTTTAGTGCTTGTTTTTTTATTTATAAACTATTGTTAGCGTTTACATAAAATGATATAGTTATTAAAGAACGAATGTTTCTTATTTTTGAAAAGGAGGAAAAAACAAATGAACAAGTTAATTAAAGCAATGGTGATAGGTGTGGGAATTAGTTTAATGATTGTTGGAAGTGGGCATGAGGCAAGCGGAAAAAAAGAAACTAAAAAAGAGGCTTCAAACGATGGGAAGGTAACCTTTTACATAGCGAGACATGGTAAAACGCTATTTAATACGATGGATCGCGTTCAAGGCTGGTCAGATACACCATTAACAGAACAAGGTCGAGAAGTAGCGAAGGACTTAGGTCGTGGTTTAAAAGATATTAAGTTTAAATCAGCTTACAGTAGTGATTTGGAACGTGCAAGAGAAACGGCTCAACTTGTATTAGCAACTAACGGTCAAAAAAAATTGGCGATTACACCAAAAAAGACATTAAGAGAAGCATGTTACGGAAAATTTGAAGGTGATTTCAACGAAAACATGAAAAAAGCGATGGCTGAATATTACGGCTACGAAACGTTAGATAATAACCCACTGGGCAAAGAAATGTTTGAAAAAGGAGCCGATGCAGTAAGTGCATTAGATACAGAATACCATATGGGGGAAGACGCCAAAACAATTAAAGAAAGAATGCAAACGACCTTAAAGCAAATGGCTAAAAAAGAAGTAAAAAATGGAGGCGGCAATGTATTGGTAGTTGGGCACGGGATGTCTATTAACATTATGGTGTCGGATATGACGGATAAGTATACGGGGGAAGGATTAAAAAATGCAAGTGTAACGAAAATTATTTATAATAATGGCAAATTTAAAGTGGAATCTATTGGCGATACCAGTTATTTTGAAAAAGGTAAAAAAGAATAAAAAGAAGGCAACATTAGAAATTAATGTTGCCTTCTTTTTTAATGAAAGGCAAGCTCTTTAATCACATGCGCAACGCCGTCTTCGGCATTGGTTTTCGTAATAAAAGTAGCGATTTCTTTCACCGCAGGAACAGCATTGCCCATAGCAATTTTATATTTTGCAAAGTGCAGCATGTCCATATCGTTCATATTATCGCCAATCGCCATCACATTTTCTTGAGGAATATTAAGGTGAGCAGCTAAATCTTTCACCGCGTTGCCTTTATTTGCCTTTTTATTTAAAATTTCATAATAAAAATCTTCACTTTTAATCATCGTATAGCGTTCATTAAATTCAGCAGGAATTTGTGCAATTCCTTGATCTAAAATAGCTGGATGATCAATCATCATCATTTTACTGATTTCGATTGCAGGGTCAATTTCTTCAACAGTTCGATACTTTAAAGGGATATTTACTAAGAAAGCTTCTCGAACTGTATATTCGCTAATGTCTTTATTGGTTGTATAAAGATGATCCATATCAAATGTTTGAAAATGAACCCCAATATCATTGCTTAATTTTTCTAATGCTAAAAAGTCTTGATAAGCTAATGTATGATGAACAATTGCCTTTCCATCATGTGTGCTTTGAACTAAAGCCCCATTATAAGTGATGGCAAAATCGCCTTCTTCTTCTAAATTCAATTCCGCTAAGAAGTTTTTAACCCCAATCAAAGGTCGGCCTGTACATAAAACAATTTTGATTCCTTTTGTTTTTGCTTCCATAATCGTTTCTTTCACGGCTTGACTGATTTTTTTATCTGGATTTAATAGTGTTCCATCTAAGTCGATGGCAATTAATTCAATACTCATTTAATCTAACTCCTCCTGAAGTGTGGTTGGGTTTTTGATTGCTCCATTGGCAATATATTTTGTAAATTCATTAAACAAAGGTTCAAAGAGATTCACTTCACTGATGCTAGCTGGTTTAATAATCTCTTTTGGAAAATAAAAACGTTCATCTCCTCGAACTTTACCAGTCAGTGCAGCAACAATCGGACTTGCTTTTGATAACTCAATTAAAGAACCATCAGCTTCAACTAATTCAATTTGGGTTCGATTATTGATTTGCTCTGGGCGATAAAAATCATAAGGCAAGTCGTAGCTGTTATTAATAGCGGTATAGTAAACTGGATCATAGCCAGCTTCTAAGATTAGATTTTCTAAATGGCCAATGACAGGCAAATCTGTTTCACTGTTGAAGGCAACAGATTTAAATGGGTGTCGATCTAAAAAGCGAGTAGCTAAATCACTTAAAATAGCATCGTTCTCTTCACGCCATTGAGTAAAATAGGTATTTAAAACCCCATCATCTAATTTCAAATAGTCCTTCAGTGTAAAATCATTTCTGAAAAATGGAGCCAATAGAGAAACGGAGCCTAGCATTTCAAAATCAGGATCTTCGTAAAGCTTTTTAGCGCGTTTTAGCAAATGATCCAAAATGACTTCCATACTTCTAGAAACAGGATGAAAATAAACTTGCATATACATTTGATAACGACTCACCACGTAATCTTCAACCGCATGCATACCGGATACTTGGAAAGAAATGCCATCTTTATAAGGACGCATGACACGCAAAATTCTAGTTAAATCAAAAGTGCCATAATTAACACCGGTAAAATAAGCATCTCTTAGTAAGTAATCCATTCGATCTGCATCAATCTGACTAGAAATCAATTGAACAACTTGTGGATTTGGATAGGTTTTTTGAATGACACTTGCTACTTTTTCAGGAAAATCAAAATGGATTTTTTTTAAAATTTGATTGACTTCAGTTTCTGGCGAAGTAATAATTTCAACCGTAATAGCCTCATGATCCGTTTCAAAAATACGCTCAAAAGTATGAGAATAAGGACCGTGACCAATGTCATGAAGCAGAGCTGCACAAAGGACAACTAATCGCTCACTATCGTCCCAACCACCGTCATCTTCAACTTTAGTAGCAAAGCTTCTTGCGAATTTATCACAAATTCTTCTAGCAATTTCATAAACGCCTAAAGAATGAGTGAAACGAGAATGCTCTGCACCGTGAAAAGTAAAAGAAGAAGTTCCAAGCTGTTTAATGCGGCGCAATCGCTGAAATTCACGAGAGTTAATCAAATCTAAAATCACTTGATGTTGAACATGAATATAATCATGAACAGGATCACGAAAAACCTGTTCAATCGGCAAAATTTGATCTTGATAGGCTATCGAATTCATCTACTCAGCTCCTCATCGAATGTTTCTGCTAACATTTGTTCATTGCGTTCAATCATTTTTTGATAAGCCAATTTATAATCTTCTTTCAATTCTAAGTCATAATGCCCATCACTTAACAAACAACCATTTGTTGTTAACGTTTCAAGAATCCTTTGCTTGACACCATCCACGGTTAAAGGGGTTTCAAGTAACTCATCTAAATTTGCCATTACAGCTGGATTCACCTTAGGAAAATGCCATTTAACTGTTTCATTTGCCAATCCGACTTGATAAAAATCACGAATCATTTCGGTTCTTTTATCCTGAGAACCCGTCACGCTAAGATAAATCATAATCGCCACACCTTTTTTTAAACGGCGCTGCGCGATGCCAGCAAATTTTTTCCCATCAATACTTAAATCAAAATCTCCTGGACAATAAGATTCTTCAATTTCATAAGCATCAATTTTTTTACCATACGCTTTAAATGTTTGGCGAATCAAGCGTAACATGAACTCGTATCCTTCCGTAATACTCATCTTAACAAGAGGATCTTCAGGAAGAATTAACGAAAAATTCAACACACCTTCATTTGAAGCCACTGCCAGACCACCCGAATTACGAACTAAAAAGTGTTGTTGATGGTGAATGAAAACGTTTAGTGCATCCTTGAAAAAAGGCAATTTTGTATCCATCATCCCTAAAATCACTAATTCAGAAGCAGTCCAAAAATGCAGTGCTCCAAAGGATTGATGAGTCCCAATTTTTTTTATCAAGCTATCTCCCAAAGCAAAATGAGAAATAAATTGATTTGTAAAAGGCATCGAAGTAGAATCATATAGTTCATAAGCTTGTTGACTTAAATAATCTTTTTTTTCTGACATAGTTTGTCTTCCTTTATAGTAAAATTACGATACCGTTTATATTTAATAACTTCATTATACCAAAAAATAACGTAACAAGAAGCATAAATAAAGGAATTAAGCTAAAAAAATGCTAAGAGTTAAGTAGAATAGTTGACCTGAATTTCAAAAACACGTTATACTATTTACAATTGATTCGAGAAGGAACATTTGTAAAGGAGGCGTTTTTTTGACCAGTCGAATAAAAAATTTAGCTGGATTGTCAGACGAAGACTTTAAAAACATCTATCAAATGATGTGGGAAATCCGTTTTTTTGATGAAAAAGTGGAAGAGCTTTTTGCAAAAGGAAAAATTCATGGTACAACGCACCTTTCAATAGGACAAGAAGCAACAGCTGCAGGAACCGGTTATTTATTAAGAAAAACCGATTGGATTACTTCAACGCATCGAGGTCACGGTCACAGCATTGCAAAAGGAACCTCAATGACGGCAATGATGGCTGAATTATTCGGCAAACGAAGTGGTACAAACGCTGGTAAAGGTGGCAGTATGCATATTGCTGAATTAGCAGAGGGAAATTTAGGTTCAAATGGCATTGTTGGTGCAGGATTTCCCATTGCCGTTGGAGCCGCCTTATCTGCTCAATTAAAAGGCGAAGACCGAGTAGTTATTTGCTATGCTGGGGATGGCGCAACGAATGAAGGAAGTTTTCATGAAGCTTTAAATTTAGCCTCGATTTGGCAAGTCCCAGCACTCTTTTTTATTGAAAATAATCAATACGGTATGAGCAGTAAAATTGATCAGATGGTAAATATCCCTCAACTCTCCAAACGAGCTGAAAGCTATGGATTAAAAGGCGTAACGATTGACGGAAATGACTTAATCGCTGTACTAGATACAACTTATCAAGGTATAGAAGAAGCCAGAAAAGGCAATGGTCCGATGATGATAGAAGCCCTAACTTACCGTTTCAAAGGGCATTCAAAGTCAGACCAACGTATTTATCGCACCAAAGAAGAAGAGTTGCGTTGGGAAGAAGAACGAGACCCTATCAAATTAACTGAAAAATTGTTGACGAACTCTCAAGTTGCTTCAAACGAAGAACTAATGAAATTAAAAAAACAAGCCTTTGAGAATGTTCAAAAAGCAGTTCAAGAAGCAGAAAAAAGTGAAGATATTGAGTTAAGTGATTTAACGACACAAGTTTATGCAGAATAGGAGGTGCGTGATGAGAGAAATAACTTATATCCAAGCAGTCAATGAAGCATTAGATGAAGCATTGGCAACAAATGAAGAAGTTTTCCTAATGGGAGAAGACATTGGTGTTTATGGTGGTGGCTTTGGTGCAACCAAAGGACTTGTTGAAAAATACGGTCAAAAGCGCATCCGCTCCACCCCTATTTCTGAAAGCGCGATTGCAGGAACAGCAGTTGGAGCAGCGATTACTGGCATGCGTCCTGTGATAGAACTCCAATTTTCTGATTTTATTACGATTGCTATGGATCAGCTAGTGAATCAAGCAGCAAAAATGCACTATATGTATGGCGGGAAAGTTAACGTACCCTTAGTAATGAGAACCGCTGGAGGATCAGGCACCGGTGCTGCTGCACAACATTCCCAAAGTTTAGAAAATTGGATGGCGCATATTCCAGGATTAAAAGTCATCCAGCCCTCCAATGCCTATGACGCCAAAGGATTGCTGCACGCAGCGATAGAAGATAATAATCCCGTGATGTTTTACGAACACAAATTATGCTATAAATTGAGCTGTGACGTTCCAAACGAAAAGTATACGATTCCGATTGGAGTTGCAGCTATTAAACAACCAGGAACGGACATCACTGTTGTAGCTACAGGGGTGATGGTCCATAAAGCGCTAGCTGTTGCAGAAAAACTAGCCCCAACAGGCATTTCTTTAGAAGTAATCGATCCAAGAACCTTAGTCCCCTTAGATAAAGAAACGATTTTAAAATCCGTTATCAAAACAGGTCGACTAATGATTGTCCATGAGGCTGTAAAAGAAAGTGGCTTTGGAGGCGAAATTGCAAGTATTGTTGTTGAAAGCGAGGCATTCTATTCCTTAAAAGCACCCATCAAACGCTTAGGAGGAGCGTTTATTCCGATGCCTTACCAAAAAGAATTAGAAAAAGCCGCAATTCCGCAATGTGAAGATATCGAAGCAGCAGTCAAAACGCTTATGCATGAGCATAAAAACTAAAAAAGAACGAGAACGTTAGGGGGGATACGTTGAGAATTACCGAAGATCGACGCAACCTATTAAAAGCTGCTACCATGTATTACAGCGAAGGAAAAACCCAAGCAGAAATTGCCAAAAAAATGAACATTTCAAGGCCAGTTATTTCAAAAATGCTACAACTTGCGAGACAGGAAGGCATTGTTGAAATTTACGTCAAAGATGAAAATGCACATTCGATTGCATTGGCATTAGAAATTGAAAAAAAATATCAACTAAATGATGTTATTGTAGTTCCTAAAAGCATCGAATTTTCCAAAAGTACGATTAAGCATAATGTGGCTAAAGCGGCAGTTTCCTATTTAACTACACACCTAAAAAAGGACACTAAAATTGGACTTTCTTGGGGGACGACGATTGCAGAAGTTATTGACGAAATGCCCTATTTATCAAAGCCAGGAATAACGATTCATCCTTTAGTTGGTGGTATCCAAAGCCAACATGTTTATTTAGATGCCAACCATTTGACCTTTTTATTAGCTGAAAAATTATCTGCTCAGTGTAGCTATTTTTACGCACCAGCACTGGCTGACACCATTGAATTAAAAGAATTACTAGCAGAATCAACAGTAGTTGAAACCGCAATGTCCGATGCCCGTAAAGTTGAGTTAGCCATAATTGGTGTGGGAAATCCTCTTGGAAATACAACATGGAAAGAACTAGGATATATCGAAAAAAAAGAATTAATACAAGCTAACAATCAAGGGATTGTTGGAGATGCAGTGGCTTCTTTATTTGATGAAACAGGTCAAACCGTTATGACCGATTTAACGAAACGCATGATGGGAATGACAATTGAAGATTTAATTCAAATTCCCAATGTAGTGGCAATTGCGTCAGGTTCAACTAAAGGAACAAGCATTCAAGCCCTATTAAACAATCATGTAATAAATACCTTGATTATCGATCAATCCATTGCTGAACAACTAAACTAAGAAACAAAAGGAGTAAAAAAATGAGCTTAAAAAAAATAACCCCAGTAAACATTCAATTATCAACAACGATTACACAATATGAAGCAGTAGAAAACCATACTTTCGATGTAATGGGACAAGCAACTCAAATGGGAGATACACTTTACTTACGCTACAAAGAAGAAACAGACGGCGAAATCCCCGTAACAATTAAGATAGAACCAGACGGAACAGTGGGATTGATTCGAGCAGGAGAAACAAGAACAAAATTGCGTTTTGGCAAAGGTGAACGGTATGTGACACATTATACGACCCCACAAGGTGTGGTTTCCTTAGAAACAATGACCAATCATTTACAAATTAGTTTGATGGACCAACCCTTTCGTGGCAACCTAGAAATCCATTATGATCTCTATATGGGAAAAGAAAAATTAGGAGAATACAAATTACAATTGCTTTTTACTGCCTAAATATTGTATGATAAAGAGTAGACTGTTGAAAGGACGTGGCGAATGTGGAATTAAAACGATTTGACGGTATGAAAAAAGATGAATTGTCAATGATTGAAGTAGCTCATGCCATTTTAGAACAAAAAGGAGACGTGATGGATTTTTCTGAACTCGTTGAACAAATTCAGAAATTTTTAGGCACTTCTGCTGCAAAAGTTAAAAAAAATACTCCGCAATTTTATACAGATTTAAATATTGATGGTAGTTTTATTTCTTTAGGAGACAATCGTTGGGGGTTACGTTCATGGTATCCGATCGATTCTATCGATGAAGAAGTAACTCATTCAACTGAAGAAGAGGCTCCACGTCGTAAAAAACGTAAAAAAGTGAGTGCATTTGTTCCGAATGTAGACGATGACGTAATTGATTACAACGATGACGATCCAGAAGATGAAGATGTTGTCTTAGTGGATGACGAAGGTGTTGTTGTTGATGATGAAAGTACAGAAGATCTTGGCGAATACAAATCTGACTTAACTGAATTAGGGACAGACGAAGATGAAGAAGACGAACTTCCAGATGGAATTGAAGGTTCTTTAACTTTAATTGATGAAGACGAAGAAGAAGATGACTTCGATTCAGAAGATGAAAGCAACCCAATTTAATGAATTGACAAAACTTTCCTTTTTGGGAGAGTTTTTCTTTTTTTTGATTTCAGCAAGTCAATTGACATTCTTTTTGACGATTAAAGTTGATGTAGGCTTGTTTCGCAACAATCAAAAAAATAAATCCCTTGACGATTGTCTGTTTTGATTGTATTATCTTTATTGGGCTCCCTAAAGAGTAATCTTGAAGGACCGATGAGATAAACGATAATCACGCTCCCCGTTCATTTATGGATGGGGAGCTTTGTTTTTTGTTTTCAGTACCCTAAATAAAAAATGCAAACAAGATTGCTATTGAAGCTAAGTAGCGTCTGTTTTTATTTTTTAGGCAAGGTTTAGTTTGTAAGAAACGAGATTTCAGAAATAAGATTGTTTTATTCTTTGTTCATTCTTAGCTAAAGAGAGAGGAAACAAGTGAAAAAACTATCGATTATTTCAAAAAAACACACAAAGGAGTTCGATTTAATGACCAAGTATATTTTTGTAACAGGTGGCGTTGTATCTTCAATAGGAAAAGGGATTGTAGCAGCATCTCTAGGAAGATTATTGAAAAATCGTGGACTAAAAGTAACAATTCAAAAATTTGATCCATACATCAACGTAGACCCAGGAACGATGAGCCCATACCAACATGGTGAAGTTTTTGTAACAGATGATGGTGCGGAAACAGATTTAGATTTAGGTCATTATGAACGTTTTATCGATATTAACTTAAACAAATACTCAAACGTAACAACTGGGAAAGTTTATTCAGAAGTATTACGTAAAGAGCGTAAAGGGGAATATTTAGGCGCAACCGTGCAAGTTATTCCACACATTACCAATGAAATCAAAGAAAAAATTATGCGTGCAGGCCAAACAACGGATTCTGATATCGTCATTACAGAAGTTGGTGGAACGGTTGGAGATATCGAGTCATTGCCTTTCCTAGAGGCATTACGTCAAATGAAAGCTGATGTTGGTGCGGATAACGTGATGTACATCCATACAACTTTGATTCCTTATTTAAATGCAGCTGGCGAAATGAAAACAAAACCAACACAACACAGCGTGAAGGAATTACGCAGCTTAGGAATTCAACCAAACATTTTAGTGGTTCGTACTGAAAAACCAGTTCCACAAAGTTTGAAAGACAAGTTAGCATCATTTTGTGACGTTGATCCAGAAGCAGTTATTGAATCACGTGACGTTGAAACTCTTTACTCAATTCCATTAGCTTTACAAGCACAAAACATGGATCAAATTGTTTGTGATCATTTAAAATTAGACGCTCCTGTTGCGGATATGACTGAATGGATCAAACTAGAAGAAAAAGTATTAGGCTTGAAAAAAATGACAAGAATTGCATTAGTTGGAAAATACGTTGAATTACCAGATGCTTATTTATCAGTTGTTGAAGCATTAAAACATGCCGGTTTTGAATACGATTCAGATATTCAAATTGATTGGGTCAACGCAGAACACGTAACAGACGAAAACGTTGCGTCAATGTTAAAAGAAGCCGATGGTATCTTAGTACCAGGCGGTTTTGGCGATCGTGGATTAGAAGGGAAAATCTCAGCAATTCGTTACGCTCGTGAAAATAAAGTTCCATTCTTAGGAATCTGTTTAGGAATGCAATTAGCCTGTGTTGAATTTGCCCGTAACGTTGCAGGCTTAGCAGATGCCGATTCAGCAGAAACAAATCCAAATTGTGAAAACAACATTATTGATTTGATGAGTGATCAAGAAAATATCGAAAATTTAGGTGGAACCTTACGTTTAGGTTTATACCCATGTCATTTAGTGCCAGGGACAGTAGCAGCTAAGTCTTACGACAATGCAGAAGTTGTTGAAGAACGTCACCGTCACCGTTACGAATTTAACAATGAGTACCGTCAAACCTTAGAAGAAGCAGGATTGGTCTTTTCAGGCGTTTCACCAGACAACCGTTTAGTTGAAATCGTTGAATTATCAGATCATCCATTCTATGTTGCATGTCAATTCCATCCAGAATTGATTTCACGTCCAACACGTCCACAAAAATTATTTACTGGATTTATTGGAGCAGCACTTCAATCAAAATAACCCTTTTAAAGTCTTAAAATGGCAATTCGTCATTTTAAGACTTTTTTATTTTCTGAATTACGTTAACCTAAAAAAACTTGAAAGTTAACGTAATTTGAAGTAGACTGTAAAAAAAGCATTTATTCTTAAACTAAAAGGGGCGTTTAGATGAAACTAACGACAAAAGATAGGATTCAAATAGCACTATGTACAGCATTACTTTCTATTTCTTCTTTAATTATGATTCCAATTGGGCCAATCCCGATTACGTTGCAAGTTCTTTTTTTGATTTTAATACCAGCCTTACTAGGCGCCAAAAAAGGCATGTTGACGATTGGTTTATACCTAGTACTAGGTTTAGTAGGATTTCCAGTATTCGCAGGAGGGATGGGCGGATTGCAAAGTTTACTAAAACCTTCATTTGGTTATTTAATAGGAGGATTTGTCATCGCAGCAATGATTGGTAGCGTAGCTAATAAAAATGCTTCCTTTAAATCACTAGTTACGATTTCTGTCATCAGTATTCCTGTTCTTTATATTATCGGTATTAGTTATGCTTACTTTTTGATGAACATTGTTTTGGAAACACCCATTAGTTTAAGTGTCTTAATTACTACAAGTATCTCAGTATTCTTACCTTTAGATATTATAAAAGCAATAGTTGCTTCATTTTTAGCAGTAAGGATCAGAAAAGCAGTCGGTATCAAAACGATTGTATCCTAGCAAATGTCAGTCTCTTTAAACTAAAAAGAGGCTGACGTTTTTTGTTATTTTTTTTCAATAAGCTATTCAAAGTTCACAAAGTAATTAGAAACTTAATAAATGAACTATTGTATTTTTGCATTTTCTTTTCTATTATGGTTATTAGGGACAAAATAAAATTGAGATTAAAACGAACTTAAATGATTGTTACTATAGAAAAGTGAGGATATAATTTTATGAAAAAATTAGTGATTAATGGTGGAAAGCCATTATCAGGTGAACTAACGATTAGTGGCGCTAAAAATAGTACCGTAGCACTTATTCCAGCAGCAATATTAGCCGATTCGCCGGTAACATTAGAAGGGGTTCCAGACATCCAAGATGTTCATTCATTAATTGAAATATTAACGATTATGGGAGTTGAAGTTGATTTTAAAGGTTCAACTTTGACAATTGATCCAACAAACATGGTTTCAATTCCAATGCCAAGTGGAAAAATCAAGAGTCTAAGAGCTTCTTACTACTTTATGGGAGCTTTGTTAACTAAATACGGACAAGGTGTTGTAGGGCTTCCAGGAGGCTGTTTCTTAGGACCAAGACCAATCGATCAACACATTAAAGGTTTTGAAGCATTAGGCGCAACAGTTGATAATGAAATGGGTGCAATGTACTTAAGAACAAGTGAAGAAGGGTTAGTCGGAGCACGAGTTTATTTAGATGTCGTATCAATTGGAGCAACCATCAATTTAATGTTGGCAGCCGTTAAAGCAAAAGGTAAAACGATTATTGAAAATGCTGCCCGCGAGCCTGAAATTATTGATGTGGCAACCTTGCTAAACAATATGGGTGGAAAAGTTAGAGGTGCCGGAACCGATGTAATTCGAATTGAAGGCGTAGAAGAACTGCACGGCTGTCGTCACACCGTAATTCCTGATCGAATTGAAGCCGGAACGTACTTATCCATAGCAGGAGCAGTTGGAACGGATGTTGTTATTAAAAATGTTATTTTTGAACATTTAGAAGGATTAATCGCTAAAATGCAAGAAATGGGCGTTCCAATGGAAATCGGCGAAGATAGCATTCGTGTCTTAGAAGCTAAAAACTTAAAGATGGTTAGCGTTAAAACCTTGCCATATCCAGGATTTGCAACAGATTTACAACAACCCCTAACGCCGCTACTACTAAAAGCGCAAGGAGAAGGTACGATTGTGGACACCATCTATCCCAAACGCGTTAAGCACATCCCTGAGTTAGTAAGAATGGGAGCAAATGCACGAGTAGAAAGCGATATGATTTTACTAGAAGGACCAGCCATTTTGAAAGGCGTAGAAGTAGAAGCAAGTGATTTAAGAGCAGGAGCATGCCTAGTAACAGCGGGATTAATGGCAGAAGGCACAACAACGATTACCGGAGTAGAAAACATCTTACGAGGCTATGACAACATTGTTGAAAAATTAACCAATTTAGGTGCAGATATTAAAATGAGTGAAATCGAAAACTAATAGGAGTTACGTATATGGGCGATTTATTAACATTAGCAGAACTAGAGAATAAAACATTAAAAGAGATTTACGGATTTGCAAAGGCATTTAAAATTCCATACTATAGTCAAATGAACAAAAAAGAACTCTCATTAGCTGTATTGAGAATGCAAGAAGAAAAGCAAGGTTTTTTTATCGCAGAAGGGGTCTTGGATATTGTATCGCAAGAAGGCTTCGGTTTTTTACGCCCAATTAATTACACACCAAGCCAAGAAGATATTTATATTTCAGTGTCACAAATCAGACGTTTTGGATTGCGAAATGGAGATAAGATTACAGGAAAAGCGAGACCACCTAAACCGTCAGAACGTTACTACGGTTTAATGCATGTAAACTCAGTGAATGGGAAGAATCCAGAAGAAGCAAAAGAACGCCCACATTTCCCAGCATTGACAGCCTTATATCCAGATAAACAAATTCACTTAGAAACAGAGCAAACAAGAATCCCAACACGAATGGTCGATATTTTAGCCCCAGTAGGGTTTGGTCAAAGAGGACTTATTGTAGCCCCACCTAAAGCGGGGAAAACTATTTTACTAAAAGAAATTGCCAATGGAATTTCAAAAAACTATCCCGATGCCGAACTCATTATTTTACTGATTGACGAACGACCAGAAGAAGTAACGGATATTGAGCGTAGTGTTAAAGGAGATGTTGTGTCCTCCACCTTTGACCAAAAACCTGAAAACCATGTTAGAGTAACAGAATTAGTATTGGAACGTGCGATGCGCTTAGTCGAAGATAAGCGTGACGTGATTATTTTAATGGATAGTATCACAAGACTTGCAAGAGCTTATAACCTAGTAGTCCCACCAAGTGGTCGAACATTAAGCGGCGGAATCGATCCAGCTGCATTTTATCGTCCGAAACGCTTCTTTGGAGCGGCTCGAAATATTGAAGAAGGTGGAAGTTTAACGATACTAGCGACAGCCTTAGTTGATACTGGAAGTCGGATGGATGATATTATCTATGAAGAATTTAAAGGAACTGGAAATTCAGAATTGCATCTTTCACGAGAATTAGCCGAACGTCGAATATTTCCAGCAATTGATATTAAAAAATCAAGTACCAGAAAAGAAGATCTGCTAATGGATTCAGAACGATTAGAAGAAATCTGGAAACTAAGACGAGCAATGACGGGTGATTCATTAGAATACACCAATAAATTGATTACAATTCTTAAAAAAAACAAGACGAATAATGAGTTCTTTGAACAGTTTACGGATGAAACCTTTAACCAAAATAAATTGCGTCGGCCAATAAAAAAGTAAAAAAATAGAACAACAAAGTAAAAGAAAATAGATTGCAATCTAACAAAGTTCATGGTATTATTTTAATGTTGTCATTAGACAAAAAATAACTCTGGTACAGCAAATGAATCAGGGCAAAGGAGCGAATAAGATATGAAACAAGGAATTCATCCAGAATACCATCCAGTAGTTTTCATGGACTCAACAACAGGTTTTAAATTCTTGTCAGGTTCTACAAAACACTCACAAGAAACTGTTGAATGGGAAAATGGCGAAACTTACCCATTAATCCGTGTCGAAATTACATCTGACTCACATCCATTCTACACTGGGCGTCAAAAATTCACCCAAGCAGACGGACGTGTGGATCGTTTCAACAAAAAATACGGTCTTGCAGACGCAAACGCAGCAGAATAAGAAAGATAGCTTAAAGATTCACTTGAATTACTGTTATAGCAGTGGTTTGAGTGGATCTTTTTTTGTTTCTATATCTCTTAATAAGTCAGCTACTTTTATTTTAATACCCCTCGTTAGAAGTTTACGATTTCAGCAAATTTATCTGCAGCTACTATTTTTATTTTTTTAGATACATGAATATAGATATTCATTGCTAGTCGAACGGGGCTTTATTAGTAACAGAGGAGACATCCAAAAATTGTTAACTAAGATGAATACAATAACTACAGAAGTTGTTAAGTTTTTTAATTCAACTATTAATCCAATTCCACCTTTTAATCCCGTACAACCGCTAATAAATGGTTTTGCTAGATCATATAACGAGACATACGCTACGGAGCGAAATAAGGTTAAAGATACACCCAAAAAAGTAGCACGATCTGTTGGATATCAATCAATTGGGCAAGCAATTAAATATCATAAAGTTGTATGGAGCGACGTAATTATTTGGTTGCAATTAACTAGATGGGACTGGTAAACAGCGCTATGTTGCTTATTTTAATGCAACGAAAAGCAAGGGGTTGGTCTTAAATACGGATATTGCAATAAAAAAGTTACCTATTTTCTTAATAGGTGGCATCATACATATACAATACCAACATTGTTTAAATCAGAAGGTGATAATATCATTCTAAAATATTCTTTTTCAATTTCGCAGTAGAATATCGGTTGTATATATATCGAAATTGGTTAAAATTATATTAAAAATCAAATTTAAATTCTTTCTCTTCCTAAAAAATATAAAATAACAAATATGATTAAAAATGGTACGATTGTTACTTAATAGTACATTTATACGAGTATTCTGAATATAATATCTATAGTAATTTAATTGAAAAATAAAGGGGGATCTTATATGGCAGGTATTCAAAGCAACTTTGATACAGCATCACAAGTGGCTACAACAATGGGACATGCAGCAGATAGTTTAATGAGTGCAACAAGTAAATCCATAACAACAGCAGATCAGACAAATTTAACTGCTAATCTGCAGACGAAAAATTGTAATCAACAAATTTTATCAATGGCATCGAATTATGCACAATTATTTAATCGAGATGTAGCACATGTTCAGTCTGTGGCAAAAGAGTTCCAACGGGTTGATGAGGAATTGAAGGCGGGATTGGCTGTACCATTGATGAAAGATCCGATTAAAGACTTAAATACTTATGTAAATTCAAAAAAATAAAATAGGGGCGGGGATTTTTTGAGTTCATCTACAGACACTAAATTAGATGCTATCAATCAAAAGATTAGATATATTCAAGAGGATTTGGATGATAATAGGCGGAAATTATCAAAACAAGAACAAATTGAACAAGAATCACAAATTATTTTTTCAAAAAGTAAGGAGCTTTTTGATGAATTCCAATATACATGGAGAAAAGACAATACAATGAGTAATTTAATCAATGATTTACAAGATGAAGCTGCTCATTTAAATTATAAAAATGAATTTGACTTAGAAGACAAGAGACAAATTTTGAAGAATGAAAAAAATCAATTAGAAAATAAAGAACAAACTTGTTATGAAGAACGTAAAGCTATAAACTTAGGTGGTGATGATTCTTGGGATTAGAAATGCATCACGGTGAAGTCGATTCACAAAAAAATAGCTCCGTTAGTTTTTATATTGAATTGATACAAGCTATGGAACAGATGAGTTCTTCTATTGATAATTTTTCTAACGCTACTCTTTTAAAGGGAACTGCGTATGATAGTGCGAAAAGTTATTTTTCACAAACACATAAGAATCTAGCACAAGGTTTTGTGTACTTAGCCGAAGAGATGATACGACAAGTAGAAGAGTTCCCTTCTGGTTTCAAATCAAGTGTATCTGGATCAGATGTGATTGAAGATCAGTTAAATGATCAATTAAATAGACTTCGTTCACTTGCAGCTGGAGCAGAAGCATTGAGTAAGGCATTGCCTTTAATGAATCCTTTGGTCAGTCTTTACGAAGCCATGGAAAAATCCATACAAGAAAAAATTACAAAATTACATGACTATAATCAAACCTCAAGTAGTTCATTTGAAACAGCTATTCAAATGATCGATAATTTAACTAACGGTTTAGCAGATATTGGAAATGATAAAGGTTGGGATTCATCTTCTGGAAGTTTCAATCTCACTGGTTTAAAAATGGATTGGGTTCAACCTATTAAAGATATTGAGTCTAAAAAAAGAGAGAAAGAACAAAAAGAGCCTGATACAACGGGAAGAAAATATATATTCTTAGAAATTGCTCCAGGTGTTAGAATGTGGGTATGGTCATCAGATGGGCGCACAGCTAATCAATCTGATTTGATATTCACCGAAAGACATAATGCTTGGAAAGTAAAATATGCAATTAAACAAGAGATGGAGAGAGAGCCTTCGATTGAAGAACTGATAATGGAAAATTATACTTATCACTTCAAACGATTCAAAACTGGAAAAGATGAGAACGGTAGAGAGTTAACTACTTTAGAAAAAATTCAAAGTGGTTCGGTAATTTTAAGCGGTATTGCTTCGTTGGCAAGTATCGGTTATTGGGGAAATAAAGTTGGAGCATCATCTACACCTAAAACGCCAAAAGGAAAAACGCTACCTAAGACGAAACATCCCGTAACTAAGAAAGCCAGTGGGGCTAAACTTAACAAACTAACACCTAATGAAATTAATAATATGTCGTTAGATGAATTAAGGAATAGTATCCCTGATGATTGGCAAATTTTTGAAAATAATGGTCGGGTTCATATAAAAGATGCAAATGGTAATTTTAGGGTTAAAATTGACCCGCCTGACAAAGTTACTCAGTATAAACACATGCACATATATGATAGTGATTATAACCCATTGGATATAAATGGAAATATTGTTGGTAGGAAAAGTTCAGATGCTCATATTCCTTGGGCAGATAAATAAAATTTGGAGGTAAATAATGAATATTGAACTATTGGAAAAAGAAATAGAAAAGACAGAGTATTGGGATATGCGTATCTGGGATGTACAAACAGAATATTTCGGAGATGAAGTTCATATATTTATAGAAAATGATATAAAAACGTGTTGGAAAATCAGTTTTCTTTCTTGTTACAAAGTCAACTATGAAACAGATGCAAATTGGCGTGGAGACTTTAAAGTGAAAAATATGAGAGGCGGGCAATTAGGATATGATGGTCAAGATATTTCTATAAAAAAACATGAAGTAAATGATAGTTTTTTACATTGTAAACTTGATTTATCAATTATGTCCATGGAAATCATCTGTAAAGATATCTCTGTTGAAGAAATAGATATGGAAGATGTTTCATTTTTCTGGCAAAATAAGTAAGATATGGAATAAACAGATTCTGTATCTTAGGATAGCTAAGTTACTAATAACTAGTATGACATTGTATCTTTGCACTTTGCCTGCTATTTTGTTAGATTCTGAGGATGAAGTAAAAAAGGTTTGAAAGAACAAATTTAAATGCTAAAGCAAACGGTGGGCATGTTATGCTAAAAAGGCTCGAGGAACAAGTCAAGGTACTAGCTATTTCGTGAGTTCCTCGGGCACTATCAAAAAACACATGCCCAATAAAGAAAGTCAATAGCGACGTTAGGAGAGCCTAGCGGTCTATTGACTTTCTTTATAGTGTTTTATGGATTAGAAGAGTCATTTTTCTCGTTTTCTTCTGTTTCTTTTAGAAATTGTTATATGAGAAGTACTTTCATATTTCTTACTTTACACTAAATAATGAATCTTAGTGATTAGTGAGTAACCCCTTAGCATCAGAAATTTCGGGATTTTTTCAATCGTTAAAAAAAAATAAAGCAACTATCCAAAAGAAAGAATTTGAGTTATACTATTACTACTATTATGTAAAAAGTGAGGAAACTAAAAAATGGTTAAAAATAAACAGCAAAAAAGTACCAAAAATAAGGTAATCAATATTTTAGCAGGTTTGCTACTGATTATTGGTTTACTTTTAATATTTAGTAACCCAATAAAATACTGGATCATCGGTCAAATGTCTAATAAAAATGCGGTCTCTAATGTATCAGCAGCAAGCATTGAAAAAAACAATCAAACCAAAGGTGAATTTGATTTTGATAAAGTAGTAGATTTAGATTTAGAAACAATCGCTAAAGCAAGACTATATCAAGATAAAATGGCTGTTGTAGGTGGAATTGCGATTCCAGGTGTAAAAATTAACTTACCGATTATTAAGGGCGTTTCGAACTATAATTTAGCAGTTGGCGCGGGTACAATGAAAGAAAATCAAGTAATGGGTGAGGGGAATTATGCCTTAGCTGGACATAATATGATCGATAAAGATTTACTATTTAGTCCATTATACAAATTAAAAATGGATGATGAGATTTATTTAACAGATTTAACAGATGTCTATGTGTATAAAACGTCATTTATTGAAACAGTCAATCCAGACCGTGTTGATTTAATTGATGATGTTGAAGGCAAAACTTTATTGACGTTAGTTACATGTAATCCAGATGGCTCAAAACGTTTAGTTGTGCAAGGTGAATTTGTCAAAAAAGTACCTATAAAAAAAGCAACAAAAGAAATGAAAAAAGCATTTGATATTGAAAAAAATGTGACTAAATAAAAAAACAAGCAAGGCGCCCAACAAAGGCGTTTTGCTTGTTTTTTTAGTTCTCGTTCAATTCTTTTAAAATAGCAACTAAAGTAGACGAGTTTTTTTGAGTCTCAAGACTTAAAAAAATAGAGACTAAGTTATTTACAGATTCGGGTAATTTTGAATGAAAATAGAAAACTTGAGTTTCAAATGCTTGAAGAGAAGCGGCAACAAGCGGTGGTTGGTCGGATTTGGCAAGATAAGCAAGCCAGTTAAAATACCATTCTTTATGAGTGGTTGTTTCAAAGCGAGTTAACAATTCTTCAATTTCAAAATTTTCTCCAATCAAAAAAATATGATTAGCCTCAATTAAAGAGAGTTCTTTTGCATCATTTAAAGTAAAAGAATCTTTACGCAACAAAACCAAAAATTCTTCAAATGAATCGGCTAAGTATAGCCATTGATCCGTATCTGTATCAATATAACGAATTTTAGGTTCCCCATTTGCATTTAAAATGGAATAATCAAAACCAAAAAATTGTTCATTTTGATAACTAAAAACAATAAAATAATCAGGTAAATGAAAAGCTTCATGAAGTTCTTTTTGCTCAAGAATACTAGGTGCCCCTTCTTTTTGGATACCTAAAATAGTATGAATTGCTACCATATCAAGTCCGTCACGAGTCGGTTCGCTGGTTGGTAGAGCATTTTTAGTTAAGTACCCTCCATTTTGTTCTTCCAATAAATGCAGATAAGCTTTTGGTAGGTCTTTTATAGTGTAATGGTTGAAAAATGGAGTAGGTGAGACTGAATAGTTAGTAGTTGGGAAAAAAGGCGTTTCAATAAAATACATAAGCTCATCCTTTCGTTAAAATACTCAGTTTATCATAGCATTGAAGCTGCCTAAAAGACAAGATTCTTTAAATGCTATTTATTGTATTTCATCTATTGAAAAGTTATAATTAAAGGAACAGAAGCTTTCTTGTCGGAATGAATGGACAAAAGAGTCGTTTTACTTTATAATGATTATAAAATAAGAATTTATTTAAAAAACAATTGGAGGATGAAAAAACATGCAAAAAACGAATATTGATGTCAAAGCTATTTTAAACAAACAGGTAGCCAATCACGGAGTTTTATATACAAAGTTCCATCAACATCATTGGTACGTACAAGGAGCTAGTTTTTATACACTTCATGAAAAATTTGAAGAATTATTTAACAGCATTGCAGCAAATAGCGATGAAATTGCAGAACGTTTAATTGCAATTGGAGGCGCACCTTACTCAACATTATCCGAATACCTAGAACATGCATCAATCGAAGAAAAACCTTACACTAAAAAAATCAGTGCCAACGACATGGTGGCTTCAGTCGTTCATGATTATCGTATTATTCGCGATGAAATCAGCGAAGGTATAGAGTTGACTGGGGAAGCTGGAGATGATTCAACACAAGATATGTTGATTGCCTACAAAACTGAAATTGAAAAAAACATTTGGATGTTACAAGCCTTCTTAGATCAATCACCGTTAGAAGGAGAGTAAGGATCTTGAGAATTGTAGGTTTTGCTAAAAACCTACAATTTTTTTACGATTTGGTTAAGAAAACTTAACGGAAACTTTGCTTTCCTTTTAGAGAATTCTTTGTTATATTTAAACTATAAAAACACGAGGGAGCGATTTGGTATGGGATTAATTATTGCAATTGTTATTATCGTATTACTAGTACTAGTCTATATTAGTTTATATAATGGTCTAGTCAAAGCAAGAATGTGGGTTAAAGAAGCATGGAGCCAAATCGACGTTCAATTAAAACGCCGTAACGATTTAATCCCGAATTTAGTAGAAACAGTCAAAGGTTATGCAAGCCATGAAAAAGAAACCCTGGCTAAAGTAGTTGAAATGCGTAATCAATTAACACAAGTTCCAGCAGATAACCACGAAGAAACAATGAAAGTTTCAAATCAATTAAGCGATTCATTAAAAACAATATTTGCCTTAAGCGAAAGTTATCCTGACTTAAAAGCAAATCAAAACTTTATCCAATTACAAGAAGAATTGACAACAACTGAAAATAAAATTGCCTATGCGCGCCAATTGTATAATTCAAGTGTAGCGACATACAACATTAAACTTCAATCATTTCCAAGTAACATTGTTGCTAAAGCACATCACTTTACAGAAGAAGCGATGTTAGAAACGCCAACAGAAGAAAAAGTTGTTCCAAAAGTATCCTTCTAATTGAACAAAAGGTCTATCTTTCGACGAAGGTAGACCTTTTATCAAATAAAAGGATAGTGACCCTTAGTGGTTAAAGTCAGGGGAAACTCCTTTCTTTTTCGCAAGGGTTTTTTCTTATCATAAAAATAGTTGTATAGAAAAGAGGGATTTTTGTGTTACATCAACAAATTGAGCAAAATAAACGGAAGACCGTGCTTGTCATGTTTGCATTTTTTCTTTTAATTTTGCTAATTGGTGCAGCCGTGGGATATGCAAATTTCAATAGTATTACAACTGGAATTATTATGGCGGCAATTATTGCCGCAATTTACATGGGAATCATGGTTTTAAATTCAACTAAAGTTGTAATGGGATTGAATAAAGGTAAGGAAATAACTAGTAAAGAGCAATACCCGATGTTGTGGAATGTAGTAGAAGAGCTGTCTTTAATTGCAAAAATTCCGATGCCGAAAATTTATATCATCGATGATCCAAGCCCAAATGCTTTTGCAGCAGGAAATTCTCCCGAAACGGCATCAGTGGCAGCGACGACTGGTATTTTAGAGAAGTTGAACCGAGAAGAATTAGAGGGCGTCATGGCACACGAAGTTTCACATATCCGAAACTATGATATTCGTTTATCGACTATTGCACTAGCGTTAACAGCAGCTATTGCACTATTGGCTAATATTGGGACAAGAATGATGTGGTTTGGTGGAGGGCGACGTAGCAGCAATAGCAAAAATGACAATGGAAGCTCTGCAATTATGTTGGTTATTTCAATTATTTTGATGATTCTAGCTCCTTTAGCTGCAACCTTAGTTCAGCTTGCTCTTTCTCGTAATCGCGAATATCTAGCAGATGCGTCTGCAGTCGAATTAACAAGAAATCCTCAAGGGTTAATTTCTGCATTAAATAAAATTTCTCAAAGTGAACCTATGAAATCAGCAGACCCAAGTAGCGCAGCTTTATATATTGAAAATCCATTAAAAAAAGAAACCAAAGATTCCTTATTTTCAACGCACCCAGCTACTGAAAAAAGAATTGCACGATTAGAAGCGATGTAAATCCATTTTGTAATCTGATTGACGCAATCCTTGTGTTTCGAATTCAAATTGTAATAGTCTTATCATGGTTTTGATACAGATTAGTTTCTTGTTTAGTAGTACAATGTTATTTATAAGACAAAAATCGAATAGGAGGGGTAAATCATATCATGGCTTCAGAATATATATACGTACATTTAGATAGTGTTACGAACCATGTGTTGAGTAAGGGCATTACGGTGGTTGACTTTCAGCAAACGCTAAAAAAAATACCTAACAACATTCTCCTCCTAAATACTGAAAAAGGAATTGGAGAATACGAAACTCATACAGGATTTCGTATCGTTCGTGACCGTGAAAATGTACGTCGGTTTTTAGAAGAAGCTGGTCGTTCAGAAATTAAGTACAAATGGGTAGATTTTGAAAATTTAGAATTATTACGTCAACTAACGCCTGTTGAAATTTCAGAGCTTCTTTATATTGCGCATGCACATACTCACCTACATTCTCCATTTTATTATAAGTTACAAAACAACTACATTTATTTGACGTTGTCAGATGGCATGAATAAAGTTTATTATCGTTATTTAGATCAATTTTACAATTTGCTTGGAAAAAGTATTAGGGAAGCATTAGAATCTAAAATTAACGAAAAACGAAATTTTTTCCAAAAAAGCAAAGTCATTGAAAAACTGCCCTTAGAAACAATCAAAGAAATTGTACCCTACCTAAAAGAAGGAGTGCTTCTTTCTTTAAAACATGTTACAATAGAAGAGAATTGTTACTGTATCCCAATTTATCTTTTAGAAGATCGTTTACGAGCAATTAATACAAATGGTTTTTCTGGAAAAGACCTAGTTGGAATGATTTGTTACAATCAAGATACAGGCAGTTGGACGGTTGAAGAAAAACTACCATTACTATCAAGTATTTAATTAAATATAGAAATGTTTTAGAGAATTTCGGCCTTAGAATGTGCCATGCATTCTAGGGCTTTTTTTCTTTTTATTTTAGAAAGGATAGATTATAGATGTATTTGAAAAAAATCCCAACCGGAGATGGCTGAATTACACAAGTAAGAAAAAATGAAACGAATAGAAAAGAAATGGGGAAATGAAAAATGGAATGGATCTATTTATTAATTGCAGGAGTATTGGAAATTGTATGGGCTTATTTCTTAAATGAATCAAACGGTTTTACAATTCTGCTTCCAAGCATAATTGCAATTGTGTTTATTATTATTAGCTTTGGAGCATTAGAAAAAGCGATGAGAAAACTAGGTATAGGTGTTGCCTATGCAGTATTTACAGGAATTGGAACAGCAGGAACAGCTTTAATGGGCATGCTTTGGTTAGGTGAAAATGTGAGTTTTTGGAAAATTATTTCATTATTAATTTTATTGGGTGGTATCTTAGGGCTGAAAATGACTGAGGATGGTGAAGAGAAATGAGTATTTTATATTTAATGATTGCAGGAGCATGTGAACTTGGTTTTATTATTTTTTTAAAAAAATCTGATGGTTTTAAAAAGAAAAAAGAAGGGATCATTTCTGTTGTGATTATGGGACTGGGACTGTATTTGCTCTCATTAGCGACTCGAACCATTCCAATCGGTGTGGCCTACGCAATTTGGACAGGAATTGGCGCCTCTTCAACAGTTTTGTGGGGAATGTTTTTTCTTGGTGAAAATCGAAGCTGGAAAAAATTCTTATTTGTAGGCATGATTATAATTGGAGTAATCGGCTTAAAATTAACGTCACATTAGAAAGTGAAATTTGAGAATCTTAAGTGAAACTTAGAGTTTAATGAGACATTTTATTATTTCAAGGATAACGAAAGTATGATACAATACCTTTGAATTAAAGTAAAAAATAACAAAAAAAATAAACTTTGAGTAACACTTGGAGGAACGAATAAGATGAAAATCTTTCTAATTTATGGCGGTAAAAGTGCAGAACACGATGTCTCAATTTTAACAGCCTTTTCAATCACTAAAGAAATTTATTATAAATATTATGACGTTGAACCAATCTACATTACAAAATCAGGAAAATGGTTACAAGGAATGACCTTAGAATCTCCTGTTATCAATGCTGATGCATTGAAATTTGAAGAAGCCGATGAAGCGGTTTTAGCCATCAAGGAAGGAGCGATTTCGACAGGTGTTGAAATCAGCCCGACAAGTATCAAACAAGAAGACGCGGTTATTTTCCCAGTCTTACACGGACCAAATGGAGAAGACGGTACAATTCAAGGGTTATTTGAAGTTATTGGTATGCCTTATGTAGGTGCCGGAGTGTTAGCAAGTGCGTGTGGAATGGATAAAATTATCAGCAAATATCTTTTTCAACAAGCAGGTCTTCCCCAAGTACCATATGTTCCAGTCTTAAAAAATAACTGGTCAACAGATGCTGAAAAAGTCTTTATGCAATGCGAAGGGACACTTTTATATCCAATGTTTGTAAAGCCTGCAAATATGGGATCAAGCGTAGGAATTAGCAAAGCTGAAAATCGAGAAGAATTAATTGAAGCTATTGAAGAAGCCTTAAAATATGATCGTCGCATTGTTGTAGAACAAGGTATTGAAGCAAGAGAGCTCGAAGTAGCGGTACTTGGAAATTCAGATATTCATACTTCTGTTCCCGGTGAAATTGTAAAAACCGTTGATTTTTATGACTACGATTCTAAATACATCAACAATGAAGTGACATTACAGATTCCTGCAAAAGTAACGGAAGATGTGTCAATTCAATTAAGAGAATACGCAGCGAGAGCTTTCCAAACATTAGACGGAAGTGGCTTAAGCCGCTGTGATTTCTTTTTAACAAGCAATGATGAAATTTTTATCAATGAGGTCAACACGATGCCTGGTTTTACTCAATTTAGCATGTATCCATTATTATGGGAAAATACAGGCTTAGGCTACGGCGATTTAGTGGAAGAATTGATCCAATTAGCTTTAAGAAGATTTGAAGAAAGACAAGCTTTTCAATATTCAGAAGAAAGCTAATTTGTTGTGAAATGTCAGAAAAGCTGAACGCGTTTGTGTTCAGCTTTTCGATTATAATAAACGGTAAAATCGCTCTATACGATTTTAAACTGGAGGATAAAGAATGAATTTAACACTTAAAGAGGTTGCCAAAGCAGTAGGAGCGGTAAATAATATCCGCCAATGGGAAGAACTTGAAATTAATAATGTACAATTTGACACACGAAAATCAACTGAAGGTTCTCTATTTGTCCCATTAAAAGGGACGAATGATGGGCATGATTTTATTGACAATGCAATAGAAAATGGTGCGGTGGCTTCCTTTTGGAGTGCTCCATTAGATCAAGCCCCAAGCGGATTTCCTGTTTTACAAGTTAAAGATACACTAATAGCCTTGCAACAGCTTGCAAAATATTATCTTGAAAAAATTAATCCAAAAGTAGTTGGAATAACTGGGAGTAATGGTAAAACAACTACAAAAGATATGACCGAGGCAGTCTTAAAGGCGCGTTATAGAGTTCATAAAACACAAGGGAATTTTAATAATCATATTGGTTTACCAATTACGATTTTAGAAATGCCGTCAGATACCGAAGTAGTCATTTTAGAGATGGGTATGAATCATGCAGGAGAAATTGAACTGTTGTCAAATTTAGCACAGCCAGACATTGCTGTTATCACAATGATTGGCGAATCACATATTGAATACCTAGGTTCAAGAGCAGGAATTGCAGATGCTAAAATGGAAATTACTGCGGGATTAAAAGAAACAGGCGCTCTTATTTTCCCAGGTGAAGAACCTTTACTAGTAGAAAAAACAGCTAAATTAAAACCTGCACAGCTTGCAACGTTTGGAATGTCAGAAATAAATGACCTGTATCCAGTAAATGTCCAAACAGGAATGATGGAAACATCCTTTGAAACAAACGTAGCGCCATTAACTGAATGCTCTATCCCTGTTCTGGGAACCTACAATGTGAGCAACGCATTAGCAGCACTAACAGTTGGCTTGAAATTGGAAATTACAATTCAAGAAGCTGCACCATTTCTTGCAAAATTTAACTTAACAAAAAATAGAACAGAATGGGTAAAAGGAATTCACAACAGCATGATTTTAAATGATGCGTACAATGCAAATCCAACAGCGATGAACGCTGTATTAGACAATTTTAGTGAATTAAAAAATGAAGGGAAAAAAATTGCTGTACTAGGAGACATGTTGGAATTAGGCTCTCTATCCAAAGAAATGCATGAAAGTGTTGCAGAACATCTAAACCCTCAAAAAATAGATGAAGTTTATTTGTATGGCGAGGAAATGGCTGTTCTCTTTGATAAGTTACTACTTATTTTCCCTCAAGAGAGAGTTCACCACTACACTAAGGATAAAGAGCAATTGATTGCTGAATTAACGGAAATAATCCAACCACAGGATCACATTTTAGTTAAATCTAGCTTTGGTACAAATTTATTAGCAGTCGTTACAGCGATTCAATCAGTTTAACGAATCAGACTTCGGACGGAGTGCAACAAGCCGAACTTTCTGTTATACTATTAGGTATAATAAATTAGATTTAAAGGGGTAGATACAATGCAAAATCAAAGAAGAGAAGTAGCCACAGAAGGAATGTCACGTTTCTTTGCTACTGTTTATGGATATATGACGCTAGGTTTAGCACTTTCTGGCGTAACTGCTTTTTACGCATCACAAAGTCCAATCATTATGAAATTTGTTTATGGCAGTCCATTTGGCTTGATTGCCTTAGTTATTTTAGAATTATTTTTAGTCTTTAAACTAGCTTCTAATGGGAAAAAATTGCGCTCAGTAGGCTCTTCCATAGTTGGTTTTATTGCATTTTCAATTGTTAATGGGGTCTTGCTATCTTCAATCTTCCTTGTTTACAATTTGGGAAGTATTGCTTCTGCATTTATGATTACAGCTGGAACATTTGCTGGTATGAGCTTTGTGGGATTTGTAACTAAAAAAGATATGAGCTCGTTTGGTGGACAATTACGAGGTGCGTTAATTGGTTTAATCATTGCAACAGTTGTTAATGGCTTTATTTTGAAAAGCGGACCAGCAGATTTCGTGCTATCAATTATCACCGTTTTAATCTTTATCGGATTTACAGCATATGATACACAAAAATTAAAACAAATTTACATGCACTACCAAGATCAAGAAACACTTGGGTCAATTGCTATTAGTGGCGCATTAAGTTTATATTTAGATTTTATCAATATTTTCTTGAGCATTTTAAGAATTTTTGGTGGAAGAGACTAAAAGAAGGGCTATTAATAGCCTTTCTTTTTTTATTTATAACAAAAAAAGAAAAAATCTTATCGTATTTTGGGTGTCTTGAATAAAAAGAGAAAACGTGTTCATGAAAACAATAGTGTAATTTGATTGAAAATTAGAATGAAACATGGTAACATTGCTTAGATAACAGAAAATGAAACCATTGAGGGTTTTGTGAATAGATACGCGAGAAAACGAAACTTGGAGAAACAAACCCAAGTTTTTATATGAAATGAAGGGCCTGGTGCATGACGAATTCGTCAATCAGACACCGGGTTTTTATATGGACTGACAGCAGAAGGTTTTTTTATTGCCTGTATTTCGCAAAAATCTCTCTTTAAGGTTTTGTAAATGGGAGGAAATATATTGAAATTTTCAGAATTAGGATTATCACCAGAATTACTACAATCCGTAGAACGCTTAGGCTTTGAGGAAGCAACACCAATTCAAGATCAAACAATTCCACTAGCTTTAGAAGGAAAAGATGTAATTGGTCAAGCACAAACAGGTACAGGTAAAACAGCAGCATTTGGGTTACCAATGCTACAAAAAATCGACATTACCAATCGTACTGTCCAAGGTTTAGTTATTGCGCCAACACGTGAATTAGCAATTCAAACACAAGAAGAATTGTTCCGTTTAAGCCGTGATAAAAAAGTTCGCGTACAAGTAGTTTATGGTGGCGCTGATATCAGCCGTCAAATCCGTGCTTTAAAAGACCAACCACATATCGTTGTTGGTACACCAGGTCGTTTACTTGACCATATCAACCGTCGCACTTTAAAATTAGATCACGTTGAAACATTAGTATTGGATGAAGCGGATGAAATGTTAAACATGGGATTCTTAGAAGATATTGAAAAAATCATCAAAGAAGTACCATCAATTCGCCAAACATTATTATTCTCAGCAACTATGCCAGATGCTATCAAACGTATCGGTGTTAAATTCATGAAAGAACCAGAACATGTTAAAATCAAAGCAACTGAAATGACTGCTAATCTGATTGATCAATATTTCGTACGTTGTAAAGACTTCGAAAAATTTGATATCATGACTCGTTTATTAGATGTTCAAACACCTGAATTAACGATTGTATTTGGACGTACAAAACGTCGTGTAGATGAATTATCAAAAGGATTAGAAATGCGTGGTTACCGTGCAGAAGGAATCCATGGAGATTTGTCTCAACAAAAACGTATGAGTGTTTTAAAAGCATTTAAAAAAGGCGATTTAGATATCTTAGTTGCAACAGATGTAGCTGCTCGTGGATTAGATATTTCAGGAGTAACACATGTTTACAACTATGACATTCCACAAGATCCAGAAAGTTATGTTCACCGTATCGGTCGTACAGGACGTGCTGGTAAAGAAGGTATGTCAGTAACTTTCATTACACCAAATGAAATGGGCTACCTACGAGTAATCGAAGAATTGACGAAGAAGAAAATGACTGCATTACGTCCACCAACAAATGATGAAGCTTTCGAAGGCCAAATCAAAGCAGCAATGGAAACAGTAGGCGAAGTTATTAATTCTAATGAATTAGAACGCTATGAAAAAGCAGCAGCACAGTTGTTAGAAGACTATGATGCAACGGATCTGGCAGCAGCATTCTTGAAGAGCATTTCAAAAGATGCAAGCGAAGTTCCAGTTAAAATCACTCCAGAGCGTCCACTTCCAAACCGTAAAGGTGGCGGAGGCGGTGGTGGTAACCGTAGTGGCGGCGGTGGTCGTAGCAAAGGTGGATCATCATACCGTGGCGGCGAACGTCGTGGAAATGGCGGAGGAAACCGCTCAGGTAAAGATAATCGTCGTAGTGGCGGCGGAGCTAGCTCTAATGGAAATTGGAGTAAAGACAGCAAACGTAGTAGCAGTAACGGAAGTGGCGAAGCTCGTAAGAGTGTTGGCAACCGTGGTAAAGCAACAGATAACCGTCGCAATGGTGGCGGAGATCGTAACTTTACTATCCGTAATAAAGATTAATCTTTCAAGAAGGGACTTCTATATTAATAGAAGTTCCTTCTTTTTTTGATAGAAATTAGAGGGCAGTAACTGTTAAAAAAATCCAAATATAAAGAAAAAATAAAAAAATAAGATAACAACTTATAAATAATAATGTTTAACAGAATAATAGTGGTTAAAAGGTGACAAAAGTATTTTTTTTTGATAAAATTACTGCTAGTAACACTTATTAAAGGTTTGCGAACTTTTACCGCTTCTTAATCAATGGTAAGTAAGCCAATTAGAAATGATACATAAAAGAGGGATTCTAAATGATTATTGGCATTGGTTTAGATTTAACTGAAATTCCACGAATTGTTAAGGCATATGAAAAACAGGCTAGTTTTCCAATGAAAGTATTGACAGAAAATGAACAACAAGTATTCAATCAGTTGAACGGAAAACGGAAAATGGAATTTCTAGCGGGAAGATTTGCTGCCAAAGAGGCCTTTTCAAAAGCTTTGGGAACGGGAATTGGAAAAGTAGGTTTTTTGGATATTGAAGTATTAAACGATGAAAAAGGAAAACCGTATATTGCTAAAGCGCCTTTTATAGGTAATACTTTTATCTCCATTACGCATACAGATACAATTGCTGCGGCTCAAGTAATCTTGGAAAATACCTAATATTTTGCTACAAAATAAAGGTGGGATTTTTTTGGTTTCAGGAAAGCATCGCAAGACATATGCAAGAATTAGTAAGAAAGCAATTAGACACAATTTGCAAAATGAACAGGCTAGAATAGGAGATGAGTGCAAATTATTTGCAGTTGTCAAAGCAGATGGCTATGGACATGGAGCTGTTGAAATTGCGAAAATCGCGAGAGATAGTGGGGTATCTGGATTTTGTGTTGCGCTATTAGATGAGGCGTTGGAGTTAAGAAAGGCTGGAATTACTGAGCCAATCTTGATTTTAGGAATAGTTGATGTAGAATTTGTTCCTATCATAGCAGCTGAAGATTTAAGTGTGACTGTAAGTAGCTTAGAATGGTTAAAAGAAGCCGAGCAGAGATTAGTGCAACAAACTAAAGCCTTACGTATTCACTTAGCATTAGACACGGGTATGGGAAGAATTGGTTTTAGAACCGTTTCAGAACTAACAGAAGCAGAAAATTATGTGACTAATTCTGAATTAATTGAATTTGAAGGTATTTTTACACATTTTGCCACAGCAGATGAAGCGGATGAAACGCAATTTAATCGTCAGCTAAAACAGTTCAATAAGTTGATAAGTTGTTTAAGCAATAAGCCACAATTTGTACATGCTGCAAATAGTGCAACGGCGCTATGGCATCAACAAATACCAACAAACTTGATTCGTTACGGAATCGCTATGTATGGTTTAAATCCATCTGGAACAACTTTGAAAGCACCGATTTCTTTAGAACCTGCTATGGAACTGATTAGTGAATTGGTGCATGTTAAGGAAATACAACCAGGAGATACAGTTAGCTACGGAGCCACTTACGAAGCAAGCGATTGTGAGTGGGTAGGAACGATTCCAATTGGTTATGCGGATGGATGGCGGAGAAGTTTACAAGGACAAACTGTCCTGGTTGATGGGCAACGTTGTGAAATCATTGGACGTGTGTGTATGGATCAATGTATGATCCGTTTGCCAAAAGAATATCCTGTAGGGACGACCGTTGTCTTAGTTGGGAAAAGTGGAAATGATCAAGTAACGATGGAAGAGTTAGCAGAATATTTAGGCACAATTAATTATGAAATCATATGTGGTATCGCTTTAAGAGTACCTCGAATTTATGTTTAATTTGTGAACAGAATTTCTGATAAATTTTACATATGCCAAATAATTCAAAAAGGACTATTTAAAAGTTTTATTTTTCATGGTACCATAAAACGAAAGCTATAAAATTTAACTTAGCATTGTTTGGAGGTATGGATCATGGAGAATAAAAAAATAGAATCATTAGAAATTAAATTAGATGGCTTAATTTATCAAGAAATCCAAGAATATTGTGCAAAATATTCAGCCGATGAAACGGAATTTGTCAACGCTGTAATGATTCGCTTTTTTAAAGAAAATAAAAAAAATCATGATACCATGCGCAAAGGATACGCAGAAATGTCTGAAATCAATCTGGATATTTGTAATGAATTTGAAGGTTGTGAAAAAGACGTAAGTTCAAAGTTTGAACGAGGTATCTAGGGAGGAAAAGCCTATGGTAAAACGGGGAGAAGTTTATTTCGCAGACTTATCACCGGTAGTTGGATCGGAACAAGGCGGAATGCGCCCAGTTTTAATCATCCAAAACAATGTTGGAAATCATTATAGTCCAACGGTTATTGTTGCAGCTATCACTGCAAAAATTCAAAAAGCAAAAATGCCTACACATGTTGAGGTATCAGCTGAAAATCATGGTTTAGAAAGAGATTCAGTTATCCTATTAGAGCAAATTAGAACAATTGACAAACAACGACTAAAAGATAAAGTGACCCAAATTGATTTTCAATTAATGCAAAAGGTTGATGAAGCTTTGGAAATTAGTGTGGGACTTACAGGAAGTGTTTGATACTTATATAAAATCATCTGTCTAAAGGCAGATGATTTTTTTTCATTATATGCTATACTATTCAAGAGCTTGTCTCATAAACGTGGTTCATTCATACCATCCCACGAAAAAAAACTAGGAGGAAATAGTAGTGAAAACAAAAACATTAGTCACAAATGCTATTGTTGCGGCATTGTATGTTGCGATAACAGCAGTACTGGCTCCGTTATCTTTTGGAGCAGTTCAACTAAGATTTGCTGAGATGTTCAATCATCTAGTGGTCTTTAATAAAAAATATATTGTTGGAATCGTATCTGGAGTATGTATCTCAAATTTATTTTTTTCATCTCTTGGCGTTTATGATTTGGTTTTTGGAGTTGGTCAGTCGTTGGTTGCCTTGCTGCTTACTAGCGGATTGATTCGTAAAGCAAAAGTAGAGAATGTATGGTTAAAGATGATTATTAATACGATAGTCTTCAGTCTGACGATGGCGATTATTGCGTGGGAGCTTGTTTTAGTATTTGGGTTGCCATTTTGGGCTACTTATTTAACGACTGGAATTGGTGAAATGATTGTGTTAGTTCTTACAATGCCAGTTATGAAAGCATTAAATACTTATGTAGATTTTAACCGTAGAATTGAAAAATAAAAAAATCCCCCACTAAATAGGAGAAATGACTCTTAGTTTAGTGGAGGATTTTTTTAATAGCTAATTTAAATGTTTTAAATCTTCAATCTCAACGACTCTAAAACCACGTTTATCAAGATGCTCGATAATTTGATCGCGTTTTTCTTCTTCAACGCCAGCTGGCAAGGTAATCATTGTGCGACGGACTAAATCATCTTGCTCAACGTCAAGTGTAATGCAACTTGCAATGGTACAATATTTATTGATGATTTTAGTCATATTACTTAAATCGCCTTTTAAACCAGAAGAAGCAATAGTTAAAACATAACTACCTACTTTAACATTCCAAGATTGTTGGAGCATGTTTAAAAGAGAACTATGGGTTAAGATTCCATAAAAGCGATTTTCTTCATCCAATACAGAAATATAAGGCAATTCTTTGATTGTAAAGAACACTTTAAAGAATGAAGAATCAACAGAAATGAATTTAGTCGCATTTTTAAGCAAATGAGTAACAGGTAAACTCATATCTCCGCCATTCGCTTTATGACGGTAAATGTGCATTTTATAAATATTACCTCGGAAAATAGTTCCGGTTTCGTCAAGAATTGGAATACAACGGTAACCAGAATTTTCCAAAATTTCAATAGCTTCTTGAAGAGTAACGGTTTCCTTAACAGTCGTTAATTTTTTCTTAGGAATACAAAGTGATTTTATTAACATCATCGTATCCTCCTTTATAATTTAATGAGTTGATGAAAAGGCTCTACTCCTTTGATAATACCATATAAAGAGCTAGAGTAAAATGTTTTCAACTAGATTTGCAAAGAAATATAAAACTTTTTTTCATTAAAAGCTTGTGTCTTGTAGAGTAGAATTTTATAATAGAACAAGTTTCTAAATAAATTCTTTTAAAATATAGTATAAATAAGAAAGTAGGCTTTTATATGGCACGAAATGAAATGATGTATCGTCCAGTTGTAAATGAAGATGTTTTAGAGTTTATTCGAAAACAACAAAAACCACTTGCAGGAGAGCTTGGCGAAATAGAAAGAACCGCAAATGCTAACGGAGTTCCAATTATTCCACACGAAACAGTAGTATTCTTAAACTTATTACTAGGACAATTGAAACCAAAAAATATTTTAGAAATCGGAGCAGCAATCGGATTTTCATCTAGTCTAATGGCTCAACATGTTGGAGAGGACGGACACGTTACAACAATTGATCGTTTTGATGTGATGATTAATAAAGCAAAGGCAAACTATGAAAAATTAGGTTTAACGGACAAAGTTACTTTATTAGAAGGACAAGCTTCGGATATCCTACCTACTTTAGGAGGACCGTACGATTTTATTTTTATGGATAGTGCGAAATCAAAATACTATGATTTCTTTCCGGAATGTATGCGCCTGTTGAAAGTGGGAGGAATGTTGATTGTAGACGATGTTTTACAAGGTGGAACAATTTTACTTCCGAAAGAAGAGATACCAAAACGCTCAAGAGCAATTCATAGAAAACTAAATGCTTTTTTAGATGTAGTAATGAAACATGAAGCCCTAGAAAGTAGTATTTTACCACTTGGAGACGGTTTATTGATGATTGTTAAAAAAGATAACACGGATTTTTCATATTTAATTGAATAAAAAAAGAGTAAAAAGACTGTTTATACAAAAAAACAGTCTTTTTAATTTAGGTAAAAACCTGTTAATTAACAGGTTTCCAATGAAATATACAAAAAAACAAAAAAATGTATAAAAAAGTGTTGACGAAGTGGTGAAATCTTGGTATATTATTACATGTCGCTAGGACGTAACAACAACTTAGCGAAAAAGAAAATAAAAAAAGTTGTTGACACAAACTTCTAAACGTGCTAATATATAGAAGTTGTCAAAACAACAACGAAACAACTTAGACCTTTGAAAACTGAACAAAGTAAGACGAACCAAATGTGTAGGGTCTCTTGACTAGGTCAAGAGAAACAAACAAAATAGTGAATAATTATTCGCTAGCAATCAAAAATGAGCATAAGACTTCGGTCTTAATCATAACTTTTATATGAGAGTTTGATCCTGGCTCAGGACGAACGCTGGCGGCATGCCTAATACATGCAAGTCGAACGCACGAAGTTGAAAAGCTTGCTTTTCGACCAAGTGAGTGGCGGACGGGTGAGTAACACGTGGGTAACCTGCCCATAAGAGGGGGATAACATTCGGAAACGGATGCTAATACCGCATATTTCAAGTGACCGCATGGTCGCTTGATGAAAGGTGGCTTCGGCTACCACTTATGGATGGACCCGCGGTGCATTAGTTAGTTGGTGAGGTAATGGCTCACCAAGACCATGATGCATAGCCGACCTGAGAGGGTGATCGGCCACACTGGGACTGAGACACGGCCCAGACTCCTACGGGAGGCAGCAGTAGGGAATCTTCCGCAATGGACGAAAGTCTGACGGAGCAATGCCGCGTGAGTGAAGAAGGTTTTCGGATCGTAAAACTCTGTTGTTAGAGAAGAACAAGGATGAGAGTAACTGCTCATCCCCTGACGGTATCTAACCAGAAAGCCACGGCTAACTACGTGCCAGCAGCCGCGGTAATACGTAGGTGGCAAGCGTTGTCCGGATTTATTGGGCGTAAAGCGAGCGCAGGCGGTTCTTTAAGTCTGATGTGAAAGCCCCCGGCTCAACCGGGGAGGGTCATTGGAAACTGGAGAACTTGAGTGCAGAAGAGGAGAGTGGAATTCCATGTGTAGCGGTGAAATGCGTAGATATATGGAGGAACACCAGTGGCGAAGGCGACTCTCTGGTCTGTAACTGACGCTGAGGCTCGAAAGCGTGGGGAGCAAACAGGATTAGATACCCTGGTAGTCCACGCTGTAAACGATGAGTGCTAAGTGTTGGAGGGTTTCCGCCCTTCAGTGCTGCAGCTAACGCATTAAGCACTCCGCCTGGGGAGTACGACCGCAAGGTTGAAACTCAAAGGAATTGACGGGGACCCGCACAAGCGGTGGAGCATGTGGTTTAATTCGAAGCAACGCGAAGAACCTTACCAGGTCTTGACATCCTTTGACCACTCGAGAGATCGAGCTTTCCCTTCGGGGACAAAGTGACAGGTGGTGCATGGTTGTCGTCAGCTCGTGTCGTGAGATGTTGGGTTAAGTCCCGCAACGAGCGCAACCCTTATTACTAGTTGCCAGCATTCAGTTGGGCACTCTAGTGAGACTGCCGGTGACAAACCGGAGGAAGGTGGGGATGACGTCAAATCATCATGCCCCTTATGACCTGGGCTACACACGTGCTACAATGGATGGTACAACGAGTCGCGAAGTCGTGAGGCCAAGCTAATCTCTTAAAGCCATTCTCAGTTCGGATTGTAGGCTGCAACTCGCCTACATGAAGCCGGAATCGCTAGTAATCGCGGATCAGAACGCCGCGGTGAATACGTTCCCGGGTCTTGTACACACCGCCCGTCACACCACGAGAGTTTGTAACACCCGAAGCCGGTGAGGTAACCTTTTAGGAGCCAGCCGTCTAAGGTGGGATAGATAATTGGGGTGAAGTCGTAACAAGGTAGCCGTATCGGAAGGTGCGGCTGGATCACCTCCTTTCTAAGGAATATTACGGAAACCCCACACATTCGTCATTACTTTGTTCAGTTTTGAGAGGTCTAATCTTCTCAACTGAAATTTGTTCTTTGAAAACTGGATATTGTAAGAAAGCAATTTATGAAAAAAGAAACAATGTATACACCGCGTTTTAAATGAGTTTTTTAACGTTCTTATCGTAAGATAAAACGTATTAACGACAATTTTGAGTAATCAAAATAGGTTAAGTTAATAAGGGCGCACGGTGGATGCCTTGGCACTAGGAGCCGAAGAAGGACGGGACTAACTCCGATATGCTTTGGGGAGCTGTAAGTAAGCTTTGATCCAAAGATTTCCGAATGGGGGAACCCAGCATCTTTTATAGGATGTTACTACTAACTGAATACATAGGTTAGTAGAGGTAGACGCAGAGAACTGAAACATCTAAGTACCTGCAGGAAGAGAAAGAAAATTCGATTCCCTGAGTAGCGGCGAGCGAAACGGGAAGAGCCCAAACCAAAGAGCTTGCTCTTTGGGGTTGTAGGACACGACATTAAGAGTCATAAATGAATTTTGTAGAAGAAGCGACTTGGAAAGGTCCGCCGAAGAGGGTAAAAGCCCCGTATTTGAAACAAAGTTCACTCTGTTGTGTATCCTGAGTACGGCGGAACACGAGAAATTCCGTCGGAATCCGCGGGGACCATCCCGCAAGGCTAAATACTCCCTAGTGACCGATAGTGAACCAGTACCGTGAGGGAAAGGTGAAAAGAACCCCGGAAGGGGAGTGAAAGAGTACCTGAAACCGTGTGCTTACAAATAGTTAGAGCCCGTTAATGGGTGATAGCGTGCCTTTTGTAGAATGAACCGGCGAGTTACGATTACATGCGAGGTTAAGTTGATAAGACGGAGCCGCAGCGAAAGCGAGTCTGAATAGGGCGAATGAGTATGTGGTCGTAGACCCGAAACCAAGTGACCTACCCATGTCCAGGTTGAAGGTGCGGTAATACGCACTGGAGGACCGAACCCACGTATGTTGAAAAATGCGGGGATGAGGTGTGGGTAGCGGAGAAATTCCAATCGAACTTGGAGATAGCTGGTTCTCTCCGAAATAGCTTTAGGGCTAGCCTCGGAATTAAGAATCATGGAGGTAGAGCCACTGTTTGGACTAGGGGCCCTTCTAGGGTTACCGAATTCAGATAAACTCCGAATGCCATTGATTTATATCCGGGAGTCAGACTGCGAGTGATAAGATCCGTAGTCGAAAGGGAAACAGCCCAGACCACCAGCTAAGGTCCCAAAGTTACTGTTAAGTGGAAAAGGATGTGGGGTTGCTTAGACAACTAGGATGTTGGCTCAGAAGCAGCCATCATTTAAAGAGTGCGTAATAGCTCACTAGTCGAGTGACCCTGCGCCGAAAATTTACCGGGGCTAAACAGTACACCGAAGCTGTGGATAGAACCTTAGGGTTCTATGGTAGGAGAGCGTTCTAAGGGCGTTGAAGCTAGATCGTGAGGACTAGTGGAGCGCTTAGAAGTGAGAATGCCGGTATGAGTAGCGAAAGACGGGTGAGAATCCCGTCCACCGTATGACTAAGGTTTCCTGGGGAAGGCTCGTCCTCCCAGGGTTAGTCGGGACCTAAGCCGAGGCCGATAGGCGTAGGCGATGGACAACAGGTTGATATTCCTGTACCAGTTTGTTTTGTTTGAACAATGGAGGGACGCAGTAGGCTAAGGAATGCGCGCTGTTGGATATGCGCGTCTAAGCAATAAGTCTTGAAGTGAGTTAAATGCTTGCTACTATAAGGACAAGTTGTGATGGGGAGGGAACTAATAGTACCGAAGTTCCTGATGTCACACTGCCAAGAAAAGCTTCTAGTTAGAAACAATCTGCCCGTACCGCAAACCGACACAGGTAGTCGAGGAGAGTATCCTAAGGTGTGCGAGAGAACTCTCGTTAAGGAACTCGGCAAAATGACCCCGTAACTTCGGGAGAAGGGGTGCTGACCAATTGGTCAGCCGCAGTGAATAGGCCCAGGCGACTGTTTATCAAAAACACAGGTCTCTGCAAAATCGTAAGATGACGTATAGGGGCTGACGCCTGCCCGGTGCTGGAAGGTTAAGAGGATGGGTTAGCTTCGGCGAAGCTCAGAATTGAAGCCCCAGTAAACGGCGGCCGTAACTATAACGGTCCTAAGGTAGCGAAATTCCTTGTCGGGTAAGTTCCGACCCGCACGAAAGGCGTAACGATCTGGGCACTGTCTCAACGAGAGACTCGGTGAAATTATAGTACCTGTGAAGATGCAGGTTACCCGCGACAGGACGGAAAGACCCCATGGAGCTTTACTGCAGTTTGATATTGAGTGTTTGTACAGCTTGTACAGGATAGGTAGGAGCCATAGAAGCCGGGACGCCAGTCTCGGTGGAGGCATTGGTGGGATACTACCCTTGCTGTATGACCACTCTAACCCTCACCACTAATCGTGGTGGGAGACAGTGTCAGACGGGCAGTTTGACTGGGGCGGTCGCCTCCTAAAGAGTAACGGAGGCGCCCAAAGGTTCCCTCAGAATGGTTGGAAATCATTCGTAGAGTGTAAAGGCAGAAGGGAGCTTGACTGCGAGACCTACAAGTCGAGCAGGGACGAAAGTCGGGCTTAGTGATCCGGTGGTTCCGCATGGAAGGGCCATCGCTCAACGGATAAAAGCTACCCTGGGGATAACAGGCTTATCTCCCCCAAGAGTCCACATCGACGGGGAGGTTTGGCACCTCGATGTCGGCTCATCGCATCCTGGGGCTGTAGTCGGTCCCAAGGGTTGGGCTGTTCGCCCATTAAAGCGGTACGCGAGCTGGGTTCAGAACGTCGTGAGACAGTTCGGTCCCTATCCGTCGCGGGCGTAGGAAATTTGAGAGGAGCTGTCCTTAGTACGAGAGGACCGGGATGGACACACCGCTGGTGTACCAGTTGTTCTGCCAAGAGCATCGCTGGGTAGCTATGTGTGGAAGGGATAAACGCTGAAAGCATCTAAGCGTGAAGCCCCCCTCGAGATGAGATTTCCCATTGCTTCGGCAAGTAAGACCCCTGAGAGATGATCAGGTAGATAGGTTGGAAGTGGAAGTACAGCGATGTATGGAGCGGACCAATACTAATCGGTCGAGGACTTAACCAAATAAATGGTGGAACACATGAATCAAAAAGTAAATTGTGCTTACAATATCCAGTTTTGAGAGAACGAAGTTGTCTCAACTAAATAAGAAGTGTGGTGGCGACAGCGAGAAGGATACACCTGTTCCCATGCCGAACACAGAAGTTAAGCTTCTCAGCGCCGATAGTAGTTAGGGGTTTCCCCTTGTGAGGGTAGGACGTTGCCACGCTTTTTTTATAATTATTCCGCAATAGCTCAGTTGGTAGTAGCGCATGACTGTTAATCATGATGTCGTAGGTTCGAGTCCTACTTGCGGAGTATTTTTTTTTATCCAAATTTTAGGTCGCCGCTTTAGCTCAGTCGGTAGAGCACTTCCATGGTAAGGAAGGGGTCGCCGGTTCAAATCCGGCAAGTGGCTTAATAATTCTATGTTTCTTATAAAAAGGAGCCTATAAGGCTCTTTTTTTATGCATTATTGGTCAAATTGTATAAATAGTGGTAAACTAATTGTAACAAATAGTAAAGGATGTGTTTACATGGAGTTTGAGAAATCAGAAAATCGCTTTTATAAGAACGACGAGACAGGTAAAATGATTGCAGAAGTTACCTATGTACCAACAGGTGAAAATAAGGTTATTTTAGATCATACTTTTGTAGATCCTTCATTAAGAGGACAGGGAATAGCAAGTCAACTTGTAAAACGCGTAGTTGATGAAATGCGTTCTGAAGGTAAGAAAATTGTTCCTTTGTGTCCGTATGCTAAAGCTGAATTTGAACGTAAGCCTGAATATAAAGACATTGAAGCTTAATTTTTGATAAGCGTCTAAATTAAAAAAGAAGCCATTACTCGTAACTCTAGTAATGGCTTCTTTTTGATTATTCTTTTAAGTGGTAACTATAAATTGAAACGATGATATTTTCTTTTGACATCAGTGCTGCTCGTAAACGTAAACTAGTTTGATTATGAAGAATGTGTTGCCAAGGTTTTTTAGGAACAAATTGAGGAATTAAGACAGTTGTAGTGTAACCTTGTTTACTAGATTTTTTCTGAACTAATTTTACAAATCTCAAGACTGGAGCAATGATGGTTCTGTATGAAGAATGTAAATTTACTAGACGAACATCGGGGTATTTTTCTCGAAATTCAGTAGCAAATTCTTCTTCCTTTTCAGGGTTTTCATCAAAAGAAACATGCATCGCAATTATGTTGTCACCGATACTTTTGGCATAATTTAGTGCTTCATTGGTTACTTGCGTAACGTTACTGATTAAAACAACAACGGTATTCCCTTTATAACTGACGGGTACAGACTGTTCAATGCGAAGTTGTAACGCAATTTTTTTGTAATGATCATGAATTTTATAGAAGATATAAAGCATGATAGGCATGATAACGAAAAATGGCCAAATTTCTGATAAACGGTAAAATAATAAAATTGCAAAAATTGAGAAGGAGATTAAAGCTCCAACAATATTTGAAATAGATTTGACCATCCATCCTTTAGGGCGCTCACGATTCCATTTAATGATCATACCAGTTTGTGATAAGGTAAATGGTACAAATACCCCTACTGCATATAAAGGGATTAGACGGGATGTTTCCCCGTTAAAAATGGATATCAAGATGATGGAACCAAGTGATAAGGTAATGATTCCATTTGAATAGCCAAGACGATCGCCTTTGGCTAAGTACATATGAGGCATGAATTTATCTTTTGCTAAATTAAAAGCCAGCACTGGAAAAGCAGAAAAACCAGTATTTGCAGCTAAGGCTAAAATAAATGCTGTAGAAAATTGTAATAAATAGAAGAAAATTCCTTGTCCAAAAATTGCCGTTCCAATTTGAGAAAGAACAGTAACTTTTTCTGTTGGAACAATTCCATACCAATAGTTTAAAAATGTAATACCAGCAAAGAAGAATCCTAAGATTCCACCCATTAAAGCTAACGTACCAGCAGCATTTTTTGCTTGAGGAGCTTTAAAAAAAGGAACGGCATTGCTAATGGCTTCGACTCCGGTTAAAGAAGACGAACCCGAAGAAAATGCCCTAAGTAATAGACCTAATGTAACTCCAGGAACAACTGCACCAATCGTTGCAGTTGCATGGAAAGGAGCTAATCCAAGAATAATTTTACCAATACCAACAACAATCAATATTGTAATAACTGCTACAAATAAATAAACAGGAAACATTAGGAAGGAAGCTGATTCTCGCAAACCTCTTAAGTTCATTGCGGTGATTAAAAAGACAATAATAATAGCAATTGGTACTTTGTAATGGTAGAGCATTGGCAGAGCGGACGTAATTGCCTCTGTCCCAGCAGATACACTAACAGCAACAGTCAGCATGTAATCTACTAATAAAGAGCCTCCAGCGATTAAGCCAGCAGTTTGTCCTAGATTTTCACTAGAAACCATATAGGCCCCACCACCATGAGGATAAGCATGGATAATTTGTCGATATGAAAGAACAAGTGCTAATAATAAAATTAAAACAAATCCAGCTATTGGAATGGAATACCATATAGCAGCTGTCGAAAGAGCCGCTAAAACCAAAACGATTTGTTCGGTTCCATATGCAATAGAAGACAGTGCATCAGAAGAAAGAAGAGCAAGAGCTTTAAATTTCCCTAACTTTTGATCTCCTTCTTCAGAAGATTTTAAAGGTTTTCCAATTAAATAACGTTTAATCACACTCCACATTTTAGTTAACTCCTTATTGTTTTATTAGATATAAATTTACCCTCACAAACAAGTGATTATATACCTGTTTTTAGCTATTATCAAGTACTAATTTCTAATGAAGAAAAAGAAAATTTTAATAAAAATAAAAATCAGGTTTATTAAGCTAAAATTTCAATAAAAATAGCACATTATATATAAGAATAAGTATCTAAAAGCTAACAAAAATTAATGAAGAAGTCAAAGGATTCAATTAAAATGGAAATAATGAAAAAAGTACTTTACAAATGTGTCATTTCTTTATATAATAAATCTTGTGCTTATGGCCCGTTGGTCAAGCGGTTAAGACACCGCCCTTTCACGGCGGTATCACGGGTTCGATTCCCGTACGGGTCATAAAAAGAGTCAAGTTTATTCTTGACTCTTTTTTTGTTTATTACATGAGGAACCTGACGATCCTATCATATATTTTTTTGGAAAGATTTCTATCTAATAGAGAGAAATCAAGTGAATTAATTTTATGGCCAGTAGTTTATGTATAAACTATCACTTTTTGATGATTAAATTAATTTTAATTCATAAAAACTGCCTAAAAGGTATTGCCAATTTTTCAAATCTATATTATAATAATGAAGTTGTTACGAAATGTGGCAACAAAGAAATCAATCCATTTATCTATTTTGAAAATTGGTGTTGACATGAGATTGTTAATCCTGTTATAATAACTTTCGTTGAGTTAATTGATTAACAAGACTTCTCTAAATGGAGGGGTAGCGAAGTGGCTAAACGCGGCGGACTGTAAATCCGCTCCTTTGGGTTCGGCAGTTCGAATCTGCCCCCCTCCACCATTATTGGGCTATCGCCAAGCGGTAAGGCAACAGACTTTGACTCTGTTATGCGTTGGTTCGAATCCAGCTAGCCCAGTCTCTACAATATTTATATTTTATGTAATAGATATGTAGAATGAATTAAATAATTTGTGTGGTATCGATAGCAAGAAGGATACACCTGTTTCCATGCCGAACACAGTAGTTAAGTTTCTTTGCGCCGATAGTAGTTAGGGGTTTCCCCTTGTGAGGGTAGGACGTTGCCATGCAGTTATATTGAGTCATTAGCTCAGTTGGTAGAGCATCTGACTTTTAATCAGAGGGTCGTAGGTTCGAATCCTACATGACTCATTAAGCATTTATAACAAATTGTTATAAATGCTTTTTTTGTATTTTTATACATAGTCAACTACTATTAAGGATTTCTTTAGTAATCCTTAATAAGAACATGGTATAATTAAAATTCCGTTAGTAAAATAATTTTAAAGTTAAGAAACTAAAGAATGGAGTTTTGAAATGTTAATGAAGAAAATGCAACAATTAAATAAAAAACAACTTGTTAGCTTTTTAATGCCGTTGTTCATTTTGGTACCGATTTTTATTAGTAAAGGAATTGTCCCTTTTGGAGATGCCAATTTATTAGTAAGTGACCTTGGGACACAATACGTGCCATTTTTTGCGCAATTAAAAACAATATTTTTTGGAGAGGGTAGTCTGCTTTATTCTTTTTCTAGTGGAATGGGAGATTCATTTTTACCGTTGGCAGCCTATTATTTAATGAGTCCATTTAATCTTATTTTTTTATTTGTCTCACAAACGTATCTTTCAACAGCAGTTACATATGTTCTTTTCTTGAAAATTGCTTGTATGTCTGGCAGTATGTACTATTATTTACGAAAAACATATCATAGAAATGACTTTTCTCAACTTTTTTTTGCAATGATTTATGCACTCTCTGGTTATGTTGGAATTTATATGTACAATATTATGTGGATGGATGCGCTAATTTTTCTTCCGTTGCTTGCACTGGGAATTCAATGGTTAGTTGATGAAGGAAGAACTGTATTTTATTGTTTAATTCTATTTAGTACGATTTTTACAAATTATTATTTAGGCTATATGACCTGTATTTTTGCATTGATGTATTTTATTTATTGGACAGTCGTTCGAACAAACTATCAATCTTGGAAAGAATATATTTCGATTAATAAATCCAATTGGATAAAATTTATGGGGTATTCGTTGATTGGAGCAGGGTTAAATGGAGTGATATTAGCTCCAGCCGTTTTTGGTATGTTAAAGACGGGGAAATCTGTGATTGATTGGCATATTTTTCTGCCTACTCCATTATTTGGTTTAGAAATATTTACTCAATTAGGAATTGATCATACAAATTTCCAAACTAGATTAGAACATCTTCCTAGTTTTTTTGTGGGGAGTTTTGTTTTGATCTTAGCAATCGCTTTTTTCTTTTTGAAAAAGGTATCTAAAAAAGATAAATGGGGTAATTTTACTTTAATAGGCTTTATTTTCTTGAGTTTTTGGTTACAGCTATTTAATACGATTTGGCATATGTTTCAAGAAACAGCAGGTTTTCCTTATCGTAATTCTTATATGTTGAGTTTTTTATTGATTAAACTGGCTTACGAAACTTGGCTTAAACGTGATGAGATTCCTGCCAGTTTGATTGGGAAAATTTGTTTTTCTTTAATTGTCTTATTGGGAATTGGGTATTTTTATAGCAACTATTTTTCAACTGTTGGAGAAAAACTGGATAGTAGATTATTTTGGATATCCATTTTATTTATAAGTATCAATGGCTGCTTAATTGGATGGTCAAAATTAAGTGAACGAAAGCAAATTCTACTTTTTTTAATTGTGGCAGTGGAAATAGGTGTTAATTTTGAACAAATGCTAAGAGCAACACCATTTGAAAGTGAGTCTCGTTTTAGGTCAGATATGATAGAATTGACGAATTTAATTGATCCCATAAATGAAAAAGATTCTGACTTATACCGAATGGATAATAGTATACAAGGAATTGATAATGGATATAATAGTAGTTTTTTATACAATTATCATAGTACACCTTACTATAGTTCAACATTAAATGATTCCCTAAGGAAAACACTTGAAAATTTAGGTTTGAATAGTAAAAATGAACGCCGAATTAGCAGTGTTGGGCAAACAGAATTGCTTGATTATCTATTTAATGTTCGATACAAGATTAGCGAAGAGGAATCAGGTAACGCAGTGATTCATAGAATTCATGAAGCTTACCCGACGAGTTTAGGCTATGTAGTTCCTGAAGAAATTAAATCTGTTCATTTTATGACTAAATCACCCTTTGAAAATCAAAATAAAATTACGGCTAATTTGACAAAAAATGGGGAAGAAATTTTTAAGCCTGTTGTTGTTAAAAAAGAAACTAACAATGCATATCGTTTTACTGCTGAGAACGATGGTACAGCGTATTTGTATTTGCCAAATAACAAAATGGAAACCATCGAAGTTTATATGAATAATCGATTAATTGCCCCTAAAGTAGCGATTCGTAATCAAGCGCTGCTTAATTTAGGAGAACTTAAAAAAGGAGAGTCAGCAAATTTAGTCTTCAAAACAAAGGATGAAATAAGTATTGATTCAACAAATATTCAAATTTTAGATGAAACTGTATTAAATCAGGTTAAAGATCAATTAACAAAGAAACGATGGATGATTACAGATTGGAAGGACAATCATATTAGAGCGACTGTCGACATTAAAGACAATGATAATTTATTGTATATGGCTATTCCGTATGATAAAAATTGGGTAGTTAAAGTTGATGGTAAGAAAATTAAAGCGGATCGTGTATTAGATGACTTTATGGGGATTTCTTTGTCAAAAGGCCCCCATCAAATTGAATTAAGCTTTATTCCAAAAGGCTTCTTATTTGGAAGTGTGATTAGTTTAATGTCCCTTATAAGTTTACTTTCTTTAGAGTTGTTTAAAAAAAAGAGAGGGGGATAAAAAAATAGGTTTTTTAAGTTGCATCTTCCCTATAAAAATTGTGTTATAATTAAAATTGTTAATAGTAAAGTTAGAAAGTTGGAGGTGTATAGATGACATTTGATTGGTCACAACTCATTACGTGGCGTCATTTATTAAACGTCATTGATATATTAGTTGTTTGGTTTTTTATCTATAAACTGATTTCATTGTTAAAAGGTACAAAAGCTGTCCAACTATTAAAAGGAATGGCTGTAATCGTAGTAATTAAGATGGTTAGCTTCTTCCTTAAATTAGAAACGATTGATTGGATCATGGATTTAATTATTTCATGGGGTGTGTTAGCAACTATCATTGTTTTTCAACCAGAGATTCGCAGAGGTTTAGAACATTTAGGTCGTGGTTCGCTCTTTGGAAGAACCAAAAGACAAGTTAATCCTGGTGAGCAGTTAATCAAAGCACTGGATAAATCCGTTCAATATATGGCTAAAAGAAGAATTGGAGCACTGATTTCTATTCAAATGGAAACAGGCTTAGATGAATATATTGAAACCGGTATACCGCTAGATGCAGATATATCTGGTGAGCTACTGATTAATATTTTCATTCCAAATACGCCGTTACATGATGGTGCAGTGATTATTAAGGATTATAAAATTGCAGCAGCAGCAGGGTACTTACCTTTGTCAGAAAGTTCTCTTATTCCTAAAGAGCTTGGTACAAGACACAGAGCGGCAATCGGTTTAAGCGAAGTGACAGATGCGTTAACAATTGTTGTATCTGAAGAAACTGGTGGTGTGAGTGTGACTCGTAATAGTGAGCTTTTACGAGACTTAACACAAGAAGAGTTTATTAGATATTTAGAAAAAGAATTAATTGTTGAAGAAGAAACAATTAAAAAAAATCCGGTTCAAGAGTTTATTGAAGGCTTGAGAAAGGATGGTTCTAAATGATTGAGAAGATTTATAATAATCCTTGGTTTTTAAGAATTGTCGCTTTAGTCTTTGCGTTGTTGCTGTTTAGCTATGTGAATTTTGAAAATAATGGTCGTATTAGTACGAGTAATCCCATTGATGGACTCAGTGTAAATAGTTCACAAGTGATTTCAAATGTTCCAATTACGGTTGATGTGGATCAAGATAAGTATTTCGTTTCTGGATTACCTGAAACGGTTTCTGTTAAAATTGAAGGGTCCAAGAATATTATCCAACAAACCATCACTGCACAAAACTTTAAAGTTGTTGCAAAAAACCTGAATAAATTAGGAGTGGGAACTCATAAAATTAATTTAACTCCAGAAGGGTTTAGTGATGAGCTTGCGGTAACTCTTACGCCAAGTGATGCGACTATCATAATTGAAAATAAAAAAATAAAAACATTTAATGTCGATGTTGAATTTAATAAAGCTTTGCTTGCAAGAGGTTATGAAGCGGGAACTCCGACATTAGACTATAACACGGTGCAAATTTCGGGAGCAGAGTCAACAATTGATAAAATCAGTAAAGTCTATGCTACAGTATCCCCTGAAAATGGAGTAACAAAAGATATCAATCAAAAAGTTCCTGTTCAGGTCTTAGATGAAAGTGGCAATAAGCTAGATGTTAATATCAATCCTAAGGAAGTTCAAGTATCAATCCCAGTTAAGTCAGCTAGCAAAGATGTGCCTATTATGCTGAATCAAACGGGAACACCCGTTGCAGGGAAAACCTATAAACTTGGAATTAAAGGAGATCAAACAAAAGTTAATGTTACTGGAGATAAAAACTTTTTAGAAAGTCTAAGTAGTTTCCCTGTTAGTGTTGATGTGACGGGAATTACTGAAACAACGACAAAAGAGATTGCCTTATCACTGCCTGATGGGATTACTTCAGTTAGTCCAATCACTATAAAAGTTGTGATTACCGTTAGCGACACAGTATCTACAAATTCTGGTGGGGAAGTCATTAGTCCTCCAACAAGTGAGAGTATTATTTCGGAATCTACTCCTTCAAGTAGTTCATCAAGCAGTTCCAGTAGTTCCAGTAAAGAAAGTTCAAGTAGCTCAAGTGAAAGTTCAGAATCAAAAGAAGATTCCAGCAACTAATGAGGTTGACTGAGATAGCAGAATGAAATAAATTCATAAAGGAGAAATTTATCATGGGAAAATATTTTGGTACAGATGGTGTTAGAGGGGTAGCTAATTCAGAGCTGACTCCAGAATTAGCGTTTAAATTAGGTCGCTTTGGAGGACATGTTTTAAATCAACATGCAGAAGGTATTGAGCATCCACGTGTTTTAGTAGGTCGCGATACAAGAATATCAGGACAATTATTAGAAACAGCGTTAATTTCTGGACTGTTATCAGTAGGGATAGAAGTAATGCAGTTGGGTGTGATTTCGACACCTGGAGTTTCTTATTTAACAAGAGTGCAAGGTGCTGTTGCGGGTGTAATGATTTCAGCTTCTCACAATCCGGCTCAAGATAATGGAATAAAATTCTTTGGAGCAGATGGGTTTAAGCTTTCAGATGATCAAGAATTAGAAATTGAAGCTCTATTAGATTTAGAAGAAGATACATTGCCGCGTCCAAGCGCAGCAGGATTAGGTACAGTTGATGAATATTTAGAAGGTTCGTTGAAATATACGCAATTCTTGCAACAAACAATTCCGTCTGATCTTTCTGGATTACATGTTTGTCTTGATGGAGCAAATGGCGCAACAGCACCACTGTTAAATCGCTTGTTTGCTGATTTAGAAACAGATTTTGATGTGATGGGAAATACACCAAACGGTATCAATATCAATGATGGAGTTGGCTCAACACATCCAGAAAAACTAGCAGAATTTGTTTTAGAAAAAGAAGCGGATGTAGGATTGGCTTTTGATGGTGACGGTGATAGAATTATTGCAGTTGACGAATTGGGGCAAATTGTTGATGGTGATAAAATTATGTATATTTGTGGAAAATACTTGATGGAAAAAGGTCGCTTGAAAAAAGATACAATTGTTGCAACTGTTATGAGTAATTTAGGTTTTCACAAAGCCGTTGAAGCAGCAGGAATGACTGCTCTACAAACACAAGTTGGAGATCGTTATGTTGTGGAAGAAATGCGCAAAAATGGGTATAACTTTGGTGGAGAACAGTCAGGTCATATGGTCTTTTTGGATTTCAATACAACGGGTGATGGGATGCTTTCTGGAATTCAATTATTGAATGTGATGAAGCAAACAGGTAAAAAATTATCTGAGTTAGCAGCAGAAGTTTCAACATATCCACAAAAATTAGTGAATATTCGCGTAGCTGATAAAAATGGTGCAATGGAAGTCCCTGCTATTAAAGCGGTAATTGAGGAAGTTGAAACTGAAATGAACGGTGACGGACGTATTTTAGTTCGTGCAAGTGGGACAGAGGCGTTATTACGTGTGATGGGAGAAGCTCCAACAGAAGAAAAAGTGAATCAATATGTTGATCGAATTGCAGATGTTGTTCGTCAAGAAATTGGACTAGCTGAATAAAAATTTTAAAATGTTATTTGAAAAGATGCTTTTAAGCAGAACTTTCAAATAGCATTTTTCGTTTTTGGTGTATACCAATTTTTAGGTTTTGGAAATATTATTTGACTATTACGTGATTGTGTTATATTATTAATTGTGTTTCTAGAAATATCATATTAGAAATGTGGTATACCAATAAAAGCGCCAGGCCATTTTATCAAAAAAATGGTGACGAGGAGAGAGCTTATCGAAAGATTCGGCGGATGGCTCTAGGCAGTGCAGTCTACAGGCAATTCTAAAAATACAAAGTGATTTGTTAACAAAGAAATTGCCAAGTACCTAGAAACGACAACTATATCAAACAGAAGGTAGGATTTTATTTATGTGTGGAATTGTCGGAGTAGTAGGAAATCAAAATGCAAAAGAAGTGTTATTACAGGGGTTAGAAAAATTAGAATATCGTGGGTACGATTCTGCTGGAATTTATCTTATTGATGATACGAAGCAAGACCATCTATTTAAAGAAAAAGGTCGTATTTTAGCGTTACGTAACATTGTTCGTCAAGATGTTGAAGCAAGCATTGGAATTGGCCATACTAGATGGGCAACACATGGTGTTCCGAGTGTGATAAATGCTCACCCTCATCAATCTCAAAGCGGTCGTTTTACGCTTGTCCATAATGGCGTGATTGAAAATTTTACTAAACTAAAATCAATGTATTTATCAGATGTTGATTTTGTTAGTGACACAGATACAGAAGTGATTGTGCAATTGATTGAAAAATTTTCATTAGAAGGATTAACAACACTTGCCTCTTTTAAAAAAGTAGTAAGTCTTTTGAAGGGATCATATGCCCTTGCATTGATGGATAAAAATGTGTCTGATACAATTTATGTTGCGAAAAATAAAAGTCCATTACTAGTTGGTTTAGGAGAAGGGTTTAATGTAGTTTGTAGTGATGCTATGGCAATGATCCAAGTAACCAATCAATTTGTTGAGTTAATGGATGGTGAGGTAGTAACGGTTACAGCAACAGCTATCAAAATTGAAAATGCAGAAAATAAAGAAATCAATCGATTACCGTATACAGCTGAAATTGATTTAAATGACTTAGAAAAAGGAACTTATCCGTACTATATGTTAAAAGAAATTGATGAACAACCAGCTGTTATGCGTAAAATTTTGCAACACTATCAAGGGGAACAGCAGCAATTAGAAATTGATTCAGCTATTACGGAGACGATGCTAGCAAGTGATCGTATTTATATAGTTGCTTGTGGCACAAGTTACCATGCTGGATGGGTCGGAAAGCAATTATTAGAATCATTGACACATATTCCAACTGAAGTTCATCTATCAAGTGAGTTTGGCTATAATACGCCATTGTTAACTGAAAATCCGTTCTTTATTTTCTTAACTCAAAGTGGTGAAACAGCAGATAGTCGACAAGTGCTTGTGAAAGTTAATGAATTGAATCATCCAACATTAACCATTACCAATGTTGCCGGCTCTACACTTTCTAGAGAAGCTCAATTTACCTTGTTGCTTCATGCAGGACCAGAAATAGCAGTCGCTTCAACGAAAGCCTATACAGCCCAAATAGCAGTGTTAGCAGTTCTTGCAGATGTTGTTGGAAAAGCTAAAGGGCTGGCTCAAAACTTCGATTTAGTCCACGAGTTGGCGCTTGTTGCAACAGGAATGGAAACGATCATTGATGAAAAAGAACGATTAGAACAACTAGCTACTGAATATTTAAGCGTCAGCAGAAATGCTTTTTATATTGGTCGTGGAATGGATTATTATGTTGCTATGGAAGCAGCGCTGAAATTAAAAGAAATTTCATATGTTCAAACAGAAGGATTTGCAGCAGGAGAATTAAAACATGGAACAATTGCCTTGATTGAAGAGGGGACACCAGTTATGGCGATTATTACTGAAGAATCCATTGCTGGACATACACGAGGAAATGTTCAAGAAGTTAAATCTCGTGGCGCTCATAGCATGATTATTGCGATGGAAGACGTAGCAGAAGAGGAAGATCAATTCATTTTACCTCAAGTACATTCGTTGTTAACACCGCTAATTAGTGTGATTCCCACGCAACTTCTTTCTTACTATACAAGTTTGCATCGTGGAAATGATGTGGATAAACCAAGAAATTTAGCAAAAAGTGTAACCGTTGAATAATGAAAAGAAACCAACTTGGAAAATTCCAAGTTGGTTTCTTTTTTTGAAATTAGGTAGAATCACACTGATTTTTTAGTAGATTTTAAATGTTTAATTGTGTTATTTTTTTATTAAGATGTTATACTTTAAATTGATTAAAATAAGCGCTGTTCTTAGTTGCTAAATTTTTGTTCCATTATTGATTACAAGGAGGTAATTATGGATGCTTTTTTATTAGTTGAACCCTACATTACTGGGATCATCTCTATCTTAGGAATCTTTTTTATCGAAGCATTTATTGTTGCTTCATTTAAGTTATATATTAAGCAATTTTTAAGTCAAAGAACGTATCGCATTGTGATTACTCTTATTTCTGGATTGATTATGACACTTTTTTCTATCTATTTTATGATGATGTCCCAAAAAGAAGACTATTACCTGATTTTTGGGAATTTAAGAATGATTATTATTTTAATTCCTATTATTTTTTTAAATCGGAATATTTCACTAGTATCTGTTATTTTGTGTAGTGTTTTTAGACTTTTTTATTATGGTATGACCCTTGTTTCCTTAGGATACATTGCCATTTTTACTTCTTTTTTTCTATTAGTGGTAGTGATTCAGTTGATCGTAAAGCAAAATCAATTGTTGACGTTTATTTATAGTCTGATTTCTGCTTCTATTTTTTGGATTTGGATTTATTTGACTAATTTTGACGGGTATCATTCCTATTACTTTTTTGCAGTTTTTTCTGATTATTTAAATTTTGTTATTTTGAGTATCATTGCCTATGTGAGTGCTTCCTATTTATATCATTTGAACAATTTACTATTTCAAACAATGGAAGAAAGTTTAACGGATGAATTAACTAAATTAAGAAATTTAAAAGACTTTAATGCTAAAATGAATGAAGGTTTTTTTAAAGCTCGGGAGAAGAAAGAAGCCTTCTCGTTAATTATTTTTGATATTGATTATTTTAAAGCTATTAATGATACTTATGGTCACTTAGCTGGCGATATTGTGTTAAAAAATTTAGCTAAAACGATTCAAGAAATTGATGAATTAAAAAAAGTAGATGTGTTTCGTGTAGGTGGAGAAGAATTTACGATTATTCTAAGTAAAAAAAATGGTACAGAAACTGTAGGAATCGCTGAAAAACTGCGTAAAAAAGTAGAATCAACGAATTTTTATTATGAAAATCAGTTGATTCATGTGACGGTATCTGTTGGTGTGACATCATTAGTTAAAGGGCTAAGAAGTGAAATCACACTAAATGGTTTTATGGAACTGGCAGATGAAGCACTGTACCATTCAAAGCATAATGGGAGAAATAAAGTATTTTCAAGTGATGTGCTTACAGGTGAATTCAAGTAAGAAGTTAGTTTTTAATAAGATTGGAGAAATAAGATTACTATTTTATGTAAAACATAGTAAACTATATTTGAAGTATTAATTTTAATAAAATAAGATAAATTAAAGGAGATTAGGGATGACTATTTTAGTTTTAGGTGGGGCAGGTTATATCGGATCTCACGGGGTAGATCAATTAATTGAGAAAGGGTATCAGGTAGTAGTCGTAGATAATTTGCAAACAGGCCATAAAGAGGCGATTCATAAGGAGGCTCGTTTTTATCAAGGTGATATTCGGGATAAAGCATTTTTACAAGATATTTTTAAAAAGGAAGACATTGACGGAGTGTTGCATTTTGCAGCCAATAGCTTAGTTGGCGAATCAATGGAACAACCTTTAACCTATTTTAACAATAATGTGTACGGAACTCAGGTTGTTTTAGAAGTGATGGAAGAGTTTGATGTGAAAAAAATTGTCTTTTCTTCTTCAGCAGCTACTTATGGAGAAGCAAAGGTGATGCCGATTGCAGAGTCAGCTCCAACAAATCCAACAAATCCATATGGAGAAACAAAGCTAATGATGGAAAAAATGTTGAAGTGGTGTGAGGAAGCGTATCAAATGAACTATGTTGCATTACGTTATTTTAATGTTGCAGGAGCGAAAATTAATGGGCAAATTGGCGAAGATCATACACCAGAAACGCACTTGATTCCTTTGGTACTACAAACGGCTTTAGGACAAAGGGCTGAGCTTTCAATTTTCGGTAATGATTACGACACTCCAGATGGAACGTGTATTCGTGATTATGTTCATGTACAGGATTTAATTGCTGCTCATATTTTAGCTTTGGAGTACTTAGAAGCAGGAAATTCAAGTAATATCTTTAATTTAGGTAGCTCTACCGGATTTTCAGTTCAAGAAATCGTGGAAGCTGCAAGAAAAATTACAGGGAAAGAAATTCCAACAAAAGTGGAGGCAAGACGTGCTGGAGATCCAAGCACATTAGTTGCTGCAAGTCAGAAAGCTCAAGATACGTTAGGATGGAAACCTGAATACACAACAATGGATACGATTATTGAGTCAGCGTGGAACTGGCATGTTAATCATCCAAAAGGTTATACAAAATAAAAGAAAGAGCAAATGCAAAAGCATTTGCTCTTTCTTTTATTTTACTTTATTTCTTCACGTCGCCTAATTTATCTTCAACGGCACCTTTAGCTTTTTGTGCTTTTCCTTCAGCTTCTTTTTTTACGTCATTTGTTACTTTTCCGTAAGTTTCTTTTGCTTCTCCCACTACTTTATCTTTTAAACCTTTAGCTTTGTCTTTGAAATCTGTCATTTTAAATTCCTCCTAATAGATTATTAATTAATTGTTTTTATTGAACTCTTCCAGTAGAATCTACTGGTTTTTTTGGTCCATCACTTGGGGCATTTTTTGGTTGTGAATCACTCTTATTGTTTTGTTCATCGAATTCTTTACGAGTCATTACGTCATCCACATGCATGTTGACTTCGATTACGGTTAAACCAGTCATATCTTTAATTTGTCTGCTGACTTTATCAATGGTTGTTTGGAAAATTTCAGGAATATTTTTGCCATACTCTGCAATGACTTTTAAGTCTAAAGCCACTTGTTTTTCGCCAACTTCTGCATCAATGCCTTTTGTGATATCTCCTGAACTACGGAATTTATCAGCAATATCACTAATGAAGCCGCCACTCATTGACAAAATTCCTGGAATTTCATTTGTTGCAATGCCAGCAATTTTTTTGATGACTTGATCTTCGTAAGTTAATGAATTTTTGTGCTCAGGTGTTGGTGCTACTGGTGGAGTATTTCCATTATTTTGTTTATTATCATTAAATTCTGCCATTTCTAAATCCCATCCTTTTATTAGTTAGTTGTTTATTTATCATTATAAAGTTAGATAAATAGACTATTTCATAAAAAATTGTAACCAAGAAGTGATATCAATCTTACCATCGCGCCAAGCGCCAATAATAAAACCAATGCTTGCAAGTAAAACAATTAATAAGGTATAACCAAATCCAATTGTAATCAATAATAAGGCGATGATTAGCCCAATCAAAAGGCCAATAATACGTCCCCGATATGGATACCATGATTCTGGTGGTTGCATCTTTGTTGACCTCCTTTTAGACTACTCTTGGGGAATGGCTCGATTTTGCTGTGCCATTCGTTGCGTGGGCTTCACTAATCTTCACATTAACAGATTTGACTGGAACCTCTAATGCTCTTTGAATGCTTTCTTCAACACGTTGTTGTATCTCTTTTCCTAGAGTAGGTAATTTTTCTGCGTCAACTACTGTTGCTTTAACTGTAATTGTGGCAGTTTTTGCTTTTCTCTTCAATTTTGCATGAACTTCAGGATTTTTCGCATCTGTCAGATCGCTAAAAGATTGTCTAGCGGTGGATTCGATTGTTTTTTTAGAAATATCGATATCGCCCATCCCAGTTTTGATTGTTAAAAATTTATCTGAAGTTGGAACAAAAATTGCGGTTAACAACAAAATTAAAAAGAAAAGTCCTAGTATAATTGAAACAACCACAACAGTATATGAAAACCATAATCCGTTTTGCCATAAATGACTTGCAAAATTAGAGAGATAAGGAACTGGATAAGCCATTGAAGCAAAAGTGGTCATCGAAAGCAATCCAATGATTGAAATGAAAATTAATATAAATCGATTAAATTTATTCATCAAAATCCTCCTTTCCTTTAAGTTGTGTCTGAAATGTGAACCACGTCTATAAGAAAAGCTTAACGGTTTTTTTATTTAAAATCAACTAATTGCACTTATAGAAAAAAGATTAAGTATAAAATAAAAAGCGTTGTATATTGTTAAATAAAAAGTATATAAGGTGAAAAATCACCTAGAAACTTAAGAGTTAACTTAATCTTTAAAACAAACTATGATAAAATAGAAGAACGATTAAAGTAAAATGGAGAGGGGCTAGAAAATGAATATATTAGCAATTGATAGTTCCAATCAAGTGATGAGCGTTGCTGTATTAAATGACAGCAAGATAGTTGGAGAAATCACAACAAATGTGAAACGAAACCATAGTGAGAGCTTAATGCCAGCAATTGATGAAGTTATCAAAATGGCGCATTTAAAGCCAAATGAATTAGATCGAATAGCAGTAGCAATGGGTCCAGGTTCATATACCGGTTTGCGAATTGGTGTAACGATTGCAAAAACACTCGCTTGGACCTTAAATAAAGATTTAGTGGGAATCTCTAGCTTAAAAGTATTAGCAGCAAATTGTGAAAACTCTTCTCGCTATCTCGTTCCTATAATGGATGCTAGAAGAGGCAATATTTATACAGGATTGTATCAATGGGTTAATGGTGAATTAGAAGCTGTGGAACCAGAAAAACACTGTTCGGCAGAAAAATGGGCAGAGCATTTGGCAACACTACAGGGAGAGTTCGAAATTGTAGGGGAAGATTGGGAGTTGTATCAACAAATCTTTGAAGAAAAATTAGGACATCGAGTAATGGCTGCGCCTTTAAAAGATCGAATACCAAAAGCAAGTGTTCTTGGCCTATTAAGCAGATCTGCTGAAACTAGCGATCCACATACATTCGTTCCTAATTATTTAAAATATGCTGAAGCAGAAGAGAATTGGCGAAAGGCTCATCCAGATCAGCTGGAGGAAAGCTATGTTGAAAAAATTTAAAAATTGGCTATTACAAAATGAACCGCCAATCCAGTTGAATCAACAACGAAAATTAAGTGAACGCGTCACATTAGTTCAAACTGAATTTCGTTTAACATCAACTTCAGATTGCTATACTTTAAAAATAGGAACAAGACAAGATATTTCAGATTTGATAAAAATTGAAAAACTAAGTTATGACGGAAAAGCACCGTGGAGTAAAATTGCTTTCGAACATGAAATGTCGGTTAATCAAAATTCGATTTATTTAATTATAAAAAATGCAGCTCAAGAAGCCGTTGGATTTATTGGCGCCTGGTTTGTGGAAGGGGAAGCTCATATTACAAATGTAGCGGTTCAACCAATCTATCAAAGAAGAGGCATTGGAAGATTGCTAATCACTGAATTGAAAAAAATAGCTATCAGCGAAAAACAAACTAAAATGAGTTTAGAAGTTCGAAAATCAAATAAAAATGCCCAGAGTCTTTATCATCAATTAGGATTTAGCGATGGAAAAATAAAACAATCCTATTACTCAGATGACCACGAAGATGCCTTAGAAATGGCACTTTCTTTAAATGAGTAGAAGTGGAAGGACGTTTCATGAAAAAAATCACTAAAAATGAACTTACATTAAATTCTATTAAAGCAACCCAATTTAATGAATTTGATTTGTACCAATTGGCAGATATCAGTTATGAACACGGTTCACCGTGGCAAATCCATGTGTTTAAAAATGATTTAGTATTAGCCTATGTCGACTATTTAGTCCTACATGACGAACATCAATTAATTGGATTTATCGGATATCGTCAAATTTTTGAAGAAATTGAAGTTACCAATATTGTGATCCATCCTACATTTAAAAAACAAGGCTTAGCACAATTATTGTTAACTTCATTAGTTGAAACCGTTGAAAATGCTGAAATGATTCATCTAGAAGTGCGTGTTTCAAATCGTCAAGGGATTCAACTATATGAAAAAAATGGCTTTAAAGAAATTGGAATAAGGCCAAACTATTATCAAAATCCTTATGAAGACGCTAAATTGATGCAATTAGAAATCAATCAAGAAAAGAGTGAAATAAATGTCTAAAGAGAGCAATTTGATCTTAGCAATTGAAACGAGTTGTGATGAAACGAGTGCAGCCGTGATTAAAGATGGAAAAGAGATTTGTTCAAATATAGTCGCTTCTCAAATTAAAAGTCACATGCGTTTTGGCGGAGTTGTTCCTGAAATTGCAAGTAGACATCACGTTGAACAAATTACGCAATGTATTGAAGAAGCCATGAAGGAAGCCAATGTAACCTATGAAGGCTTAAGCGGGGTAGCAGTCACAGAAGGTCCTGGTTTAGTAGGTGCCTTGCTTATTGGAGTAAATGCTGCAAAAGCCATCGCCTTTGCGCATCAATTGCCTTTGATACCTGTAAATCATATGGCAGGTCATATCTATGCCAACCGTTTAATTGAACCACTGACTTTTCCACTACTAGCTTTAGTTGTTAGTGGAGGACATACCGAACTTGTGTATATGGAAAAAGATGGAGACTATCAGATAATTGGTGAAACAAGAGATGATGCAAGTGGTGAGGCATATGATAAAGTCGGACGAGTTCTTGGCTTAACCTATCCTGGTGGAAAACGAATTGATGAAATGGCAAAAATGGGATCAGATACCTTCCATTTTCCTCGTGGAATGATCAAAGAAAATAACTATGATTTTAGTTTTAGCGGTCTAAAAAGTGCCTTCATCAATACGGTGCACAATGCCGAACAAAAAGGTGAGACGTTAAATCAGTTTGACTTGGCTGCAAGTTTTCAAGCAAGTGTAATCGATGTATTGGTTAGTAAGACACTTAAAGCAATTCGTGAATATCCAGTGAAACAATTAGTTTTAGCAGGTGGCGTGGCAGCAAACCATGGTCTTAGAGCAGAGCTAACAAATAGAATGAATCAAGAATTCCCATCCATTCGTTTATCGATTCCGCCACTTTCTTTATGTGGCGATAATGCAGCTATGATTGGTGCAGCTGCATATGTAGAATTCAATTCAGGAAATTTTTCAGGATACGATTTAAATGCTAAACCGGGACTTTCTTTTGAAATGATGAAATGAGAATAGAAAAAAGCATGAAAGCCATTTTTTAAATGACAATTTCATGCTTTTTTTATGGGATTCTGCTTAGTTTCCTAAATCTTCAAGAGCCAGACTTTGTTCTTCCCATTCATTTATAATGGTTTCGTGTTGTTCTTTTAATTGTCCTAATTGTTGATTGATTTCTTGCACTTCTAAATGGTCGCCATAGACTTCAGGTAAAGTTAACTGTGTTTCCAAAGTTTCGATGGTTGCTTCTAAAGTGGCCATCTCATTTTCTAATGTTTCAATGCGGCGCGTGAGTTGGCGAATTAGTTTTTGCTCTTCTTTGCCTATTTGATAATGTTCTTTAGTTCCTGAATCAGTCACTTGCTCTTGAAGTGGCTGTTTTTTTAAAGCTTCTTCTTCCGCGAGCAAACGCAATTCTTCTTCTTCCGCTTTTTTTTCTAAATAATAATCATAATCCCCTAAATAAAGCTTACTTCCAGTAGTAGAAAGCTCAACAACGGTGGTTGCAATCCGATTAATAAAGTAACGGTCATGGGAAACAAAAAGAATCGTGCCGGGGAAATCTATTAAAGCATTTTCCAAGACTTCTTTGCTATCAATGTCTAAATGGTTGGTTGGTTCATCTAAAACCAAGAAGTTGTCTTGTTCCATAGAAAGTTTAGCTAAAGCTAATCGAGCTTTTTCGCCACCACTTAATGTAGAAACAACTTTTTCGACATCTTCACCTGTAAATAAAAAGCTTCCTAAAATACTGCGGATATCTTTTTCTGGAGTTGTAGGATGTTCATCCCAAAGTTCAGCTAAGACGGTTTTTCCTGAACTAAGGTTCGCTTGTTCTTGGTCATAATACCCAAGAGTCACATTTGCACCAAGATGTTTTGTACCTTGAATTAAAGGCAGTTCATCGACCAATGATTTTAAAAGGGTAGATTTGCCAATTCCATTTGGTCCAACTAAAGCGATAGCGTCTGTTTTTCGAATGTCTAATTGGATTGGACTAGAAATAATGGTTTCTTGATACCCAATTGCTCCATTCTCTAATGATAAGACCACATTGCCACTTTCTTTTTCAGGTTGAAATCTAAAACGAGCTGACTTTTCATCCCCAAGAGGTCGGTCCATCCGTTCCATTTTATTTAATTGTTTACGTCTACTCTGAGCACGTTTTGTCGTAGAGGCACGGGCTAAATTCCGACTGACAAAATCTTCTAGTTTTGATATTTCAACTTGTTGCTTTTCAAACTCTTTCCACTCACGTTCTAAATTTGCTGCCTTTTGAGTGAGGTAATTTGTATAGTTGCCTTTATAATGGGTCATTTTTTGACGACTTATTTCATAAACTTCACGAGAAACTTTGTCTAAAAAATAACGGTCATGTGAAACAATCAAAAGTGCACCTTGATAGGTTTGTAGATAGTTTTCCAGCCAACTTAAGGTAGCGATGTCTAAATGGTTGGTGGGTTCATCCAAAATCAGCAAATCTTTTTTTTCTAATAATAATTTAGCTAAAGCTAATCGCGTTTTTTGTCCGCCAGAAAGTTGCGTGATTTTTTTTGAATAGTCCGCTTCAAAAAAATTGAATCCATGTAACACAGAACGAATTTCAGCTTCATAACCAAAGCCGTTTGCTTCATTAAAATCATGCTGCAACTGGTCATAGGAATCTAAAACTTTTTGGTAAGCATCGGCATTTTCTAGTAAGGATGGTTCTCCTAATTGTTCTTCTAAGTGACGCATTTTGGCTTCCATTTGAATGATGGGTTCAAAAACAGTCAACATCTCATCCCAGATACTTTTATCCGAATCTAAGCCTGAGTGTTGAGCCAAATAACCAATTGTAACCGTCTTTCCTTTAGATAAGCGACCAGCATCAGGCTCTTCAATTCCTGCAATTATTTTTAATAAAGTTGATTTTCCAGCACCATTACGACCTACTAAAGCAATTCTGGCATTGTCTTGTATTTCTAGTTGAATATTTTCAAAAAGCACATCTGCACCAAAATAACGTGCAACGGATTGTGTTTGTAATAAAATCATTTTCATTCCCTCACTTCATCTTCTACCTTCCTAGTGTAGCACAATTTAGCAGTGTGTTGAAATTGAAATCACAAGAAAAATTAAGTGAATCCAACTAGTGAAATAATTCACAATATAACGCTTGTGAATTTATTTGAATTATCAATCAATAATCCTAACAAATTAAGAAATTATTTGAGCAAAAAAGTAGTATAATATAGAAAAAATGCTATAATGATAATGCTTGGTGATTACTTAATGATTGTGAAGTAAATTCTTTTAAAATAGTTTTGTGAAAAAAAACAATAACTTTTTAAAATCAAGATACTATAAAATGTTGGGGGAAAGAAAGATGCCAAATCAAAAGATACCTAAGGCAACGGCAAAACGTTTGCCTATATATTACCGTTACTTACGTTTCTTACATGACGCTGGAAAAGATCGTGTTTCTTCTACTGAACTGAGTGATGCAGTCAAAGTTGACAGCGCAACAATCAGAAGAGACTTTTCTTATTTTGGTGCATTAGGAAAAAGAGGCTATGGATATGATGTTGAAGATCTATTGAACTTCTTTAGTAAAACATTGAATCAAGATCGTTTGACCAATGTCGCTTTAATTGGAGTAGGGAACTTAGGCCATGCCTTATTAAATTATAATTTCCATCAAAGCAATAACACTAGAATTAGTGCAGCCTTTGATGTAAATGAAGAGATTGTTGGAACGATTGCAAGTGGAGTACCAGTTTATCCAATGAGTGAGATGATTGAGCAATTGAAACTACAACAGATTGAAGTTGTCATTTTAACTGTCCCAGCACCTGTAGCTCAAGAAACTGTGAATGAATTAGTAGATGCTGGTGTAAAAGGCATTATGAACTTCACCCCACTGAGAATCTCAGTTCCAGATCATATTCGCGTTCAAAATGTGGATTTAACAAATGAATTGCAAACATTGATTTATTTCTTAGATCATTATACAGGTAATAATGACATCCTTGATTTAGAAGATTAAAAAAACGTTGAGAAAGAATTCTTTCTCAACGTTTTTTTAGTCTTTATTATGGTTTGTTATTTTCAAAAATAACTGTAACATTTTAGTTCCTCGAACAAAATCATTTGTTGCAATCACTACACAAAGAATTGAAAAGAATCCCCAGCCTGTACTTTTAACAAAATCAATCGTGAACCAAATAAAAACAGCAGCCATTACATAGTTGAAAATGATTTGAGTTAGAAAACTATTTTTACTCATTATTGATTTCCTTTCTATGCTCCTTTGTTAACTAACAACAAAGCAACTTATTTTAGTAGCACCATCTGAGAAATAAATACTAATGTATTCATTAACATATGTGCAATTATCGAAGTAGCAATATTTTTTGTTTTTACATATAGGAAGCAAAAAACAAATCCCATTGCTGAATAAAGCAAGATGTGTCCATCCATATGAATAAAGGCAAAGAGTAATGAGCTAATAACTGCAGCACCAACAACACCGGTTAAATCATAGAAAAAGCCGAAAATAACTTTCCTAAATACAAATTCTTCAAGAATCGGAGCAAAGATAGCGCCAGTAATTAAGAATAAAGGATACTTGTTTATGATTTCAATAATGTATTGTGTATTAGCAGAACCGGGGGGAATTTTTAAAACGGCTTGTTCGATTAAATTTGCAGTTATTTGAACAAAAATAGCTAAAAACATTCCTATAAAGCCCCACGATAAAACTTGTCCCTTTGAAACAGAAGGTTGAATAGTCAAACTATTTTTGATAGGAAACTTCTTATTTAAAAGTATCATAACTAAACTTCCTAGTATAAAGCAAGCGATAGTTGAGTAGATGATGACCGATGTTTTGGCATTACTTGGAACCAAACTCCCTAAAAGAGCGGGCAACGTTTGAGCGATAACATAGGTGACCAAAATTGTAATTGTTGAGTTTTTCATTTTAAACCTCATTTCTAAAATTCATCTTGTCATAACTATAGGTACCTTGTCATATTAATGTCTGTTGTAACAAAGCCCATTTTTTTGTATAGCGAAAGAGCAACTTCATTATGACCAAATACATGTAAACTAATTTTATCAAAATGCATTGTTTTTATTTCTTTTATAAGTGTCTCTATTGCTTTTGTGCCATAGCCTTTTCCTCTAAAAGGTTCAAAAATAACGAAATCATAAATAAATGCTGATTTTCCAGTTTTATCGTGATGAGCGTGAAACCATAAATAACCAATCTTACTTGAAAGGGAAGGTTCAATTATTGAAAATAAAAACTCGTTTTCAGTATGAATGCCTTTAGGTAGAAGCTCGTTGAAAGTTGTCGTTGCAAGCGCAATAGCCTCATCACCAGACCAGGTTCCAGCGGCTACTTTATCTTTTGCGTAATCCAAAATTGAAAAAGAGAGAAAATCATCAAAGTCAGATTGAATCATTTTTTTTAGTTGCATAATCAAGACTCCTTTATGACGAGAAATAGTGGTTTTATCCGCTGAAAAAACAAATTCAGTATACAGTATACCACACTTGCCATACTGTATGTTTTGGAAATAAAAAAAACAAAATCAAAATAAAAGAAATCCCAATGATTTGCAAATAGTAAGGAGTGAAAGGAGAAAAAAAGTTAACAAAATACTTGCATTCTATCCAAATTTTGATTAAGATAAAGAAGTGAGTTAGCACTCTTTGTGTATGAGTGCTAATAGAAACAAAAAGATAAATAAATGGAGGGATTTACGTGTTAAAACCATTAGGAGATCGTGTCATGATAGAAGTTGCTAAAGAGGAAGAAAAAACTGTTAGTGGGATCGTTTTACCAGGTTCAGCGCAGGAAAAACCTCAAACAGGGACGATTATCGCAGTTGGTGAAGGTCGTATTTTAGAAAATGGTACTAAGGTCGAGATGGCTGTTAAAGTTGGAGACGTTGTACTATTTGAAAAATATGCAGGAACTGAAGTTAAATATGATGGAAAAGAATATTTAGTCTTAAAAGAACACGATTTAGTAGCAATCGTTGGGTAACAATAAAAATAAAAAATTATGAGGTGAAAAATAATGGCTAAAGATATTAAATTTGCAGAAGACGCACGTGGCGCAATGCTTCGTGGAGTAGACATTTTGGCAGACACAGTTAAAGTAACATTAGGACCTAAAGGACGCAACGTTGTTTTAGAAAAATCATTCGGATCACCTTTGATTACAAATGATGGTGTGACGATTGCAAAAGAAATCGAATTAGAAAATCATTTCGAAAATATGGGAGCAAAACTTGTTTCAGAAGTTGCTTCAAAAACAAATGATATTGCTGGTGACGGAACAACTACAGCGACTGTTTTAACACAAGCAATTGTTCGAGAAGGATTAAAAAATGTTACTGCAGGAGCTAACCCAGTCGGTATTCGTCGTGGAATTGAATTGGCAACCAAAGCAGCAGTTGAAGAATTACATGCGATTTCAAAAGTAGTCGATTCAAAAGAAGCGATTGCACAAGTAGCAGCCATTTCTTCTGGTGATGACGAAATCGGTTCGTTAATTGCAGAAGCCATGGAAAAAGTTGGCAATGACGGCGTGATTACAATTGAAGAATCAAAAGGAATCGAGACCGAATTGGACGTTGTTGAAGGAATGCAATTTGACCGTGGGTATTTATCTCAATATATGGTAACAGACAATGATAAAATGGAAGCTGTTTTAGAAAATCCATATGTTTTGATTACAGATAAAAAAATTTCAAATATTCAAGATGTCTTGCCTTTGTTGGAACAAATTCTACAACAAGGTCGTCCATTGTTGATTATTGCGGATGATGTGGATGGTGAAGCCTTACCAACACTTGTTTTAAATAAATTACGCGGTACGTTTAATGTTGTTGCAGTCAAAGCTCCTGGATTTGGTGATCGTCGCAAAGCGATGTTAGAAGACATTGCAATTTTAACTGGTGGTACTGTTATTACAGAAGATCTAGGATTAGAATTGAAAGATACAACAATTGATCAATTAGGTCATGCAGGAAAAGCTGTAGTAACAAAAGATGCGACTACAATTGTTGAAGGAGCCGGAGCAAAAGAAGCCATCCAACAACGTGTAGCTATCATCAAATCACAAGCAGCTGAAACGACTTCAGAATTTGATAAAGAAAAATTACAAGAACGTTTAGCAAAACTTTCAGGAGGGGTAGCTGTTGTTAAAGTTGGAGCAGCTACTGAAACTGAATTAAAAGAACGTAAATTACGCATTGAAGATGCCTTGAATGCAACACGTGCTGCTGTTGAAGAAGGAATCGTAGCAGGTGGTGGAACGGCTTTAGTGAATGTACAAGCTAAAGTGGCTGAAATTGAAGCAGAAGGTGACGTAGCAACAGGAATTAAAATTGTCCTACGCTCGTTAGAAGAACCATTACGTCAAATCGTAACCAATGCTGGACTTGAAGGTTCGGTAATTGTGGATAAATTAAAACATGCTGATTTAGGTATCGGTTTTAATGCAGCGAATGGTGAATGGGTCAACATGGTTGAAGCTGGAATCGTTGATCCAACTAAAGTAACTCGCTCTGCTTTGCAAAATGCAGCAAGTGTAGCAGCATTGTTATTGACAACAGAAGCAGTTGTTGCTGACCAACCAACTCCAGACATGCCACCAATGGCCCCTGGAATGGACCCAAGTATGATGGGCGGCATGATGTAAAAAACTAAAGAAGAAACCTTTAATTAAAGGTTTCTTCTTTTTTATTTCTGAGGGTTTATGATTGCAAACGCATGTTATTAAGTCTATGATTAAATTATTAAAAGAAAGAAGGAATGCTCTATGGAAAAATCAAAAAAAATTCAAATTTTAAAAGATATTATTGATATAGAATCAGTTAATGGTAACGAAAAGGCCGTAGCTGATTATTTAGCTGATTTATTCAAAGAATATAAAATTTCAACAAAACAAGTAGCTTATGATACAGACAGAGATAATTTAGTAGCTGAGATTGGAAACGGCACATCAAAGGTATTGGCATTTTCAGGACATATGGATGTTGTAGCACCAGGTAATCTAGCAGACTGGACGACTGATCCTTTTAAAGCAGATGAGCGAGATGGAAAAATTTATGGTCGAGGTTCTTGCGATATGAAGAGTGGGCTAGCTGCAATGGTCATCGCAATGATTGAACTGGTGGAAGAAAAAACCGAATTGAATGGTAAAATAAAATTATTAGCTACCGTCGGAGAAGAAGTTGGAGAGCTTGGAGCAGCTCAATTAACAAAAGAAGGTTATGCAGATGATGTAACATCAATGATTATTGGTGAACCATCTGGATACCGTATCATTTACACACATCAAGGTTCAATTAATTTTAGCGTAGCGTCTAAAGGTAAAAGCTCTCATAGTTCAATGCCTAAATTGGGTATTAATGCAATCGATTATTTAATTGAATTTTACACTAAAGCGAATCATGAATTTAGAAAAACAGTTTATACAAATGATGTACTAGGTGATTTTATTTACAATGTTACGATGATATCTGGCGGAGAACAAATCAATAGTATTCCAGAAAAAGCAACGTTAGAAGGTAATATTCGTACAATTCCTGAATACGATAATCAAAAAACAATAGAAAAATTAAATGAAATAATTGAGGATTTGAATAAGGAAAAAGAATGCAATCTCACTTTAACGATTGAAGCCAACAAATTAGTTGTTAAAAGTGAACGAGATTCAGATATTGCCCACATTGCTCAAAAAATTGCTGAAACAAAGACCGGGCAAAAAGTACCATTACTTGGTATGCCTGGAACGACAGATGCAGCTGAATTTATTAAAGCAAAAAATACTTTCCCAATTATTGTTTTTGGACCAGGAAATGAAACGCCCCATCAAGTGAATGAATATGTGGATGTAGATAATTACTTGGATATGATTGAGGTTTATAAAGAGATTTCTAAAAAGTATTTATATATGTAATGATGTGAAAAAAAGATTTAGAATATTATAAGTATATTCTAAATCTTTTTTTTATTTAATTTAAAAGTTCAAAAAAATTTAATTTTTTTGAATAATTTTTCCCTAAAAGTATGTCATATTGAATTAAGCGATAATCTTCCATTACTTTTGAATTTAATTCAGATGGTCCAATTATATGATTGTTAGAATCTAAGTGTATTTCTTTAGTTAATGCAGGTATAGTTTTCTCTAATTCATTAATCATAGTTAAAAAGGGGGTTTTTGGGTAATCAATAATATCTAATAAATTATTAGTTATTTGGTTTGGACTAATAGTACCTAGTTCTGAATCTTTTTCTTGGTAATTTGTCCAATAAAATAAAGGGGTTTGATGAACTTGTTGTTGGTCTACTTCAAAAAGGTCTTTATAGATATCGGAACCTGGATAGTGATCTCCCCAAAATACGACAGCAGTTTTTTTTTCTATTTTAGATAATTCTAGTGTCAATTCATAAAAACTTTGATCGGATAAATTAAGACTTCCTAAATAAGCAGACATAGCTTGTTTTTTTTCTTGATCAATAGTATCGTTCTCAATATAGAATTCATTTGAAAGATAGTCAGGGTCATAAGGAATATGATTTTGCATAGTAATCAGTAAAATAAATTGATTTTTTTCATTACTATTTAGTTGTTTCAATACATCTTTATAAGCTTCACCATCATTTACATGTAAAGATGGTGAAATTATTCCTACATGTTCCATCTCATCAATTCCATAAAAATTATCAAAACCATAGTTTTGATATACAAGATCTCTCTTATACATTGTTTTAAAATAAGGATGCAGAGCTGTTGTTTGATAATCTAAGTCATTAAAATACGAAACAATACTTGGGAAATCTTTAACCTTGGAGACTGAATTTTGATAAGGAGTACCTTTAGTAAAGTAAGTTGAAAAACTAGTTAAAGCTTCAAATTCAATGTTAGCTGTGCCACCTCCATATTCGCCTACTAATGTTTGACCAGATGGATAATTTTCCAAAATTTCTGAAATGTATGGAATTGGGTTTTCTCCATATTGATAAATATTGCTACTCTTAGCCGGATTAGTAAAAGATTCATTCATAATATAGATGACATTAACGTCAAGTGCAGTATCTGTTTTTTTAGCTGTTTGCTTTTTATATTTAGTAACAATTTTTTCAATATTTTTACGATTGTAATTTTCTGGTTTTTCCATAGCATAAGAATTTATATTATAAGTGAAGCCTAGAACAAATCCGTTATTTATAAAATTAACATTTTGATTCCATTCTAAAAATTCAATGCCTTTTTTTTGTGCATATTTCCCAGCTGCAGAATCAGGGTTACTAATTTGAATAATTGAATAAAGGCTGATTGATAAAAAGCATAAGGAGATAGTTCTGAATAGGAAAACCCATTTAGATTTGAAAGTTATTTTCAATTTAAATGAAAAATAATATTTAATAAAAAAAGTGAGTCCAGTTAAAAATAGAATTCCTAATCCAATTAGAAGTAACTGACTTAAATTAACCATTTTTATTAGGGACTTAACTTCTGAAATCATAGATAATTCTTCTGGAACGAGAGGGAAATTTCTTGAATGCATCTTTTGTGCATTTGCATAGGCGATAGCTATCATAATTGTACTTGTGATGATACTTCCAGAAATAATATCTCCTAAAATTGATGAGAACCACAAAACGATTAAAAATAAAATTAAATAAGAAAATTTATAAATTTCTGGATTTAAATTAATAAAATCATCAACAAAATTGTAGTTAAAATCTAAAAAGCTACCTTCTAAGAGTCGGAAAAGTAGCTGTGGTGTTAGGAAAGCTAGAATTAATTGAGCTGAGTAGTAAATAATTTTTTTTGTATGGATGGACATTTTATTCCTTTCTAAGAACATCTAAATAAATTTTTTTAGTATCTTGATAAAGTTTATCTAATGAAAAATTAGTAGAAGCTAGTTTATAAATATTTTCACCTTTTGCTATGAGTGTATCATCTAGCCAAGAGCGGTATGCATCATCTAAAGCTTTTGTATAGGCAAGCTGGTTATCGATGGGAACTAACCACCCATATTTTTCATTAGGAATTAGTTTGTGGACATCTCCAACAGCAGTAGATATAAAAGGAACATGTTGATTAGCAGATTCAAGGAGTACGAGAGGGAAACTCTCACTATAGGAACTTAGTAAGGTGATATCAGATTCAGAAACTAATTGATCTATTTCTTCACGATTTTTAAATCCTAAAAAATGTATAAAAGAATCTATTTTTAATTCAGAAGCCTCTTTCTTTAATTGAGATAGACAATCTCCATCCCCGATAATATTTAGTTTGTAATTAGGAATATTTGTTTTGGATAAACTTTTAAACAATAAACTATGTCCTTTTATGGGATGTAATCTAGCAACATAAGACATTGTAAAAATTGAATTTTTATTCCTTTTTTTTATAGGTGTATCATCAAAAATAATTCCATTATATACAACATAAATATTTTTTTCATTCAATCCATATTCAATTAACATTTTTTTGAAATTTTCAGTAACAGCAATTAAAGCATCCGCTTTTTTTAAACATTTTAAGTTTAAAAAAGTAAATAATTTTCCTTTAAGTCCGCGATTCATAAAATCTAATTTGGGGTTGCTATGAACAGTAATGACCCATTTTGCGTTTAGTTTATTACGGATTTTATTGATTAAAAAATTTGCACGAGGTCCATGGGTGTGAACTAGATCAAAGTTGTTTTTATTAATAAAAACAATAATTTTTTTCAGTACTGAAAGATCATATCTAGAAGTTTGTGGAATAACTGTCACTTTAATATTGAGTGCTCGAGCTTCTTGAGCAACGATTCCATCTTCAAGAACTAATAACTCAGCTTCATTGGAATTAAATTGTGATAAAAGTGAAATAATATGTGTTTTTCCCCCACCATTTTCTGCACCAACATTAATGTGTAAGACTTTCATTATTTCACCTTCTTTTCTTTTATAACTTTTTTAACTTCTAATAAAAATTTTGGTAAAACTAACATCCTCACAAAACGAGTAGGCTGTTTAAGTAAGCGATACAGCCATTCTAAATGTAAATTTTGGAATATTTTTGGTGCACGCTTCACTTTACCAGAAAGTACGTCAAAACTACCTCCTACACCCATTAAAATACCTTTTGAAGCAGTTTTTAAATAAGTGTGTATCCATTCTTCTTGACGAGGAAATCCTAAAGCAACAAATATAAAATCTGGATTAGATGCTTGAACTGATTCCATTATGGTTGAATCATTAGCACCAAAATAGCCATCATGAAATCCACAAATAATAATATTTGGGTAATTAGTAGCAACATTTTCTGTAGCTAATTTAACTACTTCTTTTTTTGCACCTAAAAAATATACTCGCTTATTTTTTTTATTGGCTTCTTCCAATAAAGAAATCATTAAGTCGAAACCAGCTACGCGTTCAATAATTGGAGTGTTCAACATATGGCTAGCTTTAATAACTCCTATACCATCGGCTGTAATATAATCAGCTTCATGCAATAAACAACTGTATGAAGTGTTTTCTTTTGCGTACATGACAATTTCTGGATTGGCTGTAACAATAAACGTTTTTTTATTGGCATCACTGTTATTCATTATTTCAGTGACAAACTGTTTTTTTGTTAAATTATCAAAGGGGATTCCTAATATATCAATTTTTTTCATAATGTAATCTGTCTCCTTAGGGAATGATTTTGTAATGTATCCATTATAACAAATTAATCAACTGATTGAGATTATTTTACTTGTTTAGTTTTCTTTTCTTTAATGTACAAATAAATGTTATAGATACTAATAAACAAAATAGTGTATCGTAAGAAAAGTAATGATTGACCAGAATATTGAAAATTAATTGGAATGGCATATAAATAAACGTTAACAATATAGAGACTAGCCATAAACAATATATATTTCCTAATGTTTTTAAGAAAAAACATACTTATAAATCCTAAGCTAATAGTCATAATTAGTTCGATTTTTTTGAATTTCTGAATTAGTAATTTATTGATTCCAAGTAATTTTTTTTCTGAAAAAGATGAAGTCATAATAGTTTTAGGTTTTGAGTAACCATATGAGATAAGCATACTTTTTGGATTTGATTTAATCCATAAAGTATTACGATAATTGGCTTTTAAATTATCATACTTCATAGCATAGTATGCCCCCATATAGCTAGGAATATATTTTCCGTTTTTATAATGAGTTGTTCTGAGTTCTTTAAGTTGTAACTCTAATTCTTTATTAATTTTTTTTGTGTCTTCTGGAAAGCCATATCCTTGGTAAGTTCCTAATAATTTTGAACTAGCAGATTCAAAGGATGTTGGAATAAAATGATCAAAAATAAGATAATTACGAAGTGTCCAAGGAATGAAAAAAAGAAGACAAATAATTGATGTTATTATTGCTTGCTTTAACAATAGTTTAACTGGAAAATTTGTGAAAAATAAAAAAGCCAATAAAATCAAAGGATATATTAAGAATGTTGAGCGCAATAGTAGTCCAAACATATATGTAGCTGTTAACAAATAGTAATATTTCCATTCATGAGTTTTTTGTAACATTATTGAAAAATAAACAGTATAAACAAAAGCAAACATAAATGGAGAGTCAGTTAAAATTAAATTATCTATCCAAATAAAATCTGGAGTTAAAAATAGTAAAGCAGCTAGTGCTCCTATCCACTTTGGCGAAAATAGAATTATAATTTTATAAACTCCAATTATTGATAGAATACTAAAAGCAATCATTACTAATTTTAAGAATAACCATAAACCATCTGTGCTACCAAATATTGTATGAGGGAGTGCAATAATTACTGGAAGAGCAGGCATGATGGTACTTGGCATGCCGTTTAGTGTTAATTCACCTGTTTTCATTAAATGAATACCACTTTCAAGATATAAAATATCTTCACTGTTTATGCTATATCGAAACCCTAATTGAAATAGTATTACAAGCCTTTCAATTAAAGCAATGAGTATTACTCCTAAAAGTAATTTATTTTTTTTGAAAAAATGTATCATGAAATCCCCCTAAACTGTAGTCATTTTAATAAAAAAAATTGAAGCAGAATTTATTTGAAATCTGCTTCAATAAGTTAGAAAGAAAATAAATTTTAAAGATCTTCCTCAATGGTCATATTCCAATTAAATTTACTTTCCATCATAGTTTTCCAATGCAGAGTATTCTCATAGGTACCAAAACCACCAGTATTAATTTTATAAAGCTGAAATTGTAAAGTACTATCTAATGATTGAGCCCAAACATTATTTGCAGCAAAAAAATCTTTGCTGCTTTTCACTGCATCAGGGTGATTCAGATAATTACCAGTGACTATTTTGTAATATGGTTCAGGTGTTTTTTGACTAACAAATCCAGTACTCCACCATTTTTCAGATGCAAAGTAACGAACTACGGAGTCTTGATCTAGTGGATCTAAAAAATCTCCTGTAATAATTTTATATTTATTTTGTTCACCAGTAGGAACAACTTCAGCCCACCAGCCAGTATCTTTTATGAATTTTGATAGGACCATATCAGCTGTTTGTTTTCCAAGAAAACCACCAGTTTCAACACGATAATAGGGTCTTGATTTATCTGATTTTTCAACAGATGCCCAAAAACCAGTACTAGTCATAAAATTTTTATTTACTTGTTCAGCATCTACTTTATTTAAGAAATCCCCAGTTTGAATGTAGGCATAATTTTTCATTTGATTACTTGGAACTACAGTCGACCAAATTGGAAAGACAGATGTTAATTGTTCTTGAGCTTGCTTTGCATATGTTGGGCTTACAAAGTTTAAATCTTCAATAGAAATACGATAATTTTTTTGAATAGTATCATATTGAGTTAAGTTATTAGCTTCGATAGTAGAATTCAGTTTAGATGCGTAGGTTGGATCAGTAGCATAACGACCTTGTAACCATTGAGTAGCATCACGATATGAGGACGTGTTAGAAACCCAAGTACCTGAATAAAAGTTTGGGTCCCCAGTTAATCCATTTCTCAATAAGTCTCCGTTATCTTCAAATGATTGAGTGTAAGAAGGATATTTCCTAAATGCTGCCTGCACAGTTACCCATTGACCATTGATAAACTCCCAAGTAGGAAACATTACAGACTGACCCTTGTAGCTTCCTTTTATCCCAAATAAGTTATAGTTGGGTGCTGATGCTAATCCGCTTTTTCCCCAACCACTTTCTAGAATTGCCTGAGCCATCATAACAGATGGGTATAGCCCACGTTCAGTTGCAACCTTGACAGCATGTGGTGCGATAGAATCTATAAAGCTTTCACTACTCATGAATGAGCGTGAAAAAATTTCAGGTTGTTTATTCATAGCAGCACTCCATGCAGCTTCTTGAGAATAAGTTTTGCTAATATCAATATCATTAGGGGGAATTTCATTTTCGGTTGTGTTTTCTTTATTTTCTGTTTCTTCATTAGAACTAGAACTAGCGCTATTGTCTAAATGATCATTTGTAGTAACATTAGTTGCCTCAGGTTCGGTAGAATCGGGAATATCAACTGATTTAAGAGAAGATTCATTTGATTGTACTTTTTCAGCTAAGACATTTAGAGGTAAAGTTGTTGAACACAGTAGGAATAGTGAGCTGTACATGAGTATTTTTTTATAGTTTTCATTTTTTTTTCATTTTGCTAATAAAAGCTCCTTTTCTATGAAATGATTACTAGTTAATGTATTCGAAAACAGTTTAACTAATACATTTTATTAAGTCCATATTAACTTTCAGTTTCATGTAAATTAAATTACAAAAAATCTATAAAATCAATATAGCTTAACACATCTAATCGAAAGTATAACATAAATACAATACCACTTCTATGCAAAAAAAGTACTGAAAAAAAATACTTAATTGAACTATAGATAGATTAAGTATTTTTTATCGTTGGTTTTTAATTATCTATTGAAGATTTAAAAAAATCGGATTTATTATCGGTATTTTTAAAATTTTCATGCCATTGTGAGTAAGGTATGAAAATAAAAGGATAATCTGGTTTTAATCCCATATATATTTTAAAACTAGAATCTTCTTGAATCGGCATTACAGCCCATAAGTATTCCCAATATGGGACTTCTAAAACTTTTATTTCATTTTGTTTAGAGTGTTTTTTTTGGTACTCAATGAACTCAGCCCTTAATCTAGCAGCATTACCAATGCGTTCAAACATTATTGAATAAGTACTTGCAAAGAAAATCGATACAGTAGCTAATAGAATTAGAGTGTTTTTATAATAAACCTTACTACTTTTTTTAGAAACCATTTTTTTGAAAGTAAATTTATTTATAACAAGTAAAATAAACAAAGTGAAAAAAACATATGAAGCAAAGAAACATCTAGGCCCCATGGGACTTACAACTAAAAACGGAGCAGCCAATACAAGTGCTGAAAATAAATAGAGTAATGCAAGTATTCTATCTTGTCCAATTAAAAAAACGGACGAAATGTAAATCAACCCTAAATAAAAAACTGCGGATAAGAATAGTGAGAATAAAAAATAATAATTTCCAAAAGGAAAAATATTAAAATTCGTAACTAATATTGGTGTGTATAACGGATAAATGATAAAAACAATTGAAAAAATCATTGTACTATATTTTTGTTGCTTCGATGATACCAGATGATTATTTTTCCAAATAATTAATAACCCGGCTAAACTTAGTAATAAAACTAAAATACTATTGTCAAAAAAAAGATAATGGTTGATGTCTTTAGCAGCAACATCATAGAATTTTTTTAAAGATAGCCCCATAGAGCGATAAGCATCATCTTTTGTTGCAATTTTAGAATAGGCATCATTCATAAACATTAAAACTGCACCTATTAGTGAAGAAAATAAAAAACTTAGATTAGTAAAAAATATTTTTTTATATTTTATAAAGGCATAGAGGATAGTAATAAATGCTAGTAAAACATTATAGACTGTCACATGTTCTGCAAAAAATTGACCTAGTATAGAAGGTACAATTAAGAACAACGCCAATTTTACATCTAAATGTCGATTTTGTGATAGTTTATTGAAGTTAGTTTTTAACAAGTATATATATAGTAGCGGGAGTATAATTGAAGGGACATAGTTTACAAATCCTGCGCTCCAACCAAAAATTTGTGCAAAAATAGTTTTTGGAACTAATAGGATAATTAAAAAACTGCTGAGCATTACAAGAATATTTTTACGCTCAGTAAGCAAATTAATTAAATAGAGTAAAACTGTACAAACTGTTGAAAAAATAAATATTTTTAAAAAAAGATTTCTGGTCATTATAATAATAAAAAAGTCTCCTAAGTATCGACCGTCGTAATATTTGTAAATTCCCTCTTTAAAATAAGTGTCACCAAAATGACCTGCCCAGTTCAAATCATCTCCAGTTAATGGGAAGTTATAAGCGCATAGTGCAAAAAATAGAAATATCAACAGATACATACTACCAATAATATAGTTGTTTTTTTTCATTTTCAAATCTCCTTCTAAATTAATCTATACCATAGAAGAATAACATAATAAGAGAATTTAAACAGTAACAAATTAAGTGCAAAAATTAAATATCAAAACTTAAAAGAATCTCCAGATTAATTTTTTTTTAAGAAGATTGCATGCTAATTCTAAGATATGCTATAATCAACAAGATATAAAGTTTTAAATTTCTCTATTTAGATTATAACAATACAAATAATGAAATTATTTAAAAAATTGGAGTGTTTGATTTTGGAAAAAGCATTAAAAAAAATATTTGTTTTATTTATTTTGATTCAACCGTTTTTAGATATTTATTATCTGTATTCGGATAATATTGTTAATATTTTTAAATTTTCACCAGCCACTATTATGCGGATTTTGATTATTTTCGTTTTAGGTGTGCTATTTTTATTTTGTCATAGAAAATCAAAAATAAATTACTTTATCATAATTTATGCTGTATTGATTGGTGTCTATTTTGTTTTTCATCATATGAATGCTCAAAATTTTCATTCATTAGTACCAGGGAATTTTAATTATTCACTTTTTTCTGAATTGTTTTATGTAATTAGAATGACACTACCACTTATTATTCTAGTAGTTTCCTATTACCAAGAAATTACGGATAACCTGATGGAAGTAATTGTTAGTACTTTAGTTGCTTTAGTTTCAGGGAGTATTGTAATAACTAATATTTTAAAAATTTCGTTGGCATCCTATACAAATTTAAAAATTACTGGATCTATCTTTGATTGGTTTAGTAGTTCATATGCAGGGCAATATTTTGAATTAGCTTCAAAAGGATTCTTTTCATATGCGAATGCTATTTCAGCTTTAGCTGTATTATTAACACCGCTGATGTTTTATTTTTTAATTAAGCGGTTAAATGCTAAAAATATCATTTTAATGTTGACACATCTACTAGCGATGTTTATGTTGGGCACTAAAGTAGCCTCTTTGGGATTCGTTGGAATTTTAGTCGTTACAATTGGAATGTATTTCTTTTTTTCTTTTATCAAAAAAGAATTCAAATTTAATAATAATATAGGCTTGATGTTACTGCTGATGGTTGTGCTAAGTGGATTAATCTTACCTTTTTCTCCAACTATGAATCGTAATAACTTTGACCAACAAGTTCAATCTCAACGTGAAGGTGATAAAACTGTAGTAACTGAACGAAATAATAAATTAAAAACAGAAGAAAAGAAAACTAAAGATAAAGAACATAAAGAAGAAAGTCCACTAGTCAAATATATAAGGGAACATTATGTGGAATATTCAATTAATGGTCAGTTTATCGAGGTTTCGTATCCTTATGTAAATGATCCAAAGTTTTGGTTTGAAGTGATGCAACTACCAATTGAAGATAAGTTGAATTTTAGAAATATCGAAACGTTAATGTTACAGCGTGTTAAAGAGATTAATAATAATCCAAAAGATAATTGGTTTGGAATTACCTATACTAGAATGAATAATATATTTAATCTAGAACGTGATTTCCAGTCACACTATTTTTCAATGGGGATTATTGGAGTTCTTTTATTATTAGTTCCGTATTTACTAATCCTTTTATTTAGTGGTATTTTAATGTTAATAAAATTCAAAGAACAATTCACCTTTAAAAACTGTTCGTTGTTATTATCAGTTTTAGTAACTTTATCAGTTTCCTTATATAGTGGAAATGTAATGGATTTCTTAACGGTAACAATTATTTTAGCTTTTGTTGAAGGGCAACTACTGAGAAATGTTTTGTTTTCAAAGAGTAAAAAAAATAAAAAAATATCCGTTATCATGCCGAGCTATAATGATGCAGAAACGATTGAAACATCATTAAATTCTGTTAAAAGTCAAAATTATGATAATTGGGAAATTATAGTAGTTGATGATGGGTCTACTGATAATACAAAAAATAAGATTGATGGATTTTGTCAATTGAATCATTATCAAGAAAAAATCCATTATTATTATCAAGAGAATAGTGACCAATTAAATGCGTTGCAAAGAGCTCTGGAACATACAACTGGGGACTATATATTTATTTTACATTCAGATGATATGTTGGCAAATAAAAATGTTTTTAAAATGGCAAATAACCAGTTAAATCAAACTAATTCAGATGCATTGATTGCAGACTTAGAATTAGTAAATGATGAAGGAAAAAAAATCGGAAAACAACGTGTACTTGATTATTATAAATCTAATAGAACTATTGCCACTCAGGTATTATGGTTAGGTAGAAATTTATTTGTTGATGTTGCTTTTTGGCAAGCAGATGTATTTAAAAATGTAGTAAGTCAAAATTATTTGAAATGGAATACACCTCACTGGTTAGATTTAAGAAATGGAGTAGAAACGTTATCTGTTGAAAATGTGAGTTTTCCATTCATTAAATATCGTATTCATGAAAACAATTATATTAACTCTGAGATTGGTGAATTAAATGTTTTAAATGGTGAAATACGGACGTTAACAAGACTGTTTCCAAACTACAAACTTCCATTTTATAATAAACAATATACTATTTTTAGAGTTTATAATAAATTGAAATTATTATCTCTGTATACGCCTTTTTATTTAAAAAAACCAGAGAATAAAGAAGCCCAAATTTTGAAATTTGTGATTAATAAAAGAATGGGCAATGATTTTAAAGAGAATCTTTTTTTAAATTCAGTAGTTGAATTTTATGAAAAGCAAAACAATCGTGAAATTGTTATAAAAAATATAGATTTATCTGAAAAAATTTATTTAGGTAGCGATATGCGTGCTTTCAATAAAAATTTGATAGAAAATAAATTATCAGAATTTTATTTGAATTTCTTGTCAGAAATGGAAAAAGGATTTAATCAAATTAGAACTACTGAGCTTGATGCACCAAGAGTTAAAGAATTAGTAACGTTTATGTGTATTGATCATAAAGTAAAAATAATCGTTGAGTAAGGAGAAGGTAAAATGATTCCAAAGAAAATTCATTACGTATGGGTTGGTGGAAAAGATAAGCCGAAAGATATCCAAAAATGCATGGATACTTGGAAAAAACATTTATCAGAGTATGAAATTATTGAATGGAATGAAACAAACTTTGACATGAATGCTCATCCTTTTATTGCAGAGGCATATGCAAAAAAAAAATGGGCCTATGTAAGTGATTATATTAGAGCTTATGTAGTCTATGAAGAGGGCGGAATTTATTTAGATACTGATGTAATTGTTTTAGATGATTTAACTCAATTTCTTAAAAATCGTGCATTTGTTGGTTTTGAAAATCCTTCATATCCTTTTACAGCTGTTTTTGGAGCAGAGCCTAAGCATCCGTTAGTTAAAGATATTTTAGATTACTATGATCAGGTCTCATTTGAATTTGATAAAAATAATGAGATGAAAAACGTAAATACAAAAATTGTGTCAGATATTTTAATAAATAAATATAAGTGTAAAGTAAATAATAAAGAACAATTATTACTTGAAGGGATTAAAGTGTATCCTGATGGAGTATTGTGCAATCCTTCTGACAACTCTTCTACTATTCATGTTTTTACTGGTACTTGGATGGAGAGTCAAAAACCACTCAAACGTAAAATAAACAAATGGGTTAAATTAAGAACCACTAGTAAAAATCGAATTAAGCTATACAAACGCTTATTTTAACAATTAAAGAATTTTATGCTTTGAATTAAATGATTGGAGATATACCTATGAGACAACAAAATTCAATGAAAAATTTTTTTACTAGCCTATTTCCATTTATCATCTTAATGTTTATTGGCTTTTGGAAGGTCAGTGTTTGGCAAAGAGATTTAGGAAATGATATATTTGCATTAAATCAACTATTCTTCCAAATTTTTGCATACTTGTCCTTAGCAGAAGCAGGAGTGGGTGCACTTGTTCAAAATGTATATTACAAATTATTAATTGATAAAAAGAATGATGAAATCAATATTTATTATACATTATCAAAACGTATGTTAAGATGGATATCCTTGATTATATTAGTTTTAGGTGTGGCTGTGTCATTCTTTCTAAATTATTTAACAAATAATCAACTAAGTTTGACTTACATGCAAGTAGTTTTTCTACTATTTTTAGTTAAAAATTTAGTGGATTACTTTATGTTTTCACCTAGATTTGTACTTCAAGCAGATCAAAAAATTTATAAAATAAATGTGGTCATGAACTTTTATAAGATTGTTGAAAGTTTAGCAGAAGTTTTATTAATTATGTATGGATGGGATTACGTAACGGTTCTAATTGTTACTATTTTTATTCGAATATTAACAAATGTAATGGTTAATAAAGTAATATTTAAGGAATATAGTTGGTTGAAGGAAGTTAAGGAGACTGGAAATTATAAAATTACTGGTATGGCTTATGCTCTTAATAATAAGTTTATAGGAGCAGCACAGGATAGTACTGATATTTTATTGATTTCAGCTTTTTTATCACCATTAGCTGTTACGATTTATTCAAGCTATAAATACATCACTAAGTATTTGTTGGATTTTATTTATTTATTTGCTTCTTCAATCATGGCAAGTGTGGGGAATTTAATATATGAAGAAGAAAACGAACGAAGTTTTCTTGTTTTTGAAGAAATAATCATATTGTTTTATTTTGTTGCAACTTTTCTTGGAACAACTTTGTTATACGTCATGAATAATTTTATTTCAATTTGGGTAGGTGCGGATAAAGTTTTAGATGGGCTTAGTTTTTTATTGATAATATTATTTTTCTTTAATACAGTTACAAGACGACCTTATTACTTAATGAGAGATGTTTTAGTTTTATATAAAGATACACAAACTGTTTCAATTATAGAAGTTGTGATTAATATTATACTTTCGGTTATTTTAGTAAAATTACTAGGTTTAAAAGGTATATTAATAGCAGTGGTAGTTTCCTCTATGCTATTAACTTTTTGGTATTACCCATATATTATCTATAAAAAAGTATATGCTAAAGGATGGTTTCATGACTTATTGCGGTATAGTATTTGTCTAAGTATGGTCTTAATTATTGGATATTTTAGTCAAATTTACTTATCTAATTTTATAAAAACTACAAGTATGATTAGTTGGTTTATACATGCAGGTATCTATTCAGCTTTATTAATATGTCTTTTAACTGTGTTATTTTATGCTATTTTTCCAAGTTTTAGAAGGTTAACAATAAAGGGAAAAAATATGATAATTAATAAATTCATTAATTAGAATTAACGATATGCTTTATTTTAAGTAAAGTACAAATTAGAACTTTTCTAATTTGTACTTTTTTCTAGTTTTTAATGCAGCTATGGGGTATGATAGTACTAAATATTTTATTAAGTAAGGAGTTTAGTTAAATGAATAAAATTTACCCTGATGATAGTTGGTCGTTACATACAGATTTGTATCAAATCAATATGATGAAAACCTATTGGGAACTTGGTAAAGTAGATAGTCATGCTGTATTTGAATGTTACTTTAGAAATAATCCATTCGACAATGGATATGCAATATTTTCAGGTCTAGAAAGAATTGTAGAGTATATTGAAAAATTAAAATTTACAAAAACTGATATAGATTATCTAAGGGAAGTTGAAGAGTATCCAGAAGATTTTTTAACTTATTTAGAGAATTTTAAGTTTAAAGCAACCATTCGTTCAGTAGTTGAAGGTGAATTAGTTTTTAGTAATGAACCACTAGTTCAAGTGGAAGGTTCTTTAGCAGACTGTCAGTTAATTGAGACAGCATTATTGAACATTGTAAATTATCAAACTTTAATTGCTACAAAAGCAGCACGAATAAAATCAGTTGTGGGGTCAGATCCATTACTTGAATTTGGTACAAGACGAGCTCAAGAAATGGATGCGGCAATCTGGGGAACCAGAGCAGCTTATATTGGTGGATGTGATGCAACGAGTAATGTTCGTGCAGGGAAAATTTTTGGTATTCCAGCAAGCGGAACACATGCACACTCTTTAGTACAAGCATATCGTAATGATTATGATGCATTTAAAGCATACGCACTAACACATACGGATTGTGTATTTTTAGTTGACACATATGATACGCTAAAATCAGGTGTACCAAATGCGATTCGGGTAGCAAAAGAATTTGGAGATAAAATTAATTTTTTAGGTGTTCGTTTAGATAGTGGAGATATGGCTTATATTTCAAAGCGTGTGCGCCAACAGTTAGATGCAGCGGGTTTTGAAGATGTTAAAATTTATGCTTCTAATGATTTAGATGAAAAAACGATTCTGAATTTGAAAATGCAAGGAGCTAAAATCGATGTTTGGGGTGTCGGAACCAAGCTAATAACTGCTTATGATCAACCCGCATTGGGAGCTGTATATAAGTTAGTATCGATTGAAGATGAATCTGGAAAAATGGTTGACACTATTAAATTATCTGGAAACGCGGAAAAAGTTTCTACGCCAGGGAAAAAACAAGTGTGGCGAATTACAGCTAACGAAGATGGAAAATCTGAAGGTGACTATATTACATTATGGAATGAACGCCCAGATCAAGCTGGGGAACTGTATATGTTCCATCCTGTTCATACGTACATTAATAAAACAGTTGTGAATTTCGCAGCTCGTCCGTTACTAAAAGACATATTCATTGATGGTCGTTTAATCTATCCATTACCGAATTTATCTGAAGTGAAAGCTTATGCAACTTCTAACTTGGAATCACTGTGGGATGAGTACAAGCGCAATTTAAATCCAGAACCGTATCCTGTTGATTTATCCAAAGTTTGTTGGGATCATAAGATGGCGAATATTGAGTTGGCTAGAGAGCAAGTGAAAATCCAAGAAAAATATTTCGCAAAATAATCATAAAAATGAGAAACTCATGGAAATTTGTTTCTCATTTTTCATTACAATTTATGTTTAGTAGAACTATGATATAATTGTATAGAATTCAATTAGGAGTTGAGATAAGATGTCTAATTTACAAAATCAAATTATAACTGAAATGAAAGTGAAATCAATAATCGACCCTCAAGAAGAAATACGTATGAGTATTGATTTTTTGAAAAATTATTTAAGAAAATATCCTTTTTTAAAAACGTTAGTGCTTGGTATCAGTGGTGGTCAGGATTCTACTTTGACGGGAAAGCTTTCTCAAATGGCAATTACAGAGTTGCGAGAAGAAACGGGAAATAGTGCGTATAAGTTTATTGCTGTGCGTTTACCGTATGGACAGCAAACAGACGAAAAAGATGCAATGGATGCGATTGAATTTATAGCTGCAGATCAAGTCTTACGAGTAGATATTAAACCTGCTGTTGATGCAAATATGAAAGTCTTGCTCGGAATTGATGTACCAGTGAGTGATTTTGACAAAGGGAATATTAAAGCTAGAGAACGTATGATTGCGCAATATGCTATTGCAGGAGCGTACCAAGGAGCAGTTGTAGGTACTGATCATTCAGCGGAATCAATTACAGGATTTTATACTAAATTTGGAGATGGAGGTACGGATATTAATCCAATTTTCAGATTGAATAAACGTCAAGGGCGACAATTATTAGAAGAACTAGGAGCACCTATGCATTTATATGTAAAAACGCCAACAGCTGATTTAGAAGACAATAAACCTGGTTTAGCAGATGAAGTTGCTTTGGGAGTTACGTATGATGATATTGATAATTATTTGGAAGGTAAAAAAATAGAGACTAAAATTGCTGATAGAATTGAAGCATGGTATTTAAAAACACAACATAAACGTCATTTGCCAATTAATGTATTTGATGATTTTTGGAAGAAGTAGGAGAAATAATTAAGTGAAAAAAACTATAGAACTTTACCATAAATATCAAGAAATTATTGGATATATTATTTTTGGTGTGTTAACAACTGTTGTAAATATTGCTGTTTATTTTTTTTGTAAGGATTTTTTAGAGTTAGATTATAAAATAAGTAATGCTATCAGCTGGTTGCTATCAGTATTATTTGCATTTAGTACAAATAAATTTTTTGTTTTCAATTCTAAGTCATTGAAATTTAAAATTATATTAAGAGAACTAATTTTATTTTTTTGGTATAGAGGCCTATCTTTTATTATTGATATGATCTTGATGATTGTGTTAGTTTCTAAGTTAGAAGTTAATGATGGTATTTCAAAAGTTATTGTACAAATTATTGTGATTATTTTAAATTATATTTTTAGCAAGTTATTCATATTCAAAGATAATTAGAAAGGTGACATATATGACTGAACAAACTATATCAATCGTTGTACCTTGTTACAATGAAGAAGAAACAATTCCTTTGTTTTATAAAGCTTTAGAAAAAGAACGAGTATTACTTGAAAATGCAGATATTGAGTATATTTTTGTTAATGATGGATCTAAGGACAAAACTTTGCAGGTCTTAAGAAATTTATCAAAAAAAGATAAAGATCGAGTTAAATACTTATCTTTTTCTAGAAATTTTGGGAAAGAAGCAGGGCTTTATGCAGGATTAGAGCACGCGACTGGGGATTATGTTGCAGTAATGGATGTAGATTTACAAGATCCTCCAGAAATGCTAGGTGAAATGTTGCGCACAATTAGGACTGAGGAATATGATTGCGTAGGAACTAGAAGGATAAGTCGTGATGGCGAACCGCCAATCCGCTCATTTTTTGCTCGAACTTTTTATAAATTGATTAATCGCATTTCTGAAACTGAAATTGTTGATGGTGCAAGAGACTATCGTTTAATGACGAGACAAATGGTTGATGCTATTTTAACATTGAAGGAGTACAATCGTTTTTCAAAAGGAATCTTTAGTTGGGTTGGGTTTGATACAAAGTATTTAGAATATAAAAATCAAGAACGTGTAGCTGGAGAAACATCATGGTCATTTTGGAGTCTTTTTAAATATTCATTAGATGGGATTGTAGCATTTTCTGAAATTCCTTTAGCATTTGCTTCATTTATAGGGTTCTTTTCTTTTGTAAGTGCAATGATTATTTTGTTAGTAATTATAGTTAGAACCATTATTTTTCAAAATCCAACTTCTGGTTGGCCATCTTTAGTGTGTTTCATTTTAGCTTTAGGAGGGCTACAATTATTTTGTTTAGGAATTGTTGGGAAATATCTCGGCAAAACGTATTTAGAGACAAAAAAACGACCAATTTACATTATCAAAGAGACACAAGAAACAACAACTAAATAAAAAGTAAATTAGGCTATTAATAATCGGTACTGATTATTAATAGCCTAATTTTTATTGAATTTGTTCGTTATCAAAGTTTTTGTTATCCTTTATCAATGAATAGTCATTGTTATAAATTTATTTTTAGCTATGAATGTCTCAATAAAAATCTTAACTAATCGTTTACCTTCTCAAAAAAATTTGGATTTTTTTGACTGTGTTTTTTTATTTCACTACCTCAATTCCCAAAACAGTCAAATGCCCATTCCCAACAAGCTTAATCAATAAATGAGCCATCTGTTCTGGTGGGAAATCACTATCGCTATTCAACCACCAATGAACCATGCCAATAAAAATTGAACTCATGTATTCAATGATAAAGTCGATTGGAACTTCAACATCATTTTCAGTAATTTTTAATTTTGAAAAAATTTCATAGTAATGTTGTTCTAACAGCCAATTGATTTTTACTTTCATAGAATTAGCAGCTGGGCCATCTGTCAAAATTTGATAGAAGACTCGGTTTTTTTTAATTTCTTTAAAGACTTGTGTAATCATAAGCTCTAATTTTTTTAACTGAACCCGATTGCCATTTTCTAATAATTCTGGATCTAAAACTTTAGTAAAAGCCTCCATTGCATATAAAAAAATTTCATCATATAATGCACTTTTGTCTTTAAAGTGAGCATAAAAAGTTGCTCGATTAATCATTGCTTCAGTTGCGATATCTTGAATAGTGACTGCTTCATACCCTTTTTCTTCAACTAACTGAACAAATGCATTAAAAATTAATTTTTTTGTACGTAAAACACGTAAATCAGTTTTTTTTGGACTAAATTCCATTTTTCCCCCTTCTTTCTAAAATAAAATTAAAAATAACCGACAAAAAGATAATGAGTGTTGCTTATCCACTAAAAATAAGAAAGTTGCTGGTTGATTTAATGAAACAGTAATTTTATAATAAATATTATCTACACTGTATAGCATATCAGACATGTTGTTCTTTATTCAACAAACTGTCTGGTTACTTTTAAAGCGACAAGTGAAATAATGAACAAAATATGACAATTGAGAAATAATTGAGAACTGGTTTATTTAAGGGGGACTAAAAATGGAATTACTACGGGCAGGAATAGATGTGGGATCAACAACTGTTAAGCTAGTCATTATGGATTCCAACACTAACGTACTTTTTTCGAAGTATGAGCGCCACTACTCGGATGTTAAGGCAGCTAGCTATCGTATTTTAAAAGAAGCTAGTCAAGCCTTAGGCGAGTATTCATTAACCATGATGATTACAGGATCAGGTGGCATGGGGCTGTCTGAACTACTAGAAATAGAGTTTGTTCAAGAAGTAATCGCATGTACAAGAACGGTTGAAGAACTGATTCCAGAAACAGATGTGGCAATTGAATTAGGCGGAGAAGATGCTAAAATCACCTTTTTTGACGGTGCCTTAGAACAACGCATGAACGGAAGCTGTGCAGGAGGAACTGGGGCTTTTATCGATCAAATGGCAAGCCTTTTAAAAACAGATGCAAATGGCGTTAATGAATTGGCTAAAAATTATACAACGATTTACCCCATTGCTTCAAGATGTGGTGTTTTTGCGAAAACCGATGTTCAGCCGTTGATTAATGAAGGAGCCAGACCGGAAGATATTTCAGTCAGTATTTATCAAGCAGTAGTCAATCAAACGATAGCAGGACTTGCTTCAGGACGTAAAATTCGTGGGAAAGTAGCTTTTTTAGGTGGACCACTTTTCTTTATGAGTGAGCTTAGAAGACGTTTTATTGAAACGTTAAATTTAAATGAAGCAGATATTATTTTCCCAGAGGACCCTCAATTATTTGTGGCTAAAGGTGCTGCTTTTTATTCAGAAAAAACACAACCCCTTACGCTTAATCATTTGCTCAAGCGCTTTGAAGAAGCGGATGAAGAAAGTATGAAACCAAGTGATACATTGCCAACTTTATTTGAAACAGAAGAAGACTTAGCAGAATTTAGAAAGCGACACAATCAATCGAATGTTGTTGAAAAAAATCTTAGCGAACATCATGGTGTTGCTTTTTTAGGAATCGATGCAGGGTCAACCACGACCAAAGTCACCTTAATTAATTCTCAAGGAGAGTTACTATTCAAATTTTATGGAAATAATGAAGGTCAACCACTAGAGATGACGATGAAGGTATTAAGCGAACTATACTTAAAATTACCGAATGATGTATTTATTGGAAAAACGGCAATTACGGGTTACGGTGAGCACTTGATTAAGAATGCCTTAAAAGTGGATATTGGTGAAGTTGAAACAGTCGCGCATTACAAAGCAGCCAATCGTTTTCAACCAGGAGTCGACTTTATACTAGATATTGGCGGTCAAGATATGAAGGCTATGACGATTAAAAATGGTGCCCTATCCTCTATTCAATTAAATGAGGCTTGTTCCTCAGGTTGTGGTTCATTTATTGAAACATTTGCGAAATCATTAAATACAAAAGTAGAAGAGTTTGCATTGGCTGCAACGAAATCAAACTATCCCGTTGACCTAGGTTCTCGTTGTACCGTTTTTATGAATTCAAAAGTGAAACAAGTTCAAAAGGAAGGTGCTACAATTGGTGATATTTCTGCAGGACTTTCATATTCAGTAATTAAAAATGCACTATACAAGGTTATTAAAATCAAGCGTCCAGAAGATTTAGGCAAAAAAATCGTTTGCCAAGGTGGAACTTTTTATAACGAAGCCGTGCTTCGTGCATTTGAATTGATTAGTGGCAGAGAAGTGATACGACCAGATATCGCAGGTTTAATGGGTGCGTATGGTTGTTCTATTTTAGCGATGGAAGCTTATGTTGAAGGGGATATTTCGACAATTTTACCATTGGAAGAGCTTAAAGAATTTACTTCAGAAAAAGAATTTACCCATTGTGGTTTATGTGAAAACAATTGCATGCTAACAGTGACTATTTTTAACGATGGCCGTCAATTTGTTACTGGAAACCGCTGTGAACGTGGTGCTAGAATTAAAGTCAAAAAAGAAGATAAGAAAATCAATTTGATTGATTACAAATACAAACGTTTATTTAGCTACAAGTCGTTACGCAAAAAACAAGCAACAAGAGGAACGATTGGTTTACCAAGAGTGCTTAATATGTATGAAAATTATCCTTTGTGGCATACTTTTTTTACCCAACTTGGTTTTCGAGTGGAGCTATCGCCTCGTTCTAACAAACAGCTTTATGAGCTAGGAATGGATACAATTCCAAGTGATACAGTTTGTTACCCAGCAAAATTAACTCACGGTCATATCCAAGCATTAATTGACAAGGGTGTTTCTTTAATCTTTTATCCAGGTATTATATTTGAACAACAGGAATTTAAAGAAGCAGAAAATCAATTTAATTGTCCTATCGTTCAATCTTATCCAGATGTTATTCGCAATAATGTTGATGAAATTCGTGAAGGTCTTGTAGATTATCGAAATCCATTTTTAAATCTTGGCAATCCTACCTCAATGGCAAAAGTCTTAGCTGAAACATTCAAAGACTTAGGAATTTCAAAAGAAGAGATTGACGAAGCGTTGAAAAATGCGTTCATAGAATTAAAACACTTTAAGCAAGACATTCAAAATAAAGGCGAAGAAACCTTAATGATGCTAAATATGAAAGGTGAAAAAGGCATCGTAATGGCAGGTCGCCCTTATCACCTTGATCCAGAAATTAATCATGGAGTGGCAGATGTGATCACGCAAGAAGGTTTCCATGTCTTAACGGAAGACAGTATTTCTCATTTAGGAGATGTTGCGAACTTACGAGTCGTCAATCAATGGGTTTATCATGCTCGTTTATATGCAGCAGCTCGAGTGGTTGCAAAGTCATCCCAATTAGAAATGATTCAATTGAATTCATTTGGCTGTGGATTAGATGCAGTAACGACTGATCAAGTCGAAGAAATTATGGAACAAGCTGGTAAAATTTATACCGTTCTAAAAATTGATGAAGGAGCTAACTTAGGAGCCATTCGAATTCGAATTCGTTCTTTGAAAGCTGCCGTTAGAGAACGAGGAACCCTTCGCTTAGACAACATTAGCGCTGAATTAACAGAAAAGCCACCCGTTGTTGAAAAAATTCAATTTACAAAAGAGATGAAAGCCAAGCATACCTTATTGATGCCAATGATGAGTCCCATTCATCAAAATGGACTTTTTGATGTTGCATTAAGAGCATCTGGCTATAACGTAGCGTCTCTACCTGCAATGGATAAAGGGGCAGTTGATGAAGGTCTAAAATTTGTAAATAATGATGCTTGTTATCCCGCAATTATTTCGATTGGTCAACTAGTTGAAGCTTTACAGAGTGGCGATTATGATTTAGAAAATGTCAGTGTAATGATGACCCAAACAGGCGGAGGGTGTCGTGCTACAAACTACATTCCATTACTTCGAAAAGCCCTTAAAGATTCCGGATTTCCTGATATTCCAGTAGTTTCAATTTCTATGGGAAATCAAGGAGTGGAAAGTAACCCAGGATTCACCTATGATATCAAGATGCTAAAACGAATTTTAGTCGCAGCTATTTATGGAGACTTATTCGAGCGAGTTGTCTATCGCACAAGATCCTATGAAGTTGAAAAAGGCAGTGTGGATGCCTTACACGAAAAATGGTTAAGGAAAGTTAAAACAAATGTTGAAACGGGTTCAATGAGAGCCTTTAATAAAAATATGAAACAGATTATTCACGACTTTGATACGATTCCTTTAACCGATGAAATCAAACCACGAGTAGGTGTTGTAGGAGAAATCCTAGTAAAATATTCACCGACTGCTAATAATGATTTGATTCGTTTATTAGAACAAGAAGGTGCAGAGGCTGTTGTTCCAGATATTATAGGCTTTATGAATTACAGTTTGTATAATCAAATTTGGCGTTATGAAAATATGGGGATTCCTTATAAAACAAAACTAATTTCTCAAGTTGCTATTAAACTAATTGAAATGTGTGAAAAACCGATGGACAAGGCTTTACGCAAATCAGAACGTTTTGACGGCATTCACTCCATTTATGATTTGGCTGAAGGAGCATCGAAAGTTCTATCAATCGGAAATCATACAGGCGAAGGCTGGTTCTTAACAGGAGAAATGATTGAGCTTTTAAAATCAGGTGTCAATAACATTGTATGTATGCAGCCTTTTGGATGTTTGCCAAACCATGTTGTAGGAAAAGGTGCAATAAAAGAGTTACGCAGACAATACAAAGATGCCAATATTGCTGCAATTGATTACGATCCAGGGGTTTCAATTGTTAATCAACTAAATCGAATCAGATTGATGCTTTCAACAGCAACTAAAAATATTGAAAAAGATCCAGAAGCGTTAAAAAAAATGCAAAAAATAACTTAAACAAAGAACCACTTTAATTTAATTATTAAAGTGGTTCTTTGTTGCAAATTTGGTCTATACCAGTTACAATTGGACTATACCAAATACGAGGTGAAGAAAATGAGTACAAAAGTGTTGAAACATGCAACGATTTATACAGGCGAAGGAAAGATTGAAAACGGATTTGTACGATTCAATAAAGAAATTTTAGCAGTAGGTGAGATGAAAGACTTTACTGACGAGCCAAATGATGAAATTATTGATGCAAAAGGAAAAATCATCGTTCCAGGTTTTATTGATGTTCATAGCCACGGAGGCTACGGCTGGGATGCAATGGACGGAAATGCTGACGAAATTGATGCAATGGTTAAAGACATGCAAAAAGAAGGAATCACGTCTTATTTTGCGACAACAATGACTCAATCACACGAAAACATTTCAAAAGCAATGGTAGCAATCAAAGAAGCAGCTAAACGCAACCCAATTATTCAAGGAATTCATTTAGAAGGTCCTTTCGTATCAAAAGTCTTCAAAGGTGCTCAACCTGAAAAATACATCGAAGTTCCAGATGTAGCAGTTTTTGATGAATGGAATCAACTAAGTGGCAATAGGATTCGCTTAGTAACATACGCACCAGAAAACAGTGATACTTCTGCATTTGAAGAATACTGTGTTGAACACAATATCGTTCCATCAATTGGCCACAGTAACGCAACTCGTGAACAATTATTGACATCAAAAGCTTCTCATATTACGCATTTATACAATGCGCAACGTGGATTACATCACCGTGAACCAGGTGTTACGGGACATGCTTTCTTAGAAGAAAACATTTATACAGAAGTCATTGCTGATGGATTCCATATTCATCCAGACATGATCAAGCTAGCCTATTTAGTCAAAGGTGCAGACCGTATTGAACTTATTACAGATTCAATGCGCGCAAAAGGAATGCCAGAAGGCGAAAGCGAGCTTGGCGGACAAAAAGTAATCGTGAAAGATAAACAAGCACGTCTTGAAACAGGAAATCTAGCAGGTAGTGTTTTAGAATACCAAGATGCTTTCCGTAACATGATGGAATTTACAGGTTGTTCAATTGAGGACGTTGTAAAAATGACATCCGGCAACCAAGCAAGAGAATTTGGCTTGACACAAAAAGGTGCTATTGCTGCTGGAAAAGATGCAGATATGGTACTCTTTGATAAAGATTTACACATCCAAGAAACAATCAGTTTAGGCAATAGCATTCAAGCAAAATAAAATATAAAAAGTAAAAGGTGGATATTACGTTGGACATTATTATTGTAAAAGATCAAGAAGCAGGCGGAAAAAAAGCATTTGAATTAATCAAAGAAGGAATGGAAAAAGACGCTAAAGTATTAGGTTTAGCAACTGGAAGCACACCTATTTCATTATATAAAGAAATGACAGCAAGTGACGTTGATTTTTCGGATATGATTTCAATCAATTTAGACGAATATGTTGGTTTAAGTGGGGAAGATACACAAAGCTATCGCTATTTCATGAACGAAAACTTATTCAATCAAAAACCATTTAAAGAAATGTACGTTCCAAATGGCTTGGCAGATGCTGAAACAGAATGCAAACATTACGACGATATCATTGCTGCTAATCCAGTTGATATTCAAATTTTAGGAATCGGTGGCAATGCTCATATCGGTTTCAATGAGCCAGGAACACCATTTGATTCAACAACACATAAAGTTGCTTTAACAGAATCAACAATCGAAGCAAATACACGCTTCTTTGATAAAGCAGAAGATGTACCGCGTTTTGCTTATTCAATGGGAATCGCATCAATTATGGCTGCTAAAAAAATTATTTTAATTGCTTATGGTGAAGGTAAAGCAGAAGCAATCAAAGCAACGATTGAAGGAAAAGTAACCGAAGAAGTACCAGCAAGTATTTTACAAAACCATAAAAATGTTGTTATAATTATGGATGAGTCAGCAGCGAAATTACTTCAAAAGTAGGAGTGAACTAATTATGGGGGCAAGCACACCTGTTTATATTCAAATTCATAACCAAATTCGTAAAGAAATTGAAGAAGGTAAGTGGGCTGTGGGCGAAAGAATTCCCTCAGAAAGAGAATTATCCACTTTTTTTAATGTCAGTCGAATGACATTACGTCAAGCCATTCAAACGCTTGTAGATGAAGGAATCTTAGAACGAAAGATTGGTTCAGGAACCTTTGTTGCACGTCAAAAAGTTCAAGAGCAAATGTCTGGCATTGATAGTTTTACCGATATTATGCTTTCTCAAGGAAGAAAGCCAACGAGTAAAACTGTTTCTTATCATGTTAAGCCTGCAAGCTTTAGCGAAGCTGAAAAACTTCAATTAGAAGAAGAAACATCTGTTTTAAGAATGGAACGCATTCGGTATGCCGATGGGATTCCAATTTGTTTTGAAGTAGCAACGATACCTTTTCATTTAGTAGAATCCTTAAGTAAACCAGAAGTGACTCGTTCGCTATATAAAACATTGGAACTTGAAAAAGGGTTAGTGATCGGTCGTGCTGAACAGACTGTATCGGCTATGTTAGCATCAGAAAAGATCTCAGAGTATTTAGATATTAAAAGAGGCGAAGCTGTGCTTAGATTGAAGCAAATCAGTTATTTTGTAGATGGCAAGCCCTTTGAGTATGTACGAACGCAGTATGTAGGGAATCGTTTTGAATTCTATTTAGAAAAAAATAATTAAAAAAAGAGTACAATCCCAATTAATTGGGATTGTACTCTTTTTCGGTTGAATCTATTTGATTACTATTATCATTAGTTATTTCGGAAGATGATGAATCAACTGCTTCGTCTGAACTTGAGTCTACTTCACCATTCGTTGTTTCAAGATTAAGATGAAGTTGCAACTCTTGTTGAATTGAGCTAAGAGACTCATTTGTCGGCTCCCATACGTAAACTTCTTGGCCATAAGAAGGAATGTAGTAAAGGTAACTATCTTTTCCTTCTAAATTAAGTGTTTCAATATTTTTTGCAACAGAGCTATAATTATTGAGTAAATCCCAAAGTTCACTGCCTGTAAAATTTGTTTCTACATTTTTACCAACAGCTTGAAAAATCGAATTAAAATTAGTTAAGCTAGTGATACTCAAACCTTTTTCAACGACTTTTTGAATGACTTCTTTTTGTCTTTCTTGTCTTCCAAAGTCACCCGCAGGATCTTGTTTTCGCATACGGGCGTATTGGAGCGCTTTAGTCCCATCAATAGTCTGAGTTCCTTTATCTATTGAAATTCCTTCTAATTCAAATGAATACTTATTATTAACTTCAATCCCGTTGACGGCATCAACTAAATCAATTAATCCTTCCATATTTATTTTCGCATAATAATTGATAGGAATATCTAAAAACTCTTCAATTGTTTTAACAGCTAAAGTAATCCCACCATATGCATATGCTGCATTGATTTTATCTTTTCCCTTAGATGAGATAGATACGAGGGTGTCTCTAGGAATTGAAATTAATTTGACGTTTCCTAATTTAGGATTAACAGTGGCTACTAACATTGAATCACTTCGACCACTATCTTCTAGACGCTCATCTACACCTAAAAGCAATACAGAAAATGAGTCTTTATTTTTTAACTTAACAGGTACAGACCGTGGGTTTGTTTCTGTAGCTGTCAAAGGTTCTCCCTGGATGTCATTTAAAACTTGATTTGTGGCTAAAGCAAAATATGTAAAATATCCAATCAAACCAATTAATAGTATCGAAATAACACTAAAACTAATTTTTTTTATTTTCTTATTTCTTATCTTTTTTTCAGCTTTATAACGGTCTGCTCTCATTAAATTTCTCCTAAATTTTAATTATTTATTAAGTGTAGATGATTTTTAGAGAAATTGCAATTGTAATTTGAACTTTTAATTTGTATAATAGAATTGGTATAAACCGATAATGAAAGTAGGTTCTTTTAAATGTATAATATGTTTCATATTGTTGTTATGTTAGTGGCAACAATGATTCTATCACTGATATTGACACCGTTAGTTAGAAAATTGGCTTTTAAAATAGGTGCTACAGATAAACCTGATGCAAGAAGAGTAAATAAAAAAGAAATGCCTACCATAGGTGGACTTGCAATTTATTTAGCATTTTTCATTTCAATGTTTTTTATGTTACCGATTCCTTTTGAACAGGTTTTTCCAATTTTTATTGGTGGAACATTGATTATTGTAACAGGCATTGTAGATGATATTAAAGAATTGAGTCCTAAAATGAAATTGTTAGGTATTATTGCAGCTGCATTGGTTATTTATTTTTATGCAGGAATTCGAATGGATATGGTTACATTACCGATTATAGGTTCTTTTAATTTAGGAATTTTTAGTTTTCCGGTAACGATTATTTGGATATTAGCAATAACAAATGCAGTGAATTTAATTGATGGATTAGATGGATTAGCAACGGGAGTGTCGATTATTGCATTAACCACGATGGGAATTATTGGCTATTTCTTTTTAACAGTTGCCAGTATTAATGTTCCAATTATGATTTTTGCTTTAGTAGCAGCTTTAATTGGCTTTCTTCCTTATAACTTTTACCCAGCAAAAATATTTTTAGGAGATACAGGTGCATTATTTCTCGGGTTTATGATTTCTGTGATGTCGCTGCAAGGCTTAAAAAATGTAACATTTCTTTCAGTTATAATCCCTGTAGTAATTTTAGGTGTTCCAATTACAGATACAATTTATGCAATGTTACGTAGATATTTAAACAACCGTCCTATATCAAGTGCTGATAAAATGCATTTACATCATCGATTGATGTCGTTAGGATTGACTCATAGACAAACCGTTTTAGCTATTTATAGTTTAGCAGTAATTTTTTCTTTTATTGCACTATTGTATAAAATTTCTACATTATGGGGCTTGATTCTGTTAACAATTAGTTTACTTGTTGGCTTGGAATTATTTGTTGAATTGATTGGATTAGTTGGTGAGAACCATCAACCATTACTTTCGCGATTCAAAAAATTTGCTAAGAGAAATAACAATAATAGCGATTCGGAAGAATAAATTTAAACTTAAGTTGTATGACCTAAGTGAAGAGTCACTGAACTTGATATAGTAGAATAGAGATGTTTAATATTTTATATAGGTTCCATAAAATATTAAATATAAGATAAGAAAATTAGGATATCCTTCTCGAAAATTGTGGAGCTTGATCAATGGATGTAATGTTTACAATCATTGATTAAGCTCTATTTTTATTATACAAAAATTAGAGATGTCCTAATCATTGATATGCAATATTTAATTCATTTTTTAATGCAGTTTTTGATATTAAAAAAATTTATTGTTTTAGAGCGAATTCAATTTAAAAAGTACTAATATTAGTACATCATATTTATCGAAATGAAACATGGAGGTAGAAGTCATTCTTAAATTTTTTATCTAAAGTAGTTTGTTAAAATTAGGTAGCTAATTTATTAAAAAAATTAGGCTACAAACCACTAATCGATAAACATTAGTGGTTTGTAGCCTAATTAATTCTAGTAAGTTGAACCATTGTCCAATTGAGAATCGTCACTGTGATACTTACTAATTCCGTTAGTTTTAAATTGATAGTCTGGTTCATCTGTAGTGTCTTTTTCATCTAATCCAAGAGATACTCGTAAACGGTGGCTTATGAAATCTACACTATCAGAATATAGTTCAACCATACTAGCGCCTTCTAAAGTAAAATCAGTCCAATCAAAAATATATGAATTGAAACTATATTTGCTATCTATCCCAGTTTGAGCAATAGATAACATCTCATTAAATTTTAAATTAGTTCGCATATTTTTACCAGCAGCTTTGATTACATTTGAATAGTTAGTAATGGAACCTGCAGACATCGCTTTATCAACAATAGCTTTAAAAATTAATTGTTGGCGTTCTCCGCGTTTTACATCATTATCCAAGTGTCTAGTTCTTGCTAATGCGAGTGCTTGCTCTCCATTTAAATGTTGAATTCCTTTTTCTAGAGTAACTTGACCATCACCCAGAGTATTGATATCTGTAAAGGATACTGGAACATCGACTTCAATTCCACCAAGAGCATCAACAATTTCTAGGAAAGATTCAAAGTTAAACGTAACATAATAATTAATAGGAACATTTAAAAGATTTTCAACAGTAGCAATACTAGCTTCTTCCTCACCATAAGTGTAAGCAACGTTGATTTTGTCTTTTCCGTTAAATTTGTTTGATTTTATTTTTGTATAGGTATCACGTGGGATACTTACCATATTGATTTCGTGTGATTTAGGATTGATTGTTAAGTAAATTAAAGCATCCGTTCGTGCACTGCCGAGTTGTCTAGCAGAATCATCGTCAATTCCCATTACCAAAATTGAAATGGTATCTTCAATAGGATTTACTTTTACAGTTTTTCCATTTTTAGTAATCGTATTATTGGTTCCAGATAATTCGTGATAAGAATCATCTACTGTTTTTTTAGCTTCTGCATATAGTTTTGCTCCATAAGTAACGGCAGCCAGAACTAATACTAGTAAAGGAATTAAAATAATTAAGGTTAAGTTTTTTTTCTTTCTCTTCCGCTTTAGAGGGGAAGAAGTTACAGGTTCTAGTTTATTTTTTTTCACAGTCATTCTCCTTGTAAGTGTACTTAGCTAAAAATAGTCTTTATTATTTTATCATGAAAGCCATTGCTGAAAACGTAAGCTTTTATTAAGAAGAGACATCGATTCTTTTTTCACAGTAACTTTTATCTCCTATTTTGAATGATATTTGACCATTTAAGAGATTGGTCAATTCTTCTTTTATTTCAGATATGAATAACTCACTAACAAAAAAGGTTACGATTACTTTTTCTGTATAGGCAATGTCTTTAATCGTATAATTTTCTTGGTTTAAAAAGTATTCAAGTTTCCCTGAATCAGGATAAGAAATTGTAGCAATAATTTCAGTTTGTAAACTTTTTTCAACGATACCAAGTTCTTGAAGTGCAGTGCTCACAGATTTGCTATAAGCGCGTATCAAACCACCTGCACCAAGTTTTGTACCGCCAAAATAGCGAGTTACAACCACAACAACATTTTTTAACTTCATTTTTTTTAAAACTTCTAGCATTGGAACGCCCGCAGTACCACTTGGTTCGCCATCATCATAAGCTCGTTGATGTTCATCATTATCACCGATTAGATAAGCCGCACAATTGTGGTTTGCTTTCCAATGTTCTTTTTTGATGGTTTGAATAAATTCAGTAGCCTGTAATTCGTCAGTAACTCTTTTAGCATGGCAAATAAAGCGAGATTTCTTGATTTCAATTTCAATGATGCCATCTTGATAAAGTGTTTGATAGGTTTGCAGCATAGAGAGTTCCTTCCTCTAACATAATCTTAATTTACATTATAAACGAAAAATGTGAGGAATGTTAGTAGATATTGTTAAGAATATCAGTTTTTAATAGGAATAAACAGGGTTCCATTAAATTGAAAATAATTTGTAATGAATGTAACAAAAAGTAAAACTGCATAAATCGTCAACGTAGGGATCCTTTTAAACAAAAAAATCTTATTTTTAATAAGACGGGTGTCGAAAAATGTGCTATAATTAATCCTTGAATATAACAATAACGCTGAAAATGTAACGATACATGAGTAAATAGTGGGGTGGAAAGTTGAAAATTGCAATTGTAATAGATAGCACTGCTTACTTAACACATGAGCAATATAAACAAAATAACATTTATATGTTGCCACTTTCCGTTGTGGTAGGCAATGAAGTTTACCGAGAAGAAGTTGATATTACGAGTGAAGAGTTTTTTGAAAAAGTTCGTACTATGGAAAACTTACCAACCAGTTCTCAACCTACAACAGGAGAAATTGTCACATTGTTTGAACAATTGGCTAAAGATTATGACGCTGTTATTAGTGTTCATTTATCTAGTAAAATAAGTGGAACGTATCAAAATGTTGCAGGTGCTGCTTCAATGGTAGAAGGCATAAAAGTTTTTCCTTATGATTCTGGGATTAGCTGTATGGCCCAAGGGTACTTTGCGTTAGAGGGTGCACGAATGGCTAAGCATGGTGCAACTGTTGAAGAAATTCTAACTGCTTTTGATGAAATGCAAAAAACACTTAGGGCCTATTTCATGGTAGACGATTTGAATCATCTAGTCCGTGGAGGCAGACTATCTAATGGTGCTGCTATTTTAGGCTCAATGTTAAAAATTAAACCTATTTTGCACTTTGAAGACAAAGAAATTGTTGTTTTTGAAAAAATTCGTTCTTCAAAAAAAGCATTAAAACGAATTGAAGGTATGTTGGTAGAAGATAGCGAAAAAGGCTATCCAATCGTTGCCACAATCATTCATGCGAATGCAGAAGAAGAAGCTTTAAAATGGAAGAAACATTTAGAAAAAACCTTGCCAACGGTTCGGTTTGAATTAAGTTATTTTGGTCCAGTAATAGGTACTCATTTAGGTGAGGGAGCGTTAGGCATGGCTTGGATTGAAGATAGAAATAGAAGTCATCCTTATTAAAAATTTTTTTGAATAGCAATTATTTTGAAAGTCGATAGAAAATCTATCGGCTTTTTTTGCGTATAGTTTAATAGAAAGGAGGAATTGTGGTGATAGAATTGCTTTTTGGTAGACACCTCTTAAAAGAGGAAATCAATCACCAACTAGACGTGACAATGATTTCAAATCTCATTGTGGAGAATGGATTTCAAGAAAAAACAGAAAGTCAAATAAGCTGTAATCGTTGTGGAGAAACAAATAAGCAAAAGCGTCAAGTAGCCCCCTGTGTCTGTAAAAGAGAGTGCTATTACTGTACCAACTGTCTTCAAATGGGAAAGGTGAAAAAATGTAGCTCTTTATTTTCAGTAGCCGAACCGAATCGTATGTCATGTAACCAATCCAATCTTCTAACGTGGCGTGGGGTATTGTCTCAACAACAATCAATGGCTTCAAAAGCAATCAAAAAAGCTATCGATTTAAACACGACTCATCTGATTTGGGCGGTGGCAGGAGCTGGAAAAACAGAAATGATATTTGCTGGAATTGAGAAGGCTTTAAATCAGGGGAAACGCGTATGTATTGCTTCACCTAGAGTGGACGTTTGTTTAGAATTAGCGCCACGTTTAAAAAATGCCTTCGGTCATACGACAGTAGCCTTACTATATGGATCTAGTGAAGAAAGTTATCAATATACCTCTTTAGTCGTTGCAACAACTCACCAGTTAATGCGATTTAAAGAAGCTTTTGATGTATTAATTATTGATGAAATTGATGCTTTCCCATTTCATTCAGATAGAGGGCTTCATTTTGCTGTTAACAAAGCTGTAAAAAAAGAAAAAACCTTGATTTATTTAACAGCAACACCAAGTAAAGAAATGCAAAAAGCAATTACTAATAATCAACTAGTAGCTACGATTTTACCCGCCAGATATCACGGTTATCCATTACCTGAACCTACAACCAACTGGGTAGGTGATTGGCGAAAGCAGTTGTCGTTAAATAAAATACCCAAAAAATTAAAACAAATACTAGCAAAACTCATTCATAACGAGCGACGTTTTCTCTTATTTGTCCCGAAAATTGAACTTATGGAAAAACTAGCATACTTGATTCAAGAATGTTTCCCAACTCAATTATTTTTAAGCGTCTATTCTGCTGATGAAAAAAGAAAAGAGAGTGTTTTAAAGATGAGGGCAGAACGGTTGTCAGGTTTATTATCAACCACAATTCTCGAAAGAGGTGTGACATTTAGAGATATCGATGTTCTCGTTTTAGGAGCAGAAGACCAAACTTTCACAGAAGCATCGCTTGTACAAATTGCAGGAAGAGTGGGTAGACACCCTGAATTTCCTAAAGGAGAGGTACTATTTTTACATTATGGACAAACCAGAGCAATGAAAGGTGCGATCAAGCAAATAAAAACAATGAATCAACTTGCTAAAAAGAAAGGGTTGTTAAATGAATGTTAGATTGTCTTTTTTGCGGACAACAAGAAATAAAAAAAATAATGCTAAAAGAAATTTTATTTTTTACCAAAATAACAGAGGAAAAATTATGTAGAAAATGCAAAAAAAACTTAGTGGTGTTAAAAAAATTTGCAACTTGTAGAGGATGTGGTAGGAAACTTAAAGATAGTAAGCTGTGTGAAGATTGCCTAAAATGGCAAGTCAAATACCCAAAATTTGAATTAAGACATTTGGCTTTATATGAGTACAATCTGTTTATCAAAGAGTGGATGGAAAGATTTAAGTTTCAAGGAGACTATCGCTTAAGAAATCTATTCAATGAAGAAGTGAAAGCCATTTTCAAAACTTATAAAAAAGAGATTGTTATACCAGTTCCAATTAGTCAATTAAGTTACCAAAAAAGAGGTTTTAATCAAGTGACAGCTATTTTGAAAGCAGCAGAGATTCCATATACAGATTGTTTAATTAATGAAAAAAATCAGCTAAAACAATCTAGTAAAACTAGAAAAGAAAGATTACAAATGGAACAGCCATTTCATTTAATAAAGGAAAAAGCAGAATTTATCAAAAATCAATCCCTCGTAATTGTTGATGATGTATATACAACAGGAAGAACAATCCTCTATGCGAAGGACATTTTAATCAAACATGGAGCTAGAAATGTTAGAAGTTTTTCAATTGCTCGATAAAAAAAGAGAATTGTAGCTTATTTTGTTTGTCAATTAAAGCGCTATCCTTTATAATTGAATTAAGGATAACATCGTAGTGAGTGGTCCCTATGATGTTCCACATTCTGGCATATCGTCAGATGAAAGGGGAGAGTGTTTATGTTTAAATATAATGTCCGTGGCGAAAATATTGAAGTGACTGGGGCAATCCGCAGTTACGTTGAAAAAAAAGTAGGAAAATTGGAGAAATATTTTAGTGATACACCTGATGCAACTGCACATGTGAATTTAAAAGTATACTCTGACAAAACTGCTAAAGTAGAGGTAACCATTCCACTACCATATTTGGTTCTACGTGCAGAAGAAACCTCACCTGATTTATACGCGAGTGTGGATTTAGTAGTGGACAAATTAGAAAGACAAATGCGTAAATATAAAACTAAAATCAATCGTAAATCTCGTGAAAAAGGGTTTGATTTTATCGTTCCCGACGAAGCAACGCTTGACTCACAAGGAGAGCTTGATATTGTCCGTACAAAACGAGTGTCACTAAAACCAATGGACAGTGAAGAAGCTGCTCTACAAATGGATATGTTAGGACATAATTTCTTTATCTTTGAAGACGCTGAGACAAACGGTACAAGTATTGTTTATCGTCGTAAAGATGGTAAATATGGCTTGATTGAAACCAATTAAAGGAAACACCCAATCTTTATTTTTAAGATTGGGTGTTTTTTTATGGAAAAATAAAAAATACCTCTAAAGGGCGCTATAAAGAAATTTAGCAAAGTCAATAACGGAAACATAACGATTATATCTAAAAAAAGGTTCCAATTATCAATAACAAGTGATAAAATTAAAAAGATAGCACTTACCAGCTAATAAGGGTATAATTATTTGAGATAAATAGAATTTTAGATAAATCTTAAACTAAACTAATAAAAATAGAATGAACAACAAAGAGGAGAAAGATTGATGGCAAATTTTTTAAAAAATTTAATTGAAAATGACAAAAAAGAAATTAAGAGTCTAGACAGAGTAGCAAATAAAGTAGAAGCATATGCAGACCGCATGGCAGCTTTAACAGATGAAGAATTACAAGCTAAAACACCTGAGTTTAAAAAACGCTATCAAGCAGGCGAAACACTTGATGATTTATTACCAGAAGCTTTTGCAGTTGTTCGTGAAGCAGCAAAACGTGTTTTAGGTCTTTACCCATACCACGTGCAATTAATGGGTGGTATTACTCTTCATAAAGGAAATATCCCAGAGATGAAAACAGGTGAAGGTAAAACGTTAACAGCAACGATGCCCGTTTATTTAAACGCGATTGCAGGTGAAGGCGTACACGTTGTAACTGTTAATGAATATTTAGCAAGTCGTGATGCAACTGAAATGGGTGAATTGTATGAATTTTTAGGTTTAACTGTAGGGTTGAATTTAAATTCTAAAAGTGCCGAAGAAAAACGCGCAGCTTACGCATGCGACATTACTTATACAACCAATAATGAACTAGGTTTTGATTATTTACGCGATAACATGGTCGTATACCGTGAACAAATGGTACAACGTCCTCTTAGCTATGCCATCGTGGATGAAGTCGATTCAATTTTAATTGACGAAGCTAGAACCCCGTTAATTATTTCAGGACAAGCTGAAAAATCAACTGTTCTGTATACGAAAGCAGATCAATTTGCTAAAGGGTTAAAAGCGGAAGAAGACTATACAATCGATGTTCAATCTAAAACCATTGGATTAACAGAAGAAGGTATGGTGAAAGCAGAACGAGCATTTGGTGTTGAAAACTTATATGACATCGACAATACAGCATTGATTCACCATGTGGATCAAGCATTACGTGCAAACTACATCATGTTATTAGATATCGATTACGTAGTTCAAGAAGGCGAAGTGCTAATTGTTGACCAATTTACTGGTCGTATTATGGATGGTCGTCGTTATTCTGACGGACTTCACCAAGCGATTGAAGCAAAAGAAGGCGTAGAAATTGAAAACGAGTCAAAAACAATGGCTAACGTTACTTTCCAAAATTACTTCCGTATGTATAAAAAATTAGCAGGAATGACTGGTACTGCTAAAACAGAACAAGAAGAATTCCGTGAAATCTACAACATTCAAGTAGTAGAAATCCCAACAAATAAACCAATTATTCGTGATGACCGTCCAGATTTATTATATGCAACATTAACCAGCAAGTTCAATGCTGTTGTAGAAGAAATCAAAGAACGTCATGCAAAAGGTCAACCAATCTTAGTAGGTACAGTTGCTGTTGAAACATCAGAATTACTTTCAAACCTTTTAACAAAAGCGGGTATTCATCATGAAGTTTTAAATGCAAAAAATCACTTTAAAGAAGCTGAAATCATTACAAGTGCTGGTCAAAAAGGTGCTGTAACAATCGCAACCAATATGGCCGGACGTGGTACCGATATTAAACTTGGTGCAGGCGTACTTGAAGTTGGTGGACTATGCGTTATTGGTACAGAACGTCACGAATCTCGTCGTATTGATAATCAATTACGTGGACGTGCAGGGCGTCAAGGAGATCCTGGTATCACTCAATTCTATTTATCATTAGAAGATGAATTAATGAAACGTTTTGGTTCAGAACGTATCCAAGCAATCCTTGAGCGTATGAAAGTTCAAGATGAAGATATCTTGATTCAAAGTAAAATGATTTCACGTCAAGTTGAATCGGCTCAAAAACGTGTTGAAGGAAATAACTATGACACGCGTAAAAACGTTTTAGAGTATGATGACGTAATGCGTGAACAACGTGAGATTATTTATGGACAACGTTTAGAAGTCATCATGGCAGAAGAATCATTAAGAAAAATTACAATTCCAATGATTAAACGTACAATTGATCGTATCGTTGATATAAACACACAAGGACCAAAAGAAGAGTGGAACTTACAAGGAATTCATGATTTTGCAACATCTGCAATTGTTCATGAAGACAGTTTAAAAGTAAGTGATTTAGAAAATAAATCTCCTGAAGAAATCAAAGCTTTGTTATTAGAAAAAGCTGAGAAAATTTACCAAGCTAAAGAGCAACAATTAAATAGTACAGATCAAATTCTTGAATTTGAAAAAGTAGTTGTTTTACGTGTTGTTGATAGCAAATGGACTGACCATATTGATACAATGGATCAATTAAGACAAGGTATTGGCTTAAGAGCATACGCTCAAACAAATCCATTAGTTGAGTACCAAGCAGAAGGCTTCAAATTATTTGAAGAAATGATTGCAGCAATTGATTACGATGTTACTCGTTTACTAATGAAATCTGAAATTAGACAAAACCTTCAAAGAGAACAAGTAGCTCAAGGAACACCTGCTCGTTCATCTGGTGATGGAGATGTTGTTGAAGCAGCAAAATCAAAACCAGTCAAAGTTGAAGATAAAATTGGACGTAATGATCCTTGTCCATGTGGTAGTGGTAAGAAATATAAAAACTGTCACGGAAAAGGTAAAGTTTAAGAACTAAATTAGAGTAAAGAACACGATTTGGTTGCGACCAAGTCGTGTTCTTTGTTAAAATAAATAGGAAATAGCAACACTAAGGAGAGAAAATGATGGAATTAAGTGAAATCAGGAATAATTTAGCTAAAGCAACAGATAAAATTGCAGGCTTTGGGAGGTCTCTTTGACTTAGAGACAATGGAACAAGATATTGCAGAACTTGACAACAGAATGACCGAACCTGGTTTTTGGGACGATGGAACTAAGGCGCAAGGAGTTATCAATGAAGCCAATAGTCTAAAAGAAAAATACAATCAGTTTAAAGAGTTATCTCAAACCAAAGAAGACTTAGAAATCTTGTTAGAAATGGTAAAAGAAGAACCAGATGAAGAATTAGAAAAAGAACTAGAAGAAAATTATCAAGAATTTCAAAAAGATCTAGACAAATATGAATTGGACATGCTTTTAAGTGCTCCCTATGATAAAAACAATGCGATTATTGAATTGCACCCTGGAGCAGGTGGCACAGAGTCACAGGATTGGGGAAGTATGCTTCTTAGAATGTATATGCGTTGGGCCGAAAAAAAAGGTTTCAAAGTAGAAACACTTGATTATCAAGATGGAGAAGAAGCCGGAATCAAAAGTGTAACTCTTTTAATTAAAGGCCACAATGCCTATGGTTATTTAAAAGCTGAAAAAGGAGTTCATCGTTTAGTTCGTATTTCACCATTTGATTCAGCTGGTAGACGTCACACCTCGTTTGTTTCAATTGATGTCATGCCAGAAATTGAAGATGCCGAAACTGTGGCCATTAACAATGATGACTTAAAAGTAGATACCTATCGAGCAAGTGGTGCGGGTGGTCAACATATTAATAAAACTGATTCCGCAGTTCGAATTACTCATATTCCAACAGGGATTGTTGTAGCTAGTCAAGCGCAACGTTCACAATTGAAAAATAGAGATCAAGCAATGGGAATGTTAAAAGCTAAGCTATATCAGCTAGAATTAGAAGAAAAAGAAAAAGAGCTAGCAGAAATTCGCGGTGAACAAAAAGAAATTGGTTGGGGTTCGCAAATTAGATCCTATGTATTCCATCCTTACTCAATGATTAAAGATCACCGAACAAACTATGAAACAGGAAATGTACAAGGAGTTATGGATGGAGATTTAGACCCATTTATAGATGCTTATTTAAAGAGCACAATGTTACTAAATGAATAAAAAAGAAAAAAGTTGCCTTATTTGGCAACTTTTTTCTTTTTTATTGTTACAATAGTAAAAAACGAAACCCAAAAAAGATGATTATGGTGATTTAAAGTGGGGAATAAACTGCAAAAAAACAAGAAAATGAATAATAAAAAGTCATATTTGATTTATAGAAGTGAAATCATCTCTAATAAGACAATTCATTACATTTTTAACTAACATTGAAATATATTTGTAAAGAAAATACAACAGACTTAAATGTATATAATGCTATAATGAATAAGCGTTGGGAAAAGTATAACTAATGAATCCTAATTTAGTAAGAAACACCTGATAATGATAGCAAAACTAGAAAAGTAAGGTGATTATATGATAGAAATGTTGAATGTCTATAAAAAATATCCAAATGGCATCACTGCTGCAAATGGTTTAACCGTTCGTATCGAACAGGGTGAATTTGTTTATGTAGTTGGTCCAAGTGGAGCGGGGAAATCAACCTTTATAAAAATGATGTATCGTGAAGAAAAAGCTTCAAAAGGCAGTATTAAAGTAGGAGACTTTGATCTTGTAACAATGAAAGATCGTGACGTACCATTCTTAAGACGTCATGTGGGCGTTGTTTTCCAAGATTTTAAATTATTACCAAGACTAACTGTCTATGAAAATATTGCATATGCAATGGAAGTTGTTGAAAAAAATCCTAAAATTATCAAAAAACGTGTACTAGAAGTTCTTGATTTAGTTGGATTAAAACATAAAGTTAGAATGTTTCCGACAGAGCTTTCTGGTGGAGAGCAGCAACGTATTGCGATTGCAAGAGCAATTGCAAATATGCCACGAGTTCTGATTGCAGATGAACCAACTGGTAACCTTGATCCAGATACGTCATGGGAAATCATGAATATCTTAGAAGAAATCAACAATCAAGGAACAACTGTGGTAATGGCAACTCATAATAGCCAAATCGTAAACGTTGTAAAACACCGTGTCCTAGCGGTTGAAAATGGGCGAATTGTCCGAGATCAATTGGAAGGGGATTATGGTTATGAAGGTTAGAACGTTTAAGAGACACGCTATTGAGAGTTTGAAAAGTTTAAAAAGAAACGGATGGATGTCAATTGCAGCAGTCAGTGCTGTAACAGTAACCTTATTATTAGTAGGTTCATTTATCTCAATTCTTTTAAATGTCAATAAATTGGCAACAGATGTTGAAAATGATGTAAGTGTTCGTGTTTACATTGATTTAGCAGCTACTAAAGAACAAAAAGATACCTTGAAAACAGATCTAAAAAAATTATCTAATGTTGATAAAATCGAGTATTCTAGTCGTGAGCAGGAATTAGATAAAGTAGTCGGAAGTTATGGATCAGAATTTAATCTGTTCGGTGGCGATGACAATCCATTATTCGATGTTTATGTCGTAAGTACTGAATCACCGAGAGATACTGAAAAAGTAGCTAAAGATGCTGAAAAATTAGACAACGTCGCTAAAGTGAATTACGGAGGCGCACAGGCTAAAAAATTATTCAACTTTGTTTCAGCCGTTCGAAATATTGGTGGAGTTATTATTATTGCATTATTATTAGTTGCAATGTTCTTAATTTCAAATACCATTCGAATTACAATTTTATCTCGTCGTACTGAGATTGAAATTATGAAATTAGTTGGTGCAACAAACGGATTTATCAGATGGCCATTCTTCCTAGAAGGAGCTTGGATTGGATTCTTCGGAGCAATCATTCCAATTGCGATCTTAAGTTTTGTTTATGTAGCAGCTTACGATTTTGTAACAAAAGTCTTACAAGGAACGTATTTTGCGCTATTAGCACCGCAGCCATTTTTATACCAAATTGGCGGATTACTATTAGCTCTCGGTGTTTTCATCGGAGCCTTCGGATCATTGCTTTCAATGAGAAGATTCTTAAAAGTATAAATTAATCAAAAAAATAAAAAATCATAAGGGTCAGATAGGAGAACAACTACGTGAATAAGAAAATAATAACTTTAGCAGTCATCGGAACAATTGGTTTAGGAACAATGGTAGCACCATTTAGTGCATCAGCATCAGTTGATGAGGATATTAACAAGGCATCATCAAAAGTAACTGAAATTTCTGGCAAGCAAGCAGATGCAAAAAAAGAATTAGCTAGCGTAACAGATTCTATTACTGAAAATGAAGCTTCAGCAAAAGAGTTAGTTGCTGAAATGCAATCAACTCAAAATGAATTAAAAACATTAAAAGCTGATATTGATACATTAAATGAAAAAATTGCTGGACGCGAAGATAAATTAAAAGAGCAAGCACGTACAATTCAAGTAAATGGTGACACACAAAACTATCTTGATTTTGTATTATCTGCTGAATCTTTAAGTGATGTTGTTGGACGTGTGGATGTTGTTTCTCAAATGGTTTCAGCTAATCAAACATTAGTAAAAGACCAAAAAGCAGATAAAGAATCAGTTGCTTCTAAACAAAAAGAAACTGAAAAAAAAGCAAATGAGCAAACAATGTTAGCCGCTAAATTAGAAGCTTCTAAAGCTAGCTTAGAACAACAAAAGCTTTCAAAAGAAGCAGTTGTTGCATCTCTTGCTTCAGAACAAGCTTCTGCAGAAAGTGAAAAAGCTACTTTCTTAACTCAAAAATCAGATGCTGAAAAAGCTGCTAAGGCAATTCAAACAGCAAGTGAAGCGAAACCAGTTGCTGCAACATCAAATGTAAGCAACAACGAAACAACAACACCGGTATCTAACGGTTCGGCACCAGTTGCTAAACCAACTGCACCTGCTGCTGGCGGACGTTGGGGAACAGTTAGTGCTGCTGCTTATGGCGTTGCAGGAACACCCTACTTATATGGTGGAACAACAACTGCTGGATTTGACTGCTCTGGTTTCACAATGTACGCATTTGCTGCTGCAGGTGTCAGCTTACCACGAGTTGCAAGTGCACAATATGCTGCAACAAGCCGTGTTTCTCAAGCAGAAGCACAACCTGGTGATTTAGTATTCTTTAACCAATCTGGATCAATCGATCATGTTGGGATTTATATTGGTAATGGTCAATTTATCGGTTCTCAAAGTTCTAGTGGTGTGGCTGTAGCTTCAATTTCACCTTATTACTGGGCTAAATACCTAGTTGGTTTCGGACGAGTAAACTAAAAATTTCTTATTATGTATTAAAATAAACCTATCCCTTATGGTTAATACCAATGAACGGCGTAAATATGCACCGTTCATTGGTATTTTTTTGTTTTAAAATAGTTTATTTCAAAATAAAAGATTATTTCGTGATTATCTGTTAAGTATTTGCTAAAATAAGAAGTAAGTGTTGGTGAAAAGGAAGGATGAGGTTTATGGGAGAGTGGATTAAAACGCTATTAATGATTGTGGGATCATTTTTTATACAGCCATTATTTATTGTAGGAGTTATCTGGTCAATTGGTATGAGTCTAAAAAGAATTCGAACAGAAAGAAAAATCTATCGAGTAGCTATCTTTAAGGAATGGTTTGAAGTGAAAGACTTTTTAGTAATGGGATTACTTCCGGGGGTAATTGCTTCTATTTTATTAACAGTCCTTGGAGTGCCTTTGACAATTGAATGGATTGTTTTTTATCAAATATCAACACTTATTCTTTTAGTGCTTTTTGGAACACGCTACATTCATCCAATCATCACATTTCCAGTAACAGCTTTACTCTTAAGTGTAACGAATAGGATACTGGAAACTAATTCATCAAGCAATCTGAATATAATGGGCTATTCTGTCGAGCAGCTGAATTTTTTCAATAACCATTTACTGGTAAATGGATTAGTAGTAATGTTCCTAGTGTTACTCGTAACTATTTTTAGTTTAAGCTTTTATAAAATGAAGCACTTATCTCCTGATTTTCTAAAAACAAGTCGTGGCAAATGGGTTGGAAGTTATTTTTTAAAACCTTTTTGGGTATTGCCATTATTAATAATCGTACCAGGTAATTTATTTACTGCAGTTTTTGATTGGTGGCCAGTCTTTGGGATTGGGAATCAGACCTATACCGTATTATTTTTACCAATTTTATTAGGCTTGCAGTTAAAAGTTCAAGCTCAAATTCCTCAACAGGCTTTAAAACTTGTTGTCAAAGATTTAATGATATTAATGGGTGTATTGGTTGTTTTAATCGGCATTAATATTGTCTGGTCAGCATTCACATGGATTAGCTATTTAATTATGTTTATAGGAGCTATCGCTGTATACTTACGTCATCGAAATAGAGAACATAATTGGTCCTTTTTATATGGAAGCAATGATGAAGGGCTAAAAGTTCTTGGAATTCGCCCAGCAACACCAGCGGCTAAAATGAAGTTGAGTGTTGGGGATACAATCGTGACTTGTAATGATGTACCAATTAAAACAGAAGATGATTTTTACCAAGCACTAAAAATAAATAGTGCATACTGTCATTTAAAGATTAAACAAATTGATGGTGAGTACCGATTAGAGCAAACAGCAATATATGAAGACTCACCACATGAAATTGGTGTAGTGACAATTCCGGAAAAATTAGTTTAATGAAAAGAAACAATTAAGTTGGAGGCTAATCCTATTATGAAAAGAGTTTTAATTGTTGATGATGAAGAGTCTATTTTAACCTTATTAGCATTTAATTTAGAAAAAGCAGGGTATGACGTTCAGACTGCAACAGATGGTTTAGAAGGTTATGAATTAGCACTAAAAAATAAATATGCTTTTATTATTTTAGATTTAATGTTGCCTTCCATGGATGGAATGGAAGTTTGTAAAAAGTTAAGACAAGAAAAAATAGAAACACCAATTATGATCTTAACAGCTAAAGATGATGAGTTAGAAAAAATTATTGGGTTAGAGCTAGGTGCTGATGATTATATGACAAAACCCTTTAGCCCACGAGAAGTTTTAGCACGTATGAAGGCCATTATGCGACGAGTGAATTCAAGAGGAAAAGCGGAAGATGAAAAGGAAAATTCGAGAGAAGAACTAGTTGAAGTTACAATTGGTGAAATTAAAATTTTTCCTGAATTATACGAAGTAATCGTACGAGACAATCCGATAGAAGTAACACCAAAAGAGTTTGAATTGCTTCTATATATGATGAAACGAGTCAATCGTATTTTAAGTCGCGAACAATTACTAGATGCAATTTGGAACTTTGATTATGCAGGAGAAACTCGAATTGTAGATGTTCATATCAGTCACTTAAGAGAAAAAATCGAGTTAGATACAAAAAATCCTGCTTATATTCGAACGGTTCGTGGTTTCGGTTATAAATTTGAGGTTCCTAAATGATGAAAAAATTACAATTTCGTATTTTAGCAATTTTTATTTTAATATTTAGTTTGCTAAGTTTATGTATTGGAATTTTCTCGAGTTCATTATTAAAAGAATATGCTCTTGAAACACAAAGCAGTCAGTTGGTTGAAAATGCTAAAACGATTCGCAGCTTAATTGACCAGAAAAATTTAGATAATCTTGATTTTGGAAAAATAAAAGAACAATTAAAGAATGTAGAAAAAAATGACAAAGAGCGAATTACATTGATAAGTATTGACGGTACCGTGGAATATGAATCTGATAATTCTAAAAAAGTAATAGAGAATCACCTAGAAAGGCCTGAAATAAAAGAGGTCCTAAAGGGCAAATCAGAGGCTATTTCAGAACGTTCAAGTACAACCTCTAAAACAACCCTCTATTATGTTGCAGTACCATTGAAGAACGCATCAGGCCAATTAGTGAGTGTCTTACGTTTGTCCAAACCAATTGCTGAAATGACACAACTAAATAAACAAATTAAGTTGTCTTTATTAATTTTTGTTATTGGTGTCATGATTTTAGGAATTGTTTTAACTTTAGTTACAACTAAAAGAATTGTAAAGCCTATTGAAGAAGTGATGAGTGTTGCAACCGATTTATCTGAAAATCGCTATCATAATCGCTACAATGGAAAAGGATACGGTGAAATTGCCGAACTAGGATCTGTTATCAACCATTTAGCGAACAGTCTTGAAGATCAAATGTTTGAGATTGCGCAAAATGACGAGCGAATAAATAGTTTAATCAATCACTTAGTCATTGGAGTTATGCTGTTAGATGACGAGCGTAAAGTTCAATTAATGAATCCTGCAATGGAAGGGATTTTAGGTGAAAAATTAACTGATTTGTTAGGTAAATCCTATGTAGAAGCTACTAAAAGCTATGGTTTAAGTCAAATTATTGAACAAGGCTACAGACAAAAAAAACCACAAAATAATGAAATTTATTTTTACTATCCAGAAGAACATATTGTAGATGCTAATATTGTGCCAATTACTGGTAAAATTAAAGGTGAATTGAATATGATTGTTTTATTATATGACATTACTGAGATTAGAAAACTGGAGAAAGTTAAAAGTGATTTTGTTACAAATGCTTCCCATGAATTAAGAACACCGGTTACTGCTTTAAAAGGATTTTCTGAAACTTTATTAGACGGTGCTATGGAAGATAAAACTGTATTAAAACAGTTTTTAGAGATTATGTACACAGAGAGCAGTCGCTTGGATCTTTTAGTTAACGATATTTTAGAGCTGTCAAAATTAGAACAAAAACAAGTCCCTTTAAAAATTGAGCGTATCAATATCCAAGAGGCGATTTTATCAAGCTTTAGATTAGTAAAAAAAGAAGCAGAACACAAAAAAATGACCTTAATTTTAACTGATACAGAAATTACCTATTTAAATGGTGATATTAGTCGTTTAAAACAGATTCTTACCAATTTAATTAGTAATGCCATTGCCTATACAGGAATAGGTGGAAAAATTGAAGTGACCGTTACTCAAACTCTAACTGAAGCGATTATTGAAGTTAAAGATAATGGAATGGGCATTCCAGAAGATGAATTGGATCGGATTTTTGAACGTTTTTACAGGGTTGATAAAGCTCGTAGTCGAAATTCAGGTGGAACAGGCTTAGGTTTATCTATTGTAAAATATTTAGTTGAAAATTTTAATGGCACTATTGAAGTAACTAGCAAACTTGGTTTAGGAACTATTTTTACTGTTCGATTGCCATTTCAAGATTGAGAAAAACCCATCAAAATAGTTATCTATTTTGATGGGTTTTTTCTTTATAAAATAACAATAGAATGAAAATATATTTTCAAATAAAATGGAACTAAAAAATTTAGACTTAAAAAAAAAGCCCTTTTCAGTTGATTTAAAGGAACTTCGATAGATTTTTAACAAGATAAATAAAATAATCAATTAAATAATATATTCATGGGGATGAATGGAATATTCAAATAGTATAAAATAACATTTTTTTAAAATAAAAAAGACTTTCTTTTTTAAGAGAGTCTTTTTAAAGGGGAGTTAAATAAATAAGTTACAATAATTGTATAAGTATTTATTTTTTTTTCGATGAATCTTTCTTGTTGTCAGTTTTACTTGAATGATCTGTTGTGTTTTTAGCGTAAAGGGGCGCCTTTTTCACAATCGATTCAATCAACCCATCAACAAAACTTTGATTTTTTTCCATGCTCATGATTCCTCCTTAAGAAAAAGATTAAAGCATCTATCAGTTGTGTAACTTAGAATAACATAAAAAAATTAAAAAAACAAAATAAAAAAGCCAATCATAAATCAATAGAAAAGCAAGATAATAATCACTTTTTATTAATAAAAATGACAAATAAGAAATCACCTTACAAATTGCCTTTACATAAAATTTACAAAAGGAGAGAATAGATTTTACAATGTTAAGGTATGATAGAGATGAATTGTCTGATTATGATAAAAAGGAGGTTTTATTTAGATGAAATTAAAAAAAACTGCCCTTCTAGTATTTCTTTCTTCCCTATTTTTAGTAGCAGCATGTGGAGGAAAAGGTGTTGACCGCGGCGAATCAATTACTGTAGTTGGTTCTTCAGCTTTACAGCCCCTCGTGGAGGCAGCAGGTGAAGAATTTGCAACTGCTCATTTAGGTAAATTTATCAATGTTCAAGGTGGCGGAAGTGGAACAGGCTTAAGTCAGGTTGCAAGTGGTGCGGTAAATATTGGAAATTCAGATGTGTTTGCTGAAGAAAAAGAAGGCATTGACGCGACTGCACTAGTAGATCACAGAGTAGCGGTTGTTGGGATTACACCAATCGTGAATAAAGGCGTAGGAGTAAAAGAATTAACTAAAAAAGAATTACAAGATATTTTTACTGGAAAAATCAAGAATTGGAAAGAAGTAGGCGGAAAAGATTTAAAAATAGTTATTTTAAATCGTGCAACAGGAAGTGGAACACGCTCTACTTTTGAAAAATGGGCCTTAGACGGGAAAGAAAGTATCCAAGCCCAAGAACAAGATTCAACAGGAATGGTTCGCCAAATTGTAGGAGATACACCAGGGGCTATCAGTTATGTGGCATTTTCATACGTCAATGATACGGTTAAGGCTCTATCAATTGATGGCGTGGAACCAACAGATAAAAATGTAACAACGAATAAATGGACGATTTGGTCTTACGAGCATATGTATACAAAAGGAGAGCCAACAGGATTAACAAAAGATTTTATTGAATTCATTTTATCACCTGATATTCAAAAAACAGTTGTAAAAAAATTAGGGTATCTACCTTCTGCTGATATGAAAGTAACAAGAACAGTTGATGGAGCCGTTAGTCCAATTGAGTAGCCGTTTCCTTACAAAGCGAAACGAAACTTTACAAAGAGATACACAAAGCTTACACAAAAAGAAATCAAAATTAATATTCAAACCTTAAGATAAAGTTGTGGACGAGAGAAAAATAAAGGACGTCTAACATTGCTTTGGAAAAGGATGGATAATGATGAAAGTTAATAACTTAGCAAAAGTTGTTTTCACAGTAGGTTTAGGTTTAACATTAGTAGCTTGTGGAGGAAATAAAACAGATTCATCAGCAAGCTCACAATCAAGCGAAAAAAATAGTGCACCAACAGAAACAATTACTGCAGTGGGTTCAACGGCTTTACAACCACTAGTAGAAGCTGCTGCAGAAGAATATTCAACAGCCAACCCAGGGAACACGATTACCGTTCAAGGTGGCGGAAGTGGAACTGGATTAAGCCAAGTATCAAACGGCTCCGTTACAATTGGAAACTCAGATGTATTTGCTGAAGAAAAAGAAGGCGTAGATGCTAAGGCTCTTGTTGATCATAAGGTTGCCGTTGTAGGCATGGGACCTGTTGTGAATAAGAATGTAGGCGTTAAATCAATCTCTAAACAACAACTGATTGATATCTTTACTGGAAAAATTACCAACTGGAACGAAGTGGGGGGGAAAGATCAAAGTATCGTTGTTTTAAATCGTGCAAGCGGAAGTGGAACACGAGCGTCTTTTGAAAAATGGGCATTAGATGGACAAAAAGCAATCCAAGCTCAAGAGCAAGATTCATCGGGTGCTGTTCGTAAAATTGTTTCTGAAACACCTGGAGCAATCAGTTACTTGGCATTCTCTTATTTTGACGACAGTCTTTTAGCGTTATCCGTTGATAATGTAGAACCAACTGAAAAAAATGTAGCAGACAACTCTTGGACAATTTGGTCTTACGAGCATATGTATACAAAAGGCAAACCATCTGAAGATGTTCAAGCATTCTTAGACTACATGCTAACAGATGAGGTTCAAAAAGGCGTTGTTAAAAAATTAGGTTACCTTCCTATCAGTTCAATGAAAGTTGAACGCAGTCATGATGGAGTAATCAAATAGACTAAGAAATTTAGTTTAATGAGAAAAGGCGGCTGAGGGTTTTAGCAGTCGCCTTTTCCATTGATTAAAAAAGTTTAAAGTCGTAATTTAAAGAGATTTCCAGTATTATTTACTTAAGTGAGAGCCTTAAGGTCAATAAAAAAGGCTGTTTGATAGCAAGACCGTTACGTTGTGAGACATTCAATAAAGGAGGGTTTCTTTTGGAAGAAATTCATGAACGACTGTTAAAAAAATCAAAGAAGTCAAAATTAGAAACAATTGGTAAAAGTATTAGCTTTATCTGTATTGCCTTTATCGTGTTAGTTGTTGCATCGATTTTATATTTTGTAGCAAGTAAGGGAATTGCTACGTTTACTACTAATAAAGTGTCCCTTTGGGCGTTTCTAACGGGAACCGTTTGGAATCCAAGTGCTAAGGGAGCAGACGGTCAACCACTTGTTGGCGCGTTACCAATGATTACAGGTTCCTTTGTTGTAACATTGCTGTCAGCAATTGTGGCAACCCCATTTGCTTTAGGAGCAGCTATTTTTATGACAGAGATTTCTCCAAAGACAGGCAAAAAGGTTTTACAGCCTGTGATTGAATTGTTGGTGGGGATTCCTTCTGTTGTTTATGGTTTTATTGGCTTAACAGTGATCGTTCCATTTGTACGAAATACATTTGGTGGGAGTGGGTTTGGTATTTTAGCAGGAACCTTTGTCTTATTCGTTATGATTTTACCAACGGTAACAAGTATGACTGTGGATGCACTAAATTCAGTTCCAACTCATTATCGAGAAGCATCATTGGCACTAGGTGCTACAAGATGGCAAACGATTTATAAAGTTGTTTTGCGTGCTGCGGTACCCGGTATTTTAACTTCAGTTGTTTTCGGGATGGCTCGCGCTTTTGGTGAAGCCTTAGCCATTCAAATGGTTGTAGGGAATGCAGCTTTAATGCCAAAAGATTTAGTATCACCGGCATCAACTTTAACAAGTATTTTAACAATGGGAATGGGAAATACGGTCATGGGATCATTAGAAAACAATGTCCTATGGTCATTAGCACTTATTTTGTTAGTGATGTCATTGATTTTCAATATTGCCATCCGTATGATTGGTAAAAAAGGAGCTGTTAAATAGATGAATGCCAAAAGAGCAGATAAACTTGCAGTTAGCATTTTATATATTATTTCTGGAATAATTGTATTGATTTTATTCAGTTTATTAGCGTTTATTTTATGGCGCGGAATTCCTCATCTTTCATGGGACTTTTTAACAAAACCAGCAAAAACATTTGAAAAAGGTGGCGGAATAGGGATTCAATTATTCAATTCCTTCTATCTTTTGATTTTAACAATGATGATCAGTATTCCTATCTCATTAGGAGCAGGAATTTATCTCTCAGAATACGCGAAGAAAAATTGGATTACTGATTTTGTTAGAACAGCAATTGAAGTATTAAGTTCACTGCCTTCAATTGTAGTCGGACTTTTTGGTTTTTTAATTTTTGTTGTACAATTGGGGTTTGGTTTTTCAATTTTATCAGGTGCCCTTGCATTAACATTATTTAATCTTCCACTATTAACTAGAACTGTAGAAGACTCTTTACGTGCGATTCCTTCTACTCAAAGAGAAGCTGGTCTAGCACTTGGTTTGTCACGCTGGGAGACTGTCACGCGCATTATTACACCTGCTGCGTTGCCTGGTATTTTAACTGGGATGATTTTAGCAGCCGGACGTGTTTTTGGTGAAGCAGCGGCGTTAATTTATACAGCGGGTCAAAGTGCACCAGCATTGGATTTTACAAATTGGAATCCACTATATATTGCAAGTCCATTAAATCCATTGCGTCCAGCAGAAACGTTAGCTGTTCATATTTGGAAAGTAAATAGTGAAGGAATCATGCCTGACGCGGCAGCCGTTTCAGCAGGAGCATCAGCTGTTTTGATTATCGCGGTGCTACTATTCAATTTCCTTGCTCGTTTCTTAGGTAAATGGATCCATAAAAAAGCAACATCCGCTTAATAGTTAACTAGAAAAGCTACGATTAAGGAGTGAATAACTTGTTAGAACAACAAAATCAGCTTGAAACCAATATTTTTAAAATGGATCGTGGTCAAGATGTCGCTTTAAAAACCAATGATCTTCATGTATGGTATGGTCAAAATGAAGCCATTAAAGGTGTTTCTTTAGAATTTGAAAAAAATAAAATTGCTTCATTAATTGGTCCAAGTGGCTGTGGGAAATCAACTTACTTACGTGCGTTGAACCGTATGAATGATGAAATTTCGGGTACTAAAGTAACGGGTGAGATCATGTATCAAGGAATTGACGTTAATGCCGATAATATTGATGTGTATGAAATGCGTAAAAATATCGGCATGGTTTTTCAACGTCCCAACCCATTTAGTAAATCAATTTATGAAAATATTACATTTGCATTAAAACGTCATGGCATGAAAGATAAAAATGAATTAGATGAAATTGTCGAAACCAGTTTAAAACAAGCAGCACTATGGGACCAAGTCAAAGATAATTTGCATAAAAGTGCATTAGCGTTATCAGGTGGCCAACAACAACGTTTGTGTATTGCTAGAGCCATTGCAATGAAACCTGATATACTGTTACTAGATGAGCCCGCAAGTGCATTAGACCCAATTTCAACAAGCAAGGTAGAAGATACGTTACTTTCTTTAAAAGAACATTACACAATTGTAATTGTGACGCATAATATGCAACAAGCTGCTCGTATCAGTGACTATACAGCCTTTTTCTACATGGGAAATGTGATTGAATACGATGAAACTAGAAAAGTCTTTACACGACCTAAGATTCAGTCGACAGAAGACTATGTATCAGGACACTTTGGATAGGAGGAATCAAAGGTGAGTGAAAAAAATTATGTAATTGAGTCACGAAATGTTCATTTATACTATGGAAAAAATGAAGCCTTAAAAGGCATTTCATTAGATTTTGAACCTAAGGGAATTACTGCTTTGATTGGTCCAAGTGGTTGCGGGAAATCAACGTATCTAAGAACTTTAAATCGAATGAATGATTTGATTCCAAACGTTACAATCAATGGAACGGTGCTGTTAAAAGGCGAAGATATCTACGGTCCTAAGATGGATACGGTTAAGTTAAGAAAGCAAGTTGGAATGGTTTTTCAACAGCCAAATCCTTTTCCATTCTCAATTTATGACAATGTTGCCTATGGGTTAAAGATTGCAGGCATGAAGGACAAAGCGAAGATGGATGCTATTGTAGAAGAGAGTTTAAAAAAAGCGGCAGTTTGGGAAGATGTTAAGGATAAGCTGAATAAAAGTGCGCTCTCATTATCTGGTGGACAGCAACAGCGTGTGTGTATTGCAAGAGTATTGGCAGTAGAACCAGAAGTCATTCTATTAGATGAACCAACAAGTGCTTTAGATCCCGTTTCAAGTGGGAAAATTGAAAATATGTTGCTAGAATTGAAAGAATATTATACCATGATAATGGTAACCCACAATATGCAACAAGCGTCACGTATTTCAGATAAGACAGCATTCTTTTTACAAGGAGATTTAATTGAATTTGGAGATACAAGACAAATCTTTACAAATCCACACGAAAAAGAAACCGATGACTATATTTCTGGACGCTTTGGTTAATTAAAAATAATGAGGAGGAATTATCCGTGAGACGAGTTTTTGAAGAGGAATTAAATGACTTACACTTGCGTTTTTCTGAGATGGGCATGATGGTAAATGAAGCCATCTATAAATCGGTTAAAGCTTTTATCAATCACGATAAAGAGTTAGCAAAAGAGGTTATTGCTAATGACCATTTCATTAATGAACGTGAATTAGATTTAGAAAAAAGAAGTTTTGAAATGATAGCTTTACAACAACCGGTTACAACAGATTTGAGAATTATTGTAACGGTAATGAAGGCAAGCTCAGATTTAGAGAGAATGGCGGATCATGCAGTAAGTATTGCAAAATCAACTATTCGAGTAAAAGGAAACAAACGCATCCCTGAAATTGAAGCAGAAATTGCAGATATGGCAGATAAAGTAAAAGTGATGGTGGAGGAAGTTTTAGAAGCTTACGTAAAAAATGATTCTAAGAAAGCCAAAAAAATCGCAAAAATGGATGGAGAAGTTGATTTATACTTCAAGCAAATTTATAAAAGCTGTATTGAAGAAATGAAAGCCAACTCAGAAATCGTTGTGGGAGCTTCAGATTATATGTTAGTTGCAGGTTACTTAGAACGTATTGGTGATTATGTTACCAATATTTGTGAGTGGATTGTTTACCTTTCTACTGGAAAAGTATCTGAATTAAATACAACAAATAAAAAATAAAATGAATGGCAAAAGTTAGCAAGTTTAACTTTTGTCATTTTTTTGTTTTGACTTGAAATAAAAATAAACATATGATAATATAAACATATGAACAATCAAACATTTGAAAAGAGGGAAATAAATGACTTTTGAAAATAAAAAATTAACGGATCAAACGATTCAACGCGTAAGTCAAATTTTCAAAGTATTGAGTGATCCTACTCGAATTTCAATTTTATACTTATTAGAAAAGCAAGAACTTAATGTAGGAGCGATTGCCCAATGTTTAGGAATGGAACAATCAGCTGTTTCACATCAACTTAGAACTCTGAGAACAGCTAATTTGGTCAAATCAAGACGTGAAGGCAAAACAATTTACTACAGTCAAGATGATGAGCACGTATTAGACCTACTAACTCAAGCAGTAAAACATACCAAACATATTCAATAGAAAGGGTGAGGAAGATGAAAAGATATCCAGTCAAAGGATTAGATTGTGCAGATTGCACATTGAGGTTAGAAACCCAGATCAATCGTTTAGAAAATGGGACAGATGCGAAATTAAACTACACAACAAGTACTTTAGTGGCTTCAGAAAACTTAGACTTAAAAGCTGTTGAAAAAATACTAGCAACTGAAAATGCTCGATTAGTAGCATCGGTTAAAAACAATCAAGAAGAAGGCAATCATGGAGATCACGAGCATAATCACGAAGATGGTAACACGAAGATGGTTATCACAAAAGTCATTATTTCAGTTATTCTCCTACTAATTGGAATTTTTGTAGAAGATAATGGGCAAACCTATTTTTCACTAGCTTTGTATTTTGTAGCAACCGTTCTAAGTGGATGGCCAACTTTCAAACAAGGAGCAAAAAATCTCACACGTTTTACCTTTAACATTGATACTTTAATGACCATTGCATTAATTGGTGCGTTTGCTATTGGTGAGTATCGAGAAGGAACCTTGGTTGCAATCCTTTTCGGTGTAAACGAATGGCTTGAAGGCTTGGGAATGATGCAAGCTCGAAAATCAATGGAGAGCCTTTTGAATGTACAACCTAAATTCGCAATGCGAGTAAAAAATGGAATTGAAGAAAAAGTTTCTATCGATCAATTAGCAATTGGAGATGTGGTAAAAGTCGTTGCTGGTGAACAAATTCCTTCTGATGGGATTGTCCTTAAAGGGACGAGTTCTGTCAATGAAAGTGCCATTACAGGAGAGTCTGTCCCGGTTGAAAAACAAATCGATGCAACGGTTTTCGGCGGAAGCATTAACAATGATGGAACGTTATTTATTACGTTAACAAAAGCGTATCAAGACTCAGCATTAGCCAAAATTTTAAATTTAGTTTATGAAGCACAGGAAACAAAAACACAAACTGAGCTATTCATTAACAAATTTGCTAAATATTACACACCATTGATTATGCTCCTAGCAGTGCTCGTAATGATTGTTCCACCTTTATTCTTAGGAGCTGAGTGGATGCCATGGTTATATGAAGGCTTGGCAGTTTTAATTATCGGTTGTCCATGTGCACTAGTCCTTTCTTCTCCAATTGCTTTAGTAGCAGGTATTACAAAATCAGCTCGCATTGGTATTTTGATTAAAGGAGGCAATCATTTAGAAACACTTGGTCGCTTAGAAACAATTGCATTTGATAAAACAGGAACTTTAACAGAAGGAAAACTGGCTGTGAGTGATGTCAAAGTATATCGTCCTGAATTTTATCAAATTAGTCGTTTAATGGAACAAGAATCGATGCATCCAATTGCTAAAGCAATTGTTGGATATACTCTGGAAAACCAAATACAACCAGAAGCTGGTTTGTTACAAGTGGAAGACTTGGTAACAGTTGCAGGTAGTGGTTTAACTGGTAAAATTAATGAGAAGCATTATTTCCTGGGAAATGAACGTCAAATACCGGAAGAGCTTTTAACAAAAGAAATCAAAAAAGACATTGAATATTTTAAAGAAAATGGACGTACCTTAGTGATTACAGCCAGTGAAACAGAAGTTTTAGGTATCTTTGGTTTAACCGACAAAATCAGAAATGAAAGTAAAGAAATCATTTCAGAGTTGCATCAATTAGGAATGAAAAAAGTTGTAATGCTCACAGGCGATCACGAAAAAATTGCAGAAAGTGTTGCAAATGAACTAGGAATCGATGAAGTTCATAGTTCATTATTACCAGAACAAAAGCTTGAATTAATTGATGAACTATCAACAAAAGGGATTACAGCAATGGTTGGAGATGGTGTGAATGATTCACCAGCCTTAGTAAAAAGCGATTTAGGAATTGCGATGGGTAAAGGAACAGATAGCGCAATTGAAGTAGCTGATGTTGTTTTGATGCAAGATCATTTAGGGCGCTTGCCAGATGCGATTCGAATTGCAAAATTAGTGAAAAAAATTATTCGAATCAACATTTCGATTGCCTTAGGGTTAAAAGTAATTGCTTTGCTATTAACCATTCCAGGCTGGTTGACACTATGGTTTGCGATTTTAGCTGATATGGGTGCAACAATATTGGTTACGTTAATTAGTTTGACTATTTTATTACCGATGAGAAAACTAGGCAAAAAATAAACAAATTCGATCACTCACTTATTTTAGTGAGTGGTCCTTTTGGTATTTTGTCGATAGACTTGCTATGATAAATAAGTGAAACTATACAGAATCAGTAAAATATGATAGGATAATAAAAATTTACCAAAAAGAAAGGATGATGTGAGAATGGGAATGCATCAATACATTAAAAGTTTAAGCGATTTAGAAAATATAATTCGGTGTCCAGGGAAGTTTAAATACGAAGATCATTCAGTTGCGTCACATTCATTTAAAGTAACCCAAATTGCTCAATTTTTAGGTACTGTAGAAGAGCAAGCAGGGCAAGAAATCAATTGGCGCTCGCTATATGAAAAAGCCTTGAATCATGATTATACCGAGTTGTTTATCGGAGATATTAAGACTCCAGTCAAATATGCAACGCCTGCGTTAAGAGAAATGCTAGCTGACGTAGAAGATTCAATGATGGAGAATTTTGTGAAAAAGGAAATTCCTGAAGAGTTTCAAACTGTCTATTTAGAACGCTTAAAAGAAGGAAAAGACTCCTCATTAGAAGGGCAAATTTTATCTGTTGCAGATAAAGTGGATTTATTATATGAATCATTTGGCGAGATTCAGAAAGGAAATCCAGAAAGTGTATTTACAGAGATTTATGAAGAGTCATTGAAAACAATTTTGGAATTTGACCATTTAGCCAGTGTAAACTATTTCTTAGAAGAAGTACTCCCAGATTTGTTGAGTGGCAATTTTACGAATCAAGAGCAGCTCCAAAAAATATCAAAAAGAATTTTAAATAAAACAAAATTATGAACAAACGTTCCCTAAATGAATTGTTTTGTGATATGATAGAAGTAACTAAAATAGGAAGTCTAAAGCTTCCTATTTTTTATGAACAAATTTTTCCAAAAAAACTTAAATAAAAAACAAAGGAAGTAAACAAATGGCAAATGATAAAATTACCGTTCATGGCGCACGTTCTCATAATTTAAAAAACATTGACGTTACGATTCCTCGTGATAAGCTAGTCGTTCTAACTGGCCTTTCAGGATCTGGAAAAAGCTCACTGGCATTTGATACTTTGTATGCAGAAGGACAAAGACGCTATGTTGAAAGCTTATCTGCATATGCACGACAATTTTTAGGCCAAATGGATAAACCAGATGTAGATAGCATTGATGGATTGAGCCCGGCTATTTCAATCGATCAAAAAACCACTAGTCGAAATCCGCGTTCGACTGTTGGAACAGTCACTGAAATCAACGATTATCTTCGTTTACTTTATGCTCGAGTAGGGCATCCGATTTGTCCAAATGATGGAACCGAGATTACTAGTCAAACCGTTGAACAGATGGTTGATCGTGTGTTAGAGCTACCTGAAAAAACAAAGATTCAAATATTAGCTCCTGTTGTTGTAGGAAAAAAAGGACAACATAAAAAAGTATTCGATATGATTAAACGAGAAGGTTATGTTCGTCTTCGTGTCGATAAAGAAATGTATGATATCTCTGATGAAATCGAGCTTGAAAAAACCAAAAAACATGATATTGATATTGTCATTGACCGTATTGTTGTTAAAGAAGGCATTCGTTCACGTTTATTTGATTCATTTGAAGCAGCATTGCGTTTGGCAGAAGGCTACGCCGTTGCAGACGTGATAGGCAAAGAAGAAATTTTATTTAGTGAACACTACGCATGTCCTTATTGTGGCTTTACAGTTGGAGAATTAGAGCCTCGTTTATTCTCTTTTAACGCACCATTTGGAGCTTGCCCAGAATGTGATGGCTTAGGAATGAAATTAGAAGTTGATTTGGATTTAGTTATTCCCGATAAAAAGAAAACACTTAGAGAAGGTGCAATTGCTCCTTGGAATCCAATTAGTTCTAATTATTACCCTCAAATGCTAGAACAAGCCTGTCTTCATTTCAAAATTGATTTAGACACACCTTTTGAAAAATTGCCAGAATCAGCAAAAGAGTTGATTCTGAATGGTTCAGATGGTAAGTTATTTCACTTCCATTATGAAAATGATTTTGGTGGGATTCGTGACGTGGATGTTCCTTTTGAAGGCGTTGTTCGCAATATCTCTCGAAGACATGATGAAACCAATAGTGATTTTACAAGGGAGCAAATGCGTACCTATATGACAGAGTTGCCTTGTCAAACTTGTAACGGTTATCGTTTAAATCGCCAAGCGTTGTCTGTTAAAGTCAATGGAACGGATATCGGACAAGTTTGTGAATACGCAATTGGAGATGCTGTTGAATTCTTTGACCATTTAACATTGTCCAATCAAGAAGAAATGATTGCAAAACCCATCTTGAAAGAAGTTCATTCACGATTAAGATTTCTGGAAAATGTCGGATTAGACTATTTAACGTTAAGTAGAACCGCGGGCACATTATCTGGTGGAGAAGCTCAAAGGATCCGGTTGGCTACACAAATTGGCTCAAATTTGTCAGGTGTTCTTTATATTCTTGATGAACCCTCTATTGGTCTACACCAACGGGACAACGATCGCTTGATTGGTTCCTTGAAAAAAATGCGAGATTTAGGGAATACACTAATTGTTGTAGAACATGATGAAGATACAATGCGTGAAGCAGACTATTTAATTGATATCGGTCCTGGTGCTGGAGAACGTGGTGGGGAGATTATGGCTGCCGGGACACCAGCAGAAGTCGAAAGAAACCCCAATTCTTTAACAGGTGAGTATTTATCTGGTAAGAAATTTATTCCGATCCCAGAAAAAAGACGGAAAGAAAATAAAGGGAAAATACGAGTTACTGGCGCTACGGAAAATAACTTGAAAAACTTAACCGTTGACTTTCCAATTGGTCGTTTTGTTGCGGTTACTGGTGTGTCAGGATCAGGAAAAAGTACACTAGTAAATAGTATTTTGAAGAAGGCTTTGTCAAAAGAGCTGACACGAACAAAAGCGAAACCAGGTAAGTTCAAAAAAATAACAGGCTATGAAGAGCTAGAAAAAGTAATTGATATCGATCAAAGTCCAATCGGGCGTACGCCAAGAAGTAATCCAGCGACTTATACAAGTGTATTTGATGATATTCGTGATTTATTTGCACAAACGAATGAAGCTAAAATTCGGGGCTATAAAAAAGGACGTTTTAGTTTTAATGTAAAAGGTGGCCGCTGTGAGGCTTGTCGTGGAGATGGGATTTTAAAAATTGAGATGCACTTTTTACCAGACGTTTATGTTCCCTGTGAAGTTTGTCATGGAACAAGATACAACTCTGAAACGTTAGAAGTTCACTACAAAGGCAAGAATATCTCTGAAATTTTAAATATGACAGTTGAAGAAGCGGTGAAATTTTTTGAGCATATTCCAAAAATCCATCGTAAACTAGCAACAATTGTAGATGTTGGGTTAGGTTATGTTACTTTGGGGCAGCCTGCAACGACGCTTTCGGGTGGGGAAGCACAACGAATGAAACTTGCCAGTGAATTGCATAAAAAATCAAATGGCAAAAGCTTCTATATTTTAGATGAACCAACAACAGGGTTACACACCGATGATATCGCGCGTCTTTTAGTCGTCTTGAACCGCTTAGTTGAATCAGGTAATACGGTGCTTGTAATCGAACATAACTTAGATGTTATTAAAACAGCAGATTACTTGATTGATTTGGGCCCAGAAGGTGGTGCTGGTGGTGGAACATTAGTTGCTAAGGGAACTCCTGAAGAGGTCATTAAAGTAAAAGAAAGCTATACTGGAAAGTATTTAGCAGCAATTTTAGAACGAGACAAAGCTCGTATGAAAAATTAATCAAGAGACTTCTTTAAAGCCTTTGTAGCTTTAAAGAAGTTTTTTTGTTGTATTAAGAGTATTCGCAAATGAAGAGTTCTTTCATTTATAAACTGAATTTTTTATTTTTTAAAGGTAAAATGGTAAACTAATTAGTGTAGAAAAGGTTAAATAATAGAAGTTCAGACTATGTGTTGAATGATAAATCGTTCTTAAGTCCTATGACAATTTACCAAAAGAAAGGCATAATATGAGTATAGCAAGACAAATGAATCTTGCATCAGTATTTCAATCGTCCGCAAATGATAAATAGATAGGAAAGAATGAAGGAGGAAATCAACATGAAAGAAAGAGAAAGAATTTTAGAATTAGTGAAACAAGGAATCATCTCAACAGAAGAAGCATTAGTCTTATTGGAAAGTGCAGCTAAAAGAGAAGGCAAAGAAGCGGTGAAAAAAGATCAGTCAAATGTTCAAAAACCAATTCCACCAACTGAACCAGAAGCAAAAATAGAAAACCCTGAACCAGTGTTATCTGATGCAGCTGAATCAGTAGAAGAAGGGCGTGCACGTTTAGAAAAAGAACAAAAGGAAGATCACGAACGATTAGAAGCAATTCTCGAAGAGTTGGCAAATGAAGCCTCTGGATATTCAGTAGAGCTAGATCAAACGAATCAAACAATTAAAGAATTGACCGATCAAATTAAATTGAAAAAAGAAGAAATGATGGTCATAGAAACAAAAGAAGAATTAGAAACATTGACTGAAGCAGATCAAGCAAGAATGACTATCCTCGAAGATGAAATTACAGCATTAGAAGAAGAAGCAACATCACTAGAAGAAGAAAAAACGATTCTTGAAGATAAACTTAAAAATATTAAAAGAAAACAGTGGGGAACACATAAAAAAACAATTACTGACAAATTTGAATTGCCAGATGATTGGAAAGAATCCGCTACTGAAACAATGAATCAAGTAGGTGAAAAAGTAACTGAAGCTAGTACACAATTTGGTAAATTTATGAAAGACACCTTTAATACCGTGATGGAAAATATTGACTGGAAAGACGTGAATATTCGCGTACCAGGAATTGCAGCTACGAAGTTTGATCATGAATTTAACTATCCAGAAAGTGCAGCTTCTATCATTGATGTTAAAGTAGCAAATGGCGATGTAGTCTTTAAAAACTGGGATAGTCAAGACATCAAAGTTGAAGCATCTATTAAAATTTATGGAAAAATGGATGTTGAAAATCCCTTTGAAGCATTCTTAGAAAGAAGCACAATTGAAGTCAATGATGAGAGTTTACTCTTCCATGTACCAAATAAACGCATTCGTTGTGATTTAGTTTTCTATCTACCAGAAAGAACCTACGACCATACAGCGTTGAAATTATTAAATGGGAATGTAAAGTTTGAAGAATTTGAAGGTAAAGACATCTATGTTAAATGTACAAATGGTAATATTACATTTGATCGTTTGACAGCTACGATGCTTGAAACAGAAGGTGTTAATGGCAATGTTTCTGTAGTTGATAGTAGTGTTCGTGATTTACTAGTACACAGTATCAATGGTGAGATAGTTACGCGCGGAGATGTAAAAAGTGGCAATTTATCAACAGTTAACGGAGCTATCAAAGTAACGTTATCAGGAGAGGAACTAAAACGTCTTGAAGCCAGTTCTGTAAATGGAACAGTTAAAGTTGCTTTGCCAAGAGCAATCAGCATTGAAGGCAATGCGAAGAGCAATTTAGGTTCAATTCAAAATCGTTTAGAAAACGTTGAAGTAATCAAAGAGAAAAAAGATCGCACAAATCAATTGCTAGAATTTAGACGTGTGGCAAATGAAGATACGTTGGTTGTAAAATTATCAACAACTACTGGTAGTATTTTAATTAAAGATACGGACCAGTAAAAGAATTGGGGATTCTCTTCCCCAATTTTTAACTTAAAATTTAAAGAGGGTGGCATAAATGAAAAAATTAACAAAATCAAGACAAGATAGAGTTTTAAGTGGTGTATTAGGTGGGATTGCAGAGTATTTTGGAATTGATGCAACAATTTTAAGAATAATTTTTGTTGTAGCTGCATTCTTTGGCTTTGGTTCCCCAGTGATTTTGTACATCATCTTAGCAATCTGTATTCCTGAACCAAAACGAGATACAACAGATTCTAATTATGGAAATCGTTACTATTCAACGAATTATGAAGACTATAATGGCAAAAAAAAAGCTAAACAAGATAAACGTAAAGAAGCAGAGAAAGTTGAAGATGATGACTGGAGTGATTTCTAATGAAATTTTGGCAGGGTGTTTTGATTAATGCTTTGTTATTCTTAGCATTATCAGGTTTTTTCAGAGCAACATTTTATGTTGAAAGTATTTGGATAGCGTTAGCAGCAAGTTTAGTTTTGGCTGTTTTAAATATGTCGATTAAACCAGTTTTAAGCATTCTATCCTTGCCAATTACTTTTTTAACATTAGGATTCTTTAGTATTGTTATCAATGCATTCATGTTGAAATTAACAGCGGCTATTGTTGGTAGCGGATTTCATTTTGCTACATTTGGCACAGCGATGTGGGTGGCAATTTTATTGTCCCTTGCAAATCTATTTATTTCAAATCGCGTTTCAACAGAATAGAATTACGACTAAAAAGCATCGATTGAATTCGATGCTTTTTTATTGATAATAAAAAATATTTAAAGGTTCATTAAATCAGTATTGATAAACCTTTAAAGAAATTCAATATAATGTTAAAATGGAAGATAGACAGAAACAAGCTTATTTGCGAAGAGGAGAAAAAACTATGACTAGTAGTGTAACGGTAAGAGAATTAGTGGATACACTTCGTTTAGATGTACATAACGGAGAAGAACATTTGGATCGTTTGATTACGACCAGTGATGTTTCACGACCAGGTTTAGAATTAACAGGCTATTTTAATTATTATCCACAAGAACGAGTTCAGTTGTTTGGTAAAACTGAAACGTCTTTTTCTGAACGAATGACTAGTGAAGAACGTTTAATTGTGATGAGAAGAATGTGTCAACCGAATACTCCTGCATTTATTTTGTCAAGAGACTTAGTTCCACCAAAGGAATTGGTTCAAGCGACTACAGAAGCTGGAATTCCTTTGATTATGTCACGATTAACAACAACTCGATTATCCAGTAATGTAACAAATTTCTTAGAAGGTAAGTTAGCTGAACGGATTTCTATGCACGGGGTCTTGATTGATGTTTATGGACTAGGAGTCTTAATTACAGGTGATAGTGGTGTTGGGAAAAGTGAAACTGCATTGGAACTAATTCAACGTGGACATCGTCTTGTAGCAGATGATCGAGTTGAAATTCATCAACAAGATGAACAAACTGTTGTCGGGGAATCACCAGATATTTTACGTCACTTAATTGAAATTCGAGGTATTGGCATTATTGATGTGATGAACTTATTTGGTGCAGGTGCTGTTAGAAGTAGTAAAACGATTCAAGTGATCGTGAATTTAGAAACGTGGACTAAAGAAAAGAAATTTGATCGTCTTGGTGGCGGAGAAGAAATCACACGTATTTTTGACGTAGATGTGCCTAAAATATCGATTCCAGTTAAAACGGGTCGCAATTTAGCGATTATTATTGAAGTAGCAGCAATGAATTTTAGAGCGAAGAGTATGGGCTATGATGCTACGAAAACCTTTGAAAAAAATCTAGAAATTTTGATTGAGAAAAACTCTCAGGACAATTAAGAATGGAGATTAGAGCATGAATCTATTATTAGGTGCAATTAATCCAATTGCCTTTTCACTAGGCGGGTTAGAAGTTCATTGGTATGGTGTTATTATTGCATCGGCTGTCTTATTGGCTATTTTTATGAGCACTCATGAGTCGGAAAAATTAGGGATTAAAGGCGACGACTTGATTGATATGATGTTGTGGGCATTGCCAATTTCGATTATAGGGGCTAGAATCTATTATGTTGCGTTTGAATGGCGTTACTATGTTGCGCATCCTTCAGAAATTATTGCGATTTGGAATGGTGGGATCGCCATTTATGGAGGCTTGATTGCTGGAGGTTTGACGGTTTACTGGTTTACTAAAAAAAGAGGCTTGCCATTTTGGCTAGTATTAGATATTGCAGCACCTAGTGTTTTAATCGCACAAGCAATTGGACGTTGGGGAAACTTTATCAATCAAGAAGCCCATGGTGAAGAAACATCAAGAGCTTTTTTAGAAAATCTACATTTACCTACTTTTATTATTAATAATATGAAAATTGACGGAATCTATTATCAACCGACCTTTTTTTATGAATCCTTATGGAATGTGATTGGATTTGTGCTACTATTGATTCTTAGAAGAAGATTCCATTTATTAAAACGTGGAGAAGTAGCTTTGAGCTATGTTCTATGGTATTCATTTGGTCGATTCTTTATCGAAGGTTTGAGAACAGATAGTTTGATGTTGCTGCAAACGATTCGTGTTTCACAGTTATTGTCTGTTGTTTTATTTATAGGTGCTATTGTTATATGGTACTATCGGAGAAAAAAATACCCAGAAAATCCTTATTATTTAGATGGTGTTATTTCGAATTAATAAAAGAAAGTAGTGTTAGATGTGTCAATTGAAACAGTGTTATTTGATTTTGATGGTACCTTAGCGAATACCAATGCTTTGATTAGTCAGTCACATTTGGCAGTCCTAGAAGAGTATTTTCCAGGAGAATATGACTTAGAAGCTGTTCGAGCGTTTAACGGACCTACGTTAGAGATGGTATACGGCAAGTTGAATCCTCTTGAGAAAGAGACGATGATTGCTAAGTATAGACAATTTAATGAAGCTCATCATGATGAAATGGTAACGGTGTTTGAAGGCGTTACTGAAAATTTAGAACGTTTAAAGTCAATTGGCATTCGATTAGCAATTGTTTCAAGTAAGCGAAATGATGTTTTATTACGGGGATTGAAACTTTTACATTTGACCGATTATTTTGAAGTGATTATAGGTGGTTTAGACTATCAAAAAGCAAAGCCAGATCCAGAACCTATTTATGTAGCACTTCAACAATTGAAAGTTGATCCAGCAAAGGCCATCATGGTGGGAGATAATTCTCATGATATTGAGTCGGCTAATAACGCTGGAATTATATCGGTTTTTGTCGAATGGTCAGAAAAGACACGAGCAGAAATTGATCCTTTCAAACCAGATGTAATAGTTACATCAATGACTGATTTAACTGATTATGTTATTAGAAATAAATAAGCAAGATTTAAAGGAGTTTGAATATGTCGAAGAAAATTGCTGTACTTGGTGCAGGTTCATGGGGTACGGCCCTAGCAATGGTATTAGATGAAAATGGTCATGATGTTCGTTTATGGGGAAATAATGTTGAACAAATGAGTGAAATCAATAACGATCATTGCAATGCTCGCTATTTACCGGAAATTCAATTATCTAAAAGCATTAAAGGCTTTACAGATTTAAAATTAGCAGTTGAAGCTGTTGATGTTGTACTTTTCGTAGTTCCAACAAAAGCAATGCGATCAGTTGCACATCAAGTAGCCTCTGTCTTAACTTCACCAGCTGTAATTGCTCATGCTAGTAAAGGGTTAGAACAAGAAACGCATAAACGAATTTCAGAGGTATTAGAAGAGGAAATCCCAGAGGAATTAAGGAAAGCAGTTGTTGTTTTATCAGGTCCTAGTCACGCAGAAGAAGTTGCAGTTAAAGACATTACAACTATAACGTCAGCATCTACTAATTTGGCGGGCGCAGAATTGATTCAGTCGTTATTTATGAATCGTTATTTCCGAGTGTACACCAATGAAGATATTATCGGTGTTGAAATGGGAGCGGCCTTGAAAAATATTATTGCAGTTGGAGCAGGTGCACTCCATGGCTTAGGTTATGGAGACAATGCAAAAGCGGCTTTAATGACTCGAGGACTTGCCGAAATTAGTCGATTAGGTGTTGCTTTTGGTGCCCAGCCTTTAACCTTTATTGGTTTAAGTGGTGTGGGTGATTTGATTGTTACGTGTACGAGTGTTCATTCAAGAAACTGGCGTGCCGGTGATTTACTTGGAAAAGGTCATAATTTACAAGAAGTACTAGATAATATGGGCATGATTGTTGAAGGAGTTTCAACAACGAAAGCGGCTTACGAATTAGCAAAACAAAAAAATATTGAGATGCCGATTACGGAAGCAATTTATGATGTTTTGTACAATAAAACAGACGTAAAAGAAGTTGTCTCTCATTTAATGACTAGAGATGGAAAAGCAGAAAGTTAAACTGATACGACACTATCATTAGGAGGATACAAAATGCAAAAAGTAAGAAAAGCTGTCATTCCGGCAGCTGGATTAGGAACACGATTTTTACCAGCAACAAAAGCAATGGCAAAAGAAATGTTGCCAATCGTTGATAAACCAACCATTCAATTTATTGTGGAAGAAGCGATTAATTCAGGGATTGAAGATATTCTAATTGTGACAGGAAAGAGCAAACGTCCAATTGAAGACCATTTTGACTCAAACCCAGAACTAGAAGCGAATTTAAAAGAAAAAGATAAACTTGAACTATTAAAATTAGTAGAAGAAACCACTGGTTTAAACCTTTACTTTGTTCGTCAATCTTATCCAAAAGGATTAGGTCATGCTGTTTTACAAGCGAAGGCATTTGTTGGCAATGAGCCTTTTGTCGTGATGCTAGGTGATGACTTGATGGAGGATACTGTCCCATTAACGAAACAATTAATGGATGGTTACGAAAAAACTCATGCTTCAAACATTGCTGTGATGAAAGTTCCACATGAGGATACTTCAAAATACGGTATTATTGATCCTGAAATGGAAGTAGAAAAAGGATTATTCCATGTACGTAAATTTGTTGAAAAACCAGACCCAAAAGATGCACCAAGTGATTTAGCTATTATTGGTCGTTATTTATTAACGCCAGAAATTTTTGATATTTTAGAAAACCAAGCTCCTGGAGCGGGAAATGAAATTCAATTAACCGATGCCATTGACACATTAAATAAAACACAACGCGTTTTTGCACATGAATTTAAAGGCACAAGATATGACGTTGGTGATAAATTTGGTTTCTTAAAAACAAGCATCCAATATGGTCTAAAACATCCTGAAGTGAAAAATTCATTACGTGAATACATTATTCAATTAGGTAGCGAATTAGCTAGTGAAGACGCTAAAGAAGCTGATAAAGTAGATAAAACACCGAAGAAAAAATAATAAACAGCGTTAACTAAAAGAGGACTAGCTAATTTAATCAATTAGCCAGTCCTTTTTTTAATCGGATAATTTAAATTTACTTTTCCAAATATCAGATTTCCAACGATAAAGCATCAATAAACTTCGCAAAATTTCATCGATTGCATAGGCTAACCAAACGCCAACTAGACCAAGCCCAAATTTGATAGCTAGTAAATAAGAGAAAGGCAAGCTAATAATCCAAAGGACAATAATACTGCAAATCAATGGATATTTCACGTCGCCACTCGCATTTAAAGCGCCAACCAAAATCATATTGACAGCTCGTCCTGCTTCTAAGAAGATGTCGACTAAGAAAACCTGTTTAGCAATCAATAGAACCGTCAGACTGGAAGTGAAAACCCCCATAATTGGTGTAATGAATAACCAAATTAAAAAGGTAATAACAACAGAAAGGATAACGCCGATTTTCACACTACGAATTCCTCGGTGGTACGCACGATCAATTTCTCCAGCTCCAACATGTCGACCAATCATAATCTGCGTTCCTTGGCTCAATGAAGCAGCGGCAAGTGAAACAAACTGAGTGATTGCATTAACGTAAGATTTCGCTACTAACGCATCTTGTCCTAAGGTCGCAACAATTGTGGTTACAACAACTTGTGCCGCTTGGTAAGAAAGAGCTTCTCCAGAAGAAGGAAGACCATAACTTAAAACAGATTTTAAATTTTTAAAAGAAAAATCTTTAAAATTTGTAAATGAAATGCGATAACGAACATGGCGGTGTAGCAAATAAATTGCGATAACTAAACCTACAGAATTCCCAACAATACTGGAAACAGCCATGCCAGTAACACCGAAAACAGGTAAACCAAAGGGGCCATACAAAGCAAAGAAATTTCCAATAACTGCAATAATACTTGCAAATAGAGGGACAAGTAAAGCGGGTTTTGTAAAACCATGACTACGCATAATCGCAATCATAGTAGTTGTCAGAGAAGTTAAAAACATTCCACCACCAAATATTTTTAAATAGCTAGCCCCTATTTCAACTAATTCAGGACTTAGTTGCATCCATTGGAGGAAATAGGTTGAAAAGAAGATAAAAATAGCACTGATTAAAAAACCAAGAACCAAAGCAGCAGTTAAAGACGTAGTAATCACCGATTGGATTCGTTCTCTTCTTTTTGCACCAATTAATTGGGCAATGATAATTTGAGTTCCGACACTTACAAATCCGAAAATAAATACGGTTAAATTCAAGATTTGATTGGATGCACCAACAGCAGCCACAGCACTTTCTGAATATTTTGAAATCATTAGTACGTTAATATTTCCAATAATAACCCTTAAAAAAAGTTCCACAAAAATTGGCCAACTTAAACTAATGAGCTCATTATCTGAATGAAGACGCTTCTTTTTGACCATAGGGACCTCCTTTATGATTTTAATTGACTTGCAGATATAATAGCTGAATTTAAGTAAAATTACGAGTAGAATTACTTTAAAAACAATATTTTTTAAGTGTATGTTAAATGCGAAAAAGAAACAATGGACATTTTTCTTTTTTTTATAAAATAATTTTCTCCATCATGAATACAGGAATCCAAAATAGGAGCTATCCCACCTGAAATGTCTGTGTTATACTTAAAGACAAAGTTCAAAAAAGGAGGCGAAAAGATGTCTGATTCTGAAAATAAGCGAGCACCGATTATTGAGTTTTTCCCATCAAGTGAATATTACTTTAGTTTAGGAATTGCAGCGTTTCAAAAAAACGATATCCTCAAGGCTAAAAAATATTTGAATCGTGCAGCGACACTTTGTAAAACAGAGGAAGAAAAAATTTTTGCTCTTTGCCAGCTAGCAATTTGCCATCAGCATGCCGGTGAATTTAATGAATCTATTACTATTTTAGATACATTGATTGAAGAAAGTGGGGACATTTTTAGCGAAGCTTATTATTTTCAAGCAAACAATTATGCTTTTTTAGAGGACTTAGAGGAAGCGTTGGAGTTAGTAAAAATGTATTTAAAAGAAGATCCTACCGGTGATTTTATTGAAGAAGCAACTGAATTAAAACAAACTTTAGAAATGGAATTGAAAGGATACTAATTTTTTGTAAGCAAATTAGTAGACGAATGTCTCCATTCATATTAAAGTAGATAAATAGCACTGAGAATTGAGAAATAAAGGGAGCGAAAACATGGAATCAAATGAAAAAATTTATGATGTTGTCATTATTGGATCAGGTCCAGCAGGAATGACAGCAGCGTTATATGCATCAAGATCAAACTTATCAACCTTAATGCTTGAAAGAGGCGTTCCAGGTGGTCAAATGATTAATACAGCTGAAATTGAAAATTATCCTGGGTTTCTAAGTATTTTAGGTCCTGAATTATCAGACAAAATGTTTGAAGGATCAAAACAATTTGGAGCAGAATATGCGTATGGAGATGTTCAAAAAATAGAGGACGGTAAAGAATATAAAACCATTACAGCAGGTGGTAACGAATATAAAACGCGTGCAATCATTATCGCAACTGGAGCAGAGCATCGTAAATTGGGAGTTGCTGGAGAAAATGAATACAATGGACGCGGTGTGTCTTATTGTGCAGTATGTGATGGGGCCTTCTTTAGAAATAAAGAATTGATTGTAATTGGTGGCGGAGATTCAGCAGTTGAAGAAGGAACGTATTTAACTCAATTTGCTAGTAAAGTAACAATTATTCATCGTCGCGGTGAATTACGTGCTCAAAAAATATTGCAAGACCGTGCGTTTAAAAATGAAAAAGTTGACTTTATATGGAATGCAACAGTATCAGAAATTCATGGAGATGACATGAAAGTAACGGGAGCGACTTTGGTTGATACAAAAGATGGTTCAACGAAAGAAATTGCCGCTGATGGAGCGTTTATCTATGTAGGTATTTTACCTCAAACGAATTCTTTTAAAGATTTAGGGATTACAGATGAAGAAGGTTGGATTATTACAAATGATGAGATGGAAACAGCAATTCCAGGTATTTTTGCTGTTGGAGATGTTCGTCAAAAAACATTACGTCAAGTTACTACCGCTGTTGGCGATGGCGGTCAAGCAGGACAAGCTGTCTTTAAATACGTAGAAGAATTAAAAGAAAGTCTAGAAAAATAATAATAACGACACAAAGAATCTTTATTTTTATAAAGGTTCTTTTTTTGTAATTAAGATGACAATTAAAACATAAGATTATTGAAAGTTATTTAAAATGAGTGAAAGCCTATGCAAGAAGTGATATAATCAAAATGATTAACTGTTATTGAAGGAAATAATTAAAAAAATATGGAAAAAGGATGATTTCAAAAATGACTTGGAAGAATACTTATGAAACTTGGAAAAATCATAAAACATTAGAAGATAATTTAAAAGCAGAATTAAATGAATTAGCAAATAATGAAGCAGTCTTAGAAGATGCTTTCTACGCGCCTTTAGAATTTGGAACAGCGGGCATGCGAGGTGTTTTAGGAGTAGGAATTAATCGTATGAACATCTATACCATTCGTCAAGCAACGGAAGGTTTGGCTTCATTTATGGACAGCTTAGGTGAGGAGACGAAAAAAAGAGGAGTAGCTATTGCTTATGACTCACGTCATCAATCACCTGAATTTGCAATGGAGGCAGCTAAAACATTAGGCAAGCATGGCATTCCAGCGTTTGTATTTGAAAGCTTACGTCCAACGCCAGAACTTTCTTTTGCAGTTCGTGAATTGAAAACCTATGCGGGAATTATGATTACAGCAAGTCACAATCCTGCTGAATACAATGGGTACAAAGTTTACGGTGAAGACGGGGGGCAAATGCCACCTAAAGAAGCGGATGCTTTAACAACATTTGTTCGTGAAATTGACAATAGCTTAGAAATTGAGGTATTAAGTGAAACAGAGTTGAAAAATTCTGGTTTATTAACCATACTTGGTGAAGACATTGATGCACCTTATCTTGAATTAGTGAAAACAGTGACAGTGAATCCTGAATTAGTAAAAGAAATGAGCAAAGAAATGAAGCTTGTTTTCACTCCGCTTCATGGAACTGGTCAAATGCTAGGAGAGCGCGCACTAAAAAATGCTGGATTTGAAGGCATTACGGTAGTTCCAGAACAAGCGATTCCTGACCCTAGTTTTCCTACCATCAAATCACCAAATCCAGAGGAACATAGTGCCTTTGAATATGCGATTCGCTTAGGTGAAAAAGAAGGGGCAGATGTTTTAGTTGCAACAGATCCAGACGCAGACCGTCTTGGGATTGCAGTGAAAATGCCTGCTGGAAATTATGAAGTGTTATCAGGAAATCAAATTGCGTCATTAATGTTGCACTATTTATTAACAGCTCAAAAAGAAGCCGGAACATTGCCTACTAATGGTACTGTATTAAAGTCAATCGTTTCAAGTGAGTTAGCAACGAAAATTGCAGAAAGCTTTGAAATTAAAATGATCAATGTTTTAACAGGGTTTAAATTTATTGCAGAAAAAATCAAACAATATGAAGAAGATCATAGTCAAATCTTTTTATTTGGATTTGAAGAAAGCTATGGTTATCTAGTAAAACCTTTTGTTCGCGATAAAGATGCCATTCAAGCTTTAGTATTGGTAGCAGAAGTTGCTGCGTTCTATAAAAAACAAGGAAAAACAATGTATGATGGCTTACAAGAGATTTACCAAACATATGGCTATTTTGAAGAGAAAACAATCTCAGTTACAATGGCGGGAATTGAAGGAACAGCTAAAATTCAAGACTTGATGACAAAATGTCGTGCAGAAGTACCAAAAGAATTTGCAGGTATTTCTGTTGTAAGTTCTGAGGACTTTGGCAATCAAACAAGAACATTCCAAGACGGAAGAGTAGAGCCAATTGACATGCCGACATCTAACGTTTTAAAATATCAATTAGAAGATGGCAGTTGGATTGCGATTCGTCCATCTGGAACAGAACCGAAAATTAAGTTTTATATTGGTGCAGTAGCAGATACAGCTGAAAAAGTAGCGAATAAGGTAGCAGATTTTGAAGCAAGTATTCAAGCTATTATTGCATAATAAAGAAATACATTAAGAAGCGTAGTCTTTTAAAGACTACGCTTCTTTTAACGAAATGAAAAGACTTCTTAAGTATACGTGATACACCCGGTATGTTATAATAGAAATTAAAGAATAAACGAGTAATCGTTTTGAAAAGGAGTGACTGATGATGGTAGATAGTCTTCAATTAGTAATTATTACAGGAATGAGTGGCGCAGGTAAAACTGTGGCAATGCAGAGTTTTGAAGACATGGGGTATTTTTGTGTTGACAATATGCCACCCAGTTTATTACCTAAATTTTGGGAATTAGTAAAAGAATCAGGAAAATTAACAAAAATTGCCTTAGTAATTGACCTTCGTTCAAGAGCTTTTTTTGATGAAATTTTAACTGCAATTGGAAGTATGGACAATACGTCCTTTATTACAACGAAAATTTTGTTTTTAGAAGCAGAGGATGCAGTTTTAGTTTCAAGATATAAAGAAACAAGACGCGCTCATCCGTTGGCACGCGATGGTCGAGTTATGGATGGAATTCGTAGTGAGCGAGAGCTACTTAATGAAATTAAAGGTAGAGCGCAGTTAGTGATCGATACATCACATTTAACGCCACGTCAATTACGTGAAGAAATTATTTCAAGTTTTAAAACAGAAGACACCAATTTATTTAGAGTTGAGGTCATTTCATTTGGCTTTAAATATGGGCTACCGATTGATGCCGATGTTGTAATGGATGTCCGTTTCTTACCAAATCCTCACTATATCGATACGCTACGTCCTTTAACTGGTTTAGATAAACCAGTATATGATTACGTGATGCAGCAGCCAGAAACAGAACAATTTTATCGTAAATTTATCGATTTATTATTATATGTTTTGCCAGGTTATAAAAAAGAAGGTAAAAATAATGTAACGATAGCGATTGGATGTACGGGAGGGCAACACCGTTCCGTTGCTTTAACTGAAAGAGTAGGTCGTCAACTAATTGCCGATGACTATAAAGTCAATATTACACACCGAGATAAAGATAAACGTAAAGAAAGTATCAATCGTTCATGATGGTTCCTAAACGCAATCGAAGACCTAAAATTGTTGTACTTGGAGGCGGAACGGGCCTACCAGTTATTTTGAAAAATTTAAAAGCGCAATCTGCTGATATCACTGCAATCGTGACAGTTGCTGATGATGGTGGGAGTAGTGGGACGATTAGAGATTATGTGAATGTAGTGCCTCCTGGAGATATTCGGAATGTTTTAGTTTCATTGTCTGATTTACCTCGATTGCAAGAAGAAATTTTCCAATATCGTTTTGATAGTAACGATCATTTTTTAGCGGGACATGCGATTGGAAATTTGATTATTGCAGCAATTACAGAGATGAAAGGAAATGTCTTTGAAGCGATTCAACTATTAGCGGAAATGATGCGTGTTGATGGTCAAGTGTATCCAGCCTCAGAGGAGCCGCTAATTTTACATGCGGAGTTTGAAGATGGAACTAGGGTTTCTGGAGAATCTAAAATTGCTCACGATCGTAAAACCATTAATCGAGTATATGTAACACCAACTGAAACTAACCATGATGCTAAAGCTGCTAGACAAGTAATCGATGCAATTTTAGAAGCGGATATGGTGGTATTAGGTCCAGGTAGCTTATTTACGAGTATTTTACCCAATTTAATGATTCAAGATTTAGGTGAAGCTGTTGTAAATACAAAAGCAGAAGTTGTCTACATCTGTAACATTATGACGCAATTAGGAGAAACAGAAAATTTTTCCGATGCGGATCATATCAGGGTATTGCACAAACATTTAGGCAATCAGTTTATTGATACGATTTTAGTAAATACCGAACATGTTCCAGAAGATTATATGGACAAAGAGCGCTATGACGAATACCTCGTTCAAGTCACGCATGATTTTGAAGGCTTGCGAAATGAAAATTGTCGCGTAATTTCGGCTGACTTCTTGAAACTCAGAGATCAGGGAGTCTTTCATGATGGAGAAAAAGTTGTAGAAGAATTACTGCGTCTTGTATTTGGCGCTAAAAATTAAAAGGTCGTTTAAAGAAAGGAGGCTGTCTAGTATGTCCTATGCCTCAGATGTCAAAAAAGAACTAACTACATTAGAAGTTCACAAAGAGCATGCAAAAGCTGAATTGGCAGCATTGATTCGCATGAATGGTGCGGTTAGTTTAGTGAATCAAAAATTTATTTTAAATGTTCAAACTGAAAATGCAGCGATTGCAAGGCGAATTTATGTCTTATTAAAAGATCATTTTGAAGTGGAAAGTGAACTATTGGTTCGCCGCAAAATGAAATTAAAAAAAAATAATGTCTATATTGTGCGCTTAAAGCAAGGAACAAAAAAAGTTTTATCAGACTTAAATATTATGGATGGTCTACTTTTTCATGCTCATATTGCAGATGAAATTATCACAAACCCTCAAAAAATTCGTTCTTATTTAAGGGGTGCATTTCTGGCAGGTGGTTCGGTTAATAATCCTGAAACAAGCCGGTATCATTTAGAAATCTATTCCATCTATGAAGAACACAACAATGATATTTGTCAAATGATGAACTATTTTGAGTTAAATGCGCGAACGTTAGAACGCCGAAATGGATATATCACGTATTTGAAAGAAGCTGAAAAAATAGCAGATTTTCTTGCGTTGATTGGTGCAACTACAGGCATGTTAAAGTTTGAAGACGTACGAATTGTTCGAGATATGCGGAATTCTGTCAATCGTTTAGTGAATTGCGAAAATGCAAATTTAAATAAAACAATTGATGCAGCAGGAAAGCAGATTGAAAGTATACATTTTATTGATGAGATGATGGGATTAGATAAACTTCCAGAAAAATTAAGAGAAATTGCTTTGGTTCGTTTAGAGTATCCAGAAGTAACCTTAAAGGAATTAGGAGAAATGATTCCAAGTGGTGCCATCAGCAAATCGGGTATCAACCATCGATTGCGTAAGTTAAATGAAGTAGCAGAAAATTTAAAAGCAAAAAGCACAGTTAGCAAAGGATAAAAGAAAGGTGGAAATCAATCATGAAGTCACAATTATTAGCGCCCTATACAATAAAATCAGTAGAATTTAAAAACCGAGTAATGATGTCACCGATGTGTATGTATTCTGTTTTTGAACAAGATGGAAAAGTGACTGATTTTCACTTAACTCACTATGGAACAAGAGCTCTTGGTCAAGTAGGGTTAATTATGGTTGAATCAACAGCGATATTGCCGAATGGTCGAATTTCACAGGAGGATTTAGGTATTTGGTCAGATGATCATATTGCAGGTTTAACAAAATTAGTTGATCATGTTCATGAAATGGGTGCAAAAATAGGGATTCAATTAAATCATGCAGGACGAAAAGCAGATGTGCCTGATTCAATTGTAGCACCATCAAGTATTACCTATAGTGAAGCCTATCAGCAACCAGAAGCATTATCTGAAAATGAAATTACAGAGATTGTAAAAGCCTTTAAAGATGCCGTTATCCGGTGTCAAAAAGCAGGATTTGACGTTATTGAACTTCATGGAGCACATGGTTATTTGATTAATCAATTTTTATCCCCGTTGACGAACAAGCGAACAGATCAGTATGGTGGACCGATTGGCAACCGGTATCGTTTTTTAAGTCAAATCATTGCTGAAGTTCGAGCGTTATGGGAGAAACCTTTATTTGTTCGAATTTCTGCAGAAGATTACCAAGCAGATGGCGCTCACCTTGAAGATTATTTAATGATTGGAAAATGGATGCGAGATGCAGGTATTGATTTGATCGATGTCTCTACAGGAGGCTTAGTAAATGTTCAACCGACAAACATATTTCCTGGGTATCAAGTGCATTATGCAGAAGAAATTCGTAAAGTAGTTGGCATTGCGACAGGAGCAGTAGGCCTAATTACAAATGGAGCACAAGCAGAAGAAGTAATTGGAAATGGTCGAGCAGATTTGGTGGTTATTGGACGAGAATTATTACGTAATCCTTTTTGGGTTCGAGAGGTTGCCATTGAATTGAATGCAAAAGATCAACTCAAAACACCCGTTCAATATTTACGTGGTTGGAGATAAAAAAGAATCAAGCGATTGAGTAATCGCTTGATTCTTTTTTATTTTTTAAGTTCTTCTTCAATTAAATTGGTCAATTCATCCGGTGTGATATGTTCATCAAAAATATGATCCCCCACAATAACTGTTGGAACAAAGAAGATATTTGCTGCTTCAGCTTCAGCAATAATTCCGTTGATTTGAGCTTCATTAGGTTGATTTTTAAGACCTAATTTCTCTTCAACATAAGTTGCGACTTCTTCATTGGTTAGGTCACCCCATTGGTGTTGATGTTCAAAAAGGAAGTCAATATCTTTTAGCGCTTTTTCAGGGTTTTGATAGTCTAAATGATGATGACAAACATTTCCTTTTTGTAAAGAGGGTTTTTCTTTATCAAAATGTTTAATAATTCGTTGAACTTTTCCTTCTTCAACAAATTTTGTTAACACATCTTTTGATTCTTCGTGCCATTTCTTGCAATAAGGACAACGAATATTGATAAATTCGATTACTTTAACAGGAGCTTCTTTTGCTCCAATTTTAAAACCAAACTCGGTTCCAACTTCGCTTGCTTTAATTTTACTGATATCCATAAATAAATTCCTCCTTCAATAGTTCCATAATTTAATTATACCGCGGATGGACACACAAGGGTAGCAAAAAAGCCTGTAAAACAAAATCGTTTTACAAGCCTTGTTAAAAATTATTTTAATGAAGAGCTGTTAACCATAATTTCATCGATTAAGCCATAAGCTTTTGCTTCTTCAGCACTCATAAAGTTATCACGGTCTGTATCGCGTTCGATGACTTCAATTGGTTGACCAGTTTGATCTGCCAAGATTTTATTTAAACGTTCACGAGTTTTTAATATGTGACGCGCAGCAATTTCAATTTCAGTTGCTTGACCTTGAGCACCACCTAGGGGTTGATGAATCATAATTTCTGCATTTGGCAATGCATAACGTTTGCCTTTTGCACCAGCTGTTAACAAGAAGCTTCCCATTGAAGCAGCCATTCCCATTGCGATTGTTTGAACATCTGCTTTGATGAAGTTCATTGTATCGTAAATTGCTAGTCCAGCAGTAACGCTACCACCTGGTGAGTTGACGTAAATGTAAATATCTTTTTCAGAATCTTGTGCATCTAAGAATAACAATTGCGCGATAACTGCATTTGCTACGTTATCATCAATTTGTCCACTTAACATAATGATACGGTCTTTTAATAGACGAGAATAAATATCGTATGCGCGTTCTCCTCTAGATGATTGTTCAATGACTGTAGGTACTAAATTCATATTATATTTCCTCCTTTAAAGGTTTCAAATCATGGTTATTGTAACATAAAAAGTAAAACTGTTACTAGTTGTATTTTACTCTAATGGTCAATTAAGGTCAAATGTTTTGTTCGATTAATTATTAGTTGCTAAAATGAGGTAGAAATCAATTCATTAAAGAAGCTAGGTAGTGTTTTAATTCAGTTGGATGATGAAAGGTTAAGATTTTTTCTTTTGGAATCATGGCTAATTGTTTTAGTGTTTCTTTTCGTCTTGTAGGATAATTCCATGCAAATTTTAAGAAGTCTAAATTAAAACGTTCAGGACAACCATCTGCCATATCAGGTCTTACTTTTCCATGATAGATAAAGGAGCGTTTTAAAATTCGGCGAATGTAAACAGATCTTGAGAAGTCTAGAAAAATAATAGTATCACTATTGTTGAAACGGATAGGCCAAGTGATTGAGTAGTTGCCTTCAATAATCCAATGCTGATTTGAATGAATAAGAGGTGCTACTTTTTCTAGAAGAGCTCTTTTGCCAATTTCTTGCCAGTTTGGATTAAAATAAAGTGAATCTAAATGAATGACAGGAACCTCATAAAAATCCCCTAGTTGTTTAGCTAAGGTTGATTTTCCTGACCCAGAAGGGCCAATAATCGTAATTTTTGTCATGAAACTAACCTCCTTTACTAAGTAAAATAGCTTATTTAAAGAAAATCCTTTAAATAAGCTATTTATAAAACCATTAAATTATTGAATAAAAATATTTCCATTTGCATCTTCTGGTTTGAAAGCGGCAAAGATACCTTCAAAAAAAGCAATTATAGCAGGGATACCAGTCCAACAGAAAATTAAAAATGTAATTCCAGCTCCAGATTTTCCAGCATAAAACTTATGAACACCAAATCCACCAAGGAAAATAGCTAAAAGAACATAAATCCATTTATTGACCCATTTGCCAACTTGGCTATACTGTGGAGTTTGTTGAACTTGAGTATGTTGTTGACCCTGCTCTTGAGCTTGGGTTTGCGCTTGAGAAGTTTCATTCACAATGTTGATATTAATACGGTCTTGAACGGTTTCTTTTTTTTGTTCAGGCCTATGTAGAATGACATTTGGACCATCATAATAAATTTCAACTAAGTCCCCAACAGCTGCGTCAAAATCGATTGTTTCTAATGGAACACGAATGGTAGTGCCATCTTCTTTTGCAACGACTAAATAATCAGCTTCTAACTTGATAATTTTATTCATTTTAAAACTCCTTTTTGCTAAATAGTTAATGACACAAAAAAAGAACATGAATCTGTTCTCTGTTTTTATGTCTCCTGGGGGAATCGAACCCTCATCTCAAGAACCGGAATCTTACGTGATATCCATTACACTAAGGAGACTAAATCAACTACTATAGTTTAGCTGAATTTAGTTGAAAAGACAAGATTTAATTATAAGCACGCTATAAAAAGATGAATTCCTTTTCAATTTCAAAATATGGTATGATAGCAGTGAAGATTTTGAAAGGATATGAAGGAGGAATGATTGTGAATTTTGAACAAAAGTTTAGCCAACAACAAAGACAAGTCCAAAAAATGGCGATGACACAACAATTACAGCAATCCATTCAAATGCTACAATATAATACAGAAGAACTGGCCAGCTTTTTAGAGCAAAAGGCGCTAGAAAATCCTTTAATCGAAGTAACCGTTGAACGGGATTATGATGCTGAGGCAGCTATTCAACCCGTAAAAAGTACAATGAACTATCAACATAACGAAGAGTTTAATTATTTGAATCAAGTACCAGATACTAGCATTTCCTTATTTGAATTTTTGTTGGAGCAAATTCATCTGACAATGAGAGATACTTATTTAAGAGAATTGGTTTTCTTTTTAACTGAAAATATTGATGATAATGGCTATTTAAAAATAGAATTATCGGAAGCTGCAAAAACAACGGGGGCACAAGATATCCAAATGCTAGATGCCTTAACGTTATTACAACAATTAGATCCTGCAGGAGTAGGCGCTAGAAATTTACAAGAATGCCTAATGTTGCAAATAGAGCGAGATGATTTTGCTCCTAATATGGCGTATGTGATAGTAGAGGAAGAATTTGAAAATTTTGCAAATCGTAAATGGAAAGAAATTACGAAAAAATTCGATATTAGTTTGGCTGAGATTCAAGAAATTTCAGATTATATTCAGACCTTGAATCCACGCCCAGGCGCTTTATATGACGGTACAAAAGAACAATACATCCGTCCTGACTTAATTATACGTGTCACAAAAGAGAATGAAATCAAAGTATTATCAGCTAAAACAGGCTTGCCAGTCGTTCATTTTCAAAAGGATTATTATCAAGAAATGTCTCAATTTGAAGACAAAGATGTACGACGATTTATGAAGGATAAATTTAATGAGTACGAGTGGATTCAAAAAAGCTTGCAACAAAGAGGAGAAACCATTGTTCGAGTTGGGACTGCGATTGTTGAGCGCCAAAAGGAATTTTTCTTAAACCCAGCACATCCAATCAAATCATTAACTTTAAAAGAGATATCCGAAAAACTTGATATTCATGAATCGACAGTAAGTCGCTCCATTAATGGCAAATATTTAGAGACTAGTTTTGGTATTTTCGAATTAAAAAGTTTCTTCACAAATTCATTAAAAACGCAACAATCAAAAATACAAAATTCTGAAGACGAATTGGAAATTTCAGGAGATTCTGTTCGGAAAAGAGTCGCATTTTGTGTAGAAAATGAAGATAAACATAAACCTCTGTCAGATCAAAAAATAGTGGAACAATTAAAAGAAGAAGGAATTGACGTTTCTAGAAGAACGATTGCGAAATATCGGGATATTCTAGGCATTCCTTCTTCATCTAAAAGAAAACGATTTGATTAATAAAAAACCTGTGGATTTTTTTATTCTATGTTATAAGAAGAAACAGGTTTTTATTTTAGACTTAATTACAAAACAAGAATTAAGTTATAAAGAAACAAAATAATTTAGTCACAAGATAGACACAAAAATTAATATTTTTTTTAGGAATAGAAAAATAAGCACTTTATAGTTGAAAGATAGCTTGTAAGCTGTTAAAATGATTAGTGTAAGAGATGGAAGCGGTAGGCGAAATACTGCGACAAATGACAACAAACCTACAGACAGTCAAATGAATGTTTTTGTTTCATTAAGGATCTCTTCATTTTTTTAAGCACTCAGGGTCGCGAAACGACTTACATGGTCATTAAACGACCAAGGAAGAAAGAGGCACTCTTATGCAGCAAGATGTATTATCTATTATTGAAAAAGTAGCACCTGATATTATGGAGACTCTTAGAGAACGGTATCAGATTTTGCGCAATATCTATTTGTTGGGGCCAGTCGGTAGACGTGTTTTAGCTGGGAAAATGAATGTAACAGAACGTGTTTTACGTACTGAAACAGATTTTTTAAAAAAGCAAAACATTATTAAAACTTCAAAGGTAGGAATGGAGTTAACCGTTACTGGGGAAGACGTCTATCATGAGTTAGATCAAATGATGGGACAACTTTTAGGAATGCGGGAAAAAGAAAAGGAATTGGCTACTTATTTCCAAATAGAACATTGCATAATTGTCTCAGGCGATAGTGAAGAACAAAGGAAAGTCATGGAAGAATTAGGGCATGCAACATCAGAATCATTGGATTTTCTACTGCCAAGTGGCGACAATATTATTGCCGTTATGGGTGGAACGACAATGGCAAAGGTTGCAGACCAAATGACAAAAGCTTTGTCCAACGATCGACATCTGATCTTTGTCCCTGCAAGAGGAGGCATTGGAGAAGCTGTGAATATTCAAGCGAATACGATAAGTTCTCAAATGGCTGAAAATACAGGTGGCGAAAATCGAGTTTTATACGTGCCAGAACAAGTCAGTGAAGAAACGTATAAACCATTACTCCAAGAACCAGCTGTTTTCAACACTTTAAAAATGGTCACAAAGGCTAAATGTGTGTTACACAGTATTGGAGATGCCAAACTAATGGCAGAACGCAGAGGAATGAGTGAAGAAGCTCTAGCTCTGATTAAAGAACAAGCTGCAGTTGGTGAAGCTTTTGGATATTTCTTTAACAAGGCTGGTGAAGTGGTCTATAAAATTCCACGCATCGGGTTACAATTGAAAGATTTAGCCAAGATTCCTTGTGTACTGGCAATCGCTGGTGGAAGGTCAAAAGCAACAGCAATAGAAGCTTATATGAAAAACGCACCAAGTCAAACATGGTTGATTACAGACGAAGGTGCAGCTAACCAGATTTTAAAAGGGGTAACCCTTTAAAATAAATAATAAATCAAGAATTCCTAAAGGAGGAAATCTAGTTATGACAGTAAAAGTAGGTATTAATGGTTTTGGACGTATTGGACGTTTAGCTTTCCGTCGCATCCAAGCAGTAGAAGGTATTGAAGTTGTTGCAATCAATGACTTAACAGACGCAAAAATGTTGGCTCATTTATTAAAATATGATACAACTCAAGGACGTTTCGACGGTGACGTTGAAGTTCATGATGGTTATTTCAATGTTAACGGTAAAGAAGTAAAAGTTCTTGCTAACCGTAACCCTGAAGAACTTCCATGGGGCGAACTTGGTGTTGAGATTGTTCTTGAATGTACTGGTTTCTTTACAACTCAAGAAAAAGCTGAATTACACTTAAAAGCTGGCGCTAAACGTGTTGTTATTTCTGCTCCTGCATCAGGCGACATGAAAACAATCGTTTACAACGTAAACCATGAAATCTTAGATGGTTCTGAAACAGTTATCTCAGGTGCTTCATGTACTACTAACTGTTTAGCTCCAATGGCACAAGTATTAGAAGAAAAATTTGGTGTTGTTGAAGGTCTTATGACTACAATCCACGCTTACACAGGTGACCAAATGACTCTTGATGGTCCTCACCCAGGTGGAGATTTCCGTCGTGCACGTGCTGCTGCAGAAAACATCGTTCCTAATACAACTGGTGCTGCTAAAGCAATCGGTTTAGTATTACCTTCATTACAAGGTAAATTAGACGGAGCTGCTCAACGTGTTCCTGTTGCTACTGGTTCATTAACTGAATTAGTAACTGTATTAGACAAAAAAGTTACAGTTGAAGAAGTAAATGCTGCAATGAAAGCTGCTGCAAATGAATCATTTGGTTACAATACTGATGCAATCGTTTCTTCTGATATCGTTGGTATGACTTTCGGTTCATTATTTGACGAAACTCAAACTAAAGTTATGACTGTTGGAGATCACCAATTAGTTAAAACTGTTGCTTGGTATGACAACGAAATGTCATACACTGCACAACTTATCCGTACTTTAGAATACTTTGCAAAATTAGGTTAATTATTTCTTAATTTTAAAATGTGCATATTCTGACATTTTTGAAAAGCGGGGAGCTTCGCGCTTCCCGCTTTTCTTTATGTCTTTAATAAACAATAGGAGGCTTCTCTCATGGCTAAAAAAGTTGTTACTGATTTAGATTTAAAAGATAAAAAAGTACTAGTTCGTGCTGATTTTAACGTACCAATGAAAGATGGCGTTATTACTAACGACAACCGTATCGTTGCTGCACTTCCAACACTTGAATACATTCTTGAAAAAAATGGTAAAGTCATTGTTTTCTCTCATTTAGGTAAAGTTAAAACAGAAGAAGACAAAGCAGACAAAACATTGCGTCCAGTTGCAGAACGTCTAAGCGAATTATTAGGCAAACCTGTAACATTCGTTCCTGAAACTCGTGGAGCTGAATTAGAAAAAGCTATTGCTGATATGAAAGATGGCGAAGTGGTTATGTTTGAAAACACTCGCTTTGAAGACATTGATGGCAAGAAAGAAAGTAAAAATGATTCAGAATTAGGTAAATATTGGGCTTCACTAGGCGACGTTTTTGTAAATGACGCATTTGGTACAGCTCACCGCGCTCATGCTTCTAACGTTGGAATTGCTTCTAACTTAGAATCAGCAGCTGGTTTCCTAATGGAAAAAGAAATCAAATTTATCGGTGGCGTTGTTGAAAACCCAGATCGTCCTTTAGTGGCAATTCTTGGTGGCGCAAAAGTTTCTGATAAAATTGGCGTTATCGAAAATCTATTAAAGGTTGCTGACAAAGTTCTTGTTGGTGGAGGAATGACTTATACATTCTACGCTGCTCAAGGAAAAGAAATTGGTAAATCATTAGTAGAAACAGATAAAATCGACTTAGCAAAATCATTATTAGAATCTGCTAACGGCAAATTGATTTTACCAGTTGACTCTGTATGTGCGACAGAATTCAGTAATGATATTCCAACTGAAATCCACGAAGCAATTCCTGCTAACATGATGGGACTTGACGTAGGACCAAAAACAGTTGAATTATTTACAAAAGAATTACAAGGCGCTAAAACAGTTGTATGGAACGGACCAATGGGCGTATTTGAAATGAGCAACTTTGCTAAAGGTACCATCGGCGTATGTGAAGCAATTGCAAAATTAAAAGACGCAACAACAATCATTGGTGGTGGAGATTCAGCAGCAGCAGCTATGCAATTAGGCTTTGCGGATGACTTTACACACATTTCAACAGGTGGCGGAGCTTCTCTAGAATACCTAGAAGGTAAAGTATTACCTGGCGTGGATTCTATTTCTGATAAATAATCATGATTCTTGGCGCCTCAGCACCTTAGAAGCATGATTCACATTCGTTCCGAAAGAACGAACTGTGACTTCCGAAAAGAAGTTTTGATTCTTGGCGCTTCAGCGCCTTAGAAACATGATTCACATTCGGTCTAAAAGAACGAACTGTGGCTTTCGAAAAGAAGTTTTGATTCTTGGCGCCTCAGCGCTTTAGAAGCATGATTCACATTCGGTCAGAAAGAAGACCTATTGTTGATTTTAAATTAAAATTAAAGGGGCAAACACATTATGCGTAAACCAATTATCGCTGGTAACTGGAAAATGAACAAAACAGCATCAGAAGCTTTAGCTTTTGCAGAAGCTGTTAAAACTAAAATCCCTGCAAATTCAGCTGTTGATTCAGTAATCGGATCACCAACATTGTTTTTACAAGAATTAGTAACTGCAGCAAAAGGAACAGATTTAAAAATTTCAGCACAAAACTGTTATTTTGAAGAATCAGGCGCCTTTACTGGTGAAACAAGTCCAGCTGCATTAAATGATTTAGGTGTTGACTATGTAATCATTGGTCACTCTGAACGTCGTGAGTATTTCCACGAAACAGATGAAGACATCAACAAAAAAGCTCATGCTATTTTCAAAAATGGTATGACACCAATTATTTGTTGTGGCGAAACGTTAGAACAACGTGAAGCTGGCGAAACAAATGCATGGGTTGCTGGACAAATTGAAGGAGCTTTAAAAGGCTTATCAGCTGAACAAGTTTCAGTTTCTGTACTTGCTTACGAACCAATCTGGGCAATCGGAACGGGTAAATCTTCAACTTCAACAGATGCTAACGATACATGTGCAGTTGTTCGTCAAACAGTTGAAAAATTATACTCAAAAGAAGTAGCTGAAGCTGTTCGTATTCAATACGGTGGTTCTGTTAAACCAGAAAACATTGCAGAATACATGGCACAGTCTGATATTGATGGTGCTTTAGTAGGAGGAGCCAGCTTAGAAGCAGAATCTTTCTTAGCATTATTGGAGGCCGTTAAATAATGAGTAAATCACCTGTTGCAATCATTATCCTTGATGGATTTGGGTTGCGTAACGAAACTGTGGGAAATGCCGTTGCTTTAGCGAACAAACCAAACTTTGATCGTTACTGGGAAACTTATCCGCATGGTCAACTTAAGGCTGCTGGTCTTGATGTTGGATTACCAGAAGGACAAATGGGAAACTCAGAAGTTGGTCATACCAATATTGGTGCTGGACGTATCGTTTATCAAAGTTTAACTCGTATTGATAAAGCAATTGTTGACGGTGAATTTCAAGAAAATAAAGCGATTAACAGTGCATTTGATCATACAAAAGAAAATAACTCTAGCTTACACTTATTTGGTCTTTTATCTGATGGTGGGGTTCATAGCCACATCAATCATTTAATTTCATTGATCAAAACAGCTAAAGAAAAAGGTGTTAAAAATGTTTACGTTCATGCTTTCTTAGATGGTCGTGACGTCGCACCAGATTCAGCGAAAGGTTATATTCAAACACTACAACATGCAATGAATGACTTGAACTATGGCGAAATCGCTACAGTATCTGGCCGTTTCTATGCAATGGATCGTGACAAACGTTGGGAACGTGTGGAGCAAGCGTATAACGCAATTGCACACGGAACTGGTAAAATGTTCGATTCAGCAGAAGCAGTCATTGAAGACTCTTATGCAGCAGGCAAAATGGATGAATTCGTTGTTCCAGCAATTATTGGAAATGACGGACAACCGGTTGGGAAAATTGAAGACAACGATGCTGTTGTATTCTTTAACTTCCGTCCAGACCGTGCCATTCAATTGTCAAATGCGTTTACAGATCAAGAATGGACATTCTTTGAACGTGGCGCTCGTGCGGAAAACGTTAAATTTGTAACGATGACTTTATACAATCCAAGTATTGTTGCAGACGTAGCATTTCCTCCAATCGAAATGAAAAATGTGATTGGTGAAGTCCTTTCAAACGAAGGTCTTTCTCAATTACGTATCGCTGAAACTGAAAAATATCCACATGTAACGTTCTTTATGAACGGTGGACGTAATGAAGAGTTTCCAGGAGAAAATCGTATTTTAATCAACTCACCTAAAGTTGAAACCTACGATTTACAACCTGAAATGAGTGCTTACGAAGTAACCGATGCTTTAGTAGCTGATATTGAAGCAGATAAGCATGATGCGATTATTTTAAACTTTGCTAACCCAGACATGGTAGGACATTCTGGTATGGTAGAGCCAACGATTAAAGCGATTGAAGCCGTTGATGAAAACTTAGGACGCGTAGTGGATGCAATTACTGCTAAAGGCGGTTATGCAATCATCTTTGCCGATCATGGAAACTCAGAAACAATGACAACGCCAGAAGGCAAACCGCATACAGCTCACACAACTGTACCGGTTCCTGTAATCGTTACTAAAAAAGGTGTTACATTACGTGAAGGCGGCCGCTTAGCAGACGTAGCACCAACAATGTTAGACTTATTAGGCGTTAAAAAACCAGCAGAAATGACTGGCGAAAGCTTAATTCAAAAATAATTGATAAGATTGCCTTGAATTTGACGAAATTCATTGCAACTATTGATAAAATTGACTAAAATGTAGCTAAGGACGAATGCGCCTTGGCACTAAAAAATTATTGAAACTCAAAGGAGAGAAATAAAATGCCATTTATTACAGATATTTTAGCTCGTGAAGTCTTAGACTCACGCGGAAACCCAACAATCGAAGTTGAAGTTTACACAGAAAGCGGTGCTTTTGGACGCGGTATGGTTCCATCTGGTGCTTCTACTGGTGAACACGAAGCGGTTGAATTACGTGACGGAGACAAATCTCGTTACCTAGGCAAAGGTGTTCTTAAAGCAGTTGAAAATGTAAACACAGTTATCTCTGAAGCAATCTTAGGCTTTGACGTTCGCGACCAAATGGCGATTGACAAAACTATGATCGAATTAGATGGTACTCCTAACAAAGGTAAATTAGGCGCAAACGCTATTCTTGGTGTTTCAATCGCTGTAGCTCGTGCTGCTGCTGATTACCTAGATGTTCCTTTATATCAATATTTAGGCGGATTCAATACTAAAGTATTGCCAACTCCAATGATGAACATCATCAACGGTGGATCACATGCTGACAACAAAGTGGATTTCCAAGAATTCATGATTATGCCAGTTGGAGCTCCATCATTTAAAGAAGCTATCCGTATGGGTGCAGAAGTATTCCACAGCTTAGCAGCAGTATTAAAATCAAAAGGTTTAAACACAGCTGTAGGTGACGAAGGTGGTTTCGCTCCTGATTTATCATCAAACGAAGAAGCAATCGTTGTTATCATCGAAGCTATCGAAAAAGCTGGCTACAAAGCTGGTTCTGACGTTAAAATCGCAATGGACGTTGCATCATCAGAATTCTACGACAAAGAAACTGGTCTTTATGACTTAGCTTCTGAAGGACGTAAATTAGATGCTGAAGGTATGGTTAAACTTTATGAAGATTTAGTTTCTAAATACCCAATCATCTCAATCGAAGATGGACTTGACGAAAACGACTGGGAAGGTTTCAAACACTTAACAGAAGTCTTAGGCGAAAAAGTTCAATTAGTTGGTGACGATTTATTCGTTACAAACACTGAAAAACTTGCTCGTGGTATCGAAAACGGTATTGCAAACTCAATCTTAATCAAAGTTAACCAAATTGGTACATTAACAGAAACATTTGATGCTATCGAAATGGCTAAACGTGCTGGTTATACAGCAGTAGTTTCTCACCGTTCTGGTGAAACTGAAGATGCAACAATTGCGGATATCGCTGTTGCAACAAATGCTGGACAAATCAAAACTGGTTCAATGAGCCGTACAGACCGTATTGCTAAATACAACCAATTATTAAGAATTGAAGACCAATTAGGCGACTTAGCTGTTTATCAAGGTTTAGATTCTTTCTACAACTTAAAAAATAAATAATTTTTATTCATTGTAATGAACATTCATTGCAATTTGAAAAGATCCACTTTGTTTAATTAAACAAGGTGGATCTTTTTTTAGCTAAAAAAAGATATTTAAATGATGAGTAGACCTCAAAGTTTACTATAATGTGAGTTGTATTTTAAAACATATTAATTCCCATTATTAGTGTTCTTACCGCGTATAAAAAAGATTTTACGAGTAAAGATAATGTTCAACTTATGCCTGTAACTAAAGAAAAAGTAAAAAATAAAAATTAAATTCAATGTGTTATAATTTTCTTTACGAAATGAATTTGTAGACAAAAAATGTCTGTAAAAAATCACTTAATGAAGGAGAATATAATTTTATGAAAAAGCAATATTTAGGGAGTTTAGTTTTATTTAGTGGACTGCTGATAGGGTTAAATATTCCTAATCAAGTAGATGCTGAAGGAGAATCTGGTTCAAATTCAAGTTCATATCCATTACTATATGAAGGTATAGGTGGTAGTGGACTTGATACTTTTGGAGAATGGTTTTTGACAGCTAATGATGGATATTACATGTCATTTAGTAACGCGATGTTTATAGTAGATCAAGGAAACTCTCTTCAAGTTGATTATAAGGGAGATAATACTGGACCAATGAGTTACGCGATTTATGATGAGCATTTTTCGGTACCAGCTATTTATACAGGAGATTACACAAATAATACAGTAATTGACTTATCTACTTATTCAGATGGTATTTACTATGTTGAGGTATCTATAGAAAAATTTATAGGTGCTCCGGTTAGACCAAATACAACTCTTGTTCAAGTCAACAAAGAATCTATCGACATTAATTTAACCATTAATGGAATTCATGGAAAGTACAACCCAATCTCAGTTGATCATTCCTCAGCGAAAGAAGGAGCAGTTATTGAGTGGGTGATTAAAGGTGAGAATGGCTTCATTTTAGAAGGAACGGGTGATGTAACGCCTGAACAGATGCAAACTTTAGGGGATGGCAAGTATACGATTGAAACAACGGTTACAGGTAAAACCATGCATGGCAATCCTTTAACAAATAAAACCAATGACAATTTTGAGCTTCGTCATCCAGAATCAACGACGCTTGTGGATCGACCAATTAATCCAGAATCATTAACTGGGACAAAAAAAATAGAGAATTCAGAGTTAACATGGACTATCTACGACAAAAATAATCAGCCGATAGCAACAGGTTCAGGTAATGAAGTACCATTTGCCGAAATTAATGCTTTAGCAGATGGGGAGTATACAGTTAAATTCACTGAAATGAGCCCAGAAGCAATATCAGATACCTCTTCTGGTGAATTTAAAATTCGTCGTCCAGAATCAACTACAACAGTCGATAAGCCAATTAATCCAGAATCACTAACTGGTACTCAAAAATTACCAGACTCAAGCTTAGGTTGGGTCATTTATGATAAGGACGGGAAACCGATAGCGTCTGGAATAGGAAGCGAAGTCTCGTCATCAGAAATGAAAGAGTTAGAAAATGGCGATTATAAAATTGAGTTTACCGAAACAAGTACAGATGGTGATACTCATAGTTCATCTGATACATTTGAAATTCGTCGACCAGAAACAACAACAATAGTTGATAAACCAGTAAATCCAGCATCCGTAACGGGTACACAAAAATTACCGGAATCAAGTCTTGAGTGGGTCATTTATGATAGTGACGGTAAGACAGTAGCATCTGGAGTGGGGAATGAAGTCCCTTTATCCGAAATTGAAGGTTTAAAAGATGGTGACTATAAAGTTAAATTTACTGAAACAAGCCCAGAAGGCTTAACGCATTCTTCATCAGACGAATTTAAATTGCGTCATCCAGAAACAACAACGACTGTTGATAAAACAGTCAACCCAGAATCCATAACAGGAACACAAAAACATCCTGAATCAAGCTTAGGCTGGGTGATTTATGATAAAGAAGGCAAACCAGTAGCTTCAGGAACAGGTGGGAAAGTTCCGCAATCAGAAATGGATGCCTTAGCCGATGGTGACTATACGGTTGCGTTTACAGAGACTACTCCAGAAGGCTTAACGGATACTTCCAAAGGTAAATTTTCAATAAATAAAAAAGCAGAGCCTAAACCAGAAGATCCAACGCAACCAGTGGCACCGATTAATCCAAAAAAACCAGCGGATCAAGGAACGCCGATAGCAAATCAAAAACCAAATGTTCTTCCAGAGGCAACAACTTCTAAAACAGAAACGCTCCCTCAAACAGGAGAAACTAAGAGCAAGTCTAGTTTTTGGTTGGCAATTAGTTCATTCATTGGGATGATTGGACTAGTAGGAGTTAAAAAGCGTTCATAATAAAATAGATAGAAAGCCTGTTCTGTAAAAGGAAGGCTTTCTTTTTTATTCTTAAATAATACTCTTTCATAATTAAATATTATAATCAAAATTCCATTTAAATAAAAAAATCCACTATTTTTTTTATTATTTTACAAAAAGTAGTTAAAATCGCTTGTATTATAAATAAATCCATGCTATACTTACTTTAGTGTTTTTGTTAGGTAAAGAAAAGAATTGTTTCAGAACATTCCGATTCATACCGTTAAGCAAGAATAAATTAAGTGCCTATACGGCGCATGAGGAGGAATTTTATTATGGAACAAGGTACAGTAAAATGGTTTAACGCAGAAAAAGGTTTTGGTTTTATCGAACGCGAAAATGGTGACGATGTATTCGTACATTTCTCAGCTATCGGTGGAGACGGATTCAAAACTTTAGAAGAAGGACAAGCAGTTTCTTTCGAAGTTGAAGAAGGTAACCGTGGACCTCAAGCAGCTAACGTTGAAAAAGCGTAAGCTTTAAAACTTAATTGTTCAAAGAGCTTAGTAATTTATTACTAAGCTCTTTTTTTGTACAATTTTTTAAATAACATTAAAAGCTTGCTCATTTATTAAAATTCATCTAAAATAATAACTAGAACAATTGAATGTAGGGGCTGGTGATGAAATGAAACGTAAGGATCGTATTTATCAGTATGTAAAAGATAACACTGAAGACCTCAGTCAAGAAGAGCTTGAATTTGGGGGCGGCTTAACAACTAGTGAGATATCAGAAGCGTTAGAAATTGTTCGGACGAATGTTAGTAAAGAGCTTAATTTACTTGTTCGTGAAGGACACATCATAAAGCTAGAGGGGCGCCCGGTTCGCTATGTTGATAAAGGAACACAACAATGGAAGCCCTTAACTAAGAAAGTAGTATCCTATAAAGAAACCAATTTACTTTCTAAAAACAAAGAAAAACAAATTTCAATACCAAAATCGTCTAATGATAAAGATCTATTTGACTATATGATTGGCTCTAAGGGCAGTTTGAAAAATCAAGTGGAGCAAGCAAAAGCGGCATTATTTTATCCTCCTAAAGGATTAAATAGTCTAATCATCGGACCAACGGGGTCTGGGAAAACTTTCTTTGCTAATGCTATGTATCAATACTCACAAAATAAGGAAATTATTGAAGAAAATCAAGCTATGATTGTCTTTAACTGTGCAGACTATTCACAAAATCCACAATTGCTAATGTCGCATTTATTTGGTCATGTCAAAGGTGCATTTACAGGTGCAAGTGAAGCTAAAGACGGTCTATTGATGAAAGCAAATAACAACATGCTCTTTCTTGATGAAATCCATCGCTTACCACCAGAAGGTCAAGAAATGCTGTTTTATTTTATGGATAATGGCACTTTTCAAAAAATGGGAGATACTGGTGAAAAAGTATCTTCAAATGTGCGAATTGTTTGCGCAACCACAGAAAATCCTGAATCAGCATTGTTATCCACCTTTGTTAGACGAATTCCAATTACGATTCAATTGCCTGCTTTTAGTGAACGTCCAGCCAAAGAAAAAATTCAGTTATTAAAGCTCTTGCTTTCAATTGAAGCAAAACGGATTAATAAAGAAATAATTATTGATGAAGACGCAGTAAAATCCCTTTTAGGTAGTGTCACTTATGGAAATATTGGGCAATTAAAATCAAATATTCAACTGGCTTGCGCGAAAGGTTTTTTAAATAGCATGGATAATAGTAATGAGATTCATATTACTATGGAAGCTTTGACAGCTAGTATAAAAGAAGGCTTAGTTCATTTAGCCAAAAATCGTACCGAATTAAATGAAATTTCAAAATACCTTGAACCACGTATTAAAATTTTGCCAAAGGATTCGATCTTTGTGAATCATGAAGATGCTTATGAATTGCCTTATAACCTCTATGAAATTATTGGAGATAAAGCTGCCCTGTTGAAGGCTGAAGGCTTAGACAAAGAGCATATTAATAATTTTATTACGACAGATATCAATTTACATTTAAAATCATTCTATAAACAAAATCAAATGTCTTATAATAAAGAAAGCAATTTGACGGATATTGTGGATGACGAGGTGATTACCTTAACAAAAGAAATTCGAAAATTAGCCGAAAAAAAATTAAATTACCAATTTCAAGATAATTTTCTTTATGCTATGAGTCTTCACTTAAGTTCGTTTATTAAACGTGCAAAAGAAGGGGATCTACCTATTAGCAAAAACGATAATTTGGAAGAGCTAATTGTCGAGTATCAAGATGAATATCAAGTGGCATTGATGATTAAAGAACACATTTATCAAAAATATCAAATGGATGTACCCGAGGTAGAGTGTTGGTATTTGACAATGTTATTGGCATCTTTAAAACAAGAGAATACAGCTGGTCGAGTTGGAATTGTCGTTGCTGCCCATGGAAAAAGCACAGCTTCAAGTATGGTACAGGTCGTCTCAAAATTATTAAGTGCAAATAATATCCATTCGGTAGATATGCCACTTGAAATGAATCCTCATACAGCTTTTGATTTAGTTAAGGATCAAGTAATAGCCGTTGATGAAGGAAATGGCGTGATGTTATTAGTCGATATGGGCTCACTTAGCACATTTGGCCCAAGGATTACAGAAGAAACGGGTATACAAGTGCGGACGATTGATATGGTGACTACTCCTGTGGTACTAGAGGCGGCTAGAAAAACATCGTTAATTGATAACGATTTGATCAGTATTTTTGACTCATTGAAACAATTTAGAGGATATAGTACGTTTTTAGATTTTGATCCAGAAGAGCTTCCAGAAAAAGACTTATTGGAATTTAACAAGCCTAAAGCTATTATTACGATTTGTTCAACAGGCGAGGGAACGGCTAAGCAAATTAAAGAAATTATCGAAGCGGCGCTAGAGAGTTTGATGGATGATTCGATTACAGTGATTCCGCTATCGCTAATTGATGTCGATCAGACAATTCAAAACTTAGCCCAAGAATATCAAATTATTGCTACTACTGGAGTGGTGAAACCAACACTGGATGTTCCGTTTATTCCATTGGATGAATTGATTCAAGGGGGAGGTGCAGATCGAATTCGTGATTTGGTGGGAGCCAATCTAGCTTTAGAATCAACACAGGTGGTACCAATATTAACGAAAGAGCTTTGCGAAGATTATATGAAAGGCTACTTCACTTTTATTAATCCACATAAAGTGATTGATGTGCTATGGGATTATTGCCAAATTGTAGCAGAGGAAAAAAATCAGACTTTTAGTAATAGCTTTATTATTGGATTGGTCATGCACATTGCGGGTGCAATTGAGCGAACGCTTTTAAATGATACAATGGCGGTGGTTGACGAGATGGACAATCAAGCTTCTGATTATTATGATGCTGTCATAAAAGCCAATCAATCGATTAAAACCAAGTTGAATATTGACATTCCAGAAGCCGAAAATTATTATATTTTACAAATATTTGAAACTGAAAAACAAAAATAAGCAGACTGCTAAATCAAAGGAAACATTCTTTTGATTTAGCAGTTTTTTTGATTAAATGAGAAAAGGTATAGTTTTATCATTCGTGTATTTCGTGTTATAGCTACTTTTTTTATTTAAAAAAACCGTTTAAATTGTTAAAGTATGTAATTAATTATCGTTTTATTGTTTTTTATTCGTATTTTTCTGATATAATGAGAAATACATTCTTTTTGGTTAGAAAATAATGAGGATGTAAAAAGGGATAAAGGGGAAGATAAGATGAAGAAAGTGTACAATTTTTCTGCAGGACCGGCTGTTTTACCAAGTTCTGTGTTAAAAAAAGTTCAAGACGAAATGTTGGATTATGCTGACAGTGGCATGTCCGTGATGGAATTGAGTCATAGATCCTCCCTTTTTCAAGCAATTATTGATGATGCTGAATGTCTTTTACGTGAATTAATGTCAATACCAGATCATTACAGTGTGCTCTTTTTACAAGGTGGAGCGAGCTTGCAGTTTTCAATGATACCGATGAATCTTGCGCAAAATAAAAAAGTAGCGTATGTAAATAGTGGTTCTTGGTCTGAAAAAGCAATCGAAGAAGCACTTAAAATACCTGATTTAACAGTAGATGTGATTGCAAGCTCACAGCAAGATCAATTTAAAAAAGTTCCAACTATTCCAGCAGTAACAGCTGATTATGATTATTTACACATTACAACAAACAATACAATAGAAGGAACGACTTATTTTGAAGTTCCAACAGGGATAGAAATTCCTGTTATTGCAGATATGTCATCCAATATTCTTTCAAGTGAATATGATGTATCTGATTTTGGCCTTATTTATGCAGGAGCTCAAAAAAATATTGGACCTGCTGGTTTAACAGTAGTAATTATTCGAAAGGATTTGATTCGTTTAGTTGACAATCTGCCGGCGATGTTAGATTATTCTGTTCAAGAAAAAAATAATTCAATGTACAATACACCTCCAACTTTTGCGATCTATGTGGCAAAATTAGTGTTCGAATGGCTAAAAGAACTGGGTGGAGTAAAATCAATTGAAGCTATCAACCGAAAAAAAGCGCAGCTTCTTTATGATTACTTAGACCAATCGTCTTTGTTTTCATCACCAGTTGAGCGTGGGTCTCGGTCGTTGACAAATATTCCCTTTGTAACAGGAGATGCTGCCATCGATAAACAATTTGTTGAAGAAGCAGAAAAAGCAGGTTTTGTGAACTTAAAAGGTCATCGCTCAGTCGGTGGAATGAGAGCAAGTTTATACAATGCCTTCCCAATTGAGGGTGTCACGGCGTTAATTGAATTTATGGATACATTTACTAAAAAAACAGAGGAGGCGCCGCTACATGTTTCAAATTAAAACTTATAATGCGATTGCTAAAGCCGGTTTAAAAAAATTTAATGAGGAGCATTACCAATTAAATCAAAGTGAAACACCAGATGCCTTATTAATTCGTAGTCATAAAATTACGGAAGAAGAGTTGCCAAATAGCGTTCTTGCAATAGGTAGAGCAGGAGCGGGAGTCAATAATGTTCCCGTTGAGGCATGTACTGAAAAAGGAATAGTTGTCTTTAATACGCCAGGAGCGAATGCCAATGCCGTGAAAGAACTGGTTTTAGCTAATTTATTATTAGCTGCTAGACCGATTTTAGAAGGGGCCAATTGGGTGAAAACCGTAACGGGCAGCAATATTGAGGAAATTGTTGAAGGCGAGAAAAAACGATTTGCTGGAACTGAATTGCAAGATAAAAAATTAGGTGTCATCGGTTTAGGTGCGATTGGAGCAATGGTTGCCAATGATGCTTACCGAATTGGAATGAATGTGGTAGGATATGATCCTTATGTTTCAGTGGATACAGCATGGACAATTTCAAGTCGAGTGAAGCGTGCTCTAACAATTGAGGAAGTATTAAGAACCTGTGATTATATTACCATTCATGTTCCTTTGTTGCCTCAAACAAAACAGTTGATTAATCATGAGAAGTTAGCTTTAATGAAAAAAGAGGCTGTTTTATTGAATTTTTCTCGGGGTGAATTAGTAGACAATAAAGCAGTAGCGACGGCATTAGTTGATGGTCATTTGAAGCAATATATTACAGATTTTGCTGACGAGCAGTTTATCGGCAATGAGAAGGTTCTAGTCTTGCCTCATTTGGGAGCATCTACCATTGAAGCTGAAGTGAATTGTGCAAAAATGGCTGCTAGAACGTTGAAGTACTTCTTAGAAACTGGAAATATTAAACGTTCAGTCAATTTCCCAACGGTTGAGATGGATTTTCAAGCACCGATTCGGTTAGCCTTGATTCATTTAAATGTACCGAGTATGGTAGGAACGATGACGATTGAACTGGCTAATCATGGAATTAATATTGTAAATATGATTAATCGAAGCAAGGGAGAACATGCATACACTTTGATTGATTTAGAAGGTACATCAGCGGATCAATTAGAAAAAATTGTAGCTAAACTGAAAACCGTTGAAAATATTATTAAAATTAGAGTATTAGAAAATCAGCAACCCACTTTTTGAAATTAGGAGGAAATTATGGTTAAAATTAAACCGTTTAAAGGGATTCGTCCGAATCCTGATTACGCCAAACAAATTGCTTCGTTGCCTTATGATGTGTTAAACACGGAAGAGGCAAGAGTACTGGCCAGCGAAAATCCTTATTCTTATTTACACATAGATAAAGCCGAAGTAGATTTGGCAAAAGAAAGCTCTCCCTATGCCGAAGTCGTCTATCAAAAAGCAGCAGCAAATTTAAAAGAATTTATTTTAAAGCAGTGGCTGACACAAGACTCGCAGGAACACTATTACTTGTACCGTCTAACCATGAACGGGCGTAGTCAAACTGGATTAGTGGTGTGTACGTCTATCGATGACTATATAGCTGGAAAAATAAAAAAACATGAATTTACTAGAGAAGAAAAGGAATTAGATCGCATTCGCCATGTTGATGCGTGTGATGCCAATACCAGTCCTATTTTTTTAACGTATCGTGAAAATGAAACGGTAAATGATTTGATTGCCGACTGGCAGCAAAAACATACTCCCATCTATAAATTTGAAAGCTTTCATCAGGTAACTCATGAGATCTGGGTTATCAACGAAGAAGCCATGATTACTCGTTTGACAACACTATTTGCTACTGACATCGATGCTTTGTATATTGCTGATGGTCATCACCGTACGGAATCTGCAGTGAAAGTAGGAATCAAACGTCGTGAAGCATTTCCAAATGCAAAAGACGATGCAGAATTTAATTCTTTTTTATCTGTTTTATTTCCGAAGGAGCAATTAGCAATTCTAGATTATAATCGAGTGATAAATGTTCCAATAAAAACTGATTTTATAGAGGAATTGAAAAAATCATTTATCGTGAGTCGAGTTGGTACGGAAGTTTTTAAACCAGCTAAAGAAAAAACAATAGGCATGTATTTGGCAGGGGTTTGGTATCAACTCACTGTGAAGCCTGAAGCAATTCCAACGGATGAGGTGGCTCGTCTTGATGTGTCGATTTTACAAAACGAAGTGTTGACGCCGTTATTTGGAATTGAAGATATCCGAACAGATAAGCGGATTGATTTTGTTGGTGGAATCCGAGGCTTAGAGGAGTTAGAACGCTTAGTTGACGCCGGTACTTTTACAGTTGCCTTTGCTATGTTTCCAACGACGATGGAGCAATTGCTTCAAGTTGCGGATAGTGGGAAAATTATGCCACCTAAATCAACTTGGTTTGAACCCAAATTGTTAAGTGGATTATTCATCCATGATTTAGCTAGTCATTAAAAAGATAGGACTTAGATTTTCCCGTCTAAGTCCTATTTTTTTACGAGTAAAAAAAGTTGTTCAAAAAAATAAAGTGGCGTACACTGAGTAATGAAGAATTTTATTGAAAGAAAAGAGGCGTTGTCAGATGAAAAAAGCTTTGATTATTGGTGGAACAGGAACCATCGGTACCGCAGTAGCTAAGAAATTAGAAAAACATTACGAAGTGTTAATTGCTAGCCGTCATTCGAAAGAATACCCAGTAGATATCAGTTCAGTAGACAGTATTCAGTCGTTGTTTGAAAAAACTGGCAAGATAGATGCTGTGATTGTGACTGCAGGAGCTGCTCATTTTGGACCCTTAAAAGAAATGACAGTTGAAGACAATTTAGTAAGTGTGACAAATAAACTGTTAGGACAAGTAAATATTGTTTTATTAGGAACTGATTTTGTTAAGGATAAAGGCAGTTTTACATTAGTTACTGGAATTATGATGGATGATCCTATTTATCAAGGGGCATCCGCTGCATTAGCCAATGGGGGTGTCAGAGCCTTTGCCAAATCAGCAGCGCTTGAATTGCCAAGAGGAATTCGCATCAACACGGTTAGTCCAAATGTATTGAAAGAATCCTGGGATAAATACCAAGACTTCTTTGTAGGATTCAATCCAGTGAGTGCTGAAAAGGTAGCCAATGCATTTGTTAAAAGTGTACGAGGTTTGCAAACTGGTGAAAGTTACGAAGTTTATTAAAGTAAATTAAAAGAAACTGGCATTCATTAATTTGATAACGTGTCAGTTTCTTTTTTTTAATAATAAAAAAATGTTTGTAATTAAATAATGGTTTTGTTAAAATTAGAATTAGATTAAAATAAGATTAAAAAGAGGTGCTTGGATGAACGTTAAAAAACTGGGAATGGTGTCAAGTACAGTGTTAGTAATGACGATTTTAGTAGCTTGTGGTGGGAATCAAAAAGAAGAGGTCAGCAATCAGTCAACAAAACAAGTGAAAAAGGAAACACTAGCAAAAAAACAGGAGTTAACCATTATTGAAACAGCAGAAATTCCTTCGATGGATACCGCCTTAAATGTTGATGGAGTGAGTTCTGTTGTAATGAATAATGTTTTTGAAGGGCTTTATCGAGCAACTAAAGATGGAGAAGTCGAATTAGGGATGGCTTCAGCAGAGCCAACAATTAGCAAGGACGGGTTAACCTATACATTCAAACTAAAAAAAGAGGCAAAATGGTCTAATGGCGATCTAGTTACGGCTAATGATTTTGTTTATGCTTGGAAAAAAACAGTTGATCCAGCTTCAGGAGCGGCATTTGCTTACTTATTTGAGGGCGTTTTAGCAAATGCAATCGAAATTCAAAAAGGCGAAAAATCGATTGATGAACTCGGTGTTAAAGCGTTAGATGATCAAACGTTAGAAATCCAGTTAGTTGCGAATGTTCCTTATTTTAAAGGATTATTAACAACACCAACTTTTTTTCCACAAAATCAAAAATACGTTGCTGAAAAAGGAAATCGGTATTCAACAACAAGTGAATCTATGATTTATAATGGTCCTTTTACTTTGACAAAATGGGACGGAACGGGTTTAACGTGGGTCTATCAAAAAAATCAAATGTATTGGGATAAGGAGACTGTTAAATTAGATACAATTAATGTCGATGTTGTCAAAGAAAATTCAGCTCGGATTAATTTATTTGATAGTGATGCTACAGATATCACTACGATTGATGGAGACTATTTAGCTAACTATCAGGAAGATCTTAATCTAAAATCTATTCCAGAATCTTCTGTTTTTTATTTTCAATTCAATCAAGAAAAAGCTGGAAATAAAACACCATTAGCTAATCAAAATATTCGAAAAGCATTGGCTTTGTCTTACGATAAAAAAGCCTATGTGGATACCGTTTTACAAAATGATTCTATTGTAGCGAATGGATTAATACCAGCCGGTTTAGTAAAATCACCTGATGGGAAAATTGATTTTAGAAAATCCAGTGGTGATCTTCAAACGTTTAATAAAAAAGAAGCACAAGCGGCTTGGAAAAAAGGCTTAAAAGAACTAGGAGTAGAGACGTTAACAATAGAGTTACTTTCTGGTGATACAGACAGTGCTAAAAAATCTTCTGAATTTATGCAAGGTCAATGGGAGTCAAACTTAACTGGACTTAAAGTTAGCTTAAAAAATGTTCCATTTAAAGTTCGGTTAGAACTAGATTCAAAACAAGACTACGACATTCAATTATCTGGTTGGAGTGCGGATTATAGTGATCCAATGGCGTATTTAGATATTTTCCAAACAGGTAAAAGTTATAATACAACAAGTTATTCTAACAAGGAGTATGATGCGTTAGTTGATGCAATTGGATCAACTGATTTAGCTCAGGTAGACAAAAGATGGAGTGATATGGAAGAAGCAGAAAAAATTCTGTTAGATGACTATAATATTGCGCCAATTTACCAGCGTTCCCGAGCTGTTTTAGAAAAATCATATGTGAAAGGAATCGTCAGTCACCTTGTTGGAGCGAACTATTCTTATAAATGGGCCTACGTAACAGAGAAATAATAACAGGGTGTAAAAAAATAGCGAACTTTACTAGTAATATTCTGAAAACTATGCTAAAGTTAAGATATATGAAATGTTTAGAACAGACGGGAGGGCAATAAATTTGTATAATGCACTTTTAATTGCTATGTTAGTAGTTTCAGTTTTGTTAATTATTGTCGTTACAATGCAACCAACTAAAACAAACAGCGCGTCCAGTGCTTTAACTGGTGGAGCTGAACAATTATTTGGAAAACAAAAAGCACGCGGATTTGAAGCCGTATTACAACGTGTGACAGTTGTGTTAGGAATTGTATTTTTCGTTCTTACCATCGCACTTGCCTTTTTAACAGCAAAATAAACAAATTAATGAGCCACCTGTATTTTAAACAGGTGGTTTTCTTTTTAGTAAAAATGAGAAATTTATCGATTTTAAAACAATAATTTTATACAATTAAAGAAAAATACAGTAAAATAGAAGATAGAATGAGTTGAGTAGGAGGAAGTTTCATGCCAAAGATTGTCTTGCCAAAACCTTTTTTCTTTGAAAATGGCCCAAGAGCGGTGCTCTTATTACACGCCTATACAGGCAGTTCAGCAGATATGCGGATGCTAGGTAGAGCGTTAGAAAAAGAAAATTATACGGTGTACGCACCGCACTTTACAGGTCACGGAACGCTTAATCCAGAAGATATTTTAGCAGCAACACCTCTGGATTGGTGGGAAGATACTAAGAAAGCCCTCGCTTTTTTACGCGAAAAAGGCTATCAAGAAATTGCCGTTATGGGGTTGTCGCTAGGTGGTATTTTTGCAACGAAAGCCATAGAAGAAGAACGGGTTCTTGGTGGTGGAACTCTTTGCTCGCCAATATTTATGGGAGACTATTCACTGGTTTTAAAATCATTTTTAAATTATGTTAAAACGGTAAAAAAAATTGCTGGAGAATCAGCTGATGAAATCAATGTAAAATTGCCTACGATTCAAAAAGAAGTCGAACAGCAGCTACAAGAGATTCAAGAATTCACGCGAAGCATCCAACAAAAGCTTTCAACGATTACAGAAGCCTTCTTCATTGCTCAAGCAGGTAAAGATGAATTGATTGATGCAAACGCCGCTTATCAACTAAAAGAAGCTTTAACCAATGCAGCTGTAACATTTCATTGGTATGAAAATAGTAGTCATGTGATAACGGTTGGAAAGGCTCACCACGAACTTGAAAAAGATGTGCTAGCCTTTTTAAACCAGTTATCTTGGAATGAGGGATAAATTAAATGGAAAATAAAAAAACAATCAAGGACACGATTTTAGTCTACCTTGAAAATAGTAAGAAAAAATCTTTTTCAGTCAAAGATATTAGTGAAAGTTTAGGCCTAACGAATGCGGCTGATTTTAAATTGTTAGTAGGAGCCTTAGCTAAAATGGAGCAAGAAGGGGCCGTTGAGTTGAATAAAAAAGGTCATTTTAAGTTACCAAAAGAAAAACCAGGATTAGAAGGTATCTTTCGTGCAAATGATCGAGGCTTTGGTTTTGTTTCAATTGAAGATGAGGATGACGATGTTTACATTCCACAAGGCCATACGAACTTTGCGTTAGATGGCGATATTGTAAAAATCGACATTAGTCGCGTAGCAGAGCCTTGGCGTGATCGTGGAGCAGAAGGATCCGTTGAAGCGATTATCGAGCGTAAATTTCATCAATTTGTAGGCGAATTTTATGCCTATAGTGAAGAGGGAATTGAAGAAACGGATTTATATGGTTACGTAGTGCCTCAAGATAAAAAGTTAAGCAACTATAAAGTGTTTATTGAAGCAAAAGGTATCAAACCTGTTGATGGTGCGATGGTCTTAGTTGAAATTACCTATTATCCAGACGTTGCTTTTCCAACAAGTATGCAAGGAATTGTAACAAAAACAATCGGGCACAAAAATGACCCAGGTGTAGATATTTTAACGGTTGTTTATAAACATGGTATTCCAACTGAATTTCCAGAAGAAGTATTGAAACAAGCCGATGCAGTTCCTGAGCAGATTTCAGACGAAGACCGCAAAGGACGTACGGATTTAACCCAGGAATTGATTGTAACGATTGATGGCGAGGATGCAAAAGATTTAGATGACGCTGTTACAGTCCGCAAGTTAGCCAACGGAAACTATCATTTAGGCGTGCATATTGCAGATGTGTCTTATTACGTAACTGAAAATAGCCCATTAGATGCGGAAGCTTTTGAACGAGCAACAAGTGTGTATTTAACAGATCGTGTGATTCCTATGTTGCCACACCGTTTATCAAATGGCTTATGTTCACTGAATCCTTTTGAGGATCGTTTGACTATGAGTTGTGAAATGGAAATCAATTCGGCAGGAGAAGTAGTGAATCACAAAATTTTCCCAAGTGTGATTCATTCAAAACGTCGTATGACGTATACTGCAGTCAATCAAATTTTAATGGAGAAAGATCCTGAGATTCGTAAAGAATACGAAGAATTAGTACCAATGTTTGAATTAATGGGAGAACTTCATCAAATCTTAGTCGCAAAACGTAAAGCACGTGGCGCGATTGATTTTGAAGCGCCAGAAGCTCAAATTGTTGTGGATGAGAACGGTCATCCAAAAGAAATTTTGATGCGTGAACGTGGTGTTGGAGAGCGTTTGATCGAATCCTTTATGCTTTCTGCAAATGAAACGGTAGCAGAGCACTATTTCAAATTAAATGTACCTTTTATCTACCGTATCCATGAACAGCCAGATTCAGACCGGATGCAACGTTTTATGGAATTTGTGACGGCTTTTGGAATCGTGGTTAAAGGAACGAGTCAAGATGTATCACCAAAGCAATTGCAAAAAGTATTAGCAGGAGTGAGTGGTGAACCAGAAGAAGCCGTTGTTTCAACGATGTTGTTACGTAGTATGAAACAGGCAAAATACGATATGGATCCACTGGGCCATTTCGGTTTAGGAGCAGAGTTTTATACGCACTTTACTTCCCCAATTCGTCGTTATCCTGATTTAATCGTTCATCGCCTGATTCGTTCTTATGCAGACAATGGCATTGGGGACGAGCAGCAGACTAAATGGGAAAATCTATTGCCAGACATTGCAGAGCAAAGTTCGAAAATGGAACGTCGCGCAGTGGATGCAGAACGTGAAACCGATTCGCTTAAGAAAACAGAATACATGGCGGATAAAGTCGGTGAAATTTATGAAGGTGTGATTAGTTCAGTAACAAAATTTGGAATGTTTATTGAATTGCCAAATACAATTGAAGGCTTAATTCATATGTCGAATATGAAAGAAGATTATTTCAATTTTGTTGAAAGTCATTTAATGCTAGTTGGTGAGCGAACTGGAGTTACGTATAAAATTGGTCAACCAATCAAAATAAAAGTTGAAAAAGCTGATGTTGAAACAAGAGAAATTGATTTTTCAATTGTTCCAGATCCTAATGCCCCTAAAACAGCCCTTAAAGATCGTCCTGCTAAAGGACGAGGTCGAGGTGATAGTAAGCGCAGAGGAAGAAGCGAAGAGCGCACATCAACAAATAGCGGCTATAAAAAGAAAGAAACTGGTAAGAAAAAGAAAATGAAAGTTTCCTTCAATGACAATCATTCAACTAAAAGTGAAACGAAAGCAAAAAATGGTAAAAAACCATTTTATACAGCTGTGGCCAAAAAGAAAAAGAAAAAATAAAGTTGTTTTAAGGAACCAAAGGAGGCGAAATGCATATGCCAAAAGGCGATGGCAAATTAGTTGCCCAAAATAGAAAAGCGCGTCATGACTATTCGATTATAGATACCGTTGAAGCAGGTATGGTGTTGCAAGGAACAGAAATTAAATCCGTTCGAGGAGCTCGCATCAATTTGAAAGATGGCTATGCCAAAATTCAAAATGGCGAAATATACTTGCACAATGTGCATATCAGTCCTTACGAGCAAGGAAATCAATTTAATCACGATCCCTTGCGTGTTCGTAAATTATTGATGCATAAAAAACAAATTTTGCGTCTATTAAATGAAACTAAAGCAACCGGAAATACATTGATTCCTTTAAAAGTCTATATTAAAGACGGATACGCAAAAGTATTGATTGGTTTAGCTAAAGGTAAGAAAAATTATGATAAGCGTGAAGATTTAAAACGCAAAGACATGAAACGTGAAACGGATCGTATGATGCGAATCAAATAAAAAAATGCTATTCAAGAGCCCTGCGAAGGGACCTTGAATAGCTTTTTTTTATTACAGAATTTTGCTACGTTTAGGTATATTTTCTCTTTTTAAGTAATTATAAACAGTAGGTCTTGAAATTTGATTTAATTTTGCGATTTCTGTAATCGATAAGTCTGTATTCATATATTGATCAATAACAGTCTTTAAATTTTTATTTTCAATCGGTCTTCCTAACGTGATTCCTTTTTCTTTTGCAGCTTCTAGTCCAGACAATACTCGTTCACGAATTAATTCTGCTTCCATTTCTGCAAATGCACTCATGATAGTAAAGAAAAATTTTCCCATAGAGGTGCTGGTATCAATATTATTTTGAATACTGACAAAGTTGATTTCAGCTTCATTAAAAAATTCCATTAATGAAAGCAAGTGTTTTGTTCCTCGCGACAAACGGTCTAACTTAAAAATGACAAAGGTGTCTCCTTTTTCAAGAGAAGCGATTGCTTTATCTAATTGACGTCGCTTTGTTTTTCTTCCACTTTCTTGTTCCGTAAAAATTTTATCACAGCCATACTTTGTTAAGGCGTTGATTTGTGCATCTAATTGTTGATGACTGGTGCTGATTCTAGCGTAGCCAATTGTTTTCATTTTATTCCTCCGAGGTCTCTTCAACAAAAAGTTCTTCTAATAGTATTTGTTGAATGATCTGAATAAGTTCTTGCCATTGGTGGTAATTTTTAAGAGAGCTTAGGAAGAAAATTGATTTGCAACTTGTAGATAATTCAAGAGTATCTGAAATAATTAAGTCTGCTTTTCGAACATCTTCTGTAATCACAACAGTCTCAGTGTTAAACATAGTTGCCAATTGCTCTGTAATAAAAAATTTACCAGTGAAATCTTTTGTTATTTGTAAGTAAATAAAAATTCGAGGTGTTTTTACAATTTGCAATAAAGTATAGATTAAACTGCAAAAATAATCTTTTAAAAGAGGGTGTTTAAGTAATTTATAATGATGCTCTTGAAGTGCTTTTTTTGAAAATTTGTCGTAAAAAACTTTTATCTCATCCATTTTTTGATCGTTGACTGATAAATTATAGTCTGGTTTTGGAAAATGCAATTCTAAAAAATAAGGAATTTTAGAACCCATTAATTGAAAAAATACATATAGCAACGTGAAATAATAGATAAAAAGAAAAGAAGTTTCTTCAGTAAAGTCTCCTTTAAATTGCTGTTTAAGTTCGGTTGTTAGATGAGAGGCAAATGCCGTTGCATCTGCTTCTTTTCTTGAAAAAATTTGACCAAGTGTTAATTTTTTATCATGTAAAATGATATCTGAAAGAAAAATTCTTGTAAAAAAATTAAAATAAAGAATTTCACTTTTATAATCCTTTAGCGAAAGTCCATCAAAAGAATGAGCATTAAAGATTCTGGAGACGTCATGGTTCTTTTGGATGAGATCGAGAATAGTAAATTCCTCTGAGTTTGGTTTTTTCGGAAAAGCTTGATGCTTAATTCGGATCGTTAGGACAGCAAATAGAAAATAGAGTAAATTTTTTTTGTATCTGAGCGTTTAGCTGAATCTTTTAAGATATCCTGTGGAAGTTGTTGTCGTAATTCTTCTTTCGTAAATTCTTTAAAAGGCCATTCTAGACTTTGAAAAGCATCCCCTAGGAAGAGGAAACTAAAGGTACGAATAGCTAATTCATTGCCAGTTAATAATAGGCAGGAATTTTCCTTAGTAATTTGAAAATCAAAGACGATAAGTTTTTCATTAAGAGTTTTTATAATGCGACTTAAATAGGAGGAAGTTACAAATAATTCATTGGTCGCCTCAGTTACAGTAAGCTGATAATTTGTTGTTAGAAGAACTAGCAAAATAAAATAAGGGGATTTTTTTAAATAATTTAATTTGAGTTGATAGTAAATAAGTAATTTTTTTTCAGAAAAGGAGGGATTTATTGTATACTCTCCTTTAGAATTTGCTTGAATAAACGTTTGAAAATGAAAGGATTCTTCAATTTCAAGATTTATTTTTTGTAGATAGCTTTTTACTGTTCGACTGGGAATTGTTAAATTTTCAGATAAGGTCTGTAGAGTTTGTTTTTTTTGGATAATGTCATAGAGAACTAATAGCTCATTTTGCCTTGATTCGGATAAAATTTTTGAATACATAGAACGCTCCTTTTTCTTTTTCCTGTCTATTGATGGACAAGAACTCGTCAACACACCTAGTGTTATCCATGTTAGAATATCAAAGTATCATATAATTGTAAACTAATCTAATGTTTTGTTACGAGATTATGTATAACTAAAAAAATGAAATAAAAAAAAAAGAAACCCACTTAAAATAGGATTCTTTGCTGATAAAACTAAAATATGTATAAACGTAAAATAATCATTAGATTAGTTTACAAATGATAGCAATGATTTGTCTGATAAAAGATAAGTTATTGAGCACTTTCAAGGAAAAGAGTACATGGTGAAAATTAAAAAATAAAGGATGGAGAGCGATTGATAAAAAAGAAACAGTTGATTTGTATTCCTCTTCTAACATTATTATGGAGTACAAGCACGGTTAAAGCTGAAAAAATTGAAAAAATCCCAATCAATCCGTTAACAAACATTTCGACTACTGAGGAGCAAATGATTACTCCTTTTTTATCGACACAATGGGCAGATGTTCCCTCATGGGCAAGAATAGATATAAGTTTGATGTTTGCTAATAAAGGAGATTACATTATAGAACAGTTGCAAAGAAGAATAGCAAATTCTATAGAACATCTAGGATGGCAAAAAGGTTCTAAAATAATGATTGATGTTCCTCAATGGGAAGGGGAAGAAAAAGGACCAGGTGAAAACACTTGGATGAAAGGAACTATAGAGGTGCGAGGTGGTGGTTTAACCTTTGAAACGGATGGAACAATTTCAATTAATACAACAGACGGTGGAAAGCAATTAATAATAGAAAGACTTCAAAATAAATTTACGACAGCTAATGTAAAAATAAAGCGCACAGAAGTTTATATGAGAGACATCCCGGAAAATCAAGCAGCTTATTATAACCCTTGGATACTCTATATTGACGGCGTAATCTCAAATGTAGATTTAACAGAAAAAGTAATCAATCTTTCGAATATTTTAGATTCCCCAGCTTTTATTTATACAACAAGTGAGCCAAGTTCAGTGGAATTAAATTCACCCATTCCAACGCCAAGTAGTTACATCACTTTATCGCAATCTTTGACAAATAATCCAACTTTTACCTATATTCAAAAGCCTGACTTTAGTAAAGCAGGACAAACAGAAGCAATTGTTCGAATAACAGATAGGCTAGATGATTATTATATTGAATCAGATGTTCATTTGAATTATAACGTGGTGGATAATCGACTATTAACTGCAGAAGCGATTTCGCAAGAAGTTGATTTAGGAACGGCTATTGAAAAAAGGAACCCAATGGAATTTATTAAAAATGTTAAATTGGGTGAAGAAGTATTAGGAAATACTGACTATTCAGTGAAGATTAAAACACCAGCAGATACAACAACTATAGGCAATCAAAAAATGATAGCTACAATTACTGGAAAAGGAAAAGCAGTAGATATTGAAGTACCTGTGACGGTGAGATGGGGAAAGAGTATCTATTTAAAAGGAGCCTATGATGATTCGGTTGGAGTGATCACTATGCATGATACGAGTTCAAAAACCTATACATTGACGGATCAAGTAGGGATTAAACGAAAAAATTCAGATTCTAAGGTTAATAATGAATTCGGTGAAGGACTCTATTATTGGATAGGAACGAAAAAACTGGACCAACCAACTCAATTACTTGAAGATGAGTTGAATCCTTCCCAAAGATTAATAAGTGCGACGGGGCAGGACGATGCGTTAAGTAAAATTAAAGAATTTCAACCAATAGAGTTAAAAGAGGGGGACTTAATTGACCTTTGGCATGCTGAGCCAAAACGAAATAGCTTGATTGTGAATGAGAATGAATTACAAGAAAATGCAGAATTGAAGAATACCTATTATGAGGTCACAAAATCAGGTTTTCAGCCGTTAAGAATTAATCAATTACAAACGAAAGAAGCCACCACACTTTTGCGAACAACCCCACAAGAATTAGAAGAAGACTTTATGAACAATATGGCAAAATACATTGATTCTAAAGAATACAACCAAATCAAGCCAGTGAAATTTATCTCCTTTCCAGACACAACAAAACCAGGCAAACAGCCGGCAAAAGTTCGAGTAGAAGAAACGCTTCAGTCGGGAAAAAAAGTTCAATTTGATTATGATATCCAAGTCAACGTAAAAATGAATGGGTACATGTTACAATTCCAACTAAAATACTATTCTTTTCGGACAAGGATCATAAAGAAAAAGTAACATCACAAAAATATAAGATAAAAAACAACTCTGACAATACAACTCTGAATGTTTCAATGGCTTCATTTTTAGTTAATCAAGATTCAGAGGTTGCCTATTTATCAGAACAAGAATCCGATCCAACGGAAGGCACAGCATCCTTAAGGTTGAATCTTAACGTAGATGGCAAGCAAAAAATAACAAGCTTGAATGCAGCTTCTAAGTCAACTAATCTTGTTGATTTGATGCCTAAAAATTCAAGCGAACTTTCTTTTGCAGGAGATTATTTTAATCCTAAATCAAAAAATGCCTTCCATGCAGAAAGTAGTATGGTGTTGAAATTTGCAATCAAGGAATAAAAAGGAGCAATCAATGAAATTAAAAAATAATAAGTTAAAAAAAAGATTTTTTATTATACTCTTACTTCTCTTACTATTGGCAGGAGTAGCTGGGGGCTATTATTGGTATAAAAACAATCAAAATCCAAAAGATTTAATTGCAGGAGAGGCTTTTCCACCGACTAAAGACGCACACAAAATGACGGATAAGGAAATGAAGGCCTTCAAACAAAAGGAAGTTGATGAAACACAATTCACGTTAACAATTTTTCCAGAAGCGACATTCAATCAAGAAACGTTGGAAGGAAATATCTATATTAAAAATGAACCCGTAAATGCTTATCCAATTAATGTCAAAGTGAATTTAGATAGTGATAAAAGTTTGGTATACGAATCGGGGATAATTCAGCCGGGCTATGAAATAACAAAAGCAAAATTAGCAAAAAAAGTAGCTGTAGGAACGTATAAAGCAACGGCATATGTTGACATATACGACAATAAGACGAAACAAAAAAGAGGGACTACTCAAGCAGTAGTGACGATTCAAGTAAATGAATAAATTTAATAGTACAAGCTATTGAATATAAATAAAAAACACTAAGGAGAGAATAAAATGAAAAAAAATGTAGTAGCACCAATGATAGTAGCGGGAATAGTTTTTGGAACGGGGCAAGCGGTTTTTGCAGACGAACAAGTACCAACTGGTTATCAAACAATTAATAATGCAGATGGTGATCAATACGATTCAACAAAAGGTGTTGAAATTCCAGTAAAAGGAACACTTGGTAAGTTAGACAATACAGATCCAGAAGAAAATATTCCTGAAGGAGATGATAGATGGTTGAAAGTAACAATTCCAACAAGTGTTGCATTCAATACAGATCCAGAAAAGGAAAATAAAGAAATTATGGCATATAATTATACGATTAAAAATTTATCAGCACGTCCAATCAATGTGAACTTATCAACCTTTACAGGTTCGGAAGAGCCAGCACTTACTAAATTAAGCTTCACGCCAAAAACAGGTGATGCGATTGATGTTGTAACTAATGGAGTTGTTAAAGAGAATGTTAATCAATTATTAGGGAAATTAGATGCTAAATTAGGCGTATATGAGTTTACTTATAAAGGAACGGTTGATCCTGAGAAGCTAGTAGATGAAAGCACAAAAGTTTCGTATAATATGAATTTGAAATTTGAAGTACTAGATAAAAATGGCGAGTCAGTAACAAAATAATAATGAAGAAAAAACACTTTTCATATTTGTTCCTTTGTTGTACGGTATTTTCGCTGCTACTAATGAATCAATCAGTTTATGGAGAAACAATTGAAATAAATAGAGAGACAAGTATTCCAGTAACAGGAATACTGACAACGCAAACAGAAGATGAAGCAAATGAGCCTTCTGAGAATAATGAAGAAGAAAATACGCTAACAGATCAAGAAACCATCATTAAAGATAATGAAATCCATCATCTTCCGCAAACAAGTGAATTGAGCCAACTTCATTGGATCCTGATAGGAATTGCTAGTATAAGCGTAGTCCTATATCTATTTAATAAGAAGAAAAGATAAAAAAATTGAAGCATAACTAGATAAAATCTAGCCTATGTTTCAATTTTTTATCCATTATTATATAATGAGTGTTATAATAATTTAGATAAGGAGTGTTTTTATTGATAAAAGCTTATAAAAACTTATGGAAAAATGGATTTGATTCCAAGGGCAGTACCTCTAGGTTAGAATTTTGGTTGACTCTTTTATGTGATGGAATTATTAATGGTAGTTTGTTTTTGCTTTACATAGCATTAAATGAAACGACAATCATGTTGGGAATATTTTTAATTTATAAAATAGTATCTGTAATTCCTATTCTTAATTTATCCGTTAGACGTTTTCATGACGCAGGGTATTCAACTAGAAGGTTTATTGTGCTAGGGATAGTCTGTCAATTTATTCCGATACTTGATGTTGTTGGGATGATTTTCTGTTTGGTTGTTTATTTACAACCATCAAAAAAAAAGAAATGAAATTATGGATGGATTAACTAAGAAGATTTCCAATGTTCTTGGAAGTCTTTTTTTTTAAAATTTTAAAAGACTAGACATTTAAAGTATAAGTGTGTATAATTCAAGGTGTAAAGAAAATGTAAGCACTTTAAAAATAATAATTAATAGAAATGAGTGAGTCAATTGACAGAATATCAATTTCCAAAAGGCTTTTGGTGGGGATCAGCAGCGAGTGGACCACAAACAGAAGGCCGTATCGAAAATGATGGCAAAGGCGACAGCATGTGGGATTACTGGTATAAAGAAGCACCAGAAAAATTTTTTAACCAAGTTGGACCTGAAAAAACATCACAAGTTTATCAAAAATACCAAGAAGATATTCAATTAATGAAAGCAACTGGACACACGACTTTTCGAACATCCATTCAATGGAGTCGTTTAATTCCAGATGGTGTGGGAGCGGTAAATCCAAAAGCTGTTGCTTTTTACAATGACTATATTGACGATATGATTGCGAATGGTATTGAACCATTCATGAATCTATATCATTTTGATATGCCGATGGCTTTACAAGAAAAAGGTGGTTGGTTAAATCGTGAAACGGTAGATGCTTATGTAACCTTTGCTAAAACGTGTTTCGAATTGTTTGGCGATCGAGTGAAAAAATGGTTTACGCATAATGAACCGATTGTACCGGTTGAAGCAGGGTACTTGTATCAATTTCATTATCCGTTAGAGATTAATTTAAAGCACGCTGTTCAAGTGGGATACCATGAAATGCTAGCTAGCGCTAAGGCGATTGCTGCTTATCATGGGATGAAACTGGGTGGAGAAATTGGGATTATTCTAAACCTGACACCAAGTTATCCGCGGGATGAAACGAATCCAGCTGACGTGAAAGCGGCAGTCATTGCGGATGCGTTCTTTAACCGTTCCTTTTTAGATCCCTCTGTTAAAGGAGAATTCCCAGTCGAATTGGTTGAATTGTTAAAAGAAATTGATCATTTACCTGTATATGAGGAAGAAGACTTAGTTATTATTAAAGAAAATACAGTTGATCTATTAGGTATTAATTATTATCAACCAAGACGCGTCAAAGCCAAAGAAACGCCAATTGATCATACGAATGGACCGATGCCAGAGGATTACTTTGATACCTATGAAATGCCAGGCCGAAAAATGAATCCGTATCGTGGCTGGGAAATTTATGAAAAAGGAATTTACGATATTTTAACCAATGTGCGTGAGAACTATGGCAATATTCGTTGCTATATTTCTGAAAATGGAATGGGCGTTGAAGGCGAAGAACGATTCATTAATGAAAAGGGCGAAATCGAAGATGACTATCGAATTGATTTTGTGAAAGACCATTTAAAATACGTGCACCAAGCTATTACCGAAGGTGCAAACTGTCAAGGTTACCATATGTGGACGTGTATGGATAACTGGTCATGGAACAATGCTTACAAAAATCGTTACGGATTTATTTCAGTAAATCTTGCAGAAGATGGAAAACGTACGATTAAAAAAAGTGGTCATTGGTTTAAACAAATCAGTAGCCAAAATGGCTTTAACGATTAAAAAAGAAAAGGTTGCTCTGTTCATTTGACAGGGCAATTTTTTTTTAAATCGAATTCGTACCCACATGACACAATGTTTGATACAATAAAAGAAACTATTTGTAAAAGAGGGATTGCAATGTCAGTATATCAATTCAATGTGACTCAAATGAACGGCGAAGAAGTTTCTTTAAGTAAATACAAAGGCAAAGTCCTATTAATTGTTAACACAGCAAGCAAATGTGGCTTAACACCTCAATTAGAAGGCTTAGAGGCGATGTATGAACAATTTAAAGAAAAGGATTTTGTAATCTTAGGATTTCCTTGCAATCAATTTATGATGCAAGATCCTAAAAGCAATGATGAGATTATGGAATTTTGTCAATTAAATTATGGTGTGACATTTCCAATGCATCAAAAAATCAAGGTTAAGGGAAAAGATGCTGATCCGTTGTACAAGTATTTAGTTGAACAAACGGATGGGAAAAAAATTGAATGGAATTTTGCCAAATTTTTAATTGGCAGAGATGGGGAATTAATTGAACGCTTTCCTTCAAAAATGCCTCCTTCAGAATTTATCGACCAAGTTGAAAAAGTAGTCATTAATTAAGGCTGTCTAAAAAATTGTAAAAGCAATGAAGTTCATTCGTGTTCTTGATTGCTTTTTTTTTATCAATCTTAACGAAGGGGGAAGAGGCGAATGGCAGAGAAATTTTTGTTACAAGGGGAAGCAAATCCAGAAAATGTCATTCAAGGTCGTTATTATCGATTTACGGTTTTAACAGAGCGCTTGATTCGGATGGAATATTCCGCAAATGGTACCTTTGAAGATCAAAGTACCCAAGTTGTCACCAGACGTGATTTTCCAGCCGTTACATTTTTAGCAACGGAAGAAAAAGGAATTCTAGAAATTTCTACGAACTATTTCCATTTATATTATAAGAAAGGTCCTTTTACGCCACAAAATTTAAGTATTGATTTAAAATTTGATTATGCAAGCTACCACGATCAATGGACCTTTGGTGATGAATTAACCACTTTAAAAGGAACTGCAAGAACCCTTGATAAAGTTAATGGCGCTACAAAGTTGTCGGAAGGCCTGATGGCAAAAAATGGCTACAGTTTATTAGATGATTCCGCGTCATTTTTGATTGATGAGAACTACAATTTTAAAAAGCGGGAGGACAATGGGCAAGATTTTTATTTTTTTGCTTATGGACGGGATTATTTAGCGTCTTTAAAGGATTTCTTTTATCTATCAGGAAGCCCACCTTTACTACCAAGGTTCGCATTGGGCAATTGGTGGAGTCGTTATTGGCAGTATTCAAGCAAGGAATATCAAGAATTGATAAGGAGATTTGCAGTGGAAAAAATTCCGTTTTCAGTTGCAGTAATTGATATGGATTGGCATTTAACGACCATTCCTGATCGTTTTGGAAGTGGCTGGACGGGCTATACTTGGAATCTTGAATTATTTCCACAACCAAAAGAATTTTTATCGTGGTTGCATCAAAAAGGATTGAAAACAACCTTGAATGTTCATCCGGCAGAAGGCATTCGCGCGTATGAGGAACCTTACTTGAGGGTTGCAAAACGCTTAGGTTTAAATTCTGCAGAAGAAGAACCGGCTCCGTTTGATTTGACAGATTCATTGTTCAGAGAAGCTTACTTTGAAGACGTGCATCATCCGCTGGAAGCAACAGGTGTTGATTTTTGGTGGATTGATTGGCAACAGGGAGTTAATAGTCGAATTTTGGGGTTAGATCCTATGTGGTTGTTGAATCATTATCATTATTTAGACAATCAGAAAAATCACTCAGAAGGTTTAATTCTATCTCGCTTTATCGGTCCTGGCAGTCAACGTTATCCAATTGGATTTTCTGGTGACACAGTAATTTCTTGGGAGTCATTAGATTTTCAACCTTATTTCACAGCAACGGCAACAAATATCGGTTATACATGGTGGAGCCACGATATTGGCGGTCATTATCACGGGGTTCATGATGAGGAGCTGACTTTACGTTGGATGCAATTAGGAACGTTTAGTCCAATCAATCGGCTTCATAGTTCGGATAATCCTTTTAACAGCAAAGAGCCTTGGCGTTTTAATGATATGATTTTTAACTCAATGCGCTACTTTTTACAATTAAGACATCGACTCGTCCCTTATTTATATACAATCAATTATTTGACTCATACGGAAGGCTTGCCCTTGGTGATGCCGATGTATTATTTAAATTCGATGGATGAGCTGGCTTATGAAGTGCCCAATCAGTTTTATTTTGGAACAGAATTATTTGTAGCTCCAATTACAACAAAGTCCGATAGTGATTTAAAATTAAGTCAAGTCGTGGTATGGTTTCCTGTTGGTAAGTGGTATGATTTTTTTACTGGAGTTCGTTACCAAGGTGGAACAATGCTTAAAATTTTTCGCAGTCAAACGGACTATCCTGTTTTTGCCAAAGCGGGAGGGATTGTTCCGATGAATCAAGATGGTTCTAAAAACGGTGAAGACTTACCAACGAATTTAGAAGTGCATATTTTTCCAGGATCTGATAATGAGTTTACCTTGTATGAAGAGATAGAAAATGCTTGTTTAGAGACGACTTTTAAACTTGATTGGAAGCAACAGCAATTGACGATTTCATTAAGGGGTGAATTAGAGATAGTACCTAAAAATCGTCAAATTACTTGTCTTTTTAGAAATGTAGAATTAGATTCAAGTCAGAAATTAGCCAGTTCAATCGAAGTTGATGTGAAAAGTAAAACGGCGATAGTGGAATGGACAAATTTCGCGATAGCTACCACGAAAGTAATTGATTTCAGAGGTATCAGAGAAGTTCAGTGTCAGCAGATTGTAGAAGAGGTATTTTCTAAATTAGATCAAGCGAATATTAGTTATTCACTAAAACGTGAGATTTATCAACATTTTATCACCTTTCAAGAAAGTTTGCCGTTAATTGGAATGATTAATAATTTAACCAATCGAATGTTGGCAGATTGCTTGTTTGAAATGATTTATACGATGGAAAGTTAGCACACAATCAATGGATTGTGTGTTTTTTACTGGATGTGAATCGCAAAAAGACTAGTCTTTTTAAATTAAATGGGTTATGATAAAGAAAAGAAGTAGCAAAGAGGTGGATTTCCAATGGTTAAATACCAACAAATCGCAAAAATTATTAGAAAAAGAATTCAAGAGGGTGTTTATCCGGTAGATTCGTTGATTCCAGATCAGGTAACCTTATCAAAAGAATTTGATGTTAGTCGCATGACAATGAAAAAAGCCTTGGATATCTTAGCGATGGAAGGGTTGATTTATCGTCAAAGAGGTGCGGGGACATTTGTAATGAAAAATGCACTGATTAATCAACTTGATACAAAAGCAGAAGAATATGATGGATTAACAAAACAGTTACCAGACAAAGAAATCACAAGTAAAATTATTTACTTTGATATTGAATTTCCAAGTGAAAAAGTGATGGAACAATTGATGTTAAAAGAAAATCAGCCGGTCTATAAACTAATTCGCTTGCGCTGCTTAGAAGGTCAACCTTATGTTCTTGAACATACGTATATGCCGTCAGATATTGTGACAGGATTAACGGAAGATATTTTATTAGGATCAATTTATCGTTATTTAAAAGAGGATTTAGGTTTAGTATTTGGTGGAGCTTTTAGAAAAATACATGCAGACAAGGCTTCGGAGTATGACATTGATTATTTAGAGTGTGCTCCTCATGACCCGGTACTTGAAGTAGAACAAGTTGTTTACTTACAAAACGGCAAACCTTTTGAATATTCTAGAAGCCGCCATCGGTATGATAAGCGTAGTTACACAATTTTAGATATAAATAAAAGCAGCTAAAAAGGAGAGCCGAATGGCTCTCCTTTTTAATTGTAAATATCATAACTAATGACAGCGCTATCCGGTTTTTTAAATTCATGGCGTAAAAAATTTAAATAGGTTCCAGGGGTTAAGATACCATTCATAGACAGCAAATCAATTCCTGAAGGACCAATAATTGAATCGGAAAGTAAACAGCAATTTGTTGTTAAAACAAAGTAGGATTTAAATGGTCCTCGATTAAATTTGTATAACTTACTATTGGCTTGGTAACAAGCTAGACTGGCGTAGTCTTGATACATCGTTTGGTCAACTAGAGGATTTTGGGCAAGAGCTAAACTATAATTAGATTTCCATTCGTAACATTGAGCTTTGATATTTTTAATGGCATTTGCGACATCTTGCTTTTCTTGAGGAGTTAACTGAATGCCAAAACCAAACAATGTTTTTTGACTGTGTTTAATACAAAATGGAATGTAAGAAGCTTTATCTGTGGTTAATAAAACGCCGTCGCCCATAGTATCGAATAAGTGATACGAATCTTCATCGTAATTGCCATAAGAAATAATTTCGCCATCAAAACATAAATCCATATGACCAATTGAGCCAAAACTTTTTTCTGTGACATGAATATAAATTTCTAAATCAGGAACAATATCTGATTTTCGTTCTGAAAAAACGGCTTTTTCACTTACAACTTCACTAGGTTTTAAAATTTTATTTGTTTCAGTTAAAACGCGTTTTGGAACAAAAGCTTCTAAAAAGATTGGAGGCGTAATTTTTATTTTACGTTTCAAACGGTCGATGGTTGAATTTGGAAGGTAACTCATCAGCAACAAATAAAGGTTGCCACATCCTGATAGAATAAAGTAAATGCCAAAAGCAATTAGAATTTGTTCCAAGGATAGAAAAGGTGAGAATATTAACAAAATTCCTGTAGTGGAAAGAAATAGTCCACTTACTAAAAGCGTGAATCTTCCAGATAGTTGATTTATATAATAAGTGCGATAGCTGACTAGCTTTGCAAAACCTTTTAATAACGTATAACAGCCAAAAACAGTAAATAAAAATTGATACGAAATCGTTGAAAAAAAATAAAAACTCAAACCAAGTATAATTTTTATTAGACTATCCTTTAAAACTTTCAAATCTAGTTTGCGTTTTAATAAAAATTGTGAAAAATGCGACAGGCTATCGATTAGCAATGCCAACATCATTAACAAGGTGAAAATAGAAAGCAAGGATGTGTTTATTTTTAAGATAATACTCCCAACGAGAATTAAGGCAAAGCTCGATAAAAAGAGATAAAGCCGGTTTAAATGAGTTGTCGACATAATAAGACCTTTCTTATAAAAAATAATCTACCTAATAGATAAAAATAGGATTCAATCGGTTCTAATTTTAACACTTAATAGAAAGAAATCAAAATTTTGTCAAGACGCTCGTTGCTTAACTATCGAGATTAATAAAGGAATGTATCTATTTTTTTATTTGGTATAGTCGTTTTTATTGTTTAATTGTTTTTAATATAAACTATATTGGATGTGTGTTATAATCATTGGTATACCTATTTAGTGATGAAGAATGGAGGGGGCTGCAAAATGAACAATAATCAAAAATACTTAACTTTATTAGCAAAAGAATTTCCAACAATTGGTGAAACAGCGACTGAAATCATTAATCTGCAAGCTATTTTAAATTTACCAAAAGGTACTGAACATTTCATTAGTGATATACACGGTGAGTATGAAGCTTTTCAACAAGTTCTACGAAACGGTTCAGGAAACATTAAAGAAAAAATCAAGGATATTTTTAGTAATCGTTTGACTCAAAAAGAGATGACTCATTTAGCTACGTTGATTTATTATCCAGAAGAAAAAATGACGTTGACGATTGAAGCTTTAAAAAATCAACAAGAAATTGATGAATGGTACAAAATTACCTTAAATCGCTTAGTAGAGCTGTGCGTTTTTGTAGCGTCAAAATACACACGTTCAAAAGTTAGAAAGGCTCTTCCTAATGAATTTGCGTATATAATAGAAGAATTACTATTTAAGGCGAACGATTCAAATGACAAGGAAGATTATTATAATGCAATTATTCAAAGTATCATTGCGTTAAATCGAGGTTTTCAATTTGTAAGCGCAATCTCCTATTTAATCCAGCGTTTAGTGGTAGATCATTTACATGTAGTGGGAGATATTTACGATCGTGGACCGTTTCCTGATAAAATTATGGATACCTTAATGGACTACCATTCTGTGGATATTCAATGGGGAAACCATGATATTTTATGGATGGGTGCAGCAAGTGGTTCACAAGTTTGTTTAGCAAATGTATTAAGAATTTGCGCGCGATATGATAATTTATCAATTCTTGAAGAAGGCTATGGTATTCCGTTAAGACCGTTATTGACGTTTGCAGAAAGGGTTTATTCAAAAGAAAGCGGAGCCTGTTTTGCACCGAAAATTGATCAAAAAACGACGTCTTATTTAACCGATGAGCTGCAACAAATTACGAAAATCCATCAAGCAATTGCGGTGATTCAATTTAAATTGGAAGGCCCGATTATTAAACGCCATCCAGAATTTCAAATGGAAGATCGTCTACTTTTATCTAAAATAGATTATAACCACCAAACCATTACGATTAAAGGAAAAGTCTATCCCTTAATAAATGCTTACTTTCCAACAATTGATCCATTAGACCCTTATTGTTTAACGGAAGAGGAGCAACAAGTCATTGAAAAATTAAGTGAGGCGTTTCAACACAGTGAAAAATTGCAGCGACATATGTCATTTCTCTACAGCCATGGCAGTATGTATTTAACGTATAATAATAATTTATTGATTCATGGTTGTGTTCCATTAAACGAAGATGGCAGTTTGATGTCATTAAAATTGAAGGGAATCTCCTATCAAGGGAAACAATTGTTAGATCAATTTGAACTGGCGCTAAGAAAAAGTTGGCTATCAAAAGAAACTGATAAAACAGCTGAGTTAGATTTGATTTGGTATTTATGGACAGGTGCGGTTTCTTCATTATTTGGAAAAGATCAGATGACAACTTTTGAACGTTATTTTATTGAGGATAAAGAAACGCATGAGGAACAAAAAAATGCGTATTATCGTTTGCGAAATACAGAAAAATGTTGTCGTATGATTTTAGAAGAGTTTCATCTGAATCCCACTTGTGGGCACATTATTAATGGGCATACTCCAGTAAAGGAACGCATCGGTGAAAATCCTATTAAAGCAAACGGTAAATTGATTGTTATTGATGGTGGTTTTTCAAAAGCATATCAAAAGACAACGGGCCTTGCAGGTTATACGTTGCTTTACAATTCCTACGGTATGCAATTAGCCTCACATCAACCTTTTACTTCAAGGATGGATGCAATTGAAAATGAGCGAGATATTATTTCAACAAGACGCGTAATTGATTTAGAATTAAAGCGTAAAAAGGTAAGTGAAACGGATACAGGGCAGGAATTAATGAAACAATTAATTGATCTAAAGAAGTTATTAAAAGCCTACCAAGATGGAGTAATTAGTCAAAAATAAGAGTCAGAATAACTGATTCTTATTTTTTATTCTTAAAAAGAAATAAAACAAGTCTTTTTTTGAATGAAGCCTGATCCCGTAAAAATAAATAAAGCATCATTGCTAATAAAGTGTTAAAATAAATATTAATATTATTAGTAAAATAAAAAAATAAGCAGACAAGTCTACTTATTTTTTTCTAGTTTATTCTAATGATGGTCATGTTTTTATTAATGAGAAGCTTCCAGTAACCGACAATCTGATTTGCGGACAATTAGTTTGCCGTGGTATTTTTCATCGAATTCTTTGTCTGAATTCAGCGCTATTACTAAGAAGGAATTCTCATAAACTTTTTCGATATATCCTTCAAACTCTTTTTCATTTAATGTGAAGATGATTTGATCAGCGTACCCCATTGGTTTTCGCCTCCAATAAACTTTTTTATTCATGAAAAGTGAATAACATCATTATGCAATAAATGATATAAATTATAAAATGCGAATTCGCATATTTTTTGAAAGTGAGACACTTTATGGCAAATCTAGGTTCCACCATAAAAAAATTTAGGAAACAGAATAATATGACTCAAAAAACGTTAGCTGAAAAAATCTGCTCCCAAAGTGTCTTGAGCCGCATTGAGAGTGGACTCGAAGTCCCAAATGCTGTAGTATTACATCAATTGTGTGAACGGCTTGGAATCTCTGTGGAAAAAGCTGTTTCTTCTAATGTGAACCATATTTCTTCAAATAAAGATACGTTAAAAAAGATGAGTGATTATTTTGACAATAACCAATATGATCAGCTAAAAGTATTTTTGAAACAAAATAACTGCATCAACGAGTTTCATGAGGATGTGGATTTGCAATTTTATTATTATTGCAAGGGAAGTTGTCGTTATTATGTGGATGGTGATTATAAAGGAGCATTAAATGATTTAACAATGGCCTTAGAGTACACTTATTCTCCTAATAATCATTATTTTACTACTTATGAAGTATTGATTTTAAGTTGTTTAGGAAAAGTTTATATTGATTTAGGAGCAGAGGCAGAGGGGATGAACTATCTGCATGATAGTTTATTGGCTATCAACAGTGTATCCATGAATGAAAAATCATACTTGCTCACAAAGATTTTTTACAACATTGCATCGATTCATCGTAAAAAGAAAGCCTACAGCGACGCTAGGATTTATCTTGAAAAAGGAATTCAGTTTGCTAATGACTTACACAATAGCTACTATTTAGCAGAACTTTTTTATGAGAAAGCCTGTATTTCTTATGTAGAAGGGGATCAAAAAACGGCCTATTTAGAGATGTCAGTTGCTTACGGAATTGCGCAAGGGGTTGAAAATAAGAAAATGGTGTTACTAACAAAAGAAAAATTAATCAAGTGGGACTTTTATCCTGTTATTTGAAAAGCTTATATCATACCTAATTTTAGAAAGTCAACAGAAATTTTGTCCCTAATGGTTGTAAAACTTTTTATAATGATTATAATATAGAGTGAAGTTCAAAAAATTAATATCAAAATTAGTTTTATGAAAATGAACATAAAAAGAGGAGGTTTTTTGTAGTGGGATTAGATATCGTTACACTAGCACGTTTTCAGTTTGCGATGACAACCGTTTTTCATTATTTCTTTGTGCCATTATCAATTGGATTAGCTTTAGCAGTTGCTGTCATGGAAACGATGTATGTTGTGAAGAAAAAAGATGTCTATAAAGACATGGCGAAATTTTGGGGACATATTTTCCTATTAAGTTTTGCTGTTGGAGTAGTGACAGGGATCATTCAAGAGTTTCAATTTGGGATGAACTGGTCAGACTATTCTCGATTCGTAGGGGATATTTTTGGAGCGCCACTTGCGGTAGAAGCGTTATTAGCCTTCTTCCTAGAGTCAACATTTATTGGATTGTGGATTTTTGGCTGGGATAAATTCAGTAAAAAAGTTCATATGGTCTTTATTTGGTTAGTGGTCTTTGGTTCGATGATGTCGGCTTTCTGGATTTTAGTTGCCAATAGCTTTATGCAACATCCAGTAGGATATGAGTTAAACAATGGACGCGCTGAATTAAATGATTTTGGTGCATTGTTAACAAGTCCTCAAGTATGGTATGAATTTAGTCACGTATTATTTGGTGCGGTAGTTCTTGGTGGCTTTGTGGTTGCTGGTTTATCAGCATTTAAATTACTAGCTAAAAAAGATACATCATTCTTTAAAAAGTCATTAAATATCGGCTTAACACTTGGCTTGATTGGTGCCGTTTGCTCTATTTTAAGTGGAGATTTACAAACAAAAGCTTTAGTACACGATCAACCAATGAAATTTGCTGCAACAGAAGGTTTGTATGAAGATTCTGGAGATCCTGCTTCATGGGCATTACTAGGCATTCATGACGTTGAAAAGAAAGAAACAACTTGGTCATTGGAAATCCCTTATTTATTAAGTATTCTTTCATTTAACAAACCAGAAGGTGCCATTCGAGGCATGCTGTCAATTAATAAAGAATTGATTGAAAAATACGGCAATCAGAATTACTTCCCACCGGTTCGAACTCTTTTCTGGAGTTTCAGAATTATGGCTGGTAGTGGAGTATTCTTATCATTAGTTGCTATTCTTGGTCTATGGTTTAACAATAAGAAGAAAACATTAATGGAAATGAACTGGTTATTACGTGTCATTGCATTTTGTACGTTTGTACCATTTATTGCGAATACAGCAGGTTGGTTGATTACGGAATTGGGTCGTTACCCATGGACGGTATACGGCGTCTTTACGATTGCTGATAGTGTATCACCAAACGTTTCAACAACGTCGCTATTAATTAGTAATATTATTTACTTCTGTTTATTCTCAGGCCTTGGTGCCGTAATGGTTTACCTTGTGAAAAAAGAGATGGACAAAGGTCCTTACCATGAGCTAGAAAGTCAAGATCATGATTCTAAAGCAAATGTAGATCCATTTGAAAAGGGGGCTTTCGGAGATGAGTGATATCAGTAACTTACAGTTTTTGTGGTTTATTTTAATCGGTGTCCTATTCGCAGGCTTCTTCTTCTTAGAAGGATTTGACTTTGGTGTTGGGATGTCTACTCGTATTTTAGCAAAAGACCGCGAAGAGCGTTCACAAATTATTGAGTCAATTGGTCCTGTCTGGGATGGGAACGAAGTTTGGTTGTTAACTGCTGGGGGCGCGATGTTTGCGTCATTCCCATACTGGTATGCTTCTGTATTTAGTGGCTACTATCTGATTTTATTTACAATCTTATTCGGTTTGATTATCCGCGGTGTATCGTTTGAGTTCCGTGGCAAAATGGAAACAGAAAAAGGGCGTAACTTCTGGGATTGGACATTATTCTTTGGAAGCATTATTCCACCATTCTTTTTTGGAGTTCTATTTACCAGTATGGTAAGTGGAATGCCACTAGATGCTGACGGAAATATGACAGCAACGTTTACGTCTTACTTTACACCATTCTCACTTGTTGGGGGTGTCGCATTAACATTATTATGCTTGTTACATGGCTTTAACTACATCCGTTTGAAAACAATCGGTGAAGTAAGAGATCGTGCAGTAGCTTATGGGAAAAAATTATATTTAGTCTTGTTTGTTGGGTTAGTAGCATTTGCAGGCTTGTTGTATGTTTCAACTGACTTCTTTGATATTCACCCTGTATCAACACTAGCATGGTTAGTAGTGATTGTATTGCTAAGTGTACTAGCAACATACGGAATTTATAAAGACAAAGAATGGTTGTCATTTATCACAAGTGGGTTGACTTTAATTGCTTTAGTCGCATTATTGTTCTTTGGTTTATTCCCACGTGTCATGGTAAGTTCAATCTCACCTGACTTTGATTTAATGATTAAAACAGCTTCAAGTTCTCCGTATACGTTAAAACTAATGACATGGTTATCACTTTCAATCTTGCCATTTGTTATTGCGTATCAAAGCTGGAGTTACTACGTTTTCCGCAAACGAATTACTAAGGAAAAAGCGGTGAAATATTAATTATGATGGATAAACGCTTATTGGGTTTATCTGGCATGAAAAAAATGATGATAATGCTTGCAGGAATTTCTTTTCTGCAAGCTTTTATGATTATTTTTCAAGCTAGGTATTTGGCCCTTTCAATTACAGGATTATGGAACGGTGAAGGATTGTCTCATCAGCTGACCAGAATGCTGTACTTTTTTTTAGCTTTTGGTGGTCGTCATTTATTGACACTAATTAGAGAACATCTTCTAGATAAGTATTCATATGAAAAAGGCAAAGAGTTACGAAAAGCATTATTGAATCAAGTTTTTTCATTGGGGCCTAATATGGTTCAAAAATCAGGAACCGGAAACGTTGTGACAATGGCGTTAGAAGGTATCCGTCAAGCGGAAAATTACATCACCTTATTTTTATCAAAAATGATGAATATGATGATGATACCTTGGATTGTCTTAATTTATGTTTTCACATTAGATGTTGATTCAGGTGTAATCATGATTATTGTTTTTCCAATCATTATTCTTTTTATGATTATTTTAGGCTATGCTGCTAAAGGGAAAGCAGATCGACAATATGAAACGTACCGTATTTTATCAAATCATTTTGTGGATGCCTTACAAGGCTTGGAAACCTTAAAGTTACTAGGTCTAAGTAAGAAATACCGTAAAAATGTACATGATGTGAGTGAAAGCTATCGAAAAGCCACCATCAGTACGTTGAAGATAGCAATTTTATCAACGTTTGCACTAGACTTTTTTACAACCTTATCCATTGCAGTAATCGCATTGTTCTTAGGGTTGCGTTTACTTGAAGGGGCGCTGTTGTTATTGCCAGCTTTGACAGTATTGATTTTAGCACCTGAATTTTTCTTGCCTTTAAGAGAATTTTCAAGCGACTATCACGCAACCTTAGATGGGAAAAATGCCATGGGTGCTATTTTGGATGTTTTAGCATTAGAGACGCCGACGGATGTTGAGGTTTTATCAGATGAGGCCTCTCTTTGGAATGCTGAAAGTACACTGAAAATCGAAAACTTAAAGGTTTCCTACGAAAATAATGATCGTTTAGCCATTGATGAGTTGAATTTTGAATGGAAGGGCTTTGGGAAAATTGGTTTGATCGGAGCCAGTGGTTCTGGAAAATCAACCTTTATTGATACAATTGGTGGTTTTTTACAGCCAATCGATGGAACTCAAATTGAAATAAATGGTACCAAAATCCCTCATTTTGCACAGCGTAATTGGCAAAAAGAAATGGTTTATATTCCACAAAAACCTTATTTGTTCCATGATACGTTAGCAAATAATATTCGTTTTTATCAACCAAAAGCAAGTGATGAAGCGGTTTTAATTGCTGCCCAAAAAGCAGGACTGAAAGAATTTATTGAAGAGCTGCCAGAAGGGATGAATACCTTTGTTGGTGAAAGTGGTCGAATGATGAGCGGGGGGCAAGCCCAAAGAGTCGCGATTGCAAGAGCTTTTCTAGAGACGGAACGTAAAATTTTACTGTTTGATGAGCCAACTGCTCATTTAGACATCGAAACAGAAGTCGCCTTGAAAGAGACAATTCTGCCTTTGATGGAAAATCATTTAGTTTTCTTTGCTACTCATCGTCTGCATTGGACAAATGAAATGGATATGATTTTAGTTTTAGATCAAGGTAAAGTTGTGGATGCAGGCACTCACGAAGAATTACTAGCAAAAAATGGGGCGTATGTCTCCTTGATGAATCAAATGAGAGGAGAGCTACCAAATGAATAAAAAAATGATGCTAAAAATGCGTCAAACATTTAGCGAAGATAGCTGGGTTAAGCCTTATATGGCAAAATATCGTAAATTATTATACCTTGTTTTATTCTTAGGGTTTATGACGCTATTTTGTGGAAGTGCGTTGATGTTTGTTTCAGGATACTTAATTAGTCGCTCGGCTAGTTTACCTGAAAATATTATGCTGGTTTATGTTCCCATTGTACTAACGAGAGCCTTCGGGATTGGCAGACCAACGTTTCGTTACGTTGAGCGCTTAGTTAGTCATAACTGGGTGTTGAAAATGACCTCTGATTTACGTGTGAAATTGTATCGTTCTTTAGAAAAAGAAGCAATCTTCTTTAAAGGAAAATACAAGACGGGAGATATTTTAGCTATTTTAGCAGAAGATATCGATCACATCCAAAACTTGTATTTACGAACTATTTTTCCAACACTGATTTCATGGGGTATTTATATTTTAGTGGTGATTGGATTGGGCTTCTTTTCAATTCCATTTGCACTGATGATGTTGTTGATGCTAGCTGTTGTTACAATTTTAATGCCATTAGTATCGGTTTTAGTGAACGGTGCAAGAATGTACGCTCAAAAAACCGCTCGTAATGGTTTATACGATCAATTAACAGATGCGGTTTTAGGTGTAGGCGATTGGCTATTTAGTGGCAGAAAGCATGACTTTATCACTAGTTATGAAGCGAGTGAAGCAGAAGTTCGTGATTACGATGAAAAAATCAAACGATTTGATCGTGTTCGTGATTTCTTAGTTCAGCTTTGCTTTGGGTTAATTGCACTAGCTGTTTTAGTTTGGACAAGTACGGTTTTTCAAGGGAATCATGGCGGTGGTGCCAACTGGATTGCCGCTTTCGTGCTAGCCGTTTTTCCATTAATTGATGCTTTTGCACCGATTCCTCAAGCTATTTCTGAATTGCCTATTTATGGTGATTCAGTGGAACGTATGAATGATTTGCCTAAGATCGATGATTCTGCTGATGAAGCAAGTGAACGCGCCCTAGGATTAACAGAAGAGGTCTTTCAAGAGCTTCAAATCCAGCATGTGTCATTTTCTTATGAAGAAACCAATAAAACGATTATTGATGATTTATCGATTACTTTAGCAAAAGGGGAAAAACTTGCGTTGTTAGGTAAAAGTGGCGCTGGTAAAAGTACGCTTGGGAAAATACTTCGTGGCGATTTAATGCCAACAGCAGGCGAAATAACGATTAATGGTATTCCAACTTATGAATTTGGCGATGGCATTTCAAATTGGATTGGAGTTATTAATCAAAATCCATATTTATTTGATACGACTGTGTTAAATAATGTCCGCTTAGGAAATATAAAAGCAACGGACGAAGAAGTGATTGCAGCGCTTTATCAAGTGGGTTTAGGTGAAATGATTGCAAGTTTACCAGAAGGCTTTCATACGTTAGTAGAAGAAGCTGGTGGCCGCTTTTCTGGAGGCGAAAGACAACGTTTAGCTTTGGCACGGATTCTATTGCAGGATAACCCAATTGTGCTGTTAGACGAGCCTACAGTAGGCTTAGATCCGATCACAGAACAAAGATTGCTAGATACGTTGTTTGATGTGTTGAAGGATAAAACGATTATCTGGATTACCCATCATTTACAAGGTGTCAATCAAATGGATCAAGTAATTTTTCTTGAAAATGGGAAAATTGAGATTTTTGGCACACCAACAGAGCTTTTAGCTACAAATGAACGTTACCAAACGTTATATCGTTTAGATCGAGGAGAATAAACATAAAAAGAGGATGTTCATTTTAAATGAACATCCTCTTTTTATGTTGAAATTAATAATTTCGATTAAGTAACTGTTTCGTTAAAGCTAATAAAAGTTGTTTTTCAGGTTGTTCAGGTAAATGATTAATCCCTTTTAAAGCTTTATTTGTGTAGCGTTCTGCTAAATTCTTAGCTTCTTCAACGCCTTGGTATTTGTCGATTAAGGAAAGAACCATCGTGACATCCTCTTGACTCATAGCAGCACCATTTTTTAAATAAGGAGCAAATTCCTTTTGATGGCCGCGCATTGCTAGAATCAACGGTAGAGAGTAAACTCCTTGCTTCACATCTTCTAAGACAGGTTTTTTTAAGACTTCACTGTTTTCAGTATAGTCTAAAATATCATCTAGAATTTGAAAGGCAATTCCAATATTATGTCCGATATGATGGCTGCTAGTAATTACCTTTAAATCAGCCTTTCCCATCTGAGCGCCTTCAAAGCAGCTTAATGAAAAAAGTTGAGCTGTTTTACCAGTAACACGTCGTAAGTATTGGCGAAGAGTCACATCTGTGTTGTAGCGTAGATGCATTTGATCTAACTCTCCAATTAAGATGCGTTTCATTGTGAAGGCATTTAATTTTATGGTACTAAAAGAATCTGTTGAATCAGCGATCAAATCAAAATAAACGGTGAAAAGGAAATCTCCCGTATACACGGCAATATCTTTTCCGTATTTTGCTTGTACTGTTGGTGTTCCTCTTCTAGTAGGAGAATCATCAATAATATCGTCATGTATCAATGTTGCCATGTGTAATATTTCAAGTGAAGCGGCAGTATAAATTAATTTTTTATGTTTTTTCTTTGTGGCGCTACCAAAACGTGAAAAAAGAATAAAGTAAGCAGGGCGTAATAATTTCCCACCAGAATGTAGGAGGTCATGAATGGTAGTTTCAACTTCTTTATTACGAATTCGAACTTTTTTTTCCATCACTGCGTAGCTTTCAGCTAAATCGTCTTTGATTGCTGGAAAATTTTCCCACATAGGATGAATTGGCATAGTTGGTTTCCTTTCAAGTAGCACGGATGGCCACTTCTATTTTATCGGTTTTTAAATAGATAGTATCATCCATAAATCTATCGTATTCTACCGCCTGTGTCAACGATTGTGAATTAAAAAATAAGTTTTTTTGGAGAGAAAAAGGAAAAAAGAAAAATTACTTGACATTAATCGGGGTTCATCGCATATTTAGGTAATAGAAGAATTTAATTTAGGTAAAATCAATTAGGATTGGTTTAGATGAAGGATGGGTTATATGAAATTTAAAACTTTTTTAGAATTAGTTGAAATACAAGCAAAGACTGCAAGCATCTTGCCCTATTTTATGGGCATCATTTATGCATGGTATCATTATCAAGAGCTTCATTTATTGAATCTGCTGCTCTTTTTTATAGCGATGTTTCTATTTAATATGGCAGTGGATGCGATTGACAATTATATGGATTATAAGAAAGCGTCAAAGGAGCACAATTACCGTGAAGAGGTTAATATCATTGGACGTGAAAATATTCCAATTCAATTAGTAGGAACGTTGATTGTCATTATGGTTGTCATTTCAGCAGGGCTAGGTCTTTATCTAGTGAAACAAACGGGTTGGCCGTTACTCTACATGGGATTATATTGTTATTTTATCGGTATTTTTTATTCCTCTGGTCCAAAGCCGATTTCAAGTATGCCTTTAGGAGAAGTTTTTTCAGGTTTCACAATGGGCTTTATGATTTATTTAATCAGTATTTATGTAAATGCGTATAATGTGATGACGTTCGATAGTCAGACATTCTTTATTATACTATTTGCATCGATTCCGAATATGTTTGCAATTGCTAATTTGATGTTAGCCAATAATATTTGTGATTTAGAAGAAGATGTGACGAACAAACGCTTCACATTGCCTTATTATCTAGGAAAAGCCAATGCATTAAAGCTCTTTAAATGGCTGTATATTCTAGCTTTCGTATCATTAATTATTTCAGTTTATGTCGGAATTTATCCAAAAATGATGTTAGTGACATTACTTGCCATTCCGTTTGTTAATAAAAATGTCACCAAATTTTTACACGTACAAGACAAGCGTAAAACCTTTGTCTGTGCCGTTCAAAATCTAGCCTTGATGACCACCTTACAAGTCGTTACATTTTTAATAGGAATATGGGTGAATTTTTAAATTCCTTTTCTCATTATAAAATTAAAAATTAAAAAACATTGAATCTTGTATAAAAGATTGCGATAATGTAAGTAGAAATTTGATTATTAAAAAAGGGGCTATAACTAACATGAACATTTTAAGAGGACAGGTTTCAGTAGATAAATACAATTTTGAATTAGTTGAAGGCGAGCCATCGTTAACTACGAATGTTGAAGTGAAAATTAATGAAGTCGTACCATCAGATGAAGCCGATAAAAATATTTTAGAAAACGGAAAAATTTTCCGTATTGAAGTACCATTTGCACTAGAATTAGATCGTTTTAAAATCGAAGGGTTGATCAGCCAAATTGCTCAAATCGAAGAATTTTTTGGACAACCAAATGAATTGGAAGTAGACACAATGCGTGAACTTTCAAAACCTTTAATCGACTATATCGAACGCCTAACTTATGAAGTAACCGAAATAGCTTTTGATGAACCTGGTGTAACATTAAATTTTGAATCGAATTAAAAAAGATTGAGAAGAATCATTCAAACTTGGATGGTTCTTTTTTGCTGTCAGAATTTAAATATCAAATCCTTAAACGTCAGCTTTTAACTAGATTAAGAAACAATTGTTTGTGAAAAAAATATCCAGTTTTAAAAAGGTTTTTGTTTTATTTTTCACAAACAGGGTTGTTGACGAAAGGACAAGAAAGTTGTAAGCTATTCAATGGATAAACAAATATGAAACGTCATACATAAATGATGTAGAAAGAGTGATAAAAATGGCTAAAACAAAAATCGTTATTTTAGGTGCAGGCTATGCTGGTTTAAGAACTTTAAAGCAAGTTCAAAAAGAACACCTTGATGCGGAAATCACAATTGTAAATAAAAATGAGTACCATTATGAAGCGACTTATTTACATGAAGTTGCAAGTGGAGCAAATCCACCAGAAAAAATCAGCTTTCCAATTATGAGTGTTGTTGATCAAAAACAAACAAACTTTATTCAAGATACTGTTGTCATGGTCAACAAAGATGAAAAAACGGTTGAGCTAGCAAAAAATGGCACAATCGAATTTGACTATCTAGTCTTTGCATTAGGTTTTGAATCTGAATCATTTGGTATTACCGGAGTAGACGAATTTGCTTTACCGATGGTTGATATCCCCACTGCTGTAAAAGTAAGAGAGCATATGCATGCTCAATTTGCAAAATACAATGAAACAAAAGACGAAACACTATTAAGTATCGTTGTATGTGGAGCTGGTTTTACAAGTATTGAATATCTTGGAGAATTAACGCAACAAATGCCAAAATTAGTTAAAGAATACAATTTACCAGCTGATAAAATTTCAATTACGTGTATTGAAGCAATGCCAACCTTATTGCCAATGTTTGTTGAAAAATTATCAACTTATGGCATTCAAAAATTAAAAGACCGTGGCGTTAAATTCTTAGTTGGCACACCAATTAAAGAAGTAACTCCAGAAGCAGTTGTTTATCAAGAAAATGATGAATTAAAAGAAGTAAAAGCAAAAACAATCGTTTGGACAACCGGCGTTAAAGGCAGTAGCCTTGTTGGAAAATCAGGATTTGAAGAACGTCGTGGCCGTGTGATGGTAGCAGAAGATTTAACTGCCCCAGGTTACCCAACTATCTTTATTATTGGCGATTGCTCTGCCGTAATGGATAAAACTTGTGACCGTCCATTCCCAACAACCGCACAAATTGCGTTGAAACAAGCTGACAATGTAGCGAAAAATTTAGCTGCAAAAATAAAGAACCAACCAATTGTACCCTTTACATTTAAATCACAAGGCTCTGTTTGTTCAATCGGGAACAACGAAGCGATTGGTGAAGTAATGGGACATAACTTGAAAGGCTATCCAGCATCAATGATGAAAAAAGTCATTGAAAACAAATCATTAATGACAACTGGCGGCATGAAAGTCATGTTTGAAAAAGGTCGCTTTGATTTATATCATTAAAAAGAATTAAAAAAGTTGAAAAGTGATGTTAAATCAATGATTTAGCATCACTTTTTTTGCTTTTTAGAAATTAAAGCTAGTAAAAAAAAACGAGTTTGTTACAATAGGAGAGTAAGGATGTGTTCATTAGATGACAAAAGTCTTAGGAATTTTAGGAACATCAAATAAGTTCGGCATCACTGCTCAAATGTTACAAGCAGTCCTAGCAGGAGCAAAATCAGATGGTTGTGACGTTGAAATGATTTGCTTAGCGGATTATCCACTAGAAATGAATCCTAGCAAAGAGCACAATCAAATTCTGGATCAATTGCACCACAAGATGCTAGCAAGTGAATGCTTGATTTTTGCAACCCCAACTTATTGGAAAGATGTATCCGGTTTAATGAAGCAGTTTTTAGATTGTATGAGAAGTCGGATGGTGCGTTTTGGAAAAAAAGACGGCGAAATGTTGCCAGATTTGTATGCAAAAAAGAAGTACATTTTATTAACCAACTGCTACACCAAAACACTAGAAAACTGTGTAACAGGAGTAACCGATTCTACTTTTATTGTGATGGATCGAGTATGCACGACGGCTGGAATGGAGCTTGTTGGTGAAGCCGTTACAACAAATACTTTCGCTATGAAAGAACTGCCAGATTGGAAACATGCAGAGTGTGTAAACCTCGGAAAAAAAATCCAAATAAGCATTGAAAAGAGGGACTTTACTGTGAAACGTTACATTCAATTATTTTTTATGTTGGCATTCAGTACATTGATTACAATGGGAATTCAATCCTTGATAGAAAACTGGCTTCCAATCACAGGTTTTTGGGGAAATTATGTCACATTTGTCTTAATCTTTTTTATCTTACTTTCTGTAGTCTTACATTACTTTTCAGTAAAAAACATAAACGCAACTAACTATAAATGAAGAAACCACTTATTGGAGGAGATTTTTTTGGCTAAAGGATGTACATTTTATTTTGTTCGTCATGGGAGAACGTTTTTTAATGAATATATGAGAATGCAAGGGTGGTCAGATACGCCGTTAACTAGAGATGGTATATTTGAAGTTAGACAAAGTGCCAGAGGGTTGTCAGAAGTGAAATTTTCTGCTGCTTACTGCAGTGATTTAAGTCGAACGAAAGAAACAACCGAAATTTTTTTAGAAGAGAATTATCATTCAAGAAAATTACCAATTACAGAAATGGCCGAATTTAGAGAAGCTTTTTACGGTAGTTTTGAAGGATTAGATATTGCGGAATCATGGGAAACCATTGCTCACGAATTAGGGTACAAAACTGCCCATGAAATGCGTGAAAAAGCAACACTTGCGGATCGCATGGATGGAACGAAAAAAGCAGATCCAAGACACGATGCTGAGGATTTCTTAACTTTTTGGTTACGTGTAGAAAAAGGCTTGCTTAAACTAATTGATAAGCATCGTGATACTGGAGATCATGTGCTTGTTGTTTCTCATGGCAATACGATTCGGAATATGTTGAATGGAATTGTTCCAGAATTAGATGTTCCAACTTCTTTAGATAATGCTAGCATTTCTGTGGTGAATTATCAAAATGGACAATTTCATTTGGAAAGCTTTAACGATACCAGTCACTTTAGATAAGAAAATTGATTACAAGGGAGCTTTTAATTTGGAACCTAATGCATTAGTATTTTTTGATTTAGATGGAACACTTTTAAACCAACATTCACAAGTAAATCCAGAAGTGGCAAGCGCGATTCATCAATTACGTGAAAATGGCAGTATGCCTATTATAGCAACGGGGCGTACGAATATTGAAGTTGATGAAATTATGGAAATGACTGGAATTAATTCAATCGTATCCATGAATGGGCAACACGTGACTTTTGATGGAGAAGAGGTCTATGCGTCTGTTTTAGAAACAGCAGTCTTAGATCGTTTAAAAGAAGCAACGAATGAACGAAATGAAGGCTTGTCGTTTTATTCAAATCGTTTAATTCGTTGTACGAGACACAACGAATTACTAGAAAAAGCGTACAATATGATTCACAGTCCAATTCCACAAATTGACGAATCGATTTATCATCGAGAAGATATTCATATGGCTCTTGTGCTAGCTGAAGCGGGGGATGAGTATTACCATCGTGAGTTTCCAGAACTTTTCTTTATTCGCAATTCGCCCTTTAGTATGGATACGATTGTGAAAGGTGGGTCAAAAGCAAAAGGGATTGAAGCGTTGATAGAGCGATTAAACTTCCAGAATATTCCAACATTTGCTTTTGGAGACGGACGCAATGATTTGGAAATGTTTGGCGCTGTAAAGCATCCGATTGCGATGGGCAATGCGATATCCGATTTAAAAAATGTCGCGGAATTTGTTACGACGAGTAACGTTGAGGGTGGCATTATTACAGGGCTTAAGAAATATGATTTAATATAAAAGCGGAGAGGGTCTGTGAAATTCAAGCACAGCCCTTTTGTTTTCTTCATTTTCATGTTAAAATAAAAAAAGAGAGTTCAAAAGAAGACTTAGTTTATAAGTTATTCTCCCGCGTCGCTTTAACCCGATGTTCATTGAAAGCAATTTTCAATTTTACTAGGGGGCGTTACGGATTCGACAGGTGTAGGTCGAGCTTGGATTGCGTTTCGTAGGTTACGACTACGTAAAAACGTTACAGTTAAATATAACTGCTAAAAACAATAATAACTCTTACGCTCTAGCTGCCTAAAAACAGTTGACGTAGATCCTCCCGGCATCGCCCATGTGCTCGGGTAAGGGTCCTATAATAAGTGGGATACGCAAAACTTTTCCGTCTGTAAGGTTTTGAAGAGATGATCAGACTAGCGACACATGATGCCTGTCAGGCGGCTAGTGTTCAGCGAAACCTTAATAGCATGACTATGAACGTAGACGTCTAAGTGCCGATATGCTTGGACAGGGGTTCGACTCCCCTCGTCTCCATATTAAGGTTATTTAGAAGAAGATAACCAAATAAAAAAACTGTTAAAAATATTTTTAACAGTTTTTTTTATTTTAGAAAAATTTGGATTAGACTCGATTTTAATTATATCAGTACATTAGAAATAGGTTTAAGAATTTTTTATTAGGGCATCGGCAGCAACGAATATACTTTGTTCCAATTTACATAAATATACTCATAGATTTAGCGTCCTATTGCTTACGCTTTTTAAATACATATTTATCAGTAAGTAGTTCCATGATCGATGGTAAAGTTTATCCTGTCAACTAAAACTAAAGAGGTAAAAATTAATGTTATTAGTGAAGGAAGCTTTTATCTATTTACATAAATTACTAATACCCATACCTAATATTGGAGATGGAAGTTAATGTTTTTAGTTTTTTAGACTGATAATCAGATAATGGAACGCCATCAATTGTGATTGCTTTAGAAATATCTAAGTTCATACGACTCAAAATCAAAGGAACAGAAGTATTTTTTTGTTCTAGCTCTTCAAGATAACTCTCTAATACTTGTTGTAACGCTTTGTTACCTGTATTTTTTTTTAAGCCATCTAATAAATCAGTGATGATAGTTTCTGCTTGTTTGCCTCGCTCGTTACCTCCGGAAAACCAATTTAAATGACTCATAATAACTCGCTCCTTAACTCGATTTGTGATTTTAGTGGATACGTTTAGATTTTGTTGAAACTGATCTATTTTTAGTATAGCATAATTGTCTAAACTAAAATATAACAAAATAACTTCTTGACTTTCCCCAAAAACCTGCTAAATTTACCAACTGAATTTCATATGCTATAGTATGAAAATAACCCTTGAGAGGAAGTTGGATATGAAAAAAATAGTGGAGCCCGTTCAGGAAATAACCGAATTTATTGAAAATGAAGAGATCTATATAGAAGAGATTGAAAGTCATACACACTATAAAAATTGTCGGATTGAAATGAGATTTGGCGTAAAAAAAATCAATGAAGTGAAATTTGAAAATTGTCAATTTGAAATCAAAGACTTTAATAATATGGAATTTTTAGATGTCGTATTTATTAATTGCGACTTATCAAATAAAGATTTTTCAGATTCGATTCTCTACCGAACACGCTTTGAAACCTGTAAATTAAGTGGCGGAAACTTTATTGGAACCGTATTGAAAAATGTGCAGTGGTTTGACTGCTTATTAAGCTATATTAATTTTTCGGATACAAAAATGGAGAATATTCTATTTTCCGAAGGACGACTAAATGAAAGCTATTTCCAAGAAGCTACTTTAAAAAAGGTTCATTTTAAAAATATCGATATGGATGAGATTGATTTAAAAGGCACGGATCTTAGAGGCGTTGATTTATCTGAGGCGACTTTTGAAACAATCAGCTTAGATATTCCGCTTGCAAAAGGCTTGATTATTGACTACAGTCAGGCTTATAAAATTATTTCATTATGTGGCATTGTTATTAAATAAAGAGTTAAGTTTTTTTTATAAAGATTAATTTTTTTAGAACCTCATTAGAAGGTTCTTTTTTTGCATTAAAAACAAATGATATTCATAATGGTTTGTTCTGAAAGAAAATAATAAGATGTTATATTATAAAAAAAGAGATGAAACTATGTAAAAAGAACGCTCTTGATGTTATAATGTAAGAGGTTACAAATTTATCTCATAGGAGTGAATCGGATGAAAGCAGCAGTAGTTAGTGAAAAGAATAACGGGAAAGTTGAAATTAAAGACGTAATATTACGAGCTCTAAAAGAAGGTGAAGCGTTAGTTGATGTGGAATATTGTGGCGTTTGTCACACAGATTTACATGTTGCCCATGGTGATTTTGGTGAAGTTCCAGGACGTGTTATTGGACATGAAGGAATTGGAATCGTCAAAGAAATCGCGCCTGATGTTACGAATTTAAAAGTTGGCGATCGCGTAAGTATTGCTTGGTTTTTTGAAGGCTGTGGAACATGTGAATATTGCGTTACGGGTCGTGAAACATTCTGTCGTGATGTTAAAAATGCAGGTTTTTCAGTTGATGGTGCGATGGCAGAAGAATGTATCGTTAAAGCTGATTATGCAGTTAAAGTACCAGAAGGATTAGATCCGGCTCAAGCAAGTAGTATCAGCTGTGCGGGTGTGACTTGTTACAAAGCAATTAAAGTTTCTGATGTGAAGCCAGGACAATGGATTGCGATTTATGGTATTGGTGGACTGGGAAATTTAGCCATTCAATACGCTAAAAATGTTTTTAATGCAAAGGTAATTGCAGTTGATATTAATGATGATAAATTAGAATTTGCAAAAGAATTAGGTGCAGATTTAGTTTGCAACCCATTGAAAGATGGTGACGCAGGTGAGTGGATTCAAAAAGCTGTTGGCGGCGCACATGCAGCTGTCGTAACAGCAGTGTCTAAAGTAGCTTTCAATCAAGCGGTTAATTCAGTTCGTGCTGCTTCAAAAGTAGTGGCAGTAGGATTGCCTTCTGAGACGATGGATCTAGAAATTGTTAAAACGGTTTTAGATGGTATTCAAATCGTTGGTTCATTAGTTGGAACTAGAAAAGATTTAGAAGAAGCATTCCAATTTGGCGCTGAAGGAAAAGTTGTGCCGTTAGTTGAAACGCGTAGCTTAGATGAAGTAAACGATATTTTTGAAGAAATGGAACAAGGAAAAATTAGAGGAAGAATGGTTGTCGATTTACACAAAGGATGTAGCCATTAATGAATGAAACAAGAAGGATCACCTGATCTTTCTTGTTTTTTTACCTATTTTTATTTTTTGTTTGCAACCCCTTTCTTTAAGCAGTAGAATAAGAGAGTAAGAGAAACGGAGGGAATCATCGTTATGAAACAATTAGATTTAGGAAAAAGTGGCTTAATGGTTTCAGAAATTGCCTTAGGCTGCATGAGAATGTCGGATCTTTCAATTCAAGAGGCTAGTAAGGTGATTGAAACATCTGTAAGTGAAGGCATGACGTTTTTTGATCATGCGGATATTTATGGTGGCGGAGCTTCTGAAGAAATTTTTGCGTCAGCTTTAAAACAAACATCGATTAAACGAGAAGAGATTCATTTACAAACAAAATGTGGCATTCGTAAGGGATTCTTTGATTTTTCTAAGGAACATATTATCGCTTCAGTTGAAGGAAGCTTAAAACGTTTAAATACAGATTACGTTGACACGTTGTTACTCCATAGACCAGATACGTTGATGGAACCAGCAGAAGTAGCAGAAGCCTTTAACGACTTACAAAAAAGTGGAAAAGTGCGTCATTTTGGTGTCAGCAATCAAAATCCGTTACAAGTAGACTTATTACAAAAATCAGTGGATCAAAAACTAATCGCAAATCAATTACAATTCGGTGTGATGCATACAGGAATGATTGACTCAGGTATCAACGCGAATATGAAAAATTCAGCAAGTATTTTCCATGATGGAGGCGTATTAGAATATTCACGCTTAAAAGAAATCACCATTCAAGCGTGGTCACCGTATCAATACGGCATGTTTGAAGGGGTCTTTTTAGGCAATGAAAAATTCCCAGAGGTTAACCAAAAAATCGATGAAATTGCAGACCGCTACCAAGTCAGCAATACAACGATTGCAACAGCTTGGATCTTGCGTCATCCAGCAAATATGCAGACCATTGTTGGGAGCATGAATACCGACCGAATCAAACAAATTGCACAAGCTTCTGACATTCAATTAAGTCGTGAAGAATGGTATGAAATTTATCGCGCAGCAGGCAATCAACTGCCTTAATATAAAAAAACACGTCAACAATCGTTTAGTATTGTTGGCGTGTTTTAATTTTAATTAGTATGAGATTTACGATAAACCTCTAAAGTTGAATGTTGTTCTGTTGCTAATTGGAAGCCACATTTTTTAACTAATTTCTTTGAAGCGGTATTTTCTTTTTCGATAGAAGCAAACACCGTTTCCAATCCGAGCTTTTCAAAAGCGGTCTGGCAAAGAAGAGCAACAATTTCAGTTCCTAATCCAAGATTCCAAAAAGTCGGTAAAATTTCATAGCCGATTTCAGTTTCCTTTGCTTGCCAGTCAAAGCAATTAAAACCACAACTGCCAATGCAATTATTCTGGTAATAAATAGCATAGCGCACTGCTTTTTCAGTTAGCAAGCTTTCTTCAAAAAAAGCAATCATCTCTTTTGCCTGTTGAAGCGATTCAAATGGTGCAATATTCATATACTTGGTAACGGTTGAATTCGACCAAACATTATAGAGAACCGTAGCTTCGCTTAATTGAACTGGGGTTAACGTTAGTCGTTTCGTTTTTAGTAATGTTGGGATCACTTAATTACACATCCTTTATTTTTTTTAGGTAGTGGTATTTGTGATTTTCGCTGGCATTGTTCACTCCCTTCAAGAAAGTTAAATATTAAAGTAAAACAATCAAAATTCCGGTCATAATAATTAATGAAAGAATAATACTTGCCGATGAAATAAATCCTGCAACAGAGGCTTTACAACCAAAGGCGATTGAGCTAATCGTAGACAAACTACCAATTGGAGCAAATGCAAGTAAGACAAGCACTTTACGAATAAACAATGGGAACGGCAATACGAAATAGAAAAAACAAGCCACGACGGTAGCCAGTAAATAACGAGTAATTAATACTTTACTGACAAGTTTTAAATCGGTTTTTTGAATCGAGATTTCTAAGTACAAACCAATCATAAACATTGATAAGAAGGCATTTCCGCTAGCAAATAAGTGGACATAGGATAAGACGGTTTTTGGAATTGTAATATGAAAGATGGCAAGAAAAAACATCAGAATGTAAACCGTGAAAGGAGGAGAAGAAAACAACCGTTTTAAGCTTTGAAGTGCAGAAAATTTAGATTCACTTTTACCCGTCATTTTTTCTACTAAAATGGTTGAACCTCCTGATAACATTAAGGCATTTCCCATGTCGAACATACATAAAAAAGGAACGGCGGCGCTAAAAAAACCTTGTACAAAAGGAAGGGTAAAGTTGCCAATATTATAACCTGAGATTCCAAACATCATAAAGCCTTGTTGGATGGGATCTTTCTTTTTCCAAATGAAACCGCCAAAAAACACGAGCACCACATTCGTAAGAAAACCAATTAAAATTAAATAAAAGAAAACGGAATTTACTTGAACACCATTAAATCCCAAAATAATAGCAGCTGGTAAGGTAAGATTGACGATTACCTTCGATAAGAGGTGGCCATCACTTTGCTTAAATAGCCCTCCTTGTTTTAATAAATAGGCAACTGAGATAATCAATAAAAATCCCGTTGCTTGTAAAATAATCGAACTCATTAAATCACTCCTCTACTACTATTATGGAATGAATAGGCTAGAAGCGCAAGGAGAAAAAATGCCATCTTGTAAATTATGGTATACTAAATTGAATTCAATTAAAGTGGGTGAAAAAATGAATGGCAAAAATAGAAAAGATATCCAAATTGGTGCATCGGTTGAAATTGTGTTAAAAAAAGACCAACGCACTGGAAAATTAACAAAAGGACATGTTAAAAGAATTTTAACCAACAGTCCTACTCATCCACACGGCATTAAAGTCATGTTAGTAGAAGAGGACCAAGTTGGGCGTGTTCAAAAAATCAATCCAAATTAAAAGGTTGAAAAGAGAGTTCTCTTTTCAACCTTTTTTTAATTTGGACTAAGCTGATTTAATTTCTCTAAAGCTTTTTTTGGAACGTCATTTTGTGTGACTTCTTCCCACTCACGAACATAGTCCCCTTTAGCATCTAATTTAAGATACGCGCCTTCCTTTAAAATGCCTCCTGCGTAATATTTAATGGGAGATTCGTCCCCATCTTGGTTATAAGCTTTTTGAGTATAATGATAACCGCCTTCTGGAACTTTGACAGCATCCTTTGTTGAAGTCAAAACATAGACAGGCTCACTCTTTACTAGTGGATTAAAGCGATCGCCAAATCCGATAATGGCTAAAGCACTGGCTGCGATAGCTAAAATAATTAATAAAATACTACTACTTAAAATTACTTTTTTCATACAAATCATTCTCCTTTTTTTTATTACTCTTTAAGTATAAAGTATTTGTTTTTTTTTTGAATTGAATCACCTTACAAAAAAGTGACGAAACTTACAGAACTGTTAGAAACGACTAGGTCTTAAGGTTGATTTTTTGTTATTAAATCATTAAGATATGCTCAAAGTTGAACAAAATCTTGTTTTTGACCTAAAAAAAGGCGTATACTATTTATATAGTAAGAATTAGATAGTAGGGGGCTTAAAGAATGAGAATAGGAATTCCAAAAGAGATTAAGAACAATGAAAATAGAGTGGCGATTGTGCCAGCGGGTGTTGCGACATTAGTTGAAGCAGGACACGAGGTGTTTGTTGAAAATGAAGCAGGCGTTGGAGCGGGTTTTTCTAACGCTGAATATGTAAAAGTAGGGGCAAAAATGATTGAAGAAGCTGAAACCGTTTGGTCAGCCGATATGATTATGAAAGTAAAAGAACCACAAGTATCAGAATATCGTTATTTTAGAGAAGACTTGATTTTGTTTACTTACTTACATTTAGCGCCAGTAAAAGAATTAACGCTAGCATTAAAAGAAAGTGGAGTGACAGCTGTTGCTTATGAAACGATGGTAGACAATGAAAGAACCTTGCCGTTGTTAACACCAATGAGTGAAGTGGCAGGAAGAATGTCTGTGCAAATTGGCGCTCAATTTTTAGAAAGTCAATATGGCGGCAATGGAACCTTGCTTGCAGGCGTTCCTGGGGTTAAGCGTGGTAAAATTGTGATTATTGGTGGAGGGAAAGCCGGTACGAATGCAGCTAAAGTTGGCATTGGAATGGGTGCTTCTGTGACAATTTTAGATGTTAGTTCAAAACGATTAGCGGAATTAGATGATTTATTTGGCAATCAAATCAATACAGCGATTTCTAACGGATACACGATTGCACAGGAATTACGCGACGCGGATGTTGTAATTGGAGCCGTTCTAATACCGGGAGCAAAGGCACCAAAATTAGTTACGGAAGAGATGGTCAAGGAAATGAAAAAAGGCGCTGTTTTAGTTGATATTGCCATTGATCAAGGAGGCATTTTTGAAACAACAGATAAAATTACGACTCATGATGATCCTATTTATCTAAAACATGGTGTCATTCACTATGCCGTTGCCAATATGCCTGGTGCAGTAGCTAGAACATCAACACTGGCACTAACAAATGCTACGTTACCTTATGCACTTCAAATTGCCAATCAGGGTATCAAAGAAGCAGCGAAAGCTAATCCAACAATTTTTAGTGGACTTAATTTGATGAATCATGAAGTTACTTATGAAGCCGTTGCACTTGCTCATGGGTTAAATTATGTTTCGGCAATTAATTATGTAGAATAAAAAGACAAAAAACGAACTCTTTATTGGAATTTGATGCAAATTCGCGAATAAAGGTTTCGTTTTTTTCATGAAAGTTTTATAATAGTAAAGAAGAGAAAATATTTGTTGATAAAGGAGTTCATCATTTTGGCTAGAAGCAATAAAGAAATTAGCGTAGAAGTGAGAGAGACGAGTAAAAATACTGAGAGTTTTGTAGAACTTGAATTAGTCGTAAATAAAGAGGTAATAGGCATTGTTCAGCAAGAAGTGGGTCAAAATCCTATTATTATTACAAATGATGGAAAACAACAAACTGTTAAATCAGTTGATGTTGGAATCAATGAACTGATTATGGCGTATAATTTACACAATTAAAAAGAAGAGTGAAAAATCTATTTTTAGATTTTCACTCTTTATTTTTTTGTTTGAAAACCAATTATGCTATTCTAAGGATAAGAACTTTTTAAAATGACTTGTATAGGATGTGACGTATTGGTTTCAACAGAAAAGAAAGAAAAAATAAAAGAGTCAGCAGTCGCCATTTTTATTTTAGCAAAGAATAATTGGGCAAGGGTAAATATTTCCTCTCAATCTGCTGAATTAGCGTATTATGTGTTGCTCTCATTGTTTCCTATTTTGATTGTTGTAGGAAATTTAGTGCCATTTTTACCGATTGATGTCGATGCAACTCTGCCTTACATCGAATCGATGATGCCTCCTGATATCTTTAAAGTCTTAAAACCAATTTTGCTACAGTTTTTAAATAGCTCAAGTAGTAGCGCTATTTCAATTGGATTGATAACGGCAATTTGGTCTTCTTCGAAAGGCTTTAATTCGCTACAAACGGTATTGAATAGTGTTTACGGAACCAAGAAACGAAAGAATTTTATTATTGTTCGAGTAGTGTCCTTCTTAATTGCGTTAGCCATGATTGTGATTCTTGGAGCTATTGTCTTTCTATTCGTTTTTGGCGAACAACTCATTCGGTTTATCCAAGATAAATTGTCATTGCCTTTCGATTTGTTAACGGATTTTACTCAATTGAAGTGGGGCGTTACGGTGATTGTTTTAACGGTTATTTTTACAGTGATTTATTTCTTGGTTCCGAATAATCGCTGGAATATTCTCTACTCATTGCCAGGAGCTGTTTTTGCAACTGTTGGTTGGTTGGTTTCATCCCAAGCTTTTTCGTTATATGTTCGTTTTGGCGGTGGAAATTCAGTAGGGTATGGAACGATTGGTATTTTTATTGTGTTGATGTTATGGTTGTATTTAGTATCAATGATCTTGTTAACAGGAGCTTTTGTCAATGTTATGGTGTATCAATATCTGAACGGCGTTGACTTTCAAAATGAGCCGAAAAGAGAAGTGAAAATGGCAAAAGTATCAAAAAAACAGCGTCGGAAATTAAATAAAACTTAGGCATTTTTAATGAAAAATGAATAATCCAACAGGGAAAATGCATAAACTTGCAAAGTGAGAAGGATTTCCTATTTTGAATGGCTTGACTATGCTAAACTAGATAGGATTATAAGAATTTAGGAGATTACTAAAGTGGATAAAATTCGTAAGCAAGAAGAAATAAAAAGTGACCAGCATAAAGTTGGACTGTTGCCATTGATTACCTTAGTGATGGGTTCTGCTATTGGTGCCGGAATTTTTAATTTGATGAAAGATATGGCTCAAGGAGCAGCTCCAGGGGCGGTATTGATTAGCTGGGTGATTGTTGGAATCGGAATTATAGCCTTAGCTTTATGTTTTCAAAATTTATCAGATGCGTTGCCAGAATTAGATGCCGGAATTTTTCAATATGCAGAAGATGGTTTTGGGAAATTTGCGGGTTTTGCAAGTGCATGGGGGTACTGGTTGTCGATTTGGCTAGGCAATGTTGCTTTTGCAACGATGTTGATGAGTAGTTTGGGTTTCTTTTTTCCAATTTTTAAAGGAGGACAAAATATTCCTTCTATTATTGGTGCTAGTATTTTATTATGGTTTTTGAATTATTTAGTAACTAAAGGAGTAGAAAATGCTACAGTTATCAATTTTGTTGTTACAATCTGCAAGTTGGTTCCGATTTTTGTCTTTATTGTTTGTGGCTTGTTTGCCTTTAAGCTAAGTACGTTTACCTATGATTTTTGGGGAACAGTTTCTCAACGTTTTGAATGGGCAGATGTCTTCTATCAAGTGAAATCAACGATGCTGATTACGATTTTTGTTTTTGTTGGGATTGAAGGTGCTTCAATCTTGTCATCCCGTGCAAAATATAAAAAAGATGTTGGACGCGCGACCATTATTGGTGTTTTAAGCGTTTTAGTCATCTACATGTTGGTGACGATTCTTTCCTTTGGCATTTTACCGCAAGGGGAGCTAGCTCATTTACCTGAACCGGGGATGGCTTATGTTTTAGAGGCGATTGTTGGTTATTGGGGCGCAGCGTTTATTTGTGGCGGACTGTCTATTTCAATTTTGGGTGTGTGGCTGTCATGGACAATTTTACCTGCCGAAACAGGATTGATTGCAGCAAAACAAGGCTTGTTTCCACAATTATTTGGGAAAGTAAACAAGCATGGTGCGCCAACCTATTCATTGGCAATCACAAGTGGTTGTATTCAATTGTTTATGTTTACCTTTTTAATTACCGATGAAGCTTACCAGTTTATGGCTTCGATGGTTTCAAGTGTTGTGATTATTACCTATTTATTTGTGACGCTTTACCAAGTAAAATTTTCTTATCAGCAACCAAAAAGTAAAAATAGAACTATCCAATTAGCGATTGGAGTTGTTGCAACACTTTTCCAAATTTGGGCATTCTTTAGTGCTGGTTTAAAATACAACTTATTATTAACGCTTCTCTTTGTACCAGGTATTTTTGTTTATATTCAAGCTCAAAAAGAGCAGGGGCGTTCAAAAAATATCTTTTCCAATTTTGAAAAAATGGTAGTCGGTTTGATTTTTGTTGGAAGTGTCGCGGCCCTTTACTTTTTAGTTACAGATGTCATAGCTATTTAAATAAAAAGAAAAAAAGCATCCCTCGTTTTCGGAGGTGATGCTTTTTTTTTGTTAGAATGTTTCAGCTAAAGTTTGAGCTTGTTCAAAACCTTTTGCCATAATTTGAGGAGCTAAATCTGGATCGTGATCCATTCCTTCAACAAAGATTTGGTGGTAGTCAGTTACTCCAATAAAGTTAAAAATCATTTTAAGGTATTGGCTAGCAGGGTCGTTTCCTTCATAAACGCCACCACTTGCTTGGATGTGTAGTACTTTTTTGTCAGTTACTAATCCAACAGGACCTTCAGCAGTATATTTAAATGTTTTTCCAGCAACGTTTACTGTATCAATCCATGCTTTTAAGCGAGTTGGAACATTTAAATTCCATAATGGATTTGCAATAACAACCTTATCTGCATCTAAAAATAGTTGAGTTAATTCGTTGAAACGAGAAACTTTGTCTTGTTGTTCTTGAGAAAGTGTTTCAAAGTTTGCTCCGTTTGCCAAAGCACCCCAAGCATTTAAAATATCTAAATCAACTTCTGGAATAAATGAAGTGTATAAGCTTAGCTCTTCAATTTTATCGAAATGATTTTTTACAGCATAAGCTTCAACAAACTTGTCTGCTACTTGCATAGAACGTGATGTTTCTCCAGTTAAGGGATGTGCGCGAACGACTAATAATTTTGTCATGATTGTGAACCTCTTTCGTAGTTTTATGAATGTAGTAAGCTAAAAAATGCTTGTAACATGTTTACAAGATTAATCTTACCAAAAGTAAGTGGGTTATGCAATTAAAAAATGTAAATTTAATTTTTTTCTTAAATATCATTTGTTTAGTTGGTTTATATTGAGAACGCATTCATTAAAATAAGACAAAAACCAGTAAAAATTACTTGCAAAATGACAGGTTGTCATCTATAATGACAAAGTGTCATATGACGACGTGTCATTAATGCTTGATTAGATTAACCAAACTCTCTATGAAAGGAGTCAACGATATGCCTACTCAAACTTTTTTTAATCTTCCAAAAGATAAACAGCAACGTTTATTAGATGCCGCGGCAACTGAGTTTTCAAGAGTACCATTAAAAGATGCTTCTATTAATAATATTATTAAACTTGCTGAAATTTCACGAGGGAGCTTTTATCAATATTTTGAAGATAAGGAAGATTTGTATTATTATTTCTTTCAAACGCTTCGACATGATACAAAGAAAATTTTAGAAGATTGTTTTAAAAAAGCAGATGGGGATTTATTTGTCGCTTTTGATGCTTTTTTCCCAATGATTTTAACAATGATTACGGAAGAGCAACATTCAGAGTTTTTTAGACATTTATTTGTTCACATGGATTATCGGTCAAGTAGAAAAGTTTCGCCAGAAACGATGCAGCAACAAAAATGTGAACATGCTAAAAAGAATGGTCATTTCTTTGAAGATTATGTTGATACGGATCTTTTAAAGATTGGCGATGAAGATGTTCATCTGCTTGTAAAATTAATTATGAGCTTCCTATTTCAAACAATTGGCGAAGGATTTGTTAAAGATTGGCCAAAAGAAAAAATGCTTGAGGTTTTTGATAAAAAACTAAGCTGGGTAAGATACGGGGTAGCTGTTAAAGAATAATGAGGTAAGGGATAGCCTTTACTTATTAGATAAAAAATCGTTCAATGTAACGACCAACAGAAAGAAAGGGATGATTAGTTTATGTTGAAATTAGCAAAAAGAATGTCTTTCTGGGCTGTAGCAGGAGCGATTCTGTTTATGATCGTCCAGGTGGTTAGTGATCTATATTTGCCAACCTTAACTTCAGATATTATTAATAATGGGGTTGCCAAAGGAGACGTTGATTACATTTGGTCTGTCGGACTTAAAATGTTAGGATTTTCTTTAATCAGTATTGCTGCAGCAACTGGAAATGTTTTTCTGGCAGCTCGTCAATCACAAAAATTAGGGAAAACCTTACGTAGTGAGGTTTATAAAAAAGTAACGAATTTTACCAATGATGAATTTGATGAAATGGGAACTTCTTCTCTAATTACGCGGACAACCAATGACGTTGTTCAAGTTCAAAACGTTGTCATGATGTTTTTAAGAATGATGATTATGGCACCAATTATGTTGATTGGCGCAAGTTTCTTAGCCTATAGCAAAGATGGCGAATTAACAAAAATTTTCCTATATGTTTTGCCTATTCTAGCTGTTTTTATGGGTGTAATTATGTATTTTGCTGTTCCACTCTTTAAATCAATGCAAAAGAAAACGGATAAATTAAATCTTGTTTTCCGTGAAGGTTTAACTGGGATTCGTGTTATTCGTGCATTTAATCGCAGTAAATCTGAAGCTGTTCGTTTTGATGAAGCGAATAAAGATTTCACCGATACTTCTATTAAAGTAAATACTATTATGAGCTTTATGTTACCTGTTATGACTTTTGTCATGAGTGCAACAAATATTGCCATTATTTGGTATGGTGGACACTATATTGCTGACGGTACATTAGAAGTTGGGAACTTGATTGCCTTTATGACTTACGCAATGCAAATTTTAATGAGCTTTATGATGTTGTCGATGGTTTTCGTCTTTATTCCAAGAGGACAAGCATCTGCTGTTCGGATCAATGAAGTATTAAATATGGAAAGTAAAATTAATGATCCAAAAGTAATCACGAAAATGCCAGCTGAAAACCGTGGTACGTTAGACTTTAATCATGTTGATTTCCGCTATGAAGGCGCAGAACGATTAGCTTTAAAAGATATTGATTTCCACGGACGTAATGGACAAACGGTTGCCATTATTGGTGGTACGGGGTCTGGTAAATCCTCTTTATCCAATTTAATTCCTCGTTTTTATGATGTTGAATCAGGTTCCATTGAGATTAATGGAATCGACATTCGTCAAATGAGCCAACATGAATTAAGAGATGCTGTAGGATTTGTTCCACAAAAAGCGATGCTCTTTACAGGAACCATTCGTGAAAACATTCAATATGGGAAAAAAGATGCAACTGATGAAGAGATTTGGCATGCACTTGAAATTGCACAATCTAAAGAATTTGTTGAAGAATTACCTGATGGACTGGATTCCTATGTTGAACAAGGCGGAGGCAACTTCTCTGGTGGACAAAAACAACGTCTGTGTATTGCAAGAGCGTTAATTAAGAAAGCCGATATTTTTGTCTTTGATGATTCATTCTCAGCACTTGACTTTAAAACCGATGCAGCACTTAGAAAAGCGTTGAAACCAGAAACAAAAGAAGCCGTTGTTGTTATCGTAGCGCAACGCATTAGTACGGTAGTGGATGCTGATTTAATTTTAGTCTTAGACGAAGGAGAACTCGTTGGAATGGGAACGCATGAGGAATTGAAAGAAACCAATGCAACGTACCAAGAAATTATAAGTTCTCAACTTAGAGAGGAGGAAATCTAATGAGCGAAAAAGCGAATCATTCAAAACCAGCTGCTGGAAAAGGACCAATGGGCGGCGGACCTGGTGCGCGTATGCCAGCTGAAAAGGCTAAAAACTTTTGGCCAACTGTGAAACGTTTATTAGGTTATATGTCAAAACGTTCAATTGCGATTATTGCTGTTTTCGTTTTAGCCATTACCTCAACTATTTTTCAAATTAGAACGCCTAAAATTTTAGGGGAAGCAACAACGGAAATCTTTAAAGGTGTGATGAAAGGTTTCAAAATGAAACAAGCTGGTATCGCAGTTGATAAATTTCCAATTGACTTTGATAAAATTGCGACCATTCTTTTAATTGTTGGTGGACTTTATATTGCTTCGGCTGTCTTTAGTTTCTTACAACAATTTATTATGACGCGTGTTTCTCAAAGAACAGTATTTGAATTAAGACGTGATTTAAAAACTAAAATGAATACTGTGCCAATGGAATATTATGATACCCATTCAAACGGAGACGTGATGTCACGTGCAGTTAATGATATGGATAATATTTCGAACACCTTGCAACAAAGTTTAACACAATTAGTTACAAGTATTGTGTTGTTCTTTGGGGTTATGTATATGATGTTCACAATCAGTTGGCAATTAACTTTAGTTGCTTTGGCAACTGTACCACTAAGCTTGATTGTTGTTGGAATCGTAGCACCTAAATCACAAAAATTCTTTGCTAGCCAACAAAAAAGTTTAGGCCTTTTAAACAACCAAGTGGAAGAAACCTATAGCGGACATGTAGTTGTTAAAGGCTTTAACCAAGAGGGTGAAGCGATTGAAACATTTGAAGAGCAAAATGAAAAATTATTTGCTGCTTCATGGAAAGCGCAATTCATTTCTGGATTGATTTTCCCACTAATGAACTTCGTTAAAAACTTAGGCTATGTTTTTGTAGCTGTTCTTGGTGGAGTAAAAGTTGCTAATGGGAATATGACATTAGGGGATGTGCAAGCATTCTTACAATACACCAACCAATTTTCACAACCGATTACTCAAATCGCAAACTTAATGAATACAATTCAATCAACAGTCGCGTCAGCGGAACGGGTTTTTGAAGTTCTAGATGAAATGGATATGGACAATACGCCATCTGGCATTGCACCAATTCCAAATTCGCCTTATAAAATCAGTTTTGACCATGTTCAATTTGGCTATGGTGAAGGCAAAGAAAACTTGCTGATGACTGATTTTAACTTAGATGTTAAAGAAGGCCAAATGGTGGCGATTGTAGGCCCAACTGGTGCTGGTAAATCAACTCTAATCAATCTGCTAGAGCGTTTCTATGACGTTAAAGGTGGAAGCATTAAGTTAGATGGTACCGACACAAGAGATATGACTCGTGAAGAATTGCGTAGTCATTTCGCAATGGTACTGCAAGATACGTGGTTATTTAATGGAAGTATCTATGACAACATTAAATATGGCAATGAACGAAACGAAGCAGATGATCATATTATTGAAGCTGCCAAAGCGGCTCATGTCGATGACTTTGTACGCAAATTACCACATGGGTACGATACGGTTTTAAATGAAGATGCTAGCAATATTTCACAAGGACAACGTCAATTAATTACGATTGCTAGAGCCTTCCTTGCAGATCCAGAAGTTTTAATTCTTGATGAAGCAACGTCAAGTGTGGATACTCGTACAGAAGTCTTGATTCAAAAAGCCATGCGTAAATTATTAAAAGGCAGAACAAGTTTTGTTGTTGCTCATCGCTTATCAACGATTCGAGATGCGGATAATATTATTGTAATGAACCATGGCTCTGTTATTGAAACAGGGACTCATGATGAATTAATGGCGAAAGATGGTTTTTATGCTGATTTATATAATAGCCAGTTTTCAGAAAAAGCCGCTGTATAATAAAGAAATAGAAGCTTGTTAAACTAAGAATTCTCTTAGCTTAACAAGCTTTTTTTGTTCCTTAGCTAGCGATTAAAAAAGGATGCAACTTTTTTTTATTATGGTAAAATGAACTAGTAAATGTAAGTAGAGGGAGTGGGAGCATGTCAGATTATCAAGTTGTAACAGCAAAAGATCGTGACCAAATGATGGAATTGGCAGCGTATGCATTTAATCAGGAAGTGACTGAAAAAAGAAGAGCTGTTTTTGAACGATTGTGTGAAGAGTCAATTTCTTTAGGTGCTTTTCAAGGAGATGTTTTAACGAGTCAGGTCATGGTAACGCCTTTTAACGTTCATCTGCATGGTAGTGTTTACCAAATGGGTGGAATTGGTTATGTAGCCAGCTACCCTGAGTATCGAGGTGGCGGGGATGTTGCAAAACTAATGAGGCTATCTCTTGAAAAAATGAGAGCAGCTGGCATGAGTTTATCTTATTTAGCGCCTTTTTCCTATGGTTTTTACCGTAAATATGGTTTCGAGCAAGTTTTCGATCGTTTAAAATTAACTTTTGAAGTGAATGAACTTCCCTTTACTAAAGGAACAGAGGGCACGTTAAAGCGCCTTCAATGGGGAGATGCTCTAGAAACTTTAAAAGCTCTTTATGAAGAAAAAAATAAAACCGCAGTAGGCCCTTTAAAACGGAGCGACTGGTGGTGGGACTACTTGATGTTAAAGCATAGCCAACGTAAAATTGGCATTTATTATAATGAAGAAGGAACAGCAACGGGTTACGTCATCTATGAAGGTACGGGTATGACCTTTACCATTCATGAATTGATTTATTTAACAAAAACGGCTTATGATCGTTTATGGCAATTTATATCTTCTCATAGTGCGAGCTTTAATGAATTTGTTTATTTTACTGGAACAGATAATAATGAAGCATATTTATTAAGCAACCCACGTATTAAACAAGAAATTGTTCCTTTTATGATGGCGCGAATTGTGGATCTCGAACCTTTCTTGAAAAACTATGATTTTAAAAAAGGGCAAACAGGTACTTGTTATTTAAAAGTGAAGGATGAATCAGCATCTTGGAACGAGGGTGTTTGGAAACTTCAAGTGAGCGAAAACCAAACAATTGTATCAATGCTTGAAAATCCATCAAAGACTGAATTAGAATGTGTTTTATCTGCAGATATTCAAACGTGGACGCAAATTTTTATGAACTATCAACCCATTCATCATTTAGCGTTTTATGAGCGTATTTCTGGAAATACAACTGAACTGGAACAATTAGCCAATCTATTGAATACTGGAACTCCAGTTTTAGCCGATTATTTTTAAATAAAAAGCATTGCGAAATTTTCGCAATGCTTTTTTACTATAGAAGATTTAATACTTTTTCATAGGCTGTGATTTCACCTTTTAAGGTTTCGATTTTCAGTTCATTTTCGATGTAGTTAATGGCGTCTGCTAAATTTTCTGTGCGGTGTGTTGTTAATCGATCGACTTCTTTTTTTGCTTCGACTAGATAATGGTTGACTTGTTCTTTAGTTGTATTTGACATCTTAAATTCCTCCTCAAATTTCTCTAGTTACTTCTAATCTCATCCTACCTTTAATGGTTAAAATATGCAAAAGATATGAATTGAACACTAAACTTACAAAAAAAGAAGTTTATTACTTGAAGTAATAAAAAAAGTATTGTTAAATAGATTTAACTAGTAAAGTGAGATCGGAAAGGATGATAGACTATGACAAATATTCACCCAGCAGCCCATATTGGAATGGTGGCCTTAAAAGTTGAAAACTTGCCATTAATGAGCGAATTCTACCAAGAAATAATTGGATTAGATGTAAAAAAGCAAACAGAAACAGAAATACAACTTGGCAATCAAGAGGATGAAAAAATTTTATTAAGGCTTCAAAAAGTAACCCCGCAAAAGAAAAGTCAATCAACAACCGGCTTATACCACATTGCCTTTTTACTTCCAGAACGAAAAAATCTAGGGGATAGCTTATACCATCTATTAAAGGTTAACTATCCATTAGCAGGTGCAAGTGATCATGGATATAGCGAAGCAATTTATTTAACGGATCCTGAAGGGAATGGGATTGAAATTTATCGCGATAAACCAAAAGAAGTTTGGACGATTGAATCAGATGGTCGTATTGAGGGCATCACGATTGAAATGGATGCAGAAGGTGTTTTAGGAGAAGCAACAGGAAATTTTAGGGGGATGCCATCTGGAACGACGGTTGGTCATGTTCATTTGACTGTAGCAGATTTAGCGAAAACAGAAGATTTTTATGTAGAATTAATTGGAATGTCTTTAAAATCAACATTACAAAATTCTGCTAAATTTATTGCCGCTGGGGACTATCATCACCATATAGGAACCAACATCTGGTCAGGTCGTCATTTACCACCATTGCCAGAAGATATGCGAGGATTAAATTATTTTACCATCGAGGTACCATCAGCAGAAGATACCCAAGCAATCGCGTTGCGATTGAATGACGCAGAGTATCCTTTTGAGTGGAGAGAAAATGATACGACACTTGCTGTGACTGATCCAAATGGAATTCATCTTTTAGTGAAAGTTGAAAAATAACTAATAGCAAGTACCTCAAAATTGATTTTTAATGAATTGAGGTACTCTTTTTAGTCATAAAAAAATGAATGAACCGATTGACGCTAAATAACATTCAATCGGTTCATTTGTTTTTACAGACAACAGTAATCCTATTTAGTCCAATTATTTATCAGGCATTTCTATTTTTGCAGTACCATTACCTTGTTCAGTAACTTTGACTTTTTTCCCATCTATTTCTTTTACAGTCGTTTTAGTCTGTTCATCTGCCTCTTTCTTACCACAACCTGCTAAAAAGCTTGTTGAAACAAATAAAGACGCGAGTGCAACAACGATTAGTTTTAATTTTTTTGATTTCATAAAAATAATTCCTTTCATCAGTTATTGGTATTCTAGAATATAATTATTTCATAGGCGCTAATTGTACCTTTTTACCATTAATTTCTGAAGTAGCCGTTGGTGTTAGTTCCTTTTTATCGTTCTCTTTTTTCCCACAGCCAGTCATTAACCCTAAAGAGATAAAAGCCATTGTTAAACAAGTAATGATCATTTTTAATTTTTTTGATTTCATAAAATTGCTCCTTTCTTGAATTAAGTCAAGTATAGAAGAGAATTGTCAAAAAATGTATGGAATTCATCTGTATCTTATCTGAAGTTTTTATGAAGCCCTTTTCCAAGAGGTAAGTTGTATGCTATTGTACTATTAAAGATTGCAACGAAAGTAGGCAAAGTTATTGTGAATAAAACAATTTTAGTCGTAGAAGATGATCTAAATACAAATGAAGTGATTTCAATTTTTTTAAGAGAAAAAGGATACACAGTGGAATCTTTTGATAATGGTGAAAAAGCCTATGAGTTTATTTCAATGAATAAAGCCATCGATTTAATTATTGTGGATATCATGCTTCCTGGAATGGATGGAATTGAATTGTTAACGAAAGTTCGCTCCTTTTCTCAAGTACCAATCATTGTTTTAACAGCAATGGTAGATGAGCAAACCCAACTAGTGAGCTTTAGTAAACTTGCAGATGATTTTGTTGAAAAACCATTCTCACCGTTACTATTGGTGAAGCGAGTTGAAGCGATTTTAAGAAGAAGTAATCCAATAAAGCAAACAAAAACAATCATTGGAGACTATACGATTGAGTTGGATAACTTAAAGGTATTACATGAAGGGAAAGAAGCCAATTTGACCGTTAAGGAAGCCGAAATTTTACATTATTTAATTGAAAACCGGGGCAATATTGTCACACGAAAAAAATTGATTGAAAGCGTCTGGGAGTACGATTATGATGTAAATGATCGTTCATTAGACACACATATCAAAAATTTACGGAAAAAAATTGGTCAACAAAATATTATCACCTGTAAAGGTCTGGGCTACAAATTAGGTCAATGAGGAGAAAAGCAATCTTTCATTTAATGGAAGATGCTTTTTTTTTTTGAAAAATACAGATAAATTACATAATGGCTTTACGAAGCTTTGGCATGATTTGAATAGTAAAAAAGTGAAGGAAAATAAGGATAAAAATTAATAATTGCACTAATAGTAGCAGAAATTAATGAATAAAAATGACCTTTCTCTACTTGACGACGGCAATAAAACTTAAGCCATGTTTTATCTAACATCGAAAAGTATTCAAACTCTTATAATGATGAATGTACAGTCTCATAAATATCTGTAATACTCATATATTTATCAAACAACTGGTCAAACAGTAAGGTGCAAGTCCATCCCCATCGTCTGAGTAAAAAAAAATTCGAAAAAAACTTAGTATTTCAATCGATAAAACTAGCAGTTACGATCACTCAAGGAATTAAAATTGTTAATGTTTTATACAAAAAAAGTCTAAGAAAATTTAATATTTTAGACATAGTTGTTTGAGATAAAATTGATCATCTATTAGAAATAACGTAAATATTAATCAAATTTGAAAGATATACGTTTTTTTAGTTTATACAAAAATTCGCAATGGAATCGCTTGCTTTAATAGTTCAAAATAGCGCAAAAAAAATACGTAATTTATCTTTTAAATTGACATATTTATATTGTATTGTGTCAAAAAAGTTATTTTTATAAGGAAAAATTGGAAATTATTTTGGAATAAAATAAAGTATACTAATTTTGTTGAAAAAAAGTTTTAGAAACAAATGATTAGTAGAACCTAGAAAATAAATCCAAAAAGAACTAAAGAAGAATTTTTTTAATTATAAACTTATGAATTTTAATTTAATATAAGGTAGGAGACAAGGAGGTTGAAATGGGATTAATTGACAAGTATTGGAATGATGATGTTATTTATTATATTGAATTTATGACAATAAATGATTTAAAAGTTTCAAAGGTATTAGCTTTGAATGTCGAATATTCTTTAGACGAAGTAAAAAAAATTATTTTAGAAAAATTTTATAACGTGAAATATATAAAATGTATTGATGTATGGGAAGAGTGCTTAAGTTTGAAATTCAGATAAAACTAATTTTATAAGTACGGGTTTATAAGTTCCCTATAAAAAAACTTAAATATATGGAGAGGTAATAAATAAAAATAGAGATAAATAGAGATAAATAGAGAAAGAGGTTGAATGAAAAAATGAAAAAAGAAGAGATGATGAAATTTAGTGCAAAGTATTTAAAGAGAACGGTGACCTTTAGTGCAGTAGTTTTAACCTTAGGTAGTGCTATTTTACCGCTAGCTGCTCAAGCAACTGAATCTGTCGACGCTGTTAATAATAAAGTAAATGGGACAACTGTTGAGGTAAGTACAGCAGAAGAACTTGTTGCGGCGTTAAAAAATGTATCAGTTGAAAATATTATTTTTATGAGAAATATCGATTTATCTAAAGACGTAGTAGATATTCCGGCAAGAAACTTAAAAATAGATGGACGAGGAAATACATTAGAGCTGAATAATCATCATATTAAAGGCGTTAACAATACAACACCAGGTGTATTTTCTGTAACAAATTTAAATGTAAATGCTAAAGAAGTAGATAATGCAAAACTATTTCTAGCTAATGGTGATAACTGGCAAGTAAATATAGATAATTCTAATTTTAAAGGTAAGCGATTTATTGTTGCTCAAAACAGTACTGTTATATTCTCTGGAAAAAATAATGTAAGTACTAAAGCAGAAAATGCGTGGGTTAGACATGTTATTTTTGCTAATGATAGTGAGTATAACGGTACTGCTGCTACAGAGGGAGCTTCATTTTCTGCATTTTATTTTAGTGGAACAGATGTTAATGGTTCTGTTTCAATTAACCAAAACGCTAAAGTAAATATCGATCTTTCTCCAGATGGCAATAATAGTTATCCAGTATTTTTTGACAAAATATCTCAAATTAATATAAAAGATGGAAGTAAGTTATCTATTAAAACTCCAGGAAAAGCCTTTAAAGTGAATGGTCATAATTTTAATGAAACACCTAAAATAAATATAACTAACAAAGCAATTTTAGAGGTAAATAGCTTAGGTTTGAACAACGATGCCATAATTGATATAAATGAGAAGGAAACAGTTGTGAACGTAATTGATTCTACTATTAAACTTGAAGGAAATACAAAGAACTTAATTGATATGAGCAAATTTTCTGAATTTAATTTAATTGAAAGTAACTATGATTTATTGAATCATAAGGAAAAAGGAAACATCTTTTTTGGAAAGTCTTCCTTACTATCATTTAATAATGTTTCATTAAATGCATGGAACAAAACTGGAGGTAACTATGAACGCTCTCCAGAATTAAGTTATGATTCAATGGTGTTAAATACAGAAATGGATAAATATACTTCTATTAATACAACATCATCAAATGCAGAATTAGAAAAAATCTTTCAAATGGATGATTACGGTCGTATCAGTGGTCAAGGTAAAAAAGAAATTATTATTGACGCCCCAGGAATGGAAACTATAACTGATAAAGATACTTCATTAAATGGAACAGGTGAGCCGGGAAATACGGTTGAACTTACTGTTAACGGAGAAGTTATTGGAGAAGTAACAGTAAATGATAACGGAACATGGTCATATCCATTAGAAGCACCATTAAACGAAAATGATCAAGTAAGTGCTGTTCAAAAAAATGAAAATGGTGTATCAAAAGCTACAACAGAAACGGTTATTCATGAAGCATCAAAAATACCTGCTCCTTCAATTGATAAAATTTTAGATATTAATAAAGTAATCAATGGCCTTGGTGAACCAGGAAATACAGTTATAATCACAATTGATGGTAAAGTAGCCGGAGAAGTAATCGTTGGGACAGATGGACGTTGGACATTCCCACTGACTGAACCATTAAAAGCAGGGACAGAAGTAAGTGCTGTTCAAAAGAATGGTGAAGAAATTTCTGACACCACAACAGTAATTGTAACAAAGTTAGAAGAAAAGACATTTAATAATTTTACAAAGGGATACTGGCAAGATTATGGATTAATTTTAGAAGGTTTGATTGATAATGGAAGCTGGGATCTAAGTAATAAAGACGGGATCAAAAAAACAATTTCATTAGTTGATAGTGAAGAAAAAGAAGTAGCTTCAACAAACGGAGCTAATTTAGATTGGGATAATGGGGTTGGTCGTTATAATGGCTATCAAGCTATTTTTACTAATGAACAATTAACAGCTTTGGATAAAGGTATGTATAAAGTAAAAGTGAAAATTGAAAGTGAAAGTATTGAAACAACAGAACAAGATTTATTAGAATCAGGTCACGAGGCACACTTGTTTGAACAAACACCAGTACGAGATAAATTTTCTAAAATTGATACACGTACAATCTCCAACGTGACATTTTCAACAAAAGTTGTAGATGGAAAATGTTATTTAGTCGTAGATAAATAATAAAAATGTAAAAAGAGATTTATGTGAAAGTTTAGTGGTTCTTAGAATGAGACTAAAAATCTGATTCTAAGGGCTTTTTTAATTAACTAAGTAAGAATATGAATTTAAAATATAATTGAAGCTAATCAAAATAATGAAGACGCTTTATCAAATTTTTTTATGTTGAAAAAGAAATAAATAATTTAAAAGAAATCCTAACAAGTGAAAAAAAAGTAGAATACGATAACGAATTATTACGCAAAGAGTTTATTTTTATAAAAAATTGCTCTATAGAAATGAATAGTTTAAATCACCTCAAGAACAAGATGTTTGAATCATCTGTAAGATGTGAAGAGATTTCGTGGACGATCCTTCTTAAAGCCGCAGAATAGCTTAATGTGACTTGTAAGTATGAGCGTAAATGATTAGAACAGTAAAGTTCAAATACATCATTAGAAAAAAATCTAAGTAAACTTTAATTAAAACAAGAAAAATTATGGATATATTTGTACTCAATTCGTTTTGAAGAAAAGAGAAAAAATTACCGAATCATACGTAAAATTGGATTGAAAGGTTAAGTCTTATTCGTAAATCAAGCAAGATATAGTTCGTATAAAAGAATAAAAAGACAAGTAACTATCAAATTCATCAACGTTTTATAACACAGTGAGGAATCAAAAAAATCACGACTTTTACTTAAGTAAAAAATAAATAATGATAGTAAAAATTTATATTTGAGAAGTTATGGATTGAAGTCAATAGGCAAGATATTTTTTATCGATAGATTGATTAAGTAGAAAGAATTTTTATTCAAAATGCATTGAAAATAAAAGGCTAATATACTGCAAATTCATCGATTATTGTAAAAGATTTGGACTTCTTTATAATTTTTGTCACCTTTTAATTAAATTGAGAATCAATTGCAATTCCATAATCATAGAAAGATATTATATGCTATTTTTAATTTTGTTTGTTATCGAAAACGATTATTTGTGTATTCCTTTTTCTAGTTTAATTTAAATTTTCTCAGTTGCTACTCTACATCCACATGTATTCAAATTGATTTTGTATTGGAATGTGTCTGAGATTGAATTTATAACTATTAAAAAAAAGAATAGATTGAATTATAAAAAAATATTTTATTTTATAATATTAAACTGTTAAGATAAAACTCCTATGTGAGAAGAGAGACTACATGAAGAGGAGAAGTGTCATAATCGTGAAAAATTTATTATCCGAAAAAGATGAACGACTTTTACAATTAATGGAGCTTGTATACAAAGAAGAGGGATTATTGATACGTGATATTTGTGTAAGTTTAAATATGACAAATAAAACATTAAAAACAGATATCGAGCGTGCTAATGAGTTATTTTCCCCCATTAAAATTCTAGAAACAGGGAAAGGCGGATTAAAATTAGTTATTCCTAAAAATTATTCAATAGCTTATATATATAACTGTTTTCTTCTTGAAAGCAAAGAATTCAATATTCTTGAAAAATTATTATTTTGTGAACAATATTCGGTAGATAATTTAGCTGAAGATATGTATATAAGTTCATCATCCTTGAGAAGAATTATAAAAAAAATGAATTCTGTTTTAAAAGAAGAAGAGATGGAAATAAAATTAAATCCACTTAAACTTATAGGAAATGAAATTAAAATAATCAATTTCTATATTCATTACCTAATTGAATGCTACCCATTAAATAAAGATGTTTTTAGTAAGAATCAAGTAAAAGCAGTTGGAAACTTAGTTGATTACTTAACGGATACAAACAATATTGTATTAGATTTTTTTTCCAAAGAAAGAATAGAAATATTTTTACTAATTAAATTAATTCGAATAAAGCATGGTCATTTTTTTGAAACTATTGTTCAACAAGATTCAAGAATAAATTTTTCGGCTTTAAATAATACTCTTATCTTAAAAAAAATAGAAAATGCCTTTCGTATAAAAGTAGATGAGCAGTTGTTATTGCAATTATTTCGTCCATTTTTAAATGGACGATTTTGTTTTAGTTATCAGCAACTAAAAGACTCTTCATTTATTAATCCTGAAGTTCATGAAACTATCTTGCAATTTGAGTGTTTACTTGAGAACGTAACACGTGAATATCAAATCAAACTTCCTAAAGCAGAAAAAGAAAAAGTAATGGTTCACCTATGTAATATTAGAATGCTGCAATATGGAAAACCTTTTATTTTATACGATCATATTTCAGAAGTCATTCAGTATTTTAGTAAAGACTATTCTGAAGGGATGTATTTTATATTAAAACAGATAAAAAGAATATTTGAAAATGAGTTTATTGAAGACTATGAACTAAATAATTATATGTATGTCTTGCTTACTCATTTAGAGAAATATTTTATAAAAATGGAAAACCAATTTATTACCTTAAATCTGGGAATTGTTTATTATACAGATGAGAATCATACAAAAATGATTAAAGAAGAGGTGGATTATAGATTCAATGATAAATTTAATACAACGATAGTAACTGGATCACTTCATTTTGAACAAATTCTAAAAAATATTGAAAAAAATAATTATGATGTAATTATTACTAATCTATCAACACTGTCTGTTTCAAATACAGAGGTACTTTGTTTTCAAATTTATCCAACAGAAGAAGACTGGTCAGAATTATTAGCCGCTTATAATCTTGCTAAATTGACTAAAAAATTTGGGAAATAATTGATTGAATAAACGAATAGAATTGATCTGTATTAATAAATAGTGTTGGTTTTTTATGTCAGAAATTCCATTTTCAAAAGGAATAATTGGAATTTTTTTAAAAAAAATATAGTCTATAATAAATTTATTGGAAAAATCATTTCTTATACTAATGAAATCACTATTTAAATGCTTTATAAGATAAAAATCCAATAATAATTTTTTTTATAAATAACTCAAAATGAAAAGGGAGATTAAAAAATGCTTGATTTACCAAATTATATATATTTACCTCTAGAGGTCATTTGTATCATATTAGTTACAGTTGTATTTGCGAATTTAATTTATTTTACAATGCTATCTCTATTTGGATTAATTAAACCCAAAAGAGATTATCAAATTGCAAAAGACCAACATAGATTTTTATTTTTAGTGCCGGCGCATAATGAAGAGGATGTAATAGGACCTACGATAGAGAGTTTAATAAATCAAAATTATGATCCAGCTCTATTTGATATTGTTATCATTGCTGATAATTGCACAGACCATACGGTTGAAGTGATTGAGAAATATAAAAGAGCGGAAGCTTTTGTCAACACTTCAAAACCTGATGAACCAAGAGGGAAACCACATGCTATTGCAAGGTTTATTGAAACGGGTCGTTGGAAAGTATATGACTACATTGCTTTTATTGACGCAGATAATATTGTGGATAAAGACTATTTAATGGAAATGAACTCTCAGTTGATTGCAAAACCAGAACTCACAGTAGTTCAAGGCTATTTAGGTGTGAAAAATGTGGCAACTTCAATGACAGCCTCTGGCTATGCAGCAGTTTATTTTATTACAAATCGAGCAGTTCAATATGCCAATTATCGACTTGGTTGGAATGCTGCAATTGGCGGAACCGGATTTGTTTTGCAAACAATGTATTTAGAAAAAAACGGTTGGAATCCTCGTAGCTATACAGAAGATTTTGAACTACAGGTTGAATTATCCCTTCAAAGTAAAAAGAGCGGATGGAACCATTTTGCAGTTGTATATGATGAAAAACCAAATTCAGTGATTGCAAGTCATAATCAACGAACAAGATGGGCACAAGGTCATTGGTTTGTTGCATTTACTACAACATGGAAACAAATGAAATCTATTTTCCATGCGAAATCAATTATTGAGGGTCTAAGTAAATGTGAAACGCTATTCTATTCGTACTCAATGGTTCGTCCTATTGCATTTTTAATAATCATTTCATTGGCAATACTAGATAAACGCCTGTTAATTTATTTACCAGATTTATTTTCAGTATTATTATTTTGGCTAGTGATTGAATTTTTAAATCTTGTCATTATTCCAACAGTATATTTTTTACAAGAAGCGGGTACGTATTTTGATGAGAGAGAAAAATTTATAGATAAAGTTATTCTTTATTTTAGATTAATTGTAGGATTTGTTTGGAATTCTATTACGTATATGGCAGCACAAATAGTTGGTTTTTTTACTTGGTTCAAGCCACAAAATAATTGGAAAAAAACAGTTCATAGTGCTACTTTTGATCGAAATCAGTAAGGTGTTGTTTAGTTAGATATTTTAACGGAAGAAGTTGTTTTTTATGATGCTGTTTAATTAAAAAACGTTAAGCACCAGGGGTATTTTCACCTAGAAAAGTATATAAATAAAGGACAACAATGGAAGTTTTTATTTTGTTATAAAGGGGGGGAAGTAGGATGAAAACTAAAAAAAAATTAAATTTATTTTTTATAGCAGGGGTGTGCTTATTTTTAATCTCTTTTTATTTATCTATCTAGAGACTGACTAAACATTATTTTAAGAAAGTAGAAGTGATAATTATGCATAAAATCAAAGTAATGACAATTTTTGGAACACGACCAGAAGCCATCAAAATGGCTCCTATCATACTAGAACTAGAGAATCAAAAAGAAGTATTCGAGTCAATTGTAGTTGCCACTGCGCAACATCGACAAATGATGGATCAAGTGCTAAAAGCATTTGATGTAAAAGTTGATTATGACTTAAATGTGATGAAATCTAATCAATCATTAGCTGAAATTACATCAAATGTCTTAATGCAATTAGATAAGGTGATGAAGGAGGTCAAACCAGATATTGTCCTTGTTCATGGAGACACTACCACCACGTTAGCTGCTAGTTTAGCTGCATTTTACAATCAAATCAAAATCGGTCATGTAGAAGCTGGTCTTCGGACTTGGAATAAGTATTCACCATTTCCAGAAGAAATGAATCGCCAGTTAACAGATGTTATGACAGATTTTTATTTTGCGCCAACAGTCAATAGTGAAGAAAATCTACGCAAAGAGCAACGTGATACAAAAAATATTTATGTAACAGGGAATACAGCAATTGATGCTTTAAAAAGAACAATTAGCTTAGAAAATAAAAGTGAAATATTTGTTCCTTATAATTCTCATAATCGAATTATTTTATTGACGATGCACCGACGAGAAAATCAAGGCGAACCGATGGAACATGTTTTTACAGCTATTAGAGAAGTTATTGAAATGTACCCAGATGTAGAGATTGTTTATCCTGTTCATTTAAATCCAGTGATTCAAAAGTTAGCAATCAAATTTTTAGAAAACCATCCTCGGATTCATTTAATTGAACCTTTAGATGTGATTGATTTTCATCATTTAATCGCAATGAGCTATATGGTTATGACAGATTCTGGGGGGATTCAAGAAGAAGCCCCTTCTCTAGGAATACCTGTATTAGTTTTAAGAGATACAACAGAACGACCAGAAGGTGTAGCGGTAGGAACATTAAAATTGATAGGGACAGAAAAAGAAACTGTAAAAGAAGTAATGGTTGAATTACTAGAAAATCAAGAAATGTATACAAAAATGTCTATTGCTCAAAATCCTTATGGAGACGGAGAAGCTGCAAAGAAAATTTTAAATATTATTAAAAAATTCAAAAAAAATTAGATTGGTACCAATAATAAAAAAGCGGTTATGGAAAATTATAATAAACTTAACTTCACTTGGAATATATGGAGATTCGTTTAGTATTGTAAAATTTTTCTTCTGATGAGAAAGAAGGATAACACTTCAATTATTCATGTTTTATCCATTTGAAAAAAAATCGAAGTTTTTTATCTTTCTTTTACTCACAGCTTTTTCTAGAAAAAAGATTCAAGATAAGAATGTCCACAGCAATCAGATACAAATAAAAAGAGCACATCAAATTTGGAGGTGTTTTCTAGCATCATTGTTGAGAGAGTTTGGATGAATGTCAATAAAGTAGATAGAAAAAAAAAGAAGTTTAATGACAATATCAGTAAATATCTTTCTTTTATTTTTGTGTTAATTCATTAATATAAAAAACTATTATCAATATACAAAATAAATAAAAACGCTATTAAATCTAGTGTAATAATTAGAAAAATTACTAAAATAGAATTTTATGATCCATCTTTTTAATGAGGAGAATAAGTTATTATGAATAAAAAAATGTTAGTTTTAATTTTAATAGTCATACCGATTAGCCTAGTGTTAGGAGTCAGACAAGTGGTTGCTTCTAACGTTGATTATTCAGTCATTCCGTATCCATCAGAAAATCAATTAAATAGAGAAAACACTTATTATGATTTAAAATTCACTAAAAATGAAAAAGAAAATTTAAAAGTTAGAGTTAAAAATAATAGTGATAAAGAAATTACAATAGAAACAAATGTTGATAAAGCAACAACAAATAGTAATGGAGTAGTAGAATATAAGAATAGTAGCAAACATAAGAGTGCGGATTTAAAATATGACATCAAAGATTTTGTCAAAGCAGATAAGGTTGAAATAGTTTTAGCGCCTCACACTGAAGAAGATATAATCTTTGAAGTTACTCAACCAAATGAAGATTTTGATGGAGTGATTGCAGGAGGGCTTAATTTTACACAAAAGCTTACAGATGATTATGTTGGAACAAGTAGTATGGCTGTTCGCAATCAATACAGCTATTCTATTGCACTAGTGTTACATGGAAATAAAGATCTAATTAAACATAATATAACGCATGGCAGTGTAGAAGTAAAACAATCGAATGGTAGAAATAATATATATTTCCCTATAAAAAATAATACGGCTGCTTTTTTTAACAAAGTAAACATTAGGGGAGAGATATATACTCGTAAGGGAAGAAAAGCTGTTTATTCAGATGAACTCTCTAATGGACAAGTTGCCCCTAACTCAATATATGAATATTTGATTGGGACGAATCAAACAAAGCTAAAGCCTGGAAAGTATACAGCAAAAATAGTTGTAGAATCTAAGGGTGAAAAGTGGGTGTTCACTGATAACTTTGAAATATCAGAAAAGGAATCTAAGAAGCTAAATAACACTGGAGTGATAAAGAAAAAAGATTATAGTACATGTGTACTTATTGGATCTATTAGTGTATTGTTAATTATTTTTTTAATTTTCGTGGCTTGGTATATACAGAAAAAAAATAAAGAAGTTAAAGAATTAAAAAATCAATACCGGAAAAATAAAGATTAATATATGATAATTAAAATAGCTTTTATGAAAAATTGTATTGTAATGGTGATAAATAAATGAAAATAGAATTTGCTATACTATATTTTAGTACTGCACTTTTAGTAACAAATATAGATAATGTATCTGTGAATCACGAACAGTTGTACTTAAATATACCTGAGTTACCTATAAGTCAAAATTACTATGATGCAGAAAATCAATATACTCGTATTGGATTTTATCGAAAGAATGATAATGATGAAAAAAAGCATCCTTTGTTGAATCAAAAATTAGATTTAAGTTCTGGCGTAAACTTAAAAAAGAAAGATATAGCTAATTTAAATAATGATAATACTACAGAATCGTTTCTAGGTAGTTTATATTTCAGTATATCAGGAAATCTTATTTTTGGTAGAAGAATGGTGTAACATTGTAAGTACGAAATAATAAGTTAATATCTGTAATTACAAGTATATAAGGTGGTAAGTATGAAATCTATTTTTGAAAAAGATGATTATGAAAAGTTTATGATATTTTCATACATGGAAGGTGTAAAAAATCAAAATGTTTCAATATCGGATATTGAAAAAAGATTGTCCATAACTTATTTTAAAGCAACTAAACTGATGGATGAGCTAATAAAAGATTTTGATCATTTAGAGCTAGAAAGTTTTTTTTTCATTGAAAAGAAAAAAAGAGCATATATCTATAGTAAGAATGGCTTGGATTCAGTTAATAGATTATTTTGGATTTATGGTAGACAATCTTTTAAATTAGCGTTCATAGATTATTTTTTGAAGTATAAAAAAAATTCAATTGAAGATTTTTCGTTGGACTATTTTATTAGTTTGTCAAAAGCTTACAAAATTAGCAAACATGTTAATGAGTTTTTAGATAGCTATAATTTAAATTTTTTTGAATCCGATCAGTATTCGGAAACTCAATTACGTTTGTTTCTTACGGATATTTATACTACCATTTATAAAGCATACGAAGAACCTTTTGATAAAGCGTTAATCGACAAAACAGAAAAGCTGATAGATGATTTAAAAAATAATAGATTAGTTGAAATAGTTACAGATTTAGATTATATAAAGCTGAAATTTTATCTGTATATAACTTATTTAAGAAATCAAAATAATCATTCTCATTTTAATGAAGCAGCATCATTTAGACAGATTAAATTTGAACAAATAAAGACTATAAAATCTTGCTTAGCATCCTTTTTGGTTAATCTGGACAATATTGATGATGAGGTGTATGTATTCATTAACTTTCTACAAGTCAATGAATTTTTTTTAGATGGTTTTATGTTTGTCCCAATTCCTATTAGAGCTGCATTGGATGATTTATTCACAATTATTTGTTCGTACAAAGAGCTTCATAACTATAGAAGTCAGATTCGAGAGTCTTTTATACCCTTATTTACTAAAGTTTTGTACTATGATACTAGAATTTTAGACAGTCAATTTAATGCTGATTTATCAGTTTTTCAAGAAAATTATTCTGAAATTTATCAGTTATGTTTAGATATTTGTTTAAACAAAAAAGTTATAGAGATTCTTGGTATTCAAAATAAAAACAAAAGTTTTTTAATGGCGATGATGCTAAAGTTTATTGATGTTATACCTAATAAACTATTATTAAAACCAATTAAAGTTACAGTTGATTTTTCAATTGGTAAAGAATATAACACATTTATATCTTCAATTATTGATAATTTGCCTTTTGCAAATGTATTAGTTGATAATAGATATTCTGAAGAAACAGATATTTATTTATCTGATTTCTTAACGAATCAAATCAAATCAAAATATATTATATGGAATAACCCTCCTACGTCAAAGGATTGGGAAATATTTGGGAATTTAGTATCAGTTGTAAAAAAACAGAAATAAAATGATAAGTTGAACAAATAATAAGGTTAATCCATTTAGTAAGCAGTACTAATAAAAGGGACAGTTCCCTTTTATTAGTGATGGTAGAACGTGGAGAATTTAGAATAAATTTTCAATTTTTGAAAATTTATTTTAAATAAAAAAAAAGATTTATATTTATCAAGATGGTAGTATAAATTTGTAAATACTTTATACCACAATTGTTGTTAAGACAAAGAGAGGAGGGTTAAGATGAAAAGAAGAAGTAAAAAGCTATTTACAATCTTTGGATTGGGGATATTGATTCTGAATGGGTTTTTAATGCTTATGACAAATACAGTAGTGGCTGAAAAAATAGTAGATACTGCTTCTACAGAGGTGATACCTATTGGAGAAAATGTTTTAAAAAAAAATAATAGTGTTAATAGTAAACTTGTAGCATCGAATAAAAATACTATTTTATCTCTACCAGATAATGCTATTTCTTATACTGCTAATGCTACTGAATATTATTTAGGAGATTTATACAAAGGAAGCATTAAAATATCTAATTCAGATGGAAATGTTATTGAAAAAGGAACGACCATTAGTATTATGTTACCCGTAGATGGGATAGACATGACTTCTATTTTTTTGAACGATCCACAGTTACAAGAATTTTTTACTGCATCATTAAATAAAGAATCAGGGGTCCTTGAGTTAACTTTAAAAAAACAAATAGTAGGAAATTCAACAATTGATATTAAAATTTCTGGAAAAATTACTGGAATAGTAGATCAAAGTTACGATGTATCAATAAATGCGACTGATTTTAATGGTCAAGAATCGGAAGTGATAAATAATACACCCTCTTTTATTGTAAAGGAAAATTTAAATCCTCCTTCATATGGATTTTTAAATGCTTTTTGGGGATTAGGACCAAACGAAGTTGGGAACTTTTTTGCTAAATCAGATGAAGATATTGAAGGATTACCTACAGGGATTTTTTATAAAAATTCGTTTTTAGTACAAAATTTTACTCAAATAAATTATGGTGGTAATTATAAGCTACCGCCAAATGCACATTACAAATTTGCTTGGAGTATTGAACCATTTAGCGGAACCGGAACAACTAATATTGACACTAATGACATTAGAGTTTTTAATGACGTAACTAATATAGAAATTCCAAAAGAATGGTACACAATTACTCTTGATCCTAATGAGTCAACAAAAAAAGTTTGGATAGAATTTAAATCAGAAGAAGAAATAGAAAAAATGGGTGGTGAGGTTGATTCACAGATTAGTTACAGGATTCAGTTACAAGCAGGTGTGACTGATGAATTAACAACGTATCATTCAACGGCGTATAATTATATCGTTACTTCATCAGGTGTTTTAATTGATGAAACGAAGTTTGAACTTAATAACATTTTTTCAGAAGATGGAAATAGTGAACTTTACCCTACGTTAACTGTGGAAGACAAGACTTTTTATGTTAATGATTTAAATGATGGTAACATTAATACTAAATTACTTGAAAACATTAGCGCTGTTGATACAATTGATGGGAATATAACAAATCAAGTTATTGTGGATTATTCTAAACTTGATCCTAAAATAAGTGGGGATTATGAAGTTACCTATAGCGTGAAAAATTCATCTGGTAATACAACTATTAAAAAATCTATAGTTCACATTATAGATAGGGAAAATGCAGCCCCAGTTACAGTTAAATATATAGATGATGATGGAAAAGACATCATTCCACAAGAACAAATTAGTGGGAAAATTGGTGACTCTTACTCTACAGATAGTAAAATATTTGATGGTTATATTTTGAACAAGACACCTGATAATGCTCAAGGTATTTTAAAAAATGAGCCACAAACAGTCGTATATGAATACAAAGGCCAACTTGTATTCATATCTGCGCCATCACAAATAAACTTTGGTGATCATATTCTTTCAGCAAAAACTGAAAACTATTTTATTGAATCAAAAGTAGGTGATCTTGTTGTTGAAGATTTTAGATCTATAGGTTCGACATGGACTATGTCTGCACAATTAATGAAAGATTTTGTTGGAAAAGAATCTAACAAAGCACTTGGAAGTACGTTAAACTTTATTGATAAAGATGGAAATAAAGAGATAATTAGTACCAAAGATAAAACTCAAATAATTAGTCATTCAACAGATAGTCATGATGAGGTTAATTTATCTTCAGAATGGATAGACAATAAAGTAGGGCTAGAATTAGAAGTGCCTGCTGGAAAAGCATTAGTTGATGAATACCAAGCTGTTATTGATTGGACACTTGAAAATGGAGTACCTAATAGTTAGGAGTGAATATAATGAAAAAAATTTTTTTAGCAATAATGGTAATGTTTTCTGTATTCATTTTTCTATGGAGTGATATTCCTGCTAATGCAGAAGTTGTTGATTCTCATAAGAGTGAAGTAAGAGTTGGATTTTATGAAGGAAAACCTAATTCAGAGACAAATGAATCATTGCCTAAGACAGGCAGTGAAAATAATGTATTTATAATTATTATAGGAATATCGATAGTAATTTTAATAGGAATAATGAAATTAAAAACTAAAGAAGAAGAGGAGAATGGTTAAAATGAAAAAAAATTTATTGACATCGTTAGTAACTGCAAGTGTATTAGGAAGCGTAATGGGTGGAGTAATTGTACATGCTGAAGAAGCAGATAATAAAGGGTCAAATGGAAATGTTGGATTTAAAACTCCTGCAAATGGAGCGTTAACACTATTAGAAGTTGCTGATTTAAATTTTGGAGATCATGAGATTTCAGGTTCAGATGAAACGTATAAAACTGAAACAGATAGTAAAGCAACTGTACAAGACCTACGTGGTACAGAAACAGGTTGGGAACTAAGATTAGCACAGGATGGACAATTTATGAATGGAGAAAAAGAGTTAACTAACGCGCAAATTACATTAGATACACAAGAATTAGATGCTAATTCAACAGCAATTGCTAATGTGAAATCGAATGTTGTTTTAAATCCAAATGGAGACTCTTCAGTAATTATGGATGCTAACAAAGGTCAAGGTAATGGTCTAGCAACTGAAAACTTTAAAACAGGAAATGCATCATTAAGTGTACCTGGGGTTACAACTAAAGTTATAGGTCAATATACTACAACATTGACATGGACATTAATGGATAGTGTTTCAAATCAATAATCTCTAAATTCAATACAAATATACATTTAGTTGTTTTGATTTTTATTTAATTTTTTGAGTTGTATAGTTATCATCTTAAAATATAAAGTTTTCGTTATGATATGTATAATTGAAATGTCAGAAAAAATTCAACGAAATTGATATAATTCAATTGTGTCAATTTTGTTAGTTGGAGGCAAAAATAAGGTGCTCTAAGCGTGAGATTCGCTTTGAGAGCGCCTTTTTATTTATACTTCTTTTGAAAGTGACGTGAACTGGGGGCAGGATAATTAAGTCGTATTAAGTAAAGAAAAAATAATTTGGTATGAAAATTGGTTAGTTTTTATAACAGTATTGCTAGCAAATAAGACACTTAAATGATTTCATTGGTCGCTTAGCTGACTAGTTGAAAAATTATTTATTGGTCAAGCGAGTTGAAGTGATTTTAAGAAGAAGCCCATTTGACTGTCAAAGAAGCTGAAATTTTATATTATTTAATTGAAAATCGTGGCAATATTTGACACGAAAAAAAATTGGGTAATAAAACATAATTATCTGTAAAGGTCTGGGCTACAAATTAGGTCAATGAGGAGAAAAGCAATCTTTCATTTAATGGAAGATGCTTTTTTTTTTTGAAAAATACAGATTAAATACAGATAAGTTACATAATGGCTTCACGAGGCTTTGGTATGATTTGACTAGTAAAGAAATGAGGGAAAACAATGATAAAGAAGAAAAAGAAAAAATTAATAATCGCACTAACAGTAGCAGGAATTATCGTTGCAGGTACATCGATTTATGTAGTATCTAATCAGAAACAACAAGAAAGCAATTTAGTTCAAGATGCGCCTCAAGTAAACAAAGTCAGTGATTTGATGTCTAGTAGCACGTCAAAAGGCGAATCTTATTTGACTGGTAAAGTAGCGCCTAATGCAACAAGTAAACTAAATGCAGATTCTGCAAAAGGAAAAATTAATGAAGTATTTGTAAAAGTAGGAGACAAAGTAACAAAAGGTCAAAAACTTTTTTCTTATAGCAACCCTGATGGTCAAATTGCGATGGAAGAAGCCGAGACTGATCGAACAAAACTCCAAAATAAAATCAATCAATTAAACGAATCAATTGCAACAAAACGAACACAATTGACTAAAAAAACGGATGAATTAACAGCATTAACGAATAAAGTCAACAATGCGACTACAGAAGAAAAAGAATCTTTAAATCAAGAGAAAAAAAGTTTAGAAGAAACAGTTGAGTTAGGGAAAAATGAGATTGAAACAGCTAAAAGCGAATTAAGTGATGCTAAATTAGACTTACAAAAAGCAGAACGCACACAGCAACTAACAAATGAAAAATATGGAAGTTCAGAAGTAGTATCAGACGTAGATGGCATTATTCAAAAAATAGACGATACTCAGATTAACAGCACTGTCAGTACTGGTTCACAGCCAGAAAGTTTTATGGAAATTATGGATACTTCTGTTTTAAGAGTTCTTGGGAAAGTAGATGAATTTCAAAAAGGAGAAATTGCAGTTGACCAACCTGTCAAATTAATTGATCGAAAAGACCAAAGTAAAACATGGCGTGGAAAAATTGCTAGAGTTGATGCAACGGCAACAGACGAAAAAGAGGAAAGTACGATTTCTAAATATCCGTTTGAAGTCGTGATGGAAAATGGAGAAGATATGCCTAATATTGGCAACCATGTCTATATTCAACCTGAAAAAGAAGAAAATGCGAAAGTCAGTCTTCCTACAGATTATATTATGAATGAAAAGGACAAAAAATTTGTTTGGAAAGTGATCAAAGGTCAAGTTGTTAAACAAGAAGTAACCCTAGGAAAATCGAATGAAGAAGCCAAGACGATTGAAGTTAATTCGGGATTAACAAAAGAAGATACAATTGTTTTTCCAACAAAACTTATTAAAGAAGGAATGAAGGTGCCAATTCATGATTAGCTTGAAAAATATTTATAAATCTTATTGGCAAGGAGAAGAAGAAATAGCTATTTTAAAAAACATCAATTTAGAAATAGAAAAAGGGGACTACATTTCAATTATGGGACCTTCTGGATCTGGGAAATCTACCTTAATGAACATCATTGGTTGTTTAGATAAACCAACTTCTGGAGACTACCACATCTATGATACAGATATTTTAAACTTAAACGAGCGCCAACTATCTGACTTACGAAATCAATCCATAGGATTTGTCTTTCAAAATTTCAATTTAATGCCACGTTTGTCCGTTCAAAAAAATGTAGAACTGCCCTTGATTTATTCAAAAATAACAAAATATGAGCGCTCAAGAAGAGCCGTTAGTGCCCTTGATAAGGTTGGATTATCTCAACGTTTAAGCTTTCGACCACCTGCTCTTTCAGGGGGACAAAAACAACGTGTTGCGATTGCAAGAGCATTAGTAACGAATTCTGATTTTATTTTAGCGGATGAACCAACAGGAGCGTTGGATACAAAAACAAGTACGGAAATTATGGCGCTTTTTGATGAATTTAATAAACTAGGTAAAACGATTATTATTATTACTCATGAAGCTGAAATTGCCGATTATACAAATCGAAAAATTGTGATTCGTGATGGTGAAATTATTTCAGATGAACGAAAGGAGGCATTAGATGAGTGAAAATATTTTGCTTTCATTAGAGTCGATTTGGGCCCATAAATTACGATCGATTTTAACGATGATTGGTGTGATTATTGGGATTGGCTCCATTGTTGCTATTTTTAGTATTGTTGAAGGAAACACAGAAAACACTAAAAAAAGTATGTTAGGTGGAGAAAACAATAGTATTTCGTTACAATACGCAACAAAGGAGACGCTAAGTGGACAATATGGTAACGATAATGGAAAGAAGCCAGACTATCTAAAGCCGCTTACTTCGCAGCAAATTAAACAAGTTCAAACGGTTGCTGGTGTTAAGGACGCAACGGTAAGCTATGAAGCTGAAACCGATGTGAGCCTTAAAAATAACTCTGTTACGAGTAAAGTTTTAGGGATTACAGATAATTATTTCAATTACGAAGGCTATTCTTTATTAGAAGGCAGACTGTTAAATCAAAGCGATTATGCTCTTTCAGAACAAGTAGCAGTAGTAGATCAATCTCTTTATCAACAGTTATTTCCAAAAGGAGATGGCATTGGTAAGTTGATTGAAATTAAAGGGCTACCGTACCGACTTGTAGGTGTCGTAAAACCCAAAGAAGATCAACAAACGGGAATGTTTTCATTTGATAAAAAAACAGATCGAGCGTTTGTGAGCATTAACAACTGGTCTAAGTTCATGGGCACTCTTAATCCAGAGCCTAAAGTAACAGTTCAAACAGAAAAATCAGATGATTTACAGCCAGTTGCTAATCGTGTGGCCGATACGTTAAATAAAATGATTCCTAAATCCGATTATTTATTTGGTATTCAAAATTCAAAGGAAATGGAAAAAAGTATGGAAGATTATGCACGTTCTCAATTCCAATTATTAGGTGGCCTTGCAAGTATTTCTTTAATTGTAGGGGGAATTGGCGTGATGAATATTATGCTCGTTTCCGTAACTGAGCGAACGCGTGAAATAGGAATCAAAAAAGCACTAGGAGCAAGGCGAGAAACAATCTTAACCCAATTTCTGATGGAGTCTATTGTATTGACTTTATTGGGTGGTATTTTAGGAATTACCCTTGGATTAGCTGGAGGAAAACTAGCAACAAGCTTATTGGGCTATCCTTATTATATCTCGCTAATTGCCATTCTAGGAAGTGTCTTATTTTCAATTGTTATTGGGTTGATTTTTGGATTATTGCCAGCCATGAAGGCCTCTCGTCTAGATCCAATTGAGGCATTACGATACGAATAAATCTAAATAAGGTTGCGTCATTTGATAAAACCGTTATACTAAAAGAAAATGGAAAGCAGGAGGATGTAGATTTTGAAAATCAGAACAAAAAATTTTCTTTATACTTCAGGAATCATCATCCTTATTGTGACGATTGCTTTTAGTATTCTTTATCTTTTGATGCCTAATTATTATCAAATGAAGAAGGAAAGAGAACTTAAAGTAGCAATAAAACTTGTCGTTACAAAAATAGAAGAACAGCCAACTTCATCAGATTCTTTTCAAATTTTGTCACAAGAATCCTTTTATAGCGGATTGACTTTTATTTTGAAGGATCCTAATGGGAAGATAATTTACCCAAATACGCTACAATTATCTGATGCAGCCAATATACAGCAAACTAATGAAGTGCAGCAGGTTGAAGGAGCAGCGATTTTATTTTCAGATTTAGAAGAAATTGCCACGTATAGTCAAACGGCAAAAGTAAATAATGATTTACAGTATTTGACATATAATGAAGCGTTTAAAGACAATCAGCAAAGAAAGTATGTATTAACGGTCATTTATCCGTTACAACCCATTAATGAGGCTCAAGAGGTTCTTCTTGACATCTATCCGTTAGTCTTGCTGATTTGTTTTGTAATTGGGGCCTTTGGCGCCTATTTATATTCCTATTTCTCAACGAAGAGAATTACTAAAATTTCTGAAACTACTAGACAAATGACGTTTTCTAATGAAATTCTAGATAATGATATCAAGGGCGTTGATGAAATCAGTGAATTGTCTAAAGATATTCACTATTTGCATGCGAGCTTGGTAACTACAAATGAACAATTAAATCAGGATTTACTAATTATTTCAAAACTTGAAAATTCAAAAACCGAGTTTATGCAGATGGCTTCTCACGAATTAAAAACCCCATTGACTGCACTTTCAGGGATTGTTGAAGGAATGGTGCATAAAGTAGGGCCGTACCAAGATCGAGATAAATATTTAGAAGTGTGCCAAATGCTATTAAAAGAGCAAGCGGACTTAATTAATGATATTCTTTATATTTCAAAATTAGATAAAATAGAAGAACAAAAAAAGACAACTTTCCAATTAAATGAATTAATTGAAGCTGAGCTCCCTAAATTTGAATCGTTTGTTATCAAGCAAGATTATCACTTGGAGATTGCTATAGAGCCAATTAAAATTAAAGCAAATCCAGCAGAAGTCCAAAGAGTCATTTCTGATTTAATCAGTAATGCAATGAAGTATACAAAAGCAGGCGGACGGATTAGTCTTACGGTAACTAAGGGGGAATTCCAAATTAAAAACGAATGCGAACCCTTAAAAAAACAAGAATTAGACCAAATTTTTGAGGCTTTTTATCGACCTGATTTTGCTAGAAATAGGAAAGATGGTGGGACGGGACTAGGTTTATTTATTGTCAGTCAACTTTTGAAAAAAAATCAATTAGGTTATGAATTTGTACCGATGGAAAATGGTCAAGGAATGGTTTTTAAACTATTTTTTTGAGGGTGAGGAACGAATCTAGTATTTTAATAAAAAGCATTTCTTGTTGAATTCGAAGGATGAATTTAACAAGAAATGCTTTTTTAGCGTAGACTGTTCAAAAAATAAGAACCGTCCAACTAAAAAACATACCCTACTACTCTACACAAATGTTGTATGATAAATTTTATTTAGTTGGTTTGTCTGTTGAAGCTGCCTATCTACTTGCTTGATTTAATTTCCCTGTAATTGGTTGTTACTCCTCTAATAGTTAAGCTGTTTTTTTGGATAGCCATAAGTATCCATGTTTTTTGTATGATTGTAATGTTTTATTCTATGTTATTTAGAGGCGGATTGTGATAGCCGGTGTTCTCTAATTAGTTTTCCGATAACAGCCAAGTCATCTATAGTTGGAAGTAAGGAACAGCAGTAGATAGGCGTTTTGGGTAAAATAATTCCATCTATATTCGTTATGATGATGTCATATTGTGAAGCATTTTTTTTTAATTGGGTGATGGATCGTTGATGAATAACGGTCACGATACATTCTTGATTGAATTTTGATTGAATGTATTCACATAGAAGGTTCATATGTTCTAAATCTGAATTAAAAAAAATGCCAATCGTTGTACAGGGATTTTTTTTTTCTAATTCAATAATTAACTGTTTCCAATGAATCAGCAGACAGTAACAAAGATTGTACAATTGACTCTCTGAAGTGTTATAAGTAGTAAAAATTTTTTGATAATTTTGTAAAAAACATTGATAGAAAACAACGTTTTGTGAAATTGAATTTCTAATAAAGTCTTTTTTTTTATCAAATAATAGATGATTTTGCCCATAGTACAAATTTATCTCATTAAATAAATGAAGCAAAACATGTTCGAAATTAGGAATCTTAACGCCTATGTCGTCAGAAATAAGTATGAGCAATCTTTTGCATTTATCATATAAATGCCAATTTCTACTATTTTTTATCTTAATAGATTCCAACTGAAGAGGATTTCTAGCGTATCTATCGTTACTAAAAAGGATAAGAAGTTGGTTTAATAACGGTTTAGTAAGTTTTAAATTAAAATGTTTTTTGAAATCTAACACGATCATACGATTACTTAATAGGTTATTGAAGCTTCTATTTGGATTTGTGTCGGAGAATTGAATGGTGTGTTTATTTTTAATTCTAATGATAGTAACGATAGTCCATATTTTTAGTTTATCAATATCAGAATAGTTTAATGAAAAGCAAGAGCGCACTTCGATAAACATAAACATTTTTTCTAAAAGAGATTCCTGAGCATTAGAAAAAGGATAGTTGGCGTGGGAGTATTTCTCAATAATAAGCTGGATCATGAAGTTACGAATAGCCATTTCACTTCCTATTAATTTATGTGGAATGCAAGAAATTGAAAAATTCAAAAAAGATAACTTTTTATTTAGGTTTTTTATTAATCGGTGGAGTGTGGATACGCTAATGTAAAGTTCAGCTGCTAAACTCTCAGATGAGTGTGTTTCGTTAAAAAAAATAGTTTCCAACAGTTTAAACTCAATGCTATTTGTCAAAACAAATGAATAAATGCAAGTGCGCGAATAATTAATGGGAAAGCTTAAAAGAATTCCCTGCTTTTTTGAAGTTTTAATTGTAAAATTTTTTGAAGCTTGATTTAAAAATTGGATATCATTACGAATTGACATTTTTGAGTAACCTAGAGTTTGACAAGCGGCATCCAAAGTAGTCCAGCTATTATCATACAAATATTCTAATAATTCTAATTGGCGTAAAGATTGCTTGTTTAATAAATTTCTCATACGAACTCCTTTATAACTATTATTTGACAACTATTAAATTTTAATAAACTAAATTATTAAAAAACAGAGGAACGGTTTTTTAGTTTATCACATATAAAAAAGATATAGAGCGAATATTCCAATCAAATTCAAACATTTAAGTGTCGTTATTTGATATTTACAGGCACGGTTTAATAGTTGTATTGTTAACTGTAGTTAAAAACGTATAGTTTATATGCTAGCTTTAGAAAGGAAGTTGATGAAATGACGACAATTGATGAAAGTTGGAGAGATGGATTTTTATACTTTGTTGAATTTCAAGTTATTCAACAGGGGGTATGTAAAACCTTTAAACGAAGCTTAATTATTTATGAAGAGCTTGATCAAAAAGATATGAAAAAATTACTTTTAACAAAATTTCCAAAAGTTGATTGTATAAAAAATATTGAGTATTTTGAAGAAGTATTATTATTAAGATAATTGAATCCTAACAGTAAAAAAGAAATTAAAATAGTATATTCGGCTATTTGAGGGTAGAGATAGGCAGTTAAAAAAGTCAATAATACCAAGGATGCATTCATTTATTTTTTGTTAAAACAAGAAGGAGAAGGTTAAAACGTGATACATGAGTTAAATTACAAAAAATGGTTAGTACTCCTATTAATGATTTTTACAATGGGATCAATAACGATTAAACAAGTAAAAGCTGCTGGTTTTGGAGAAAAGGATGAAATGCAAAAAAAAAATGCGCCATACTCTTATAATCCTGATTTAAAAAAAGAATTACGAAATTCATCGCATTCTAAAGTAGTTGTTTTAAATCCAAAAGATATAAAAGAATCATTAGAAGGAGAATATGCTTTTGTTCCTCGGTATTCAAAAGGAAAGACAAAAGTAACTGTCGTACGTGGCGATAAGTCGGAAGTTTATACAAAATCAGCCATTACAGTTACAAGCGAAGGTGCCAAAGAGGGAAGAAAAATCATTTTTGAAGATGTTGGTTTTTATAAAGGGAGGCAAATTGATTTAGTTGAAGAGATTATTTCTGTTAGTAAGGAGGCTACCTTTGGTCTTGGAGGAGATAATAGTGGTCTATTATATACTTCTTTTCTAGGAATTTCAGCAACGGGTAGTTCTAACCAAGATCGAGCCGAAGTACGTTACTCTTTTAAATATCATGATACGCAAGAACCTGCTAAAATTACTGGTTATTTAACCTTTATAGATATTGATAGAGAAGAAGCGATGGATTTGTTTGATTCCAATATTGAACATGTTTATGTTTTGAACACAAGTGAGGTTGTAGGAGACATGGTAGACGACAATCGACTTCATTTGCAATCTCCTAAAAGAAGTTATTGGTGGGACGATGATTGGAATGTGAAAGCAAATGATATGACAAGGTGGGTATCTGTTACGTTTAAAGATACGGATTCACTCAATATAGCTGTTACAACAACCACAACGGCCATTGATGAATCAACAATTGGCTATGCAAGCCAATTGCTTTTACCCTTAAACTACCCCGCACCTAACAAAATAGCAATCAATACAGATGAGAACAAAGATCAACGGAAAATTCAATATTCAATCATTTCTCAGATTCCAGCAAAAGTAGTTCCCGTTCCTGAACCGAGATATAAAATTAAAGATACTCTTCCGCCGCAGTTCAAAGTAGACGATGTCACCTGTATCGATCGAGAAAGTGGTGAAAAAAAAGATTTTGATGTCAGTATCGAGGGTTCAACATTAATCATTGACGGAAAGAAATTTTTAGATGATCCTAAATTTTACAATCATCTATATGAATTTATTGTGACAGGCAGTTATGCAGAGGGCAAATTAAATCACTTTGAAACGGTACCTGGAGAGAATAATTATGTGAATATTCCGAACATTGCAGATTTAATCGTTTCCAATGTGGACGAAACGGATCGTATTTTAAAAACAAATGAAGCAAAAGCACCTGTTCGATTAATTGCTGGAGATGTAACTGTGAAATATTTAGAAGAATCTAGCAAACAACCCATAGTAGACGACATTGTTTTAAAAGGTGAACTTGATCAAGAGTATCAAACTGAAGCAAAAGAAGTGGGCGAATATACGTTAAAAACAACCCCAACCAATGCGAAAGGAACCTTTCAAAAACAAGACCAAGAGGTTCAGTATTTGTATGTTAAAAACCAGCCAGAAGCACGTATTACAAAAACAAGTCTTTTAAATAAAACTTATGAAGCAAGCAATCATTCCGATAGTGAATTAATTGAAACAGCTATGAAAGATGAAATTGATTTAACCAATCAGCTGACACTGAAAAAAAATGCTAGTGAACAATATGAGTTAAAGCAAAAAATAGTGATCCCGTTACATTCTTCTATCAAAAAAATTCAATTTAAAGGGAAATCATTATCAGACGATACATGGTCAGAAAAAAAATTAGATGAGTGGAAACAAGTAGAAATTGATATTCCAGTTGAGGCAACGGCTGATCCAGAGAAACTTGAGACCACTCTAGTTATTACCTTTGAAATGGAAGAGGGTTATTCAGACGGGGAAGTCGTTCCTATTCCAAAAGAAAAAAATAACATTCAAGTAAAAGAAGCGATTGAAAAATCAAATTCTTTTAATTCAGTAAGTATTGAAATGACAACCAACTCGTTACTTTTTAAGGCAACAACACTCGACTATGGCGAAAATGACGTCAGTACGAAAGAAACAATTTTAAACCGAAAAAATCAATCTGCTATCCTTACTTTTGAAGATACAAGGAGACAACCTAGCAATTTAACATTAAGTGTAAAAAGCAGTACCTTCAAAGATAGTAAGAATACCCCCTTGGGAGCAGAACTCTATTATTATGATGACGAAACGAACAATCAAGGAGTAACTTCCCTTGACACGCTAGTCCCAATTTTAACTACGGCTGATAAATTTCCTAACGAGCTTAATTGGAAACTAAAACAGGGACTGCGTCTTCTCGTTCCAGCAGGTGCAGCGTTAGTTGGAAACTATACAAGTGAGTTAGTCTGGACGTTGGCGGATGTTCCTGAAAACTAAGAGAGGATGAGTGTTGTTGATTAAAGTAAAGATGATTGGATTCATACTAGCCTTATTAATGGTCTTTCCTTATTCTGCTTGTGCAGATAGCAATAAAAGCCAAGCTAGAATTGAATTTACTGGAAGCTACGAAGAACCACCAAAGCCTTTGCCAATAGAAAAAGAACCACCAAAAAAATTACCTCAAACGGGTGATCATATGTCATTAAATTCATTTTTAATAGGCATGTTAATCATAAATAGTGCACTTATTGTGTTACTAAAAAATAAAAAGAATAAGAAGGAGATAAATTAATTATATGAAATTGATGCAAATTAGCGCAACAAGCGCAATGGTACTAACATTATTGGTAGGAGGAGCAACAACCACTATAGCAGCAGGAAATACTGGCGGTTCTGCAACTTCTAAAGGAGCCGTATCCTTTAAAGCTAATACAAACCCAACAGATCCCATTGATCCGACAGATCCAACAGACCCAACAGATCCCGTTGATCCAGGAACACCAGGTCCATTAAGTCTAGACTATGCATCAAACTTAAACTTTGATATGAATGAAATTTCAACAAAAGATGAAGTGTATCATGCAACATTAGTTGAAGTAAAAGATGGAGAAAGTACTAGAGAAGTTCCCAACTTTGTGCAAGTGACCGATAAACGCGGAACGAATGCAGGCTGGACATTAGAAGTAAAACAAAATGGACAATTTAAAAATAACGATACATTGAATAAAGAATTAATTGGTTCGCAAATCAGTTTAACTAAAACAAAAGCAAACTCGATTAGTGTTGCTACAGCACCAACGGTAAACACAACAATTGAATTAGATCCAACAGGAGCTTCTTCTAAAGTTATGTCTGCGGCTAAAGATGCAGGAGCAGGAACATGGGTAGCTAGTTTTGGTAAAGACAATACTGAAGCAAAAGATGCGATTACATTAGCTGTTCCAGGCAAAACTGTTAAAGATGCTGTCGCTTATGAAACAACCTTAACATGGACATTAACAGATACACCTGAAAATGGTACAGAAACACTTAAACCATAAAAATGAATGCCACACAGTATCCTTAGTGTGGCATTTTTTCTCGAAAGGAGAAGAGAAAGCTGAAAAAAAAATATTTGTTTTTCCTAATGGTTATATTCTTTTTTATAACAAGTAGTCCTGTAAAAGCATCCGAATTAAATTTTGGGGTGGAAGCAGAATTACCAGTAAATCAAAAGGATGTAAAAAAAACTTATTTTGATTTATCTGTAATGGCAAATCAAATTCAAACAGTCTATATTCTACTTACAAACAATACAAATAAACCGGTAACGGTTGAACCTCAAATAAACGAAGCAAAAACGAATAATAATGGAAATGTACAATACGATAAAAATACAATCAAACGTGATCCTCAGCTAAAAAAAATCATTACAGATTACGTTAAAGTTCAACGCGACATTGTCATTTCACCAAATGACAGTGTCCGTCTTCCCATTGAAATCAAGATTCCAAAAGAAGGATTTGAAGGCATATTACTAGGTGGTATTTTACTACAACAAAAATCAAGTGAATTAGATGAAGTGAAAGAGGCAAAGGAAGGTTTAGGAATCAAAAATAACTACGCCTATGTTGTTGCGATACAACTAGATGAAAAAAATGAAGCGATTAAGCCTGAACTAGGACTTAACGAAGTGAAAGCGAATCAAAAAAACTACCGGAATGTAATTACCGCTTCACTTCAAAATAAGACCCCCGTGTTAATAAATCAACTAGAAGCAAAAGCTAAAATTTTTAAAAATAAACAGTTACTTTATACCCATGAACAAAAAACAATGCAAATGGCTCCTATGTCAAATTTTGAATTTGCGATTCCTTTACAAGGGAAAGAATTGAAACCAGGAAAGTACATCTTAGAAATGGAAGCCAACTCATTGCAAAACCATTGGCGATTTACGAAAGAATTTGAAATTAAGTCAAACGAGGCAAAACAATTAAATAGTCTGGACGTTACCATAAAAAAAGATGATACATGGTTCATTGTAGGCTTCGTACTATTTTGCTTCTTACTTTGCTTCATTCTAGTTTTAATATTAAAGAAAAAAAGTAAAAAAAATCTTGAAAATGGCTAGCAACGAGTCATTCCTATTTTAAACTAAAAAAGAATCTTTTAATAAAGTACAAAAGGCAAAAATAATGGGAGGATAGAATGATTAAATATAAAAATATTTGGAAACCACTAGTAGTTCTCATTTTCAGTCTCTACCTTATTACAACAAATCAAAACAGTGTTCATGCAAAAAATATCTATGATCTTGAAAATGATAGTTTTGTAAACAAGCAAAAATTGACTAAATTAAATGATTGGATGAAAACCAATCTCTCTGGACACAACAGCATGCCTGGTAGAGGAATTCCCGGTTTATGGAATTTTGCATTTTCACAAACACCTTCAGAAGGAAAACTTTATGTCAAATCGGCTATGAATTCTGAAGTTAATAAAAACGTAACAATAAAAAATACTATTAATAGAGCTTTTTATAACGATTCAGAGAGTCAAATGTTAATTCTTCCCCCAGGTTCCTCAATGGCAGATCAAGTAATCGAAAATGCTGATGAATACGCCTTATACACTCCAGGAGGAGAATTGGTAACGCAAACGATTGGACGGAATGAAGACAATTCAGCTGAACTAGAAATTGCGGCAAATGCATCTGGCGTTAAGTTAAAACTTAGACGAATAACAGAAGATACAAATTTACCAGAAAATGCAACTTTAAACACCAACTTTACATTTAATAATGTGAAAAGTGCAATGGATGTTTTTCTTGGTTTGTACCGAAACCACAATACCGGATCAGGAGCCTACTCGTCAATGCCAAAGGGTTACTATTACAGTACAACAAATGTCAAAGTAGATATGTCAAAATATCTTGCTCCTGATCGTTTAAGTCTGAATTTAAAACAAGAGGAAGTCACTATATACAAAGGCGATCGATGGGATCCAGCTCAATATTTCAAAAATGCGACAGATATCGATGGCAATCAGCTGAATTATACGGAATTAACAAATGTTACAGATGAAGTGAATTCTGAAAAACAAGGAGATTACCAAGTCGTTTATACGAACGGAGATATCCAAAAAAAAATTATTGTCCATGTTATACCACCATTGACGTTAGAAGTGCCAAATGCTGTTCATTTTGGCAGCTACAAGCTAGGGAGCTCAACTAGCGAACTTTTGTGGGATACCCAAGCAAGAGTCAGTGTTGAAAGCTATCTTAGTGGTGGATGGGTATTATCGGCCTCTCTAAATAAAAGTTCTATTGGTTTTCAAAATTATATAATGAACGGCACGAAAAAACTAATTGATAATAAACTAATTGCAACGTCTAATGCTATTGGGAAAATAGATGTTAGCGATAGTTGGAATCAAACACAAGGGATTCATATTAACTACAGTCAAGCTAAAGAACTCAGAAAAGATAAAGCAATTATAGAATGGACGTTGTCTCCAAATACTAAGGGGGTATCAGAGTAATGAAAAAAACAACTAAAAAATTCGTATTCATCATTACCATTACCCTATTCAATATAATGACACTTTTTCCTGTAATCACATATGCAGATGAAAACTATTCTACAGTTGAAGGAACATTGATAGCTAAAACGCCTGAAAATAACAATAAAGAGGATCAAGCTCAAAATGATAGCAACTCAAAGTCAGAAGAAATAATTCCTAAACTAGGTGAAAGCTCCCAACTAATCAACTGGGGATTCTTTCTTGTCTTGTTCGTTTTGTTTTTCTTATTGTATAGAAAAAAGGAGAATAAAAATGAAAAATAAATTAATGTTAATTATTTTTATTGGCTATTTAAATAGTTCTTTTTCTCCATCAATAGAAGCAGCAACGACTAACTCTTCTATTGATGGAGAAATAACTAGCGGTGAATTTACATTGAATCCGCCCAATGATTTGAAATTTCAAGCTAAGCTAGATGGAAAAAAGCAAAAGCTTCAACTTGCTCCGATTAAAACAAAAGTAATAGATTATAGAGGAGTAGAAAATGGATGGCAGATAGTTGTAAAGTCATCTAATTATAATGATTATAAAGCGAGCTTTGGCTTACTAATTAATGGGCAACAAATTTCAGATAACAGTACAATTATTTTTAAACAACAGCAACAAAAGCTTATTAAAGAGGCTACACTACCAACTCAAGTGATGATTTCAGCGAATGCAAAAGCAGGAGTATACGGAGCAAAATTAGAATGGAATTTACAGCCAACAATTACAAATTCAATTACAGAATAGGAGAATGAAACATGAAAAAAAAGATAACAGGAACATTACTATTAGGAAGTATTTTATTAGGGGCATCAATTGGAATGGTTGCACAAGCGGCAGATACTTTAAATGGGAGTACAGAGATTGGGGCAGAAATTACTAGAGGAGATGTAATATTAAGTATAGACAGTCCAACTAATTTCGGTTCACAACCCCTTTCAGCAATAGTTGACTTTGGATCAAAGGAAATTAAATATACAGTTACAGATTATAGCGGTTTAACAAATGGTTTTACAATTAGCGCTAAACTGACAGACACAGATGAAAAACGTTCATTGAAAATCGGTGAAACGGAACTTTCTGAAACGACAGCTCCAGTCATTAAAAAAACAACAAATACGGTTGGAGAAAATAAAGACAAAGTAACCTCTTCGCTAACATACACTGGAGTAACTAAAACTCAAAACTATACATCGACAATTGAATGGAATTTATCAAAAGTTGACACAAAACAAATTTCAGAATAAAAGAATTTTTTCCGTATTTTTTTAGAAAGTGAGGAAAATAATGAAGAAAATAGTTCAAACCCTATTAATCGTATTCATACTTTCGATTACTGCAAGTAAAACTACTTTTGCAACGACATCAGACAATAGTAGTTATTCAGTGTCGCCAATATATTCTGAACATCAAACAGAAGGCGTTGAAAATTTTTTTGATATCAGATGGTCACCCGCGTTAACAGATACTTTTTATTTAAGGATTACCAATAATTCAGATGAAGATAAAGCCTATGGAATTGAAGTTAATAAAGCGAGAACGAATAAAAATGGAATTGTTGATTATTCTGATAATACTCCAGAAAATTCAGCTAGTTTATACAAAATAACTGAAATGGTACAAGTGCCCAAGGAAGTCATAATTTTAGCAAATAGTAGTCAAGAGGTTCAAGGCACTATTTTGTTTCCAAAAGATAGTTTTAATGGAATACTTATGGCCGGAATTCATGTATCTGAAAAGAATAAAATCGACGCTAAGGCGACTATTTCTAATACTGTAGCATACAATATACCTTTAGTGATTAGAGGGGACAATGATGAAAGACCCAAACCTGAAATAACGTTGAATAAGTTAACGATACAAAATATAGATGGATTGAGTGTTGAGCTATCGAATAAAGGCTCTAATTTATTAAAAGAAGTAAAATTTGAAGCAAAAATTAAAGATAAAAATGGAAAAATTTTAAAAACACAAAAAAGTACAATTGATATCACGCCAGAAACTGAATTCATCTATCCCATCAATCTTGATTCAATTAACAAGCAAGAAGCAATGACACTAAGCCTCAAATTAAGTCATGGCAATAAAGATGAATGGCAGTATACAAAAAAAATTCCTAAACAAAAAAAAGATTTAAAAGTGCAGAGCACATCAATAAACAAGGAAGGAAAGCATTTTTTATGGTATGCAATTGGACTTTCTGCAACAATACTAGTTGTCATTTATCGTTATAAAAAAAGAAAAGAGAGTAGACATTAAATTAAAAAAGAAAGTGGGGAAAAAAATGAAAAAAACAACACGATTTACTTTAATAAAAGCCGGAATTTTATCAGCTGCACTGGGAGGTCTATTAGTAGCATCACCACAAAATAGCTATGCTCATGGTTATGTTGAACAGCCTGCTAGTCGTGGTTATCAAGGAAAACTAGAAAGCTCCATTCTTGGTTGGTCAGCAGCAATAGAAAAATACGGCAATGTGATCACAGGACCACAATCACTTGAAGCACCCAAAGGATATCCGTTTGCCGGACCAGCTGATGGAAAGATCGCTTCAGCTGATGGAGGAGGTGGCCAAATTGGCGATTTTGTGATGGATAAACAAAGTTCTGATCGTTGGATTAAGCAAGAAATGAAAGGTGGTTTAAACACTTTCAAATGGACTTTTACAGCCAACCATAAAACAACAAAATGGCATTACTATATAACGAAAAAAGGTTGGAATCAAAATGCTCCATTAACTCGCGCAACATTTGAGCCAATAGGAATCGTTGAACATGATGGTTCATTATCATCAAATAATCCAACACATAAAATTAATGTCCCAACGGATCGCAATGGGTACAACGTGATTTTAGCAGTTTGGGATGTAGCAGATACAGGAAACGCCTTTTACAATGTAATCGATGTAAATTTAAAGAATGACAACACAGGCGAAACAGAAAAAGACGCACCAAATGCACCCACTCAATTAAAAGCCATTAATGTAACCAATAAAACTGTTCAATTAGCCTGGGCAGCACCAACAAATGTGGATGTAAAAGAATACAATATGTATCGCAATGATAAAAAAATAGGAACTATTGGAGGCACTTCGTTCAAAGATTCAACAGTTGCAGAAAATAGCTCATATCATTATCAAGTAGAAGCAGTTGGATTTGATGGTCAATTATCACAAAAATCAGATGTATTATCAGTAAAAACAGATAACACACCAAAAGAAGATACAGAAAATCCCTCAATTCCGCAATCCATTCATTCAATGGAAACCACAGCTGACTCCATTGATTTAATGTGGCATGATTCCATTCATCTAATCGGAATCAAAGAATATCATATTTACCGAGATGGTGTTAAAGTTGGAACCACAACTGGAACTAGAATGGTAGACAGTAATTTACAAGCTTCTACAGAGTACCGCTACACAGTTAAAGCCGTCAGTGTTGGAGGAAATGTATCTGGAGAAAGCACCCCATTTATAGTTAAAACAAAAGATACGTCAACTGATTATCGTTCTTGGGAAGTAGGCTCTTTAACAAAACCACTTTCTTATAAAGTTGGGGAAAAAATTTTTTATAAAGGAAAGAATTATGTTGTAGTGCTTGCTCATATTAATTACGGCGATACAAACTGGGCACCAGATAAAGCAGTAAATCTATTCAAAGAAGTAAAAAGTTACCGTGTTTGGAAGCTAGGGGCACTTACAAAACCTGAAGCTTATAAAATTGGAGAGAAAGTTTCTCTCAATGAAAAAATTTATGAAGTAACCAATGCACATAACAACTATGGTGATTCCAACTGGGCACCAGATAAGGCTGCTAGTCTTTTTAAAGTTGTAAAATAAAAAAAGATTGAGAAGGCTTGCTAGCTGTAACCTGCTAGCAAGCCTTCTTTTTATAATAATTTAATTCATTAAATAAACTATAAAAAAATGATTCAATTATAATGGATTAGATGATTTTTTTAGTGAGCATTAAGAATGGAACGAGTTGTTTTTAGTCAGGTGTTTGAAAACATCATTTAATAAAATTGTCTAATTTAATTATCTCTACATTATTGATCATCACTATAGTATAATTACTGTAGGTTAAAAAAAGGAAATGACAACAAGTAAAACATGTATTAATAAAGGCTTAATCAGAGAATTCACACTAAAAAACACTCCCATTACTTAGAGAGATTTAATAAACAAACAGGTATCTTAGAAAAGAAATTTTTAACAGAGAAAGAAGGACCAATATGTATCCTAAAACACGTGCAATGATCCATTCCTTAATCGAAGATAAAACCATTCCAGGAGCAAACTATCAATTTATCACAAAGGAAGGTATTGAAAGCTATTCAGAAGGATTGGCTGCTGTTTTTCCACAGAGTGAACCAATTAAAAGCGACTTGCTTTATGATGTAGCGTCCTTAACGAAAGTCATGATGACAACGACAGTGATTTTACAATTGTGGGAAACAGGACAATTAAAATTAACTGATCCTGTTAAGGTCTATCTGCTGACCTTTAGTGAACCGAAAGTTACGATTCAACACCTATTGACTCATACATCAGCTTTACAAGGGTTTATTCCAAATCGAGATCAATTAAATCAAGTAGAATTAAAAGAAGCTTTGTTGCATTTACCGATTGGCGAAGGATTTGAAAAAGAGGCAGTTTATACGGATTCTGGAATGATTTTACTCGGGTTTATTATTGAAGCTATTTTAAAAGATGATTTAGTCGCTATTTTCAATCAGAGAATTATCCAACCGTTAGATTTAAAAAATACCACCTTTAGCCCACGTGATCCAATGATGTGTGCACCAACTGAAAACCATCAAATCCGAGGTTTAATCCGAGGTGTGGTGCATGATCCAAAAGCCTTAGTTTTAGGTGAACACTGTGGTAGCGCCGGCCTTTTTTCAAATTTACAAGACGTGAGTCGCTTTAGTCAAATGCTGTTAAATCGTGGAACGATAGATGGGGTTGAAATTTTAAAAGAAGAAACCGTAACAGCTTTAATTCAGGATTGGACGCCTTCTGGCACCTTGCATCGTTCGTTAGGTTGGGATTTGTTTAGTTCCATTGATGGTACGGATAAAACCCGCTACTTATTTCATTCTGGATTTACAGGAACCTTTATTTTATTAGATTTAGCAGCGGTAGAAGGCTTCGTCTTTTTATCTAACCGTATTCATCCAATTAATGACAATCCTCACTATTTGAAACGTCGAAATGAAGTCTTACAAGCCTACTTCCATGAAAAAGAAGCAAGATAATCAAAAAGACTAGTCAAATTATTAAAAAAAACTTACAAAATGACTAATTTTCATAAAATCGTTTTCAAATATGGTAAACTAAAGAATGTAAAAAGTAGAGGAGGAACAAACACGTGAATGAACCATTATTTTTAGAAGCCGTTTTACAAGAGAAAATCTGGGGTGGAACAAAGTTAAAAGACGTTTTTGGGTATTCTTTGCAAAGCGATAAAGTTGGAGAATGCTGGGCGATCAGTGCACATCCCAATGGCCCAAGTATTGTTAAAAATGGCCCCTACAAAGGACTGACCTTAGCGGAGGTTTGGAGCCAACATAGTGATCTTTTTGGAAATGCTAAAGGGGATGTTTTCCCTTTATTAACTAAAATTTTAGATGCCAATGATGATTTATCTGTTCAAGTTCATCCAGACGATGCGTATGGGTTAAAGCATGAAGGCGAACTAGGTAAGACAGAATGCTGGTATGTAATTGATGCAGACGAAGGCGCTGAAATCATTTATGGGCATCATGCTAAAAGTAAAGAAGAATTGGAACAGATGATTGAGTCTGGACAATGGGATCAATTATTACGTCGTATTAAAGTCAATAAAGGCGATTTTTTCCATGTACCAAGTGGGACGATTCATGCAATTGGAGCAGGGATTATGATTCTTGAAACCCAACAAAGCAGTGATACCACTTACCGTGTCTATGATTATGATCGCAAAGACGATCAAGGTAAGCTACGGGAATTGCATATTCAACAATCCGTTGATGTAACGACGATTCCTCATATTGATCCAGTCTTGCATATTGAGACCAAAAATCATGAAAATGTTGAAGTAACGACTTATGTGGAATCGGATTTCTTCGATGTGTATGAGTGGGATATTACTGGAAAAGCTGATTTTACAGCAACTGCACCCTATACATTAGTGAGTGTTTTAGCAGGAGAAGGAAAGCTATCTTTAGTAGACGGCTCAAGTTATCCATTAACAAAAGGGGTTCATTTTATTTTACCGAATGGCATCAAACAGTGGAGTATTGATGGAAAATTACAAATTATTGCTTCAACTCCTGGGAAAGAAAATCGTTAAATTAAACGGTTAAGTAAGTTAAAGAGTAAGTAGAAAAATATTTCTACTTACTCTTTTTTTTATATAAATAAAAAATTAATAACTAGGTACCTAAATAGTTTGCTTTTTTATGTAAGAGGGTGTATGATGTTAATTGTTAGGTACCTACTTAAAGACGAAAAACTAATTGAGGTGTAAAATATGAGTGAATTATCAAAGACATTATTTAATAATTTTGAACAATTAATGAGACAAAACCACAGAATGATGGGATTTATGAGTATGAATCGTGGAGGTAAACATTTTTCAAGTCAGCAAAGAGTTCTAGGAATATTAAAGAAACATAACGGTGAAATGACGACTAGCCAATTAGCAGAAGAATTAGATATCCGTCCATCTTCTGTTTCTGAACTGATTAAAAAATTAGAAAAATCGGGTTTTGTTACTCGTAAAAAAGATGAAAAAGATAAACGCGTGACGTTGATTCATCTTACTGAGTCAGGTATAACAGCAAGCGAAGAAAAATCGGATAAAATCGGTGATTTTAGCGAGATTTTTTTCAATAGCTTAGATGAAGAAGAACAAGCAGAATTGAATCGATTACTAGAAAAATTATTAACCAATTCTAAAGATCAACGAGAAGAATGGTTTGAACACATGCAACAAAGAAGAAGAAGACCTGATTTTGGTGGGCGAGAAAGAAGAAGACATCCAGGACATTCTTTTTCAGACTTTGAAGATCAGCCTGATGGAATGGATCGTGTTGATTTCTTTCATCATCCGTCTGAATTTAAAAATGAAGAAGAGCGAAACGAATTTATGACTAAATTTTTTGGAGGAAAAGAGCAATGAGAGAAGTACCAGAAAGTGAAGAAGAAATAATTGTAACAAAGGGCGAACATTATTCGTGGAAAGCATTCTTTAAATTAATTCGCAATACACAGCCTAGAAAAAGTCTTCTGGTTTTTGGATTGATTTTAAGCACGATTACAACCTTAGCGGGATTAGCAGTTCCATTATTAACTAAAAACTTAATAGATGGCTTTAGTATGGCTAGCATTTCGGTAGGCCTGATTGCCTTAATTATCGGAGCCTTCATTTTTCAAGCCTTAATCAGTAGCATAGGCTCATTTATGTTAGGTTACGTTGGGGAAGAAATCGTAGCAAAATTAAGAAAACAAGTTTGGAATAAATTAATCACCTTAAAAGTTCAGTATTACGAAAATACCAAAACGGGGGAAACGGTAAGCCGATTGATTAACGATACAACAACCGTAAAAATGTTGGTAGCAGATCAATTTCCAAGCTTTATTACAAGTATCATCTCAATGGTGGGTGCCTTAATTATCTTAACGATTATGGATTGGCGTATGATGCTGATGATTTTTATTTCGGTACCTATTGTGATGCTAGTTCTAATGCCTGTAGGTCGCATGATGCATAAAATTGCCAAAAAATTGCAAAAAGAAACCGCTGCTTTCACTGGAATTACAAGTCAAACGTTATCTGAAATTCGTTTAGTAAAAGCTTCAAATGGAGAAACGGTTGAGAAAGAACACGGTGAAGACGGAATAAAAAAATTATTTAATATCGGAGTCTCAGAAGCTAAAGTTCAATCAGTGATTGGCCCAATTATGATTTTAGTGATGATGAGTATTTTTGTAGGGATTTTAACTTACGGAGCATTAAGAGTAGCAGATGGAAGCTTATCGAATGGAACCTTGATTGCCTTTTTACTTTATTTAGTTCAAATTATCGCTCCAGCTGCTCAATTTGCCCAATTTTTCTCACAACTACAAAAAACAAAAGGCTCAACAGAACGTCTTTCAGAAATTTTAGCAATGGAAGCAGAAGATTTTACTGTTGGCGAAGCTGTTGATGTGACGGGGAAAGAAATTAAAGTAGAGGATGTTTCGTTTGCTTATGATGAGGCACACCCTATTTTAAAAAATATTTCCTTTGTAGCAAAACCGAACACAGTAGTGGCCTTTGCAGGTCCAAGTGGTGGAGGGAAATCAACAATTTTTTCTTTATTGGAACGTTTCTATGAGCCACAAGCGGGTGAAATGTCAATTGGAAACCATAACTTGAAAGAAGTGTCGTTGTATTCATGGCGCTCTCAAATTGGCTATGTGGCGCAAGAAAGTGCCATTCTATCAGGAACAATACGGGATAACTTAGGCTATGGCATCAACAAAGCATTTTCTGACGAAGAATTATGGCACGTATTGGAACTCGCTTATGCTCGTCAATTCGTTTCAGAAATGCCACATGGATTAGACACAGAAGTTGGCGAACGAGGGGTTAAGCTATCTGGTGGGCAACGTCAACGGTTGGCGATTGCAAGAGCCTTTTTACGTGATCCTAAGATTTTGATGTTAGATGAAGCAACAGCTAGTTTAGATAGTGAATCAGAAGAAATGGTACAAAAAGCGTTGACAAACCTAATGAATGGAAGAACAACCTTGATTATTGCCCATCGCCTTTCAACTATTGTTCATGCAGATAAAATTTTATTTATTGAGCACGGTGAGGTAACCGGTGAAGGGACACATCAAGAATTAGTTGAAACACATGAATTATACCATCGATACGTTAAAGAACAATTTAAACAATAAATGAAATAAATCTAAAATAAATCAATTGTTTAACAGTGGTGTAAAATGGGAAATATTCACGTATTTGAAAAAATGGCGGCAAATTATGAAAATGAAGAGCGAATAAAAATTGCTAAAATAATTGCGGAAACCATTCAGAAACAGCTACCTAAAGGAAAAGAACAAACAGCAATTGATTACGGATGTGGAACGGGACTTGTAGGTATGGAGTTGTTAAGTGACTTTAAATCTATCCAATTTGTGGACGCTTCAAAAAACATGATTGCAATGGTTGAACAAAAAATCAACGACAAACACCTATCAAATGCAACGACCCTTTGTGTAGACGGTGAAGTAGATCCATCAGTTGCGTTACATGGAGATTGTATTTTTTTAGTTCAAGTCTTGCTCCATATTCCAACGATTGAAACGTTGCTTTCGAATTTGTATCGCGCCCTTAATGGAAATGGACAGTTGTTAATCATTGATTTTGATTATAATGAAGCAGTGGTTTCGGATAAAGTTCATTCAGGTTTTAAACAGCAGGAATTGATTCAAACAATGAAAAAAATCGGTTTTACAAATCTAAAAGCAAGAACATTTTATCATGGAAATCAGTTGTTTATGAATCAAGAGGCCTCTTTATTTATCCTAGAGGCGACTAAGAAATAATCAAAAAAGCATCTTACAATTTATGTAAGATGCTTTTTTTAATCCGCTAATTCAATCTCTGGATAGCGATTCTTCATTGCCGCTTTTAACACACGATCCGTTAAAACAGTATTTTTTACAAGCAATGGTCCGTGGAAATAAGAACAATAGGTTTGTTTATAAATCGCGCCTTCAGTTTGATCGTTTCCATTGTTTCCCTTGCCTTTTTGGACTATTCCTAACGGTTTTTCGTCTTTACCAAGGAAGGTCATACCATTATGATTTTCAAAACCAACATAGGTTTCACCAAATTCTTCATTTTTAATGACAATGTCCCCAATAAAGCGACTGTTGTCTTGGCTCAAAGTATAGTGATCTAACGCACCAATTCCATCGATTTTATTGCCACTGGCATCCATATAGTAATGACCAAGTAATTGATAGCCACCACAAATGGCAACCGTAACGCCGTCATTTTCGATATATTGAGTTAAGGCTTCTTTTTTATCTTGAATGTCTTTTGAAACAATTAATTGCTCATAATCTTGACCGCCACCAAAAAAGACGATGTCATATTTAGCTGGATCAAACGCTTCTTTTAAGCTGATAACTTCAATATCCAGTTGGATGCCTTTTTGTTTTGCCCGATGATTTAGCATCAAGAGGTTGCCATTATCTCCATAGGTGTTTAAAAGATTTCCATAGAGATGGCAGACTTTTAAGTTGTACATCTTACATCCCTTCCTTTACATGCCCTTGGTTGGCTAATTCTTTGCGTAATTGTAAAACAGCTGTATAAGTTGCTAACACGTAAATACGATTAGTCGGTGCATTTTTGAAGTCCTTAATCACGTCTTGTAAATTAGGAATAACCTTCAAGTCTTCTTTTGGAACACCTGCAACTTCTAAACGAATCGCAATATCTTCAACACGTTCACCACTAGCAGTTACTTGTTGAATGTTCATGTCTTGAATTTTTTCATAATTAGCATCCCAAATCCAACTAATGTCAATCCCATCTGCATAATTTGCATTGAGTACTGAAACGAGTGAAAAAGGCTCAGGATCTAGCGCAATCATTTCTAAAATTTGATTTAAGCCAACAGGATTTTTAACTAAATTGATAATGATTTCTTTATCGCCAACTTTGATACTTTCTTGTCGCCCGAAAACTTTTTCGGATAGTTCAAACCCCTTGCGGATATCTGCAGGAGGAACATCGAAAATGCGACCAATAGAGTAAGCAGATAATGCATTGTAAACATTATATAAGCCACCGACATTGATTTTAAACGTTTCACCCTCAATTTTAAATTCAGATGATTCATGATCGGTATGCACCATTTCAGTTAAACGATAAGCAAGTTCAGGACGTTTAAAGTCACAATTTGGACAATAATATTTCCCTAAATTACTGTAGGTTATAAATTTATAATGTAAAATATTTTGACAATGAGGACAAAGGACGCCATCTGTATTGAAATGAGCCATTTCTTCACCATCAGGCAAATGGTCAAAGCCAAAATAAACCCGAGGATTGACTGTTTCTACCGAATTAAAAATAGGCGCATCACCATTGCTCACAATGGTTGCATTTGGTGCAAGAGCTGCACCATCCGTCATCATCCGATAAATGGTATAAATTTCTCCAAAACGATCCATTTGATCGCGAAAAACATTCGTAAATAGAATCGCCTTTGGCTTAATATACTTAGTTACATGAACTAAACTAGCTTCATCTACCTCTAAAACGGCAATTTTTTTATGTGTTGTCTTTTTAAAAGAGTGGTGGGTTAGAAAAGTCGAAATAATTCCCTGCTGCATATTTGCACCTGTTGGATTTGTAATAATATCTGGATATTTTTGTTTTAGAACTTGATAAGTAAGAGCTGTAGTTAATGTCTTTCCATTTGTTCCAGTCACAATCACAACTTCAAAATCTTTCGCTAATGCGCCAAGAACCGTTGGATCTAGTTTTTTTGTAATCACACCAGGTAGACTACTACCACCTTTAAAAAAGGTATGGAGTCCCCATCTTGTCGTTTTCCCCACCGTAATGGCAAAGCTGCTTCGTATACTCACACTTGTTCCCTCCAAAAAATACTTATGATAGTCTAACATATCATAGCATAGTTTTTTTGAATTTTTATTAAAAAAACTCAACATCCTCATGAGAAACTTAAAATTTAAACAAAATTAAATAGTTTCTAGTAATCACTTATTTATTTTTACCAAGAATAATAGTAAAAATAAGGAGTGTATTTTTTATGAAAATAAGTTAAAATAACAAGGTACGTTATTTAAATCATTATACAGAAAAAAGGGACGAGGACTATGTTGGAAGATATAAGTATAAGCATCAAGTGTTTTAATCGAGAAAGTGTGTTATTAAAAGATACCAGGGGTGGAGTAACTCTTTTAAAAGAAAGCGAACTAATTAAGGAAATTAATCAATATGTTACAACAAATATTAGTGAATTTAGCCATGAACAAATTATTGAAATCAGCAATCCAGAAACGGTAGCCGATTTAAAGAAGCAAGTGATCATAGAAGTACGCGGTGAAAATAGTTTGCTTCAAAATCAACAAGAAATTATAGCAGTCCTGACAAATTACCAACATAATTTTGAAAAAAATAATCCTTACATGCAAGTCTATCAAGCTTATATAGTGACTGAATCACATCGCATTCGGTTGTGTTTAAATTTTTTCTTAAAATTTATTTATCAATACGAACAATTCAGTAAAATTGAAATACGAGATGCATTAATGAAACAAGGCGTCGATGCAACGGGCAGTATTTTAGCCAATTGGAAAAAAATTGAAATTCAACGTCTTAGTCAAAATTTGACGGCTAGAGTTTCACCGCTGCCTCAATCAAGACCAGTTGAAAGCTACGTTCCAAGGCCAGGCCAATTAATTGACACGGCCAATCCGTTGATTCAAACAATCATCGAAAACGTAGAAAAGTTACGCCAACAAGTTTTAGCAATAGATACCCAACTTTCTACAGCAGACAATTTAGACGAAACGTTGGAGAGACAATTACAATCGAAACAAACAGAATTAGACAATATAGCAGCAATGATAGATTCTTTCACCAAAGAAAAAGAATCTTTGGAAAGTCATTACACAACAGTTGCCACAAAATTAAATCAATTAGAGCCGAAAATGAAGCAAGTTCAAGAAACTTCTCAATTGTTGCAAAATAAATTCAACCAAAACCACACCGTTGATCTTGAAAAAATTAAGCAACAATACAAACAACTCGAATTATATACAACTGAATTAGAAAAAAAGCAAAAACAACAACACTACATTGAGGAAAAAATCAATCAAATTGAACAACTAAATGAGCGAACAAAAGGACTAGTAGCGAAGTTTGAAAATAAAATAGTAGAATCATCTAATCAAACAGAAAAAGCCGTTGCTTTTTTAGAAAAAGAAAAACAATTACTAGCGAATTTTGCTCTAGTAGAGCGAAACTTAGCAAGTAAAACAGAAGCATTTGACTATGAAAAAAAAGAACTAACACTTTTTATTCAACAACTAAAGCATGAAAATCACTTGTTAAAAGACCAACTGCAACAAGCAAACGGAAGTAGTCAACCAGCCGTAGAACCTATTTTCGATAATGTTCATGAAAGCCTTCCTCAAAAAGTTGAGTTTGTAGATGTAAAAGAAGAAGATCAAGTTAGCCTGGATTTAATCAACGATCAAAAAGTAGTACAAACAAAATCCCTCATAAAAGAGTCAATTTCTGAAGAGAGAGATATCTACTTAAGTCGAAGCAGAAAAATAGATAATGCAAAAAAATTAACAAAACCCAAATTAACCTTGAAAGAGTACAATGATATCTATCAAAAAGTTCGTTATTTAGAACACACATGGATGATTTATTTAGATTACTTAGTAAGACTTGAATCAGATCCAGACGCGTTTCATTTAAGTCAGTTAACACCATCAGAACAACGCTTAAAAAAAAGAATCAATCGTCATTTGATCGAAGAATTTATTCGCTCCAATCAAATTTCTACAATGAAAGAAGAAATTGAACTGCGAAAACGCAACTTCTTTAAAAATCCGAAAATTAATTTAACCGCCAAAAAATACCGCGAGCTTCTTCAAGTTGTTGAAAATTATGAAGTAATGGACTACTTAAATCAGGTTTTAAGAAAAATTTATGAAACAACTAAATAATCATTTACTCGTTTGAAGAACCTTTAGACAGATTCAATCTGTTTAAAGGTTTTTCCGTTTGAGGTTATTTGAAAAAGCTTTTATAAATAAAAGATGAAATCTTCACCATTTTACAGTATAATGCTAGATGGATTCCTATAGAAAGAAAAGGGTGGAAAATAAGCATGGCACAACTTTTTTTTAAGTATGGCGCAATGAACAGTGGCAAGACGATTGAGATTTTAAAAGTAGCGCATAACTATGAAGAACAAAATAAACCCGTTGTCATTATGACTAGCGGAATAGATGATCGGGATGAAGTTGGCATCGTTTCAAGCCGAATTGGCCTTCGTAGAGAAGCTATCCCTATCTTTGACAATACAAACATTCTAAACGAAATTGAAACAATTGGCTTTAAACCAGCCTGCGTACTGATTGATGAATCTCAATTTTTAACCAAAAAACACGTCCATGAGCTTGCGAATATTGTCGATCAATTAGATATTCCAGTCATGGCATTTGGCTTGAAAAATGATTTTAGAAATGAACTGTTTGAAGGCTCACAATATCTATTGATTTATGCAGATAAAATCGAAGAAATGAAAACGATTTGTTGGTATTGTCATAAAAAAGCCATTATGAACATGAGAATGGTTGATGGAAAACCTGTTTATACTGGCGAACAGATTCAAATTGGCGGAAACGAAGCCTACTTTCCCGTTTGTCGAAAGCACTATCACCACCCACCAATCAATTAAAGAAAACTTAAAAGGAGTGTTACCACACAATGTTTGATAAATTACAAGGCGTTGAAGGTCGCTATGAAGAACTTGGCGAATTATTAAGCGATCCAGAAGTTATTAGTGATACAAAACGCTTAATGGCATTAACAAAAGAAGAATCACAATTACGCGAAACTGTTGAAGTTTACCGTCGTTATAAAGTAGTTGTAAACGATATTGCCGATACAGAAGAAATGCTAGGAGAAAATCTAGATTCAGATATGGCTGAAATGGCCAAAGAAGAATTGTCTGATTTAAAAAAAGAAAAAGAACAAATTGAAGAAAAAATCAAAATTTTACTATTGCCAAAAGACGAAAATGACGATAAAAATATTATCATGGAAATTCGTGGCGCAGCTGGTGGCGATGAAGCAGCCTTATTTGCAGGAGATTTATTTGGAATGTACCAAAAATATGCAGAAGGCCAAGGCTGGAAAACCGAAGTGCTGGAAGCGAATATCACAGGAATCGGTGGTTATAAAGAGATTATCTTTATGATTTCAGGCAGCAACGTCTTTTCAAAATTAAAATATGAAAGTGGTGCTCACCGAGTTCAACGTGTTCCATCAACGGAGTCACAAGGACGAATCCACACCTCAACGGCAACTGTTGTGGTGATGCCAGAAGCAGAAGAAGTTGAATTGGATATAGCCGATAAAGACATTCGTACAGATATCTATCACGCAAGTGGAGCGGGTGGGCAACATGTCAATAAAACTGCTTCAGCAGTACGTTTAACTCACTTGCCAACGGGAATTGCAGTTGCGATGCAGGACGAGCGGTCACAAATTAAAAATAGAGAAAAAGCGATGAAAATTTTGCGTGCACGTGTATACGATATGTTGCAAACAGAAGCTCAAAGTGAGTATGATGCCAACCGCAAGTCAGCGATTGGTACTGGGGACCGTTCCGAACGTATCCGAACGTATAATTTCCCACAAAACCGAGTAACTGATCACCGTATTGGGCTGACAATTCAAAAATTAGATCAAATTTTAGCAGGAAAGCTAGATGAAGTGATTGATGCATTAGTGGTCTTTGATCAAACCGAAAAACTGGAGCAAATGAAAAATGGCAATTAACCAAACTTATCAGGAAGTCCTTCATTGGGCTTCTTCTTTTTTAGAAGAGCATCAGCTAGATGGACGAGCAAGCGAACGCCTGTTGCTAGAACGATTAAACTGGAATAAAACGGACTTAATTCTTGCTTTCAAAACTGAAATTTCAACTGAAATAAAAAAACAACTTGAAAAAGATATGGATGCTCTCATTAATGGCGAGGCTCTGCAACATATTTTAGGCTACGAATGGTTTTATGATCGCCAATTTAAAGTGACAAAAGATACATTGATTCCTCGCCCTGAAACAGAAGAAATTATCGAAAAATTTTTAAAAATGAATGAGCCTGAAAAAGAACGTTTAGCAGTCTTAGATATCGGAACAGGAAGTGGAGCAATTGCCATTACTGTCAAAAAAGAACGTCCGCAAGATTGTGTAACAGCCGTTGATATTTCAAAAAAAGCCTTACTTGTTGCAAAAGAAAACGCGAAACTACTTGAAGCAGAGGTGCTCTTTTTAGAGGGAGATTTAACGGAACCTGTTGCAAAAAAACAATTTGATGTCGTTATTTCAAATCCTCCCTATATTTCAGAAGAGGAGAAACCATTAGTTGATGAAGTCGTCTTAACAAATGAGCCACATTTAGCACTATTTGCCAAAGAAAACGGGTTAGCTATTTACCAACGATTAGCAAAAGAATTGCCTCCTTTAATGAAACCAAAAGGTCAAATTATAGTAGAAATCGGGTTTAAACAAGGAAAAGCTGTCGCTGCTCTATTCCAAGAAGCTTTCCCCGCAAGTCACGTAACAATCGAAAAAGACTTAACTGGGCATGATCGCATGATTTTTGTCCAATTGCCTTAATTTATTTAGAAAGAAGGAGTTTAAATGAAAACTCAACGATTTCAAAAAAATCAGATTTCAAACGCTGCCGACTTATTAAAAGCAGGAGAATTAGTCGCTTTTCCAACGGAAACCGTCTATGGCTTAGGCGCAGATGCGATGAACGAAAAAGCTGTACAGCAAGTTTATCTAGCAAAAGGACGTCCTAGTGACAATCCCTTAATCGTTCATATCGCTGAAAAAAAAGAGTTGAATGATTTAGTTGAAGAAGTTCCAACAATTGCACAACAGCTGATGAACTGTTTTTGGCCAGGTCCATTGACGTTAATTTTCAATGCAAAAGAGGGCGTTTTTGCACCTACGGTAACAGCCGGTTTAACAAGTGTTGCAATCCGCATGCCAAATAATTCTGCAACTCTTGAGTTGATAAAAAAAGCAAATACCCCCTTAGTGGGTCCAAGTGCCAATACTTCTGGTCGCCCAAGCCCTACCACTAGTGAACATGTTTACCACGATTTAAATGGGAAAATTGCTGGGATTTTAGAAGATGGACAAACTGGGCTAGGCTTAGAGTCAACTGTTTTAGATATCACAAATCCTGAACAACCTATGATTTTACGACCAGGAGGCATCACTAAAGAGGAGATAGAAAAGGTAATTGGCTCAATCTCTATTGATCAACATTTAGTTGGAGAAAAAGAAACACCAAAAGCTCCTGGCATGAAATACACACACTATTCTCCAGCAGAACCAGTCATCATTGTAGATGGCGATAACCCAAAATGGCAAGAAGCAATTAACCATTACCTTGCATTGGGCGAAAAAGTGGGATTATTAGCAAATGAAGAACGCATTTCCTATTTTCAAAATCAAGTAAGTGCTGTTTTTTCTTTGGGTGAAAAAACGAACATTAAAGATGCTTCTCACTATCTATATGCGGGTTTGCGTTTTTTTGAAAATACAGATGCAACGGTCATTTTAGCGGAAGCTTATCCTAGTAACGATTTTGGTGAAGCTTATATGAACCGATTAGAAAAATCTGCTGGAAAAAAATATTTTTAACGAACTTTTAAAGCAAAAAGTGAGAAATCTCATAAAAAAAATGCTATACTAAAGACAACTTAAAAGGGATGGAGTGTTGAAGTTGAATTTTGAAGAATTTGATCGTGAATTATGGGGCGCAATTGATCAAGAACGTGATCGTCAAGAACACAATATTGAGTTGATTGCTTCAGAAAACTTTGTTTCTAAAGCCGTTATGGCAGCACAAGGAAGTATTTTAACCAATAAGTATGCAGAAGGTTATCCTGGCAAAAGATATTACGGTGGCTGTGAGTACATAGATATCGTAGAAAATTTAGCAATAGATCGAGTAAAAGAGCTATTCGGTGCAGAATACGCAAATGTTCAACCACACTCAGGTTCACAAGCGAATATGGCTGTGTTTAATGCCTTTCTAGAACCAGGAGATACTATTTTAGGGATGGATTTGACCCATGGTGGGCATTTAACCCATGGTTCACCTGTTAACTTTAGCGGAAAAACCTATCACTTTATTGCTTACGGCGTCGACAAAGAAACGGAAATGATCGATTACGAAGAAGTTAAAAAGAAAGCCCTTGAAGGCAAACCAAAAATGATTATTGCCGGAGCAAGTGCCTACTCAAGAGCCATTGATTTCGCAAAATTCAAAGAAATCGCTGATGAAGTGGGTGCCTTTTTAATGGTCGACATGGCTCATATTGCTGGACTAGTAGCAACAGGAGATCATCAAAATCCAGTTCCTTACGCAGATGTGGTAACCTCAACCACTCATAAAACCTTACGTGGCCCTCGCGGCGGTTTGATTTTAGCCAAGGAACAATACGGAAAAGCCTTAAACAGTGCTATTTTCCCAGGAATTCAAGGTGGACCATTAGAACATGTGATTGCCGGAAAAGCAGTAGCCTTTAAAGAAGCAATGGAACCAAGCTTCAAAGCTTATACTACTCAGATCATTAAAAATGCTAAAGCAATGGAATCTGTTTTTAACGGCTCTGTGGGCCATTTGATTAGTCAAGGAACAGACAATCACTTATTGCTTTTAGATGTCACTAATTTTGGTTTAAACGGTAAAGAAGCCGAAGCCATTCTAGACAGCGTAGGCATTACTGTAAATAAGAATACCATTCCCTTCGAAACCTTAAGTCCATTTAAAACAAGCGGTATCCGAATTGGAACACCAGCCATTACAACACGAGGGTTCCTTGAAGAAGATTCAAAAGAAGTCGCTTCATTAATCGTAGCAGCCTTAACAGCTAAAGACGATACTAGTAAACTGGAAGAAATCAGTAAAGAGGTACGTGCCTTGACTGATCGCTATCCTCTTTACCCAACTGAAAAATAAAAGCCAAGACCATTCAGAGCCTCGTTTTTCTGAATGGTCTTTTTTTCAAAAAAAAACTCAAAAACACAAAGTTTTACTAGCTATATACAGTGATTTCAATTACAATAGAATTGTTTAAAAAAATTTTTAGAAAATGAGGGCTGAAAAAAATGGGTAAATTCCAAGTATTAGATCATCCGTTGATTCAACATAAGTTAACAATGATTCGCCAAACAAAAACAGGAACAAAAGTGTTTAGGGAAGTTGTTAATGAAATAGCTATGTTAATGGCTTACGAAGTTTCAAGAGATATGCCATTAGAAGATGTTGAAATCGAAACGCCTTTAGTAAAATCTGTTCAAAAACAATTATCTGGTAAAAAAGTTGCCATCGTTCCAATTTTAAGAGCCGGTCTTGGAATGGTTGACGGAATGCTTCAAATGATTCCAGCAGCTAAAGTTGGTCATATCGGGCTATACCGTGACCATGATTCATTAGAACCAGTTGAGTACTTTGTAAAACTTCCAAGTGATATTAATGAACGTCAAATGCTAGTAGTTGATCCAATGTTAGCAACAGGAGGATCTGCGATTATGGCAATTGATGCCTTAAAACGTCGTGGCGCAACAACCATTAAATTTGTTTGTCTAGTAGCAGCTCCAGAAGGCGTGAAAGCCTTACAAGAAGCTCATCCTGATGTGGATATCTACGTAGCCTCATTAGATGAAAAATTAGATGAAAACGGCTATATCGTTCCTGGATTAGGGGATGCTGGTGACCGTTTGTTTGGAACTAAATAAAACTTAATAATGTAATTCTAACCTCTACTTAACAATTGTTAAGTAGAGGTTTTTTGTTATATTACACTATGGTGAATAACATTCAAATTATTTAGAATGCTAAATAATAAAAAAACATTTAAAAATAAATAACGTTATGATAAAATAAATACATACCATAATAACTTAATAAGAAAGGAAAAAAACAATTGGAAAAAGAATTTTTATTTGAAACCTGTCTAAAAGAAGACGAAGACTTTCAAAAATACAATCAAAAAACACTTCTCACTTTTGGTAAACGAATTGGAAGACGATTAACAACCTATCAAAATCTATTCCATTTTTATCAAAAACAGCAAACCAATCATACGGAAAAATTTGGTACGTTTACTGTTGAAAAAAAAGAAAACGATTATTTATTAACTAATAACGCAATTACAGAATCTTTTAAAGATGAGGTCTTTTTTCGTTTTCTATCTTACATTGGTACTTATCTTTTAACGCCCCTTCCACTAGGCACGGTTGTCTCTTTAAAAAAAGAACATTTCAAGAAAATAATTGATATAACAGAAGAATCAGATATCTTAGTTGTAATCACCGATCGTTTTTTACTATTGGAAGATATAAATACCTTTATTCCTTATGGGGGTGTCTTATACCCAATGGGAGAGCTGGAGGAAGATGCAAAACTATATTTTGGAGCGGAACTAGTAGAGACTGTGATTCATGAGGGCTACACAACAATTGAAGAGGACGAATTTATTCAAGTGATGCGCAGAGAAGTGCTTTTACCATCTCGTTTTGTGCCAATGGGGTACGTTTCTAAAAGCATTGCAGCTGATTTGAAAGCAACTGTGAAAGGAAGTGCTACAAATGGCGGATAAAATTTTGTACGACACAGATGTACTTATACAAAATCGAGATCATTTAAAGGCTGATTCAGCTGTTTTTTCAGAGTACAACCAAAAATTTATCGAATCGATGGCCAATGCCCTTGATTCGTTTAACTCAGACTTTGCAACTGAAATGCAAAAGCAACTAAACAGTATGAAAGACACCAAAGCACCTACCCTACAAAAAAATTTAACAGGTTATATCAAAGCCTTAGATTTAGCTGTAACAACTATGAGGGAAGAAGATCAACGATTGGCAGGTGAAAAGAGCTAATGCGAGCAAGTCGAAGCCATTGTTTAAATTATGTTGAAACCCAACGAGATGCAATTGATGATTGTATCAAAGCGATCAAAAAAAACTTTTCAGAAATGGATTTTGAAAATGCCTATGAACGAGATACGATGGAAGAAATCACAAATCAAATGGTCCGTGTGTGTACACAGGCTAAATCTTCCCTTTCCGACTATACATTTTCTTAAGGAGGTGGGATAATGAAACGAGACATTCGCATTAATTACGGAACATTAGATGAATTAATCGGTAAGCTGAACAGCTATTTAACGGCACTGACAGATATTGAAAAAACAATTAAACAAAATCAACAAATGCTCGCCAGTCAAGACGGAGAAGCATTCATTGCATTAGAAGCAAGCCGCAAAAAGATTGAATCTCAATTAGCCGGTCAAAAAAAAGAAATTCAAACCCTGCATTCAATTTTTTCAAACTATGCAACAGATATGGAGACTTACATCCATCCAAACAATCGAGGTACGCAAGTTCGTGTGAGTCGCAACGACATTTGGTTTAACCTAAAACAAATTCAAAGCGCCACCTCCACCATCCAACAAACCTATCCAGGAATTCCTTTTGAATTCCACAATCCTTTAGAAACGGATAAGGACAAGGTTAAGCGCCAAAAAGCAAATGGAGCCACCGCACGTTCCATGCAAAAAGACATGATTCAGTACTTTACAAAAAACTTACTGCCGTTGTACGAAGAGATGGAAGCATTATACAAAAACAACGTGATTCCTTTTGAAAATACGGATGATGAGTACGTCAAAACAGCTAAAGAAAAAATGGAGACTTATCTGGATCCTGCCAAATTACTAGCAACTGCCCAAAAGCAAAATCGCGGAGCGGTTGTCAATTTTGTAAAAGGGATGTGGAGCTCTGTTAAGGGAGTTGCAGGATTAGCTAAAACAGCAGTTGAATATAGCGTAGCTGGAACGGCTTTTGTCTACGGGAAAGTTACTGGAAAAATGCCCAAGTGGGCAGAAAAGCGCATGGGAAATGCCAAAGAATTCGCAAAAAAAGTTTGGCAAGATCCCTTTAGTATCCTTGAAGGAATGGGACAAGGGCTATCCGATACTTATGAAAACGAAGGAGTTTCCTACTTAGCAGGAGCCTTTGTGGGTGATTATTTGATTGCTAAAGGTGCTACTAAAGCAGTGAAGGCGATGAAGAAGCCGAAGAGTGGGAAGGTTGGAAGTGAAGTAGGAGGTGGTAAGAAAGCGAGTGGACTTACCAAAGCACAAAAAGTTGAGAATTTCCAAAATAGGGTTGATAATATTAGAAACCAAATGCCAAATTCTAAGTTGAAAAATCAGGGGAATATGGCTGTTGCTGATGTTAAAATAAAGGATTTACCAGATGAGTTTATGGCACATAGTAAAATTCATGGTCCAAATAGTAAAGGCGCTGATTTAGGTAATTTTTCTCCTTCATCAGAAAATAGAATTTTTGAATCATACACCATAGATAAGTTTCCAAGATATAATGATACTGAGGTTAAAATTTTGGAAGATATAGCATCTAAAATTAAAGACCCAAATATTTCTGGTAAGATAGATTTGTTTACAGAATTACCAGCGTGTCAAAGCTGTACAAATGTCATATTAGAATTTAGGAAAAAGTTTCCAAATATAGAACTTAATATATTTACGAAGTAGGTGGAAAAATGAGCGAAATCAGTTATTTAGAAGCAAAAGAATTAACTTTAGAAGATTATGAAGATTTTATTGAAGATGAAGGGTTTAGTCCGAGTCAAGCAATAGCCGCAACTTTTGAAGACTCTGTATTAATGATGAAAAAAAGTCATAAAGTTTACGTATCAGTTATGATAAATCTTTCAATTTTAAGTTTAAAAGAAAATTTCATACCAGATTATCTATTAGAGAGACAAGAAAATCTATCTAAACTCGAAGGCTTAAACGAAGAGGAACAATCAGCCTATAATTGGGATATTAATGTTTTGAATCAATTATTAAGTAATCAAAATTTTGAGATTGATAAAGATGAAGAATACAGATTAAGAGTAAACATGCTGCTAGGGTAATACTCTAAATGAAAAAATTGGATTTTTAATCTGCTATTTTGCTAGATTCTGAGGGTGAAGTAGAAAAAGTATGGAAGAACAAATTCAAATGTTAAAGCAAACGGTGGGCATGTTATGCTGAAAAGGCTCAAGGGACAAACTAGGGTACTAGCTATTTCGTGAGTTCCTCAGGCACTAATAAAGGCACATGCCCAATAAAGAAAGTCAATAGCGACGTTAGGAGAGCCTAGCAGTCTATTGACTTTCTTTGTAGTGTCTATTGTAAAGGATTGAACTTTATTCATCCCTGTTTTTTTTTATGACCCAACCAAATTACTAGCAACTACCCAAAAGCAAAATCGCGGAGCGGTTGTCAATTTTGTAAAAGGGATGTGGAGCTCTGTTAAGAGAGTTGCAGGATTAGCTAAAACAGCAGTTGAATATAGCGTAGCTGGAACGGCTTTTATCTACGGGAAAGTTACTGGAAAAATGCCCAAGTGGGCAGAAAAGCGCATGGGAAATGCCAAAGAATTCGCAAAAAAAGTTTGGCAAGATCCCTTTAGTATCCTTGAAGGAATGGGACAAGGGCTATCCGATACTTATGAAAACGAAGGAGTTTCCTACTTAGCAGGAGCCTTTGTGGGTGATTATTTGATTGCTAAAGGTGCTACTAAAGCAGTGAAGGCGATGAAGAAGCCGAAGAGTGGGAAAGTTGGAAGTGAAGTAGGGAGTGGTAAGAAAGCGAGTGGAGTTACAGGTAAATTCAAACCCCAAAAAATAACTTTAGATAGTGGAGAAATTGCGTATAAAGCAAAAGATGGTACTTTAGTAAGGTCGCCAAATTATTTAGATGATATGGGAAATATAAAATGGCCTAAAGAGCAAGGATTTGTAACAGATGTTAATGGAAAAGCAATAATGAAGGATGCGAACATCAAAAAAGGACAAATTATTGATAGATATGGAGATTCTGGTGGAACTTTTACTAGTCCTTTAGAGAACGGAAAACCTTTGGTTTATGATACTAGAGGATTACCATATCCGGAAAGTGTAATGGATTATCATAAATATGAAGTTGTCAAAGATATTAATATAAAAAATATTCAGCAAGGATTTGATAATTTAAGTGTGTTAGATCAACAAAAATTAAGAAAGATAATGAGTGACTATAATTTCAATTTTGAAAATATGGCTAACCCTCAATCAGGAATAATATCTGAAGTTTTTGGTTCCGGTGGTGGAACACAAATCAAGTTTGGGACATCTGTTAGCTGGTATGAAAAATTAGGAATATTAAAGGAGATAAAGTAAATGACTAAAAAATTAGAACAGTATAGGACATTAATTGAAGAAGATATTAATCTATTAGGATATGAGAAATTAAGGTATTCAATATTTGCAGGAGAAGATATTAATGTGCAAGAGTATCAAGTTAGAATAGAGTTTGTTGATGGAAAATATGAAGTATATATGACAGCTGACCGAGCAAGCATTGCAGGAAAACATGTATTTAGTGATATTTTCGATGCAATTGATAAATTTCTTAATATTATGCAAGGGAGAATTTTAATAAACCGTATAAGTGTCAAAAATGAAGAGAATCCAGAGTATGATTGTTCTCTTTGGGGAAAAGAATGGCTTGAACAAGAAAATAAAAAATGAAGTATCTAACAAAAAAACTTGCTGAATCTATTGTACAAAAAATCAAATGATTTTTCTGAATGCTTCTTTGATGTACAATAATTTTAACTAGAAAATATAAAGTTATTGAAATGGTATTTGTGAGTGAACAATCATTAATACTGTTTTTTGTATATTAAATAAAAATTTGAAAAGTGAAAAAGTGTTTAAAATAATCAATCGAGAAATTAATCATCAAGACTGCTGTACGAAGAGATGGAAGCATTATACAAAAACAACGTGATTCCTTAGAGTGAGAAGGTTGGAAGTGAAGTAGGGAGTGGTAAGAAAGCCAGTGGGTCTACAGGTACAGTCTGGGATGATATTAAAGGTACACAACCTCCAAGAGAAGGAACTACTATTCCTAAATCGTTTGAAATAAATGCTAATGGGAAAAAGTTGTGGGTGAATCCAAATGGAACCAAGCACATGGTAGAATATTCAACTCGAAATCTATCTCATGGACAAAAACTTACCGAACAACAATTGTTAAGGAGTTTTCAAGGTGCTGTAGAGCAAGCTACCTCTACAGGGATAAAATTTAATACTAAAATAATAATAGGTAATTGGGAATTAATATTTAGTCCGGCTAGAGAAGCAGGACAATTACCAGTTATTAAACATGCTGTGTATCTACCTTAACTATGAAAGGAGTAAATAATGAAAATTAAAAGTTATGAAGATAAACTAGTCAAAGATGATATAGAAGTTGACTATTATGTCCCAATCACAGTATCATTTTCAGAAAATGATGATAAGTATAGCTTGGGAGAATTTTATTATTATAGATTCGTTAATGAACATGAATCATTTGTTGAGATTAAAATCAATTCTGTTACACAGAAAATTGTAGAAGTAGTATTCACATCCATCAATGATATTGAAGATTCTAATTTATTTATTGGAGAGTATACAGAAAAAAATCCAGTGCTCCAAACAGATATTTTTGATGAAAATTCGATTATAACTAAAGAATCTGGTTTTAAAATATCTAGGGAACACAAAAAATTATATTTTAAATTAGATAAAGAAAAGATAGATTCTGTTGTAAAAATGTCTAACCATGTATCTTTATTTCTAAATGAAGACAGTGAGATTATTGGCTTAGATTTTTCTAGCTTTTCAGATAATGAATGGGCAGAACTCAATGAAAGTATAAAATCTACCACTTGATTTAATTTTAAATGAGAAGAAGATAGGTTTTTCACCTGCTATTTTGCTAGATTCTGAGGGGGAGTAGAGAAGGTTTGAAAGAACAAATTCAAATGTTAAAGCAAACGGTGGTCATGTTATGCTGAAAAGGCTCGAGGAACAAGTCAAAGTGCTAGCTATTTAGTGAGTTCCTCGGGCACCAACAAACAGACATGCCCAATAAAGAAAGTCAATAGCGACGTTAGGAGAGCTTAGCGGTCTATTGACTTTCTTTATAGTGTTTATTGTAAAGGATTGGATTTTATTCATCCCTTTTTTGTATTTATAATCTAACCAAATTACTAGCAACTGCCCAAAAGCAAAATCGCGGAGCGGTTGTCAATTTTGTAAAAGGGATGTGGAGCTCTGTTAAGGGAGTTGCAGGATTAGCTAAAACAGCAGTTGAATATAGCGTAGCTGGAACGGCTTTTGTCTACGGAAAAGTTACTGGGAAAATTCCTAAGTGGGCAGAAAAGCGCATGGGAAATGCCAAAGAATTCGCAAAAAAAGTTTGGCAAGATCCCTTTAGTATCCTTGAAGGAATGGGACAAGGGCTATCCGATACTTATGAAAACGAAGGAATTTCCTATTTAGCAGGAGCCTTTGTGGGTGATTATTTGATTGCTAAAGGTGCTACTAAAGCAGTGAAGGCGATGAAGAAACCGAAGAGTGGGAAAGTTGGAAGTGAAGTAGAGGGTGGTAAGAAAGCGAGTGGGATTGATAAGGGGTTTAAACTTGAAAAAACAATTCTAGAAAATGGAGAGATTGCATATAAATCAGCGAGTGGAGAACTGGTACGTTCTTCTAAGTATTTGGACGAATTTGGAAATATTAAGTGGCCAGAAGCTGATGGATTTATAGTAGATAAATTTGGGAATGCGATTAAGTACGATGCTAATTTGAAAAAAGGACAAATTATTGATAGATATGGTAATACGGGAGGTCGCTTTACAAGTCCAGTAGATAATGGAAAACTACTAGATTATAATTCAAGAGGTCTTCCTTATCCAGAAAGTGCAAAAACATACCATCAGTATGAGTTTACTCAAGACATAAATATAAAAACAGTACGAAAAGCATATGATAATCTTCCTTCAAGTATTAGAGACGAGTTAGATGACGCAATGAAAAATTATGGTTTTAGTTTAGATGATATAGCTAATCCACAAAAAGGAACAATTGCTGAGGTATTCGGGTCAGGTGGAGGAACGCAAATAGAACTGGGAACTACAGTTAATTGGTATGAAAAATTAAGTTTAATAAAGGAGATTAAATGATGGATAAAACAGAATTAAATAGACAGCGATGGGAACTTGAGCAGGAGATTGAAACATTGGGATATCAAACGCTGAGATACTCTTTATTATATCCAGAAAAAGAACATCGAGAGGAATGGCAATGGCGTATTGAATATGAAAATGGAAAATATTTCATTTATGGGTTGGCAGATAGAGCTAGTATTTTAGGGCGTAAATTTGAGTTTGACAATTTTTCAATGGCAAAAACAGAGTTTATTAATCGTTTGGAATACATGGTTAGGAGTAATAGACGCAGAATTAAAAATGGTGAACTTCCTAATTATTCATCACCACTTTGGAATAAAGAATGAGAAAATTGATAAAAATTTAGTTTAGTAATCTTATACAATAAAGAAAACCAGCAATTTTTATTAATTGTTGGTTTTCTTGTTGAAATATTAATAATTTTTATATTCAAAAATTATATAGATAGGGGATTTTTATAGTATCCTTGAAGGAATGGGACAAGGGCTATCCGATACTTATGAAAACGAAGGAGTTTCCTACTTAGCAGGAGCCTTTGTGGGTGATTATTTGATTGCTAAAGTTGCTACTAAAGCAGTGAAGGCGATGAAGAAACCGAAGAGTGGGAAGGTTGGAAGTGAAGTAGGGGGTGGTAAGAAAGCCAGTGGGGCTAATAAGTTGTTAAAATCTGATTTATTAGATGAACTTTCTAAAAGTGGAGTGAAATATAGTCCTGATGATGTAGTCATGATAACAAAGAATACTTCAAAGGATTTATTATGGTTAGAGTATGGGAATAATAAAGCTGGACTAACTCATATTGAAATCCGTCATGCAGCAGATTTCTCCAAAAGAGGTATCAAAAACATTCCAGAATTCATTTATGATATGTTAAAAAAGGAACCAATAAGTATTGTAGAATCTTCAAGAGGAATGAATGCCATATATTTAATGAATGGTAAAAAATATTTAATTGCATATGGAAAAAATGGATTTATAGTTTCTGTTTATCCAATTTAAAAATTAGGTAGAAAAAGGGGTAGAAGGCGTATGTTTGAAGTAGTCAATATAGAAGAACGAATGATGGATAGAGATATTGAGTTGAAAAATATTGTTACTAATAAAGTGGAAAAATGTTTTGATAATTCTATAGGATATAGTGACGATAATAACTTTTCGTTTATGAAAATCGGACTAAAATATGAATGTAAGATTTTACTAATCGGAGATCAACCAAAAGAGGAGACTGATGATTCTACGAAATTCCTTTTAGCAGAAGACTTATTAGTAAAAGTTGGTCAAAGTAAATTTATTAAAGTTTATCTGAATGAGGATGAATATTATATCCTTAATGAAGGATTATCTATCAAAAAAGGTGATAAATACATTTTGTTTGATTTTTTTAGAAAAGATTTACTAGAAGTAGATGGGCATATATCTCCGATGCATACTTAGTAATGATAAAAGTAAGCCTATCTGAATAGTGAAGTGCTCTTCAAATGTATTTAAATAAAGAAAGGTGATGTTTTGATAGAAGAGATATTTCTAGGAAATGGTTTTGCAATAATAAAGAATAATGATGAGTATAAGATAGAATGGCCACAAGGACCATTTGATCAGGCTGTTTCTTATCGAATAACTAAAGAACTTGTAGAAAAAGCATTTAGATCATCTAATGATACGTATGAAGTAATGATATATGCTGAGACAGCTAGATGGCCATCTAGAAATACAGAAGATTAGGAAAAAAATTTAGAGAATATATAAAAAGTTTCCAGAGTCGCTAATTAAAGTACCTGATAATAAAGTTTTATTTTCAGAAGAGGAATTGAAGGAGTTACTTCCTTTAGGGGAGAAAAATTTATCAGAAGAATCTTAATTTAATAAAATAAAAAGGGCGCTTTACTATCTGGTTGGAATTGGATATGAAAGACTTGATTAGTAAGTAAAAATTCACTAATCAAGTTTTCAATAGCTAACAAAATCTAGTTGATATCCATTGTATAGAAATGGAATATTGAAAAAAATGATTTAATTTTATCATTTCTTTTTTTACATTTTATGTTGTCAGCTTTGTCCCAATAAAGAAAGTCAATAGCGACGTTAGGAGAGCTTAGCGGTCTATTGACTTTCTTTATAGTGTCTATTGTAAAGCAAATACTCACTAATCAAGTTGCCAATAGCTAACAAAAGCTAGCTGTATTAATTGTACAAAACTTCAAAGTACTTTTTTAGTCTTTTGAAATGCCGCTTTGATACAGAGTGATTTTAACTAGAAAATATCAAATTATTGAAACGGTATTAGTGAGTAAACAATCATTAATACCGCTTTTTCTTTTATGGAAATTTACATCCACCCAAATAATCGGAGCACGCAAGTTCGCGTGAGCCGCAATGTCATTTGGTTTAACCTAAAACAAATTCAAAGCGCTACCTCAACAAATCCTATGAGTTCCATAATTCTTTAGAAACGGATAAGAACAAGGTCAAGTGCGAAAAAGCAACATGAATAAATTAAGAGACAATGTCGTGACAATAGATTTAAAAAAATTATCGATCAAAAAAAGTTTGCACAAATTACTGAGCCTAGACTTTCCAGATTTTTATAGCGAAAACGAGGATGCCCTTTTGAGTGCGATTACAGGATTAGTCGAATTACAAAAAAATCATATTTATAAACTGGTCATATCTAAAGAATGTTTTTCCTAAAGAAGCTAAAAAATTTAAAGGGTTATTGATTGAATTTAATCAAGAATATACTAGTTTGAAAAAAGAAATACAGTATATTTAAGAAAATAATGTTCATCTATCACAAGTAAAACCAAATAAAAAATCCTTTGAAAAACAGTAAATTAAAACGCTACCAATAACAGCCTAGCTCAACCTACTGAATTTGTGAAAAACAGATTAAATAAAACCCATAAACAAATAGAGAGTTTCTAATAGAAAAAATAGATAATATTAATGAATTAACGTTGGTATCAAAGCTTTTTTTTGAAAAACAGAAATGTTTTTCAAAAAGCTTTGTATTTTAGAAAGAATGGTGGTATGATAGCAAATGTTAAAGAGTGAACTTGGAAAAATGATACCTTGATAAGCTGTGAATTATCCTTTGATAGAATAAATAAAAACAAAGTTTATAATAGTAAAAGCGTTCTTATTTATGATAGAATAGAGAGGATCAACGAATGGCTTAAAAGATAAAATAAGAGGTATCATAGATTCATTTTTTCAATCATCACTCTGTTTTGTTTTACCTAACTTCGTTGGATGAAAGTTCAATTTTGGAAAAGAGGTGAAAGTTGTGGAACATAAAGCTCCAATAATTCATTTGTTTGGGTTGGGTTTCAATGTCACAAACATGATCACAGTTCTAGCTGCATGTTTGATTGTGTTTCTTGTTGTTTTCTTTTGTACAAGAAAGCTGGCAATCAAGCCAACAGGAGCTCAAAACTTTATCGAATGGATTGTGGATTTTGTTCGAACCATTATTTCAGGACCGATTTCTAGGAAAGAGGGAGAAAAATTCCAACTATTAGGTTTTACTTTGTTATTATTTGTTTTTGTATCTAATATGATGGGATTGCCTTTAATGCTAACAATCGGAGGTTATCAAGCATGGAAGAGTCCAACAGCAGACCCAATCGTCTGTCTATCATTAGCATTGATGGTCGTGTTATTGACTCACTTTTTTGGTGTTCAAGAACAAGGGTTTAAAAACTATTTCTTAAATAGTTATATCAAACCGGTATCGTTCTTACTTCCTATTAAGATATTGGAAGAATTCACGAATACATTAACGTTAGCATTGCGTCTATATGGTAACGTATATGCAGGTGAAATTCTATTAGGCTTGATTGCAAGTTTTGGTCAAAGTCACGGTATCTTAACGTGGATCATTGGGATCCCATTAGAAATGGTTTGGCAAGGTTTCTCTATCTTTATCGGAAGTATTCAAGCTTTTGTATTTACAACCTTGACAATGGTTTACATGGCACATAAAGTGCAAGCAGAAGAGTAACAATCACTAAAAATCACTAACAGTAATTAAATTTAGAAAAAGAGTGTAACACTCTTAAGGAGGAAATTTTATCATGGGTTTAATTGGAGCAGCAATCGCAGTAGCAGGAGCAGCAATCGGAGCATCATTAGGGAACGGAAAAGTTATTTCAAAAACAATCGAATCAGTAGCACGTCAACCAGAATTACAAAGTCGCTTACAAATGATGATGTTTATCGGGGTCGGTCTTATTGAAGCTGTTCCGATTATGGCAGTAGTTATTGCCTTTATCTTAGTATTTAAATAGAACGAATAAAAGGCGGAGAAAAAATTTTCATACATCTGCCTTTTTGGTTCATCTATGAATAAGTGATTAGAAGGAGTGTCGGGAATGTACGATTTAGTATTAGGAGAATCTACCAGTGCTGGAGATACAATTTTTGTCTTATTAGCCTTCTTATTGCTATTGTTAGTTCTAAAAAAGTTTGCTTGGAAACCTCTAATGGGGATTATGGAGGAACGTGAAAGGCAAATTTCGAAAAATATTGACAGTGCAGAAAACTCTCGTATTGAAGCCAATCGTTTAGCTGTTGAAGGCAAAGAAAAAATGGATGAGACTCGTAATGAAGCTTTGACTATTTTAAACAACGCTAGAGAAAATGGTGAAAGAATCAAACGTGATATGTTGGAAAAGGCGAAAGAAGATGCAGAACGCATCAAAGCTGAAGCACAGTTGGATATCGAAATGGAAAAACAAAAAGCAATAGAAAGCGTTAAAAGTGATGTGAGTCAACTATCAATGGAAATTGCAGCGAAGTTAATCGGTAAAGAACTTACAAGTGAGGGACATGCCGCTTTAATCGATGAGTACATTGAAGGGTTGGCTGATGACAAATGAAATTAAATAAGCACACAGTAGCAACTCGTTACGCAAAAGCATATTATAATTTAGCAGAAGAGCACGACTGTATCAAAGAAGCTTTTGATAATATGATGGATATTCGTCAAATTTTTGGCGAAAATCCTGGGTTGGGCTTAGTTTTATCAGATGCCAGATTAACACTTGCTCAAAAACGTCCGATTGTGGACAATTTAATTAAGAATTTTCCAGAGTTGATGCAAAACTTTGTCTTAATGATTTTTGATTATGATCGCATGGGCGACATGGAATTGATCGTGGATGAATTTGAAAAGCTTTATGACCACAAAAACCGGACAATTTTAGCGAAAGTGACAACAGCAGTGCCTTTAACAGAAGCACAAAAAACACGTTTAGCGGATGTTTTTGTAAAAAAATTAGACGGTAAAAAAGTGATTTTTGACGAAGTTGTTGATCCTGAGATTTTAGGTGGCGTAATCATCGAAGCAGAACATCAAATTTTTGATGGTAGTATTCGTTTAAATTTAGAAACATTGAAAAAACAAATTGCTAAATAAATGTAAAAGGTTGAAGAGGTGAAGAGGTAATGGGCATTAAAGCTGAAGAAATCAGTGCTCTAATTAAGCAACAAGTAGAAGGATACCGTAATGAATTAATTGTTGATGAAGTTGGAACGGTAACATATATCGGTGACGGAATCGCGCGCGCATACGGACTTGAAAATGCTATGGCTGGGGAATTATTAGAATTCTCAAATGGCGTTTTCGGAATGGCCCAAAACTTAGAGTCAAATGATGTTGGTATTATTATTTTAGGACCTTTCGAAGAAATTCGTGAAGGGGATAAAGTTAGAAGAACAGGACGTATTATGGAAGTTCCAGTTGGAGAAGCCTTAATTGGTCGTGTTGTAAATTCACTAGGACAACCAGTCGATGGACTTGGCGAAATCAAAACGTCTAAAACACGTCCTGTTGAAACCTTAGCGCCTGGCGTTATGCAACGTAAATCTGTTTCAGAACCACTTCAAACTGGATTAAAAGCGATTGATGCACTTGTGCCAATTGGTCGCGGTCAACGTGAGCTTGTTATTGGTGACCGTAAAACAGGAAAGACAAGTATTGCAATTGATACGATTATCAACCAAAAAGGCAAAGATATGATTTGTATCTATGTAGCGATTGGTCAAAAAGAATCCACTGTTCGTAACCAAGTAGAAACATTGAAAAAATTTGGTGCGATGGATTATACGATTGTCGTAACAGCTAGTGCCTCTCAACCTGCGCCAATGTTATTTATTGCACCATATTCTGGTAGTGCGATGGGTGAAGAATTTATGTACAACGGCAAACACGTCCTAATTGTTTTTGATGACTTATCAAAACAAGCAGCGGCATACCGTGAAATTTCCTTGCTTCTTCGTCGTCCTCCAGGTCGTGAAGCTTATCCAGGGGATGTCTTTTATTTACACTCACGTTTATTAGAACGTGCAGCAAAACTAAACGACGAACTAGGTGGCGGTTCAATGACAGCATTGCCTTTCGTTGAAACACAAGCGGGCGATATCTCAGCTTATATTCCAACGAACGTTATCTCGATTACAGATGGACAAATTTTCTTGGAAAGTGACTTATTCTACGCCGGTACAAGACCCGCTGTTGCAGCTGGTTTATCTGTATCACGTGTAGGTGGGGCAGCTCAAATTAAAGCGATGAAAAAAGTAGCAGGAACATTGCGTCTTGACTTAGCAAGTTTCCGTGAACTAGAAGCCTTTACTCAGTTCGGTTCAGATTTAGATGCGGCAACGCAAGCGAAGTTAAACCGTGGACGTCGTACAGTTGAAATTTTAAAACAAGACTTGCACGCGCCATTAGCTGTTGAAAAACAAGTAATGATCTTATATGCGTTGACACATGGCTTCTTGGATTCTATTCCAGTAGATGAGATTTTGCGCTTTGAACAAGAATTCTTTGATTTCTTAGATCAAGAGAAACCTGAAATATTAGCTGAAATTACTGAAACAAAAGATTTACCAGATTCTGAAAAATTAGATGCAGCAATCGTTGCTTTTAAAGAAATCTTTTTACCAATGGGTGTAACTTCAAGCTCAACAGATGAAAAAGATGAATCTGAAACAAAATAAAGGCGGTGGAGATAAATGGCAGCCTCTTTAATTGATATCAAAAAAAGAATTGCTTCAACTAAAAAGACGAGTCAAATTACAAGCGCCATGCAAATGGTTGCGGGTGCAAAATTAGGCAAAGCTGAAGATGTTGCAGCAGGTTTCCAAATCTACGCGTCAAAAGTTAGAGAAGTCGTTACCCATATGGCAGCGACTCAACTAGCTTTGATTGAAGATAGCAATTTAATCGGTTCAAACTCTGCATCTAATGTAGATTTTCACGATATGCTAATTGAAAGACCCGTGAAAAAAACTGGTTATATCGTTATTAGTTCGGATAAGGGCTTAGCTGGTAACTACAATAGTTCTGTTATTAAATCAACAGTTGATATGATTACAAAAGATCATAAATCATCTGATGAGTATGTTTTTATGGCAGTGGGTTCAGCCGCAGCGAATTTCTTTAAATCAAGAGGAATGAACTTGGCCTATGAACTACGCAATATCAGTGATCAACCTTCCTTTGAAGAAGTCAGAGAGATTGCAAGAACTGCGACAGAAATGTATAAAAATGAAGTATTTGATGAATTGTACGTTTGTTACAATCACCATATTAATTCACTCTCGTTCCAATATCGCGCTGAAAAAATGTTGCCATTAAGCGATTTGGATGCTAGCGAATCCGTTGAATATGAAGTGGAATATATCTTCGAACCTTCTAAAGAAGCAATTTTGGATATTCTATTGCCACAATATGCCGAAAGTTTGATATATGGCGCTATCTTAGATGCTAAGGCCGCGGAGCATGCTGCGAGAATGAGTGCCATGAAGAGTGCAACGGATAATGCTAAATCAATTATTGATGATTTAACCATCCATTATAACCGTGCGCGTCAAGCCGCAATCACGCAAGAAATTACGGAAATTGTCGGTGGAGCTTCGGCATTAGAATAGTTTAATAAGTGGGAGGAAAAACGAATGAGTATAGGTCAAATTGTTCAAGTAATTGGACCCGTTGTCGATGTGGAATTCCCATTAGATGGATCATTACCTGATATTAACAATGCCCTTATTGTACAAAAAATTAAAAATAAACAAGGAACAGCAGATGAAAACACTGAAACAGTTGTTTTAGAAGTTGCTTTGGAACTTGGTGACGGCGTAATCCGTACGATTGCAATGGAGTCAACAGATGGTTTACAACGTGGAATGAACGTTGTAGATACAGGAAAAGCAATTTCTGTTCCTGTAGGTAGCGAAACATTAGGTCGTGTATTTAATGTTTTAGGTGAAACAATTGATTTGAAGGAACCTTTTCCAGCTGATCACAGACGCGATGTAATTCATAGAAGCGCACCAACTTTTGATGAGTTAAGTAGCAGTACTGAAATTTTGGAAACGGGTATCAAAGTAATTGATTTACTTGCTCCATATTTAAAAGGTGGTAAAATTGGTCTTTTTGGTGGTGCCGGTGTTGGTAAAACCGTATTAATCCAAGAATTAATCCACAATATTGCTGAAGAACACGGCGGAATCTCTGTATTTGCTGGTGTAGGTGAACGTACTCGTGAAGGGAACGACTTATACTTTGAAATGAGAGAGTCTGGCGTTATTGAAAAAACAGCCATGGTATTTGGTCAAATGAATGAACCACCTGGTGCACGTATGCGTGTTGCTTTAACCGGTTTAACAATTGCTGAATATTTCCGTGATGATGAAGGTCAAGATGTTCTATTATTTATCGATAACATCTTCCGTTTCACACAAGCTGGTTCAGAAGTATCGGCTCTTTTAGGCCGTATGCCATCTGCCGTTGGGTACCAACCAACACTTGCTACTGAAATGGGTCAATTACAAGAGCGTATTACATCAACAAGAAAAGGCTCAATTACATCGATTCAAGCAATCTATGTACCAGCCGATGACTATACCGATCCAGCTCCAGCAACAGCTTTCGCCCATTTGGATGCAACAACCAACTTAGAGCGTAAATTGACTGAACAAGGGATTTATCCTGCAGTGGATCCGCTAGCATCATCCTCAAGTGCCTTAGCACCTGAAATTGTTGGCGCAGAACACTACAAAATTGCAACAGAGGTTCAACAAATTTTACAACGTTACCGTGAACTACAAGATATTATTGCCATTCTAGGGATGGATGAATTATCTGATAATGAAAAAGTTCTTGTATCACGTGCTCGTCGTATTCAATTCTTCTTATCGCAAAACTTCCATGTAGCGGAGGCCTTTACAGGACAACCAGGATCTTATGTTCCTGTTTCAGAAACAATTCGTGGATTTAAAGAAATTTTAAATGGGAAATACGATGATCTTCCAGAAGATGCATTTAGAAGTGTTGGCCGTATCGAAGAAGTTGTAGAGAAAGCCAAAGCTCAAGGTTTTGAATAAGGAGGAGTAACTATGGCTATTTTAAAAGTAAATATCGTTACCCCTGATGGCATTGTTTACAACCACCAATCTAAAATGGTTGTTGCTAAAACACTTGATGGAGAAGTGGGGATTTTACCTCAACATGCGCCTATTATTGTTCCTTTATCAATTGATGAAGTTCGTATCAAACGAGTAGATTCAGAAAACCATGAAGATGCAATCGCTGTGAATGGTGGCGTAATGGAAGTTCGTGACAATGTTTGTACGATTATTGCAGACAGTGCTGAGCGCGAACGTGACATTGATCTTGATCGCGCTGAACGAGCAAAATCAAGAGCTGAGAAACGAATTCAAGAAGCGCATGAAAAAGAAGACCGAGATGCTGTACAGCGAGCAACCGTTGCTCTTAACAAAGCAATCAATCGTATCAGTGTGTCAAAACATCGTCGCTAAAAGTTGCAAGTTGCTTCAATTAATAATATTAATTGAAGCGTACTTGTTTTTTTATTGGCATAATTTTATATTTAAAATAACAAATAAATATAAAAATATACATACAAAAGATAAAAAAATGCATAACAATACAATTAAGGCTCCCCTTAAATATTAAGAATGTTGCAAATGAAATAGGAATGATTTATTTTTTGATGTATTTATGGTAGCATATATTTAAATAACGAAAGGATGGTAGGAAAAATGAACCTTTTAGGTGTTCAAGCCATCATAGGAATTGCAACAAATATTTTTTTTATTATGGTTTCATTTTGGGCTTTAAAAGGCTTGAGAATTGAATCATGGATTAAGAAAAATCATGTCGCACAAGCACGTATTTTGTATGTTTTTTTTTCAATTACCATTGGATATACAGTCAGTAATTTTGTTTTAGAATTTTTGAATTTATCTAAAAATCTAATATTTTTACTTAATTAGATTAAATTTCCATAAGTTTTTTTACATTACTAGTTAATAATTTGTTTAAACAACGATGTTCATGATATAATGCCAAAAGTGGCATAAATCTATAATAAAATAACGTAATTTTAAATGAAAGAATTAACTGAGATTTTTCGGAGGGGTTAACATGGAAAAAATAATTGTTCGTGGCGGCAAACGTCTTGAAGGAACAGTTAAAGTAGAGGGTGCTAAAAATGCTGTTTTACCAATTTTAGCAGCGACAATTTTAGCAAGCGTTGGAGAAAGTAAATTAACAAACGTTCCAACTTTATCAGATGTATACACAATCAATGAAGTATTACACCATTTAAACTTAGATGTAGCATTTAATGAAACAGATAAAGAAGTTCAAATTAATGCAACACATGATTTGAATTTTGAAGCACCTTTTGAATATGTAAGCAAAATGCGAGCATCAATTGTTGTAATGGGGCCACTACTAGCACGTTTGGGACATGCAAAAGTAGCGTTACCTGGTGGTTGTGCGATCGGCACAAGACCAATCGATTTACATTTAAAAGGCTTTGAAGCGATGGGTGCGAGAGTACATATCGAAAATGGCTATATAGAGGCATTTGCTGATGAATTAGTAGGCGCTCGTATTTACCTTGATTTTCCAAGTGTTGGCGCAACTCAAAACATCATGATGGCAGCAACCTTAGCAAAAGGAACCACAACAATTGAAAATGTTGCAAGAGAGCCAGAAATTGTGGATCTTGCGAACTTCTTAAACCGAATGGGTGCAAAAGTTGTGGGAGCAGGAACTGAAACCATTAGAATTGAAGGCGTTGCAGAATTAACAGGCATTGAACATTCAATTATTCCTGACCGGATTGAAGCAGGAACCTTTATGATTGCTGCAGCAATGACACAAGGAAATATTTTGGTGGAAGATGCAGTTGCAGAACATAATAAACCATTAATTTCAAAATTAAAAGAAATGAATGTAACGATTATTGAAGAAGAAAAGGGTCTACGTATTATTGGTCCTGAAAAATTAAAAGCAACGGATGTAAAAACAATGCCTCATCCTGGTTTTCCAACAGACATGCAAGCTCAAATGACGGCAATTCAATTAATGGCTGAAGGAACAAGTACGATGACTGAAACCGTTTTTGAAAATCGTTACATGCATATGGAAGAATTACGTCGCATGAATGCTCAGTTTAAAGTTGAAGGTCAATCTCTTGTTATTTATGGTCCAACAAAACTTCAAGGAGCTGAAGTAGCAGCAACCGATTTAAGAGCAGCAGCAGCTTTGATTTTAAATGGTTTATGTTCTGAAGGTTACACTCGTGTGACTCATTTAGAGTACCTAGATCGTGGTTACTTTGAATTCCATAAAAAATTACAAGCATTGGGTGCTGATGTTGAGCGTATCAATGAAGAAGAAGAGCATCTACTAAAAGAAGCAGAACTTGATCAAATTTTTGCATCATAAGAGAATTACTAGAAAAACACATCGTTAAGATGTGTTTTTTTTTAGAAAATATTCATAAAATCACGGTTTCCCATTAAGATAAGTTATGCTATAATAGAAAATTAGATGGCTACATAAATAGATAGCCTAAAAATGAACAAGAGCTTTGAGAGGAGAACAAAGATAATGGCGAAAGATATTGGGATAGATTTAGGGACAGCAAATGTATTAATACATGTGAAAGGCAAGGGGATTGTTTTAAATGAACCTGCTGTAGTTGCAGTTGATACCGCAACAAATCAAGTACTAGCTGTTGGAGAAGAAGCATATCGTATGGTTGGACGTACTCCAGGAAATATTCGTGCGATTCGTCCTCTTGAAGATGGAGTAATTGCTGATTTTGACATTACTGAAGCAATGCTTTCATATTTTATTGATAAATTAAACGTAAAAGGGTTTTTATCAAAACCAAACATTTTAATCTGCTGTCCTACAAACATTACTTCAATTGAGCAAAAAGCCATTATTCAAGCTGCTGAAAAAAGCGGTGGTAAAAATGTGTACCTTGAAGAAGAGCCAAAAGTAGCAGCAATCGGTGCTGGAATGGATATTTTCCAACCTAGCGGCAACATGGTCATTGATATTGGCGGAGGAACAAGTGATATTGCAGTTCTTTCAATGGGAGATATTGTGACAAGTCGTTCACTTAAATTAGCTGGCGATAAATTAGACAGTGAAATCACTCAATATGTGAAGAAAAAATACAAATTGTTGATTGGTGAACGTACTGCAGAATCTATCAAAATTGAAATTGGAACAGTTTTCCCTAACAATCGTGATGACTCAATGGACGTTAGAGGTCGTGATATGGTAAGTGGATTACCAAGAACGATTACCATCACTTCTGCAGAAGTGCAAGAAGCTTTGAATGAATCAATGATGTTGATTGTTCAACAAGCAAAAGATGTTCTAGAACAAACTCCTCCTGAATTATCAGCAGATATTATCGACCGTGGTGTCATTTTAACGGGCGGAGGAGCTTTACTAGATGGGATTGACCAATTATTCGCAGAAGAGCTTAAAGTTCCTGTATTTGCTGCAGAACATCCATTAGATGCAGTTGCGCTTGGAACTGGAATTTTACTTGAAAACATAAATAAAAAACGTCGTTAAAGCAAACTTTCTTATGAGAGTAATTGATTGAAGAGGTGTTACATTGAAAGAGAATAAAATAAGAACTACTCCAATGCCCTTTGCATTGAAAGTATTGATTGTGCTTGTCTTGATCATAATGACCTTTTTAATAGGAGCAATGATTGGCTTTGGTGTTTTAGGGGATGGCAATCCTTTTGCAATTTTTAGTGGTGCAACATGGAAGCACATTTTCAGTTATTTTAGTAAGGGAATTTAATATTGTTTTAGCTAAAGCTACTTAACAAATTTGTTAAGTAGCTTTTTTTAATGAGATGAGATAAAAATGCGGATAGTTAGACTAGACAGAAAAAAGGAGTGAACAAAATGAATCAAGTATCATTGATAGGAAGAATTGTAAGAGAAGTTGAAATACAACAGGTAGGGAATGGAAGTCAAGTCATCAATAATACATTAGCCATTCAAAGAATATATAAAAAAGATAAAAAACAAGAAGCTGATTTTATTCCATTTGTTGCTTGGGGACCAGTAGCTAAAATTATTGCAGATAATTGTGAAAAGGGTGTTCAGCTTGGCTTAAGTGGCCGCATGCAGTCTAGAACGTATTTGAATAAGGAAGACGAGACCGTTTTTGCAGTAGAACTTCGAGTGGAAGAAGTCAGTTTGATTCTTAAGAAAAAATCAGAAGAGACAGCAAAAATGGCTACCAATGACAAATAAGTCCTGAAATTGTCCTATAAGTATGAAAAGATTATGAAGAAAGCTAGACTCTTTAGGTTTCGCCTTTTGTTGTTGAGGTAAAAATAGTATAATGAAAACAAGTGGAGAAACTGAAAAGAGGGATTAGATGAAAATATTAATGATTGAAGACAACCAATCTGTCTGTGAAATGATGGAAATGTTTTTCTTAAAAGAAGATTGGGATGCACTGTTTAAACAAGATGGAAAAGAAGGTTTAGATGCATTTTTGACACAACCTAATGCTTGGGATATTATTACCTTAGATTTAAATTTACCTACAATGGATGGTATTCAAATTTGCCGTGAAATTCGAAAAGTTTCAAAAACAGTTCCAATTATTATGTTGACTGCTAAAGATTCAGAAAGCGATCAAGTAATTGGTTTAGAAATGGGAGCTGATGATTATGTAACAAAACCATTTAGCCCGCTAACCTTAATTGCACGAATCAAAGCACTTCATCGTCGAGCAGATTTAGGACATGAGGAAGGTATGGAAAGCTCAGCAAAAAATGCAGATTTTGAAGTTGAAACGGATCACCTTAAAATTAATACTAAAACTAGAGAAGCCTTTTTGTATCATAAACCAATTGAAGGACTCACACCAAAAGAATTTGAATTGTTATATACGCTTGCTAAAAATCCTAAACAAGTCTTTTCAAGAGAACAACTATTAACGATTGTTTGGGATTATCAATACTATGGAGATGAACGAACGGTTGATGCCCATATTAAAAAGTTGCGTCAAAAAATTGAAAAAACAGGTCCACAAGTGATTCAAACAGTTTGGGGTGTTGGATACAAATTTGATGACACTGGAGTTGAGTAGTATTGAAATACCTTTATCAACAAATGTTGGCATTTTTTGCAGTAATTTTGACCATTTTAGTCATTATTGGCATTTCGTTTTCAAATTTTGCTAGTAGTACAGTCTATAAAAATACTGAAAAACAATTATATGGCTACGCACAATCCGTAATCGATGATGGCTTGATTAACCAAGTGGATTTAATTCAAGTCGTTTTAAAAAGCCAAAATGTCAATATGTCTATTTTTAATGAAGAAAAAGAAATGATTGCCCCTAAACAAGAACAAAATTATTCTTTAAATATTTCTGAAAAAGATTGGAAGGCATTGCAAGCAGGAAACCAGATTGCCTCTTCAATTAACAATACTGATTTTTTAGGAAATAAAGTCGAACAGATTAGGGTTTTTCAACCATTCTTTAAACGTGATACAGGAAAATTTGCTGGTGTAGTAGCGGTTGAAGCACCAGTAAGTGGTGTCGAATCCAGTATCAAGGACTTAAAGCATAACTTATTTATTGCTTTATTACTTTCCAGTATTGGAGCGATGTTCTTAAGTTTCTTTTTGGCAAAATATCAAGTCAATCGAATCAACCGAATGCGAAAGGCAACTCATCGTATTTCCCAAGGAGATTTTGATGTTTATTTAGAAAATAAAGATCGTGATGAATTTGATGATTTGGCAGAAGATTTTAATGGAATGGCGCGTTCTCTAAAAGCTTCTCATGAAGAAATTGAGCGTCAGGAGAATCGGAGACGTCAATTTATGGCAGACGCAGCGCATGAGATGCGAACACCTTTAACAACGATTAATGGCTTATTAGAAGGATTAGAATACGATATGATTCCAGAAAATCAGAAAAAACGTAGTATTCAGCTGATGCAAAATGAAACGAGAAGACTGATCCGTCTAGTAAATGAAAATCTGGATTATGAAAAAATTCGTTCAAACCAAATTAGTTTAACAAAACAAACCTTCAATGCAGAAGAAGCTTTGACTGTAATCGTAGAGCAGTTAAAGAATAAGGCGAACGATGCTGGAAATCAATTAGAATTAAATTGTCCAGCAGATTTGACAGTATATGCTGACTACGACCGATTCGTTCAAATTATTGTAAATATTCTTCAAAATGCAATCCAATTTACAACTGATGGCAGTATTGTTATCAATGGTTCCAAAACTTTAACTGAAACCATTATTGAAATCCAAGATACTGGAATTGGAATGACTGCAGAAGAAGTTGAAAATATTTGGGAACGGTATTACAAAGCAGATGTCTCCAGGAAAAATACCAAATATGGTGAATCTGGATTAGGTTTGGCAATTGTCCAACAATTGATGAATTTACATCAAGCTAAAGTGACGGTAACGAGTGAAAAAGGTTCTGGAACAACTTTTAAACTTGCATTTCCAATTGAAACAAATGACTAAAAAAGGATGAGAAATAAAATTCTCATCCTTTTTGCTTGTATAAATTAGGCTGTGTATTAAATTAAAAAAAAGTATAATAATTTACAATTAACTAATTTTTATGCTATAGTTACGGCACTTTAACAAGGATTAATAAAAAATTTAAAGGAGCGTATTTTTATGCCATTTACAATTATTGAATCTCCAGATCAACTTATTATTGGATTCTCCACTCCGATTGTTGTGCCAAGCAATCCAAGTGAGTTTCCTGCTATGAGCGATAAGAAATTGCAGCAACTTGAAGTGTTAAAAAAAGATAAAGCACAATTAATGGAATACGCACTTGATACTCATTTCTATGCTGTTAATAATGCAAGCTCAGGAGACCCCAACTACTTAGTTGGAGTTAAAGCTAGTTCTAAAGGTCCAAATCAAGAAAGTTTTACCGTACCTACTGGATCGTATGCCATTTTTAAAACAACAGTCAAAAATCGTATAGAAGCAGATCAATTTATTGGTGCCTCTTACGGAGAAGTTTATCAATCAGCAGAGTTTCAAATCAATGGTAATTTTAATGTAGAAGTTGTTGATGACTTTATTCAAGATTCAGCAGTTGAATTTTCAGTGTGGATTCCTGTTGCAGATAAAGTGCAATTTTAAAAAAAATAAAGAGTGATAAAAATCAAATTGGTTTTTATCACTCTTTATTTAGTTATCGAAAGAATTTAGATGAAAATCTTTCTCATGAAACGTGTCATCACTTTGTTCAGCAATTTTATTAGAATTGGTTAGTAAAATAAAAGTGACGCCTCGGTCCTTAACAAAATTTTTAAAAATAAGTAACCAATTTAATTGCTCAGTTTCTGATAAAAACTCGATCCAAGAATCAACGATAATTATTTTTTTGCCACTGAAAATAGCTGAAATAAGTTGCACCTCTTTTAATTGAGTTGCGGTTAACTCTTGAATTGGTTTATGAGCTAATTTATAGGAAATGTTCATTTCTTCTAAAGCATCCAGAATTAAAAAATCACTATTTCTTAATTTAGGTTTTGCTAATTTTAAACTTAATTTGATATTTTGAAAAGTTGATAAATAAGGAATAAAGGTCGAATCCGTTAAAATATAACCAACAGGAATTTTTTGTTTTTTTAAATAAGTTATAAGGTTTTTAGGTAGTGTAGAAATGGATTGTGAGGGTGTACTTATTTGATAAATACCGTTCTGTTTGAAAGGATTAAGAACACTATGAGGGAGTTGAGAGCAGTCAGTTGCCATTGTAAAACCTCCTTTGAAAAGTAACTAAAATGAGTGGCTTTTTTGAACAAAATATAAAGCTGGTAAAATTAAACTACTTGCAATAAAAGCATTAATTAATAAAACAAAACCTAAGTAATTTTGGACAGTAGTCGCAAAATTAACGGTAAAATTTTCTTCGGAATTAACAATCGGTAAAACCGTATTAAATCGAGTTACATTGATTTCGCTATCAGATTGGTTAGGCTCATCACTTATTTGAGATTTCTGTTGCTTAGCAGTCATAGCTACCTGATCGCTATGAATCAAATTCAATTCAAGTTGTTGAATCTGATTTGTAATCGGACGGGCAAAGAAGCTTAAGAGAATCATCAAACTTAACAACGCAACATTTAAAATAATTCCATTTTCTAATATAATCTGTGTAAAAACCTTTTTTTTCTTTTCTCCAATTAATATAAAATTTTGCAATTCTTTCTTTCGTTGGTATAAAAAGAAAGAGTGAAGTAAAAGTAGTAAAATGATAGATACGATAGCTATTAGTAACAAGTAGTGATTCAGTGTTTGCTTTTGTTGAGTAATAGTTGAGACTAGTACTTTGAAAGATGGCGTAGTTGTAATCTGATTTTTTTGATTGAAACTTAAAGCATCATTTAAATAATTTAGGGAATTGCTCAGTTTATTTTGGATAGAAAAGAGAACATAAAAAGCGCAAGCGATGCCAGCATAGACTAAAAAAAGGAGGCTATTTTTAAGAGGACGATGTTGAATACTTAAAAAGGCTCGTTCAATCAATGACATATAAAGTTGCTCCTTTCTATTTCCAATTGTTACAATTATTATATAAAAGAGTTGTGAAAAAAGTGTGAATAGAGAATGTTTTTTCTGGTAAAACAAGAATTGAAAGTATATAAAAAAGTGAGAGATTCAAGAATAATTTCTTAAATCTCTCACTTTTGAAATTGTTAGTCAAGTGCTGCATGCATCCCTGCGATGCGTCCGGTAACAAAAGCTGCTGTAATATTATAACCACCAGTATATCCATTGACATCAAGAATTTCACCAGTAAAATACAAGCCTCTTTTGAATTTGCTTTCCATTGTTTTGGGATTGATTTCTTTTGTATTGATTCCACCACCCGTAACAAAAGCTTTTTCTAAAGGATGTGTTCCATTAGCAGTAAAACGGAAGTCTTTTAAAAAGTTACAAAATGATTTTAACTGTTCGGATGTCATCTGTTTTAAAGGCATATTTTCATCTAAGTTTAAGCGTTGGAAACTGAAAAGTAAATAACGTTCAAAGACCAGTCCTTTTAACGCATTTTTTAAACTTTTATCGCCATCGTTTTTTAGTAGTTTTTGAAGTTCTTGCTCAACTTGACCGATGCTTAAATCTGGTAAGACATCTAGTTTCATGGTTACTTCTTCCGATTTATCGCGATTCATTGTTTGATGGACAAACATTGAACAGCGCAAGGCTGCTGGACCAGAAACTCCGAAATGAGTAAAAATCATATCCATTTGGTGGGTGATAACGATTTTTTCTTTTTTATTTAAGACACTTAATGCTACATTACGCAAAGATAATCCTTGAAGAGTTTTATCTTGAATAAAGGGTTCGTCAGATAAAATAGGAGCTTCGGTTGGGTAAAGCGTCTTTAGTGTATGACCTGCTTTTTTAGCCCATTTGTAGCCATCCCCTGTTGAACCTGTACGAGGCATGGCACGACCACCGGTGGATAAAATCACTTTGTCAGCTGTTAAAGTACTGCCATCAAGAAGAAGTACACCAGTTACAGCATCTTCACTATAAAGAACCGTTTCTACTGGATTTTCAGTAATAATGTCAACCCCTAGTTGTTCCATTTTTGTTTGCAATGCTTCTAGGATCGTTTTTGATTTATCTGTAACGGGAAACATTCTGCCGTGATCTTCTTCTTTTAAACGAACGCCATTTGATTCAAAAAAATTGATAATATCATAGTTATCAAATTGGTGAAAAGCGCTATATAAAAAGCGACCATTGCCAGGGATATGCTGAATGATTTCGTCGGCATCACGATTGTTAGTTACATTACAACGTCCGCCACCTGTTACAAGTAGTTTGCGTCCTAATTTTTTATTTTTTTCAATTACAGTCACTTTTGCGTTATTTTCTGCAGCGGCTATAGCAGCCATCATGCCACTGGTGCCACCGCCAACAACGATTACGTGGGGGTTCGTCATGAATCGTTCCTCATTTCTTCATAAGTTCTTCTATCAATGTAGCATATTTTTTACTAAAAAGAAAAGCAACCTTCATTAATTTGAAAATTTTATTAAGTTTCCACAGTAATTTCTTGTTGTGTGAACGTTTTCTCTGTTATGATGAATAGATAAGTTTATTTTTAGAGGAAAGAGGTTTAGTATGGATATTTTAATTGCAATGATACCCGCAATAGCATGGGGAAGTATCGGTTTGGTAAGTAATAAAGTCGGTGGAACTGCTTATAATCAAACACTTGGAATGACTATTGGCGCATTTATTTTTTCAATTGGAATTTATTTTGTTTACCAACCTGCGATAGATATGAAAGTTATGATTGCAGGAGTATTGTCGGGCTTATTTTGGGTACTTGGTCAACAGCAACAATTTCAAAGTATGAAATATATGGGCGTCTCAGGGGCCTTACCTATTTCAACTGGAGGTCAATTGATTGCGAATACATTGGCTGGTGCTATTTTATTTGGAGAATGGCAAACGACGAGAGATTTTAGTATTGGAACGATAGCCTTAATTATTTTGATTTTAGGTGCCAGATTTACAGCTGTAACAGATCATAAAGAAGAAGGAGAAAATCACCAATTGAAAAAAGGATTGCAAGCAATTGCTATCTCAACGATTGGGTATGCCTTGTACACGATTACCGTTAAAGCTGCAAATGTAGATGCTATAGCAGTTATCTTACCTCAATCAGTAGGTATGCTAATTGGTGCAATTATTTTCTCTATTAAACAAGATGTTTTGAACAAATATACGGCTCGTAATTTGATTACAGGTTTGCTGTGGGCAATTGGAAATATTTTTATGCTGATAGCTATGAAAAAAATCGGTTTAGCCGTTAGTTTTTCACTTTCTCAAACAGGAATTATTATTTCAACATTAGGTGGAATTTGGTTGTTAGGTGAAAAGAAAACCAAACGTGAATTTCGCTATGTCATTATAGGCTGCTTATTAGTGATTGCTGGTGGCATGCTACTAGGATATTTGAAAGCATAAACCTTTTTAATTGAATGTGTAATTTATAGAAAAATTATGTTAAACTAAGAGCGTTCTGAAAAAAATTCAGAGCGCTCTTTTCAAAAGTATTTGATGAAAATGAAATTATTCTCTTAAAAGGTAGGAAATTAAATGAGCTATTTTAGAAAGAAAGAAATTGATCCAACTGTTCACCAACAGTCCAAGCTAAAAAAAGAATTAAAAACGTTTGATCTGATTTTGCTAGGGTTAGGTGCGATGGTTGGGACAGGTATTTTTGTTATTACGGGAACAGCAGCAGCTAAATATGCAGGACCATCTTTAATTATTTCGTTTGTGATTGCGGCTTTTTCATGTGCACTTTCTGCATTGTGTTACGCCGAATTTGCTTCAAGAGTACCGATTGCAGGTGGAGCTTATTCTTATGCGTACACCATCTTTGGTGAATTGGTAGGCTGGATGACGGGATGGCTTGTACTATGTGAATATTTATTAGCAAATGCATCCGTTGCTTCTGGTTGGTCTGGGTACGTTCATGGTTTTTTAGAAGGTTTAGGTATTCCTTTTCCAACAGCATTGACTGCGTCGTATAATTCTGAAAAAGGAACCTATGTAGATATTATTGCTGTACTGATTACGTTAGTTGTCATGTATTTAGTGATGCAAGGAGCCAAGAAGGCCTTACGTTTAAACAATGTGATGGTAGCAGTAAAATTTGGTTTAATTGTTTTATTTTTAGTTGTTGGTATTTTTTACGTGAAGCCAGAAAATTGGACGCCTTTTGCACCGTTCCAATTTAAAGGAATTGCCACGGGAGCAGCCATTGTTTTCTTTGCTTTTTTAGGCTTTGATGCGGTAAGTATGGCAGCTGAAGAAGTTGAAAATCCGCAACGGGACATTCCAAGAGGGATTATCGGTTCATTAGCAATTGCGACGATTCTCTATATTGTTGTGACACTTGTTTTAACCGGAATGGTTCCTTATTTACAATTAGATGTTAAAGATCCAGTGGCTTTTGCAGTTCGTTTTATTGGACATGATTTAATTGCAGGAGTTATTTCAGTGGGCGCTATTTTGACGTTGTTAACAGTATTAATTTCAATGATGTACGGTTTAACCCGAATGATTTATGCAATTGGTCGTGATGGTTTATTGCCAAAAACATTAAGTAAAGTTGATAGTAAAACAAAGACGCCAAAAAATGCGACGATTTTAATCGGAATTGTCTCAGCTGTTTTAGCAGGAGTGATTCCTTTGGAACAATTAGCCCAGTTGACGAATATTGTGACGTTGATGGCATTTGCAATAATGGCAGCAGGAATTATTAAACTTAGAAAAGACTACGGTCAACCGTTAGTCAATGAATTTAAAGTTCCATTTGTCCCAGTATTTCCAATTATTTCAATGGCTGTTTGTTTTTACTTAATGATTCAATTAGAAGTTAAAACGTGGATTGCCTTTATTATTTGGTTGGTTGTCGGTTTCTGTATTTATGTTTTATATGGCTATAAGCACAGTGAACTTGGTAAGATGAATAAAAAATAAGGATATGAATAAAATCGTTAAAGAAGAGTCTTTTCTTTAGCGGTTTTTTGTGTTTATATAATGATTTTTTTTATGGTAAACTACAATAGAAGAAACTAACAATAAGAGGGTGACAAGATGGCTTTTGTGAAAATGAAAGATGAATATAAACGTTATCAAATGGGGGACAGTGTCATTACCGCAAATGATGGCATTAATTTTGAAATTGAAAAAGGCGAGTTTGCCGTTATTTTAGGACCAAGTGGTGCTGGGAAATCAACTGTATTGAATATTCTTGGTGGAATGGATAGCGCAGATGAAGGACAAGTATTCGTTGATAATGTCGACATTGCCACCTTTACTAAAAAGCAGCTAACGACTTATCGTCGAAATGAAATAGGTTTTGTATTTCAATTTTATAATTTAGTCCCTAATTTAACGACCAAAGAGAATGTTGAATTGGCAAGTCAAATTTCTCCTCGTGCAATGGATGCAACGGAAGTTTTGCAACAAGTCGGTTTAGGGGAACGGTTAAATAATTTTCCAGCTCAACTTTCGGGAGGCGAACAACAACGTGTTGCGATTGCTAGAGCATTAGCTAAGCAACCTAAATTATTGCTCTGTGATGAGCCAACAGGAGCCTTGGATTATGAAACGGGGAAACAGGTATTAAAGCTCTTACAAGATACCTGTATCAACACAGGAACAACCGTCATTGTGATTACGCATAATTCTGCAATTGCTCCAATGGCAGATCGAGTGATTGAAATCAATAATGCGAAAGTTCGAAGTGTCAAAATTAACGAAAATCCAGTGTCTGTTGCAGACATTGAATGGTAGAAGGGCAGTGAGAAGATGAAAAAAACAGCACTTCTAAAAGATATTTTTCGTGAAATATGGCATACAAAGGCGCGTTTTTTATCTATTTTTGCCATCATAACGCTTGGCGTTGGTTTCTTTTCAGGTATCAAGGCTACAGGACCGAATATGATCGATACTGCGGACCATTATTTTAAAGAAAAAAATCTAATGGATGTCAAAGTTGTTTCTACCTATGGGTTGAATAATGAGGATTTAACCTTACTCAAAAGTATAAAAGGTGCAGAGGTAGCAGGAGGCTACAGCCAAGATGTCTTTTTAGGAAACACAGGAATCGTGACGAAGGTGATGTCCTTACCAGAAAAAACGACAATGAATGATTACCGAGTAATGAAAGGCCGTTTACCAGTAAAAAAAGGTGAAATAGCATTAGATTATACTGAAAAAATGCAGCAGACGTTTAAAATTGGCGACAAGGTCAGTTTGACTTCAGAAGGAGATAAAACCAATTTAAATAGTGTCTTTAAGACGGTTGACTATCAAGTTGTCGGGTTTGTAAACAGTCCTCAATATATTGAAACTTTTCAACGAGGTAGTAGTACGATTGGGAAAGGAACAGCAGATGCTTTTGCTGTTATTCCAGAATCAGACTTTAAATCGGATCTTTATACAGAAGCTTATTTGACCTTTGATACTACCAAAAAATTAGCGGCTTATTCTAAAGAATATGAAGATCAGATTGACAATGAAATCAAAGCTGTTGAAAAGAAAATTAACCAACGTCCTGAAGAAAGACTAGCAGAACTTAAACAAACTGGCGCAGAAAAAATAACTGATGGAACCACTAAAATCACAGAAGCAAAACAACAATTAGCAGATGGTCAAAAACAACTTGATGAAGCAAAAGCAAAGCTAGTTAGCGGGGAGTCAGACTATCAAACAGGACTAGAAACGTTTCAGTCTGAGATAGCAAAAGGCGAAGCAACGCTAACTGAAAATCAAGCAAAGCTTACTTCAAGTCAAGCAGAGCTTGAAGCAAATGAAACTCAATTAAATGAAGGGAAAAAACAGCTTGCGGCTGCCCAACAAGAATTAGCAACGAAAAAAGCAACGGCGATTGAAAGCATCAATCAAGGTCAGAACCTTGTCACATCTATCCGAGACAGTTTAAAAGTACCCATTGCCTTAGTTCCAGAAGCAACCAAAACTACTTTAATCACTAGTAGTACACAAGTAGATAAACAGTTGGGAGAACTAATTGCTGCCTACTTTGCAGGTGCAGTATCAGCTCAAGAGGTGACGTTCTCTCTTGATACAATAGAAGTAAAATTAAGCGCTAGTCAAACAGAATTAGACCAAGCAGAGTCTGCGTTAAATCAAAAAGCGACAGAATTAGCGAATGGAGAAACGGCTCTTCTTAATGGAAAAACACAACTTGACGCTGGAAGAAGGGCTTTATCAGAAGGTCAACAAAAATTAGCTTCTGAAAAAGCGACGGGTGAAAAAAAATTAGCCGAGGTAAGAAATCAACTAGATGAAGGAAATAAAGAATACGAGTCAGCTAAAGCTGAATTTGATCAAAAAAAACAACAAGGAGAAGCTGAAATAGCCAAAGGCGAACAAGAGTTAGCAGAAGCAAAAGAGCAGTTAACTACGTTAAAAAAACCTGAATATTTTGTGATGGATCGGACTTCAAATCCTGGCTACGAAGAATTTAGTGATAATGCCAATCGAATTTCAGCCATTGCACAAGTCTTTCCAGTCTTTTTCTTTTTGATTGCTGCCTTAGTGAGTTTAACGACGATGACTCGAATGGTTGAGGAGCAACGACTTCAAATTGGAACGTTAAAGGCACTAGGCTATACAAGTTTTGATATTTCTAAAAAATTCCTGATTTATGCCTTATTAGCAAGTGGTAGCGCGAGTTTGATTGGATTGTTTATTGGTTATCAACTCTTTCCAACAATTATTTTTAATGCGTATGGGGCCCTTTATAACTTACCGGCTATTCGAATTACCTATTATCTAAGCTACGGAATTCTGTCGTTAGTAGTTGCACTATTTTGTACGGTATTGCCTGCTTTAATCGCCACCAGAGTTGAATTAATGAGCAACCCTGCAGCTTTAATGCGTCCTAAAGCACCTAAAAATGGCAAGAGAATTTTGTTAGAGCGCATAACCTTTCTTTGGGATCGTTTTAATTTTATTGAAAAAGTAACCGCTCGAAATTTATTTCGATACAAACAACGAATGCTGATGACGGTTTTAGGTGTGGCAGGTTGTACGGCTTTAATTTTAACTGGATTTGGTTTAAAGGATTCAATTGCGGATATTGCAGGATTACAGTACGGTAAAATTATGAAATACCAAGCAATTGTTGCTTTTAATCCAGATGCTAAACAAGCAGATAAAGAAAAATACAATCAGTTAATTACAGACACTAAAGAAATTAAACATCAATTAGCAGTTAATCAAGAAAATTTTAAAATGGAAAAACAAGGAGTCAATACACAAGAAGTGACGCTGTTTACTCCAGAAAAAACAACAAATTTCGATCAGTTCGTCCTTTTGAATAATCGTAAAACAAAAGCCAAAGAAGAAATTTCTAAGCAGGGTGGCGTGATTACTGAAAAACTTGCAAAATTATTTGATTTAAAAGTAGGCGACAAACTTTCTATCAAGGATACAAACAATAAAACATATTCCTTGAAGGTTACAGGAATTACTGAAAATTATGCAGGCCATATGATTTATATTAGTCCCACTTATTATCAGAAACTCTTTAAAAAAGAACCTCCCTATAATACTCAACTATTAAATTATAAAGCAAATCAAAAATGGGAAGATCAATTTGGCACTCGATTAACGGAGAATGGAAGTGTCGCACGAGTAACCTTTGTTGACCGTGTGGGCAGCTCCTTTAAAGACACCATGTCCAGCTTAAATATTGTGACTCTGGTATTGATTATCTCTGCGGCAGCACTTGCTTTTATTGTGTTATATAATTTAACCAATATCAATGTCTCAGAACGAATTAGAGAACTTTCAACAATCAAAGTTCTCGGGTTTTACGATGGGGAAGTTACGATGTATATCTATCGCGAAAACATTATCTTAACCATGATGGGAATTGTGACAGGATCCTTTTTAGGTATCTTCCTTCATGGATTTGTGCTACAAACCGCAGAAGTTGATATGATGATGTTTAGCCCAACCATAAAAGTGTTAAGCTACGTCTATTCGGCAGCTTTAACATTCCTATTCTCTGGAATTGTGATGTGGGCAATGCATTTGAAATTAAAACAGATTGATATGATTGAAGCCTTAAAATCAGTCGATTAAAAATTTAAAAGGGTTATTAGAACAACTTTGTTTTAATAACCCTTTTTTTCACGTTAATGTTATTCCTTATATTGTTATTTTAACGAAAATGATATCTTTCTCATAAAAAGATTGATACAATATTTAATATAGAGGGGATGTGAAAAAAATGTTGTGGGGATATAGTTTGGAAACTATTTATTTTTACGTATTAATTGTAACCGCATTATTAGCCGTGGTTAGTTTTTTTATTGGAGACATTATCAATTTTGATGGCCCTATTGATCCGGTTTTAATTGTTCCTTGGTTTGCATTTATCGCTTTGTTTGGTTATTTAGGAGAAGCACATACTGAATTTCATAGTGGACTCATCATACTTACCAGTGGGATCCTTGCTTCTATTATTATTTTTTTACTGAATTTCTATTTAATTGTTCCATTAAGAAAATCTGATGCAACTCTTTCTTCATCTGAAAAGGACTTAGAAGGTCGAGTGGGAACGGTGATTACACCGATTCCACTAAAAGGGATGGGCGAAATCAGCATTAAAAGCGTCACTGGTTCGATCACAAAGCCGGCAAGCTTGTATCAACCTCTTGCGGAAATTAAGGCAGGAGAAAAAATATTGGTGATTGAGATTAACAATCGAGTTGCCTACGTGATGCCGTACGAAGAAAATTTTTAAGCGTGAATAAAATTGAAAGATGAAAAGGATGGGGAAAAATGTCAATTATAGTAATTGGAATATGTGGTTTTGTTGTGTTAATGTGTTTGCTAGTTTTTATTTCAAAATACCAAACAGCAAATCCAGATGAAGCATTAATTGTCAGTGGAAGTTATTTAGGTTCAAAAAATGTCTTTAAAGACGATGCTGGCAATAAAATTAAAATTGTTCGTGGTGGCGGTACGTTTGTGATGCCCGTTTTTCAACGATCAAATCGTTTAAGCTTATTATCAAGTAAATTAGATGTTTCAACACCAGAAGTCTATACAGAACAAGGCGTTCCAGTTATGGCAGATGGAACATCGATCATTAAAATTGGTTCCTCTGTTGAAGAAATCGCAACAGCAGCAGAGCAATTTTTAAGTAAATCTCGTGAAGAGCTAGAAAATGAAGCAAGAGAAGTCTTAGAAGGTCATCTACGTTCAATCTTAGGTTCAATGACAGTCGAAGAAATCTATCAAAACCGTGATAAGTTTAGCCAAAGTGTTCAAGAAGTTGCCAGCGTTGATTTGGCAAAAATGGGCTTAGTTATCGTTTCATTTACCATCAAAGAAGTACGGGATAAAAATGGCTATTTAGATTCACTTGGAAAACCAAGAATTGCGCAAGTAAAACGAGATGCGGATATTGCCATTGCCGAAGCAGACAAAGAAACACGTATCAAACGTGCGGAAGCTGAAAAAAATTCTAAGAAATCAGAATTAGAACGTGAAACAGAAGTCGCCGAAGCATTAAAAGAAAAAGAATTGAAATTGGCAGCGTACAAACAAGAGCAAGATATTGCCAAAGCGAAAGCCGATCAAGCCTATGGGTTAGAAAGTGCAAAAGCACAACAAGAAGTAACGGAACAAGAAATGCAAGTAAAAATCATTGAGCGTCAAAAACAAATTGAATTAGAAGAAAAAGAAATCACTCGTCGTGAAAAACAATATGACTCAGAAGTGAAGAAAAAGGCGGATGCAGATCGTTACGCACAAGAGCAAGATGCACTTGCAAATAAAGCTAAAGAAGTAGCTGAAGCCGAAGCGGATCAATTCCGTGTAGAAGCAATGGCAACAGCCAATGCAAACCAAGTCCGCTTAGAAGGACAAGCCTTAGCCGAAGCTATTTTAGCTAAAGGTCAAGCCGAAGCCGAAGCAAAACAAAAAATTGCTGAAGCCTTCAAGGAATATGGCGAAGCAGCAATTCTTTCAATGGTTGTTGAAATGCTACCAAGCATGGTGAAAGAAGCTGCACAACCAATGGCAAATATCGAAAAAATTACTGTAATTGACAACGGACAAGGTGAAGGCAGTGGTGCAGGAGCCAATCGTGTGTCAAATTATGCTACCAATCTTTTAGCGACAACTCAAGAAACCTTAAAAGAAACAACAGGATTGGACGTTAAAGAATTAATTGAAAAATTTGTTTCAAAAGCGCCACAAACAATCCATCAGGATATTCATCAAGATAAATAAACCAAAAAAAACCAAGAAACTAATCAGTTTCTTGGTTTTTTTTTTCGTTTTCTTTTTTAGTTAACAAAACATTCAGTTCATTTTCTTCTGTTTGAATGTCAGAAAGTTCTTCTTTAAGATCAGCTACTTCTTCATGAGCAGGGACCTTAATTAAGTGATTGACAGCAACGGCGACAAATGTACCAATAAAGGTATCAAATACACGCTCTAAGGCATAAATAATGGTTTCATTAGGTGGAATCGAAAAATAAATAATTAATAAAGTAGCAATAGCCCCAATGATTCCAGAGTTATAATTGATACCATCGCAAATGACAATAATTAACATAACAGCTACTGGAACCCCAATGACTTCAAGAATAAACAAGTTACCAGACGAACGATAAAGTAAAATAAACAAAGCAGCCAATAAAGCGCCAAGTGTATTCCCTAAAATCCGCGATTTCCCAAATTTTACAGTTGTTTCCATATCTTGTCTTAATGCAAACACAGCAGAAAGCGAAGCAATCATTGCTGTTCCGCGACCACTATAATGAAATAATAGGATGCAAACGGCAACAGCAATTCCTGTTTTAATTGTTCTCATCCCTAATCTGAAATTTCCAAGTTCCATCAATTCATCACACTTTCACCTATAAATTTATTACTCAACAGCCTTATCTAAAGCGTTCATACTCGCATTTCCAGAACTTAAATCAGCAGTAAGAACTTCTAATTGTTGGAATAAAGCGCCATGTGCTAAATTGATTTTACTTAAATAAGTAGCAATGTCTTCTTGACTCAAGTCAGCTTTGTATTTTTTATAAAAAGTTTCTTCGCTTTCTTTAGCTTCTGTTGCATAATGAGCGAATGCTTCATAGGTTTTATTTAATTGTGTTAAGGTAGCAATTGCTTGGGTTACATCCTCTTTAGGCAAATCCACTGCATTTTTTTGTTGATAATCTTCTAAGGTTTGAATCGTTTTTTGAATGTTTAACATTTCGTCTTGAACGATAGTCAGCTCTTTTTGACGCGCTTTGAAATTTTTCCCAACTGCGCCTTTTTGTTTAGAAATCAAACTTTCAGAACGTGAGCTTTTCAAGTCTTTCGCCAAAGCGTCCATCATCTCATCTTCTAAAGTCTCAAATTTCTCTAAAGAAGTGTCAACTTTTTTTAGACTAGCTAAGTTTTGTTGAGCGATTTCTTGTGTACCCGCCCGTTCCTGAGAATGACCACAAGCTCCAAGAATGACAAGTAAGCAGCCTGTTATCAAGATCGTTAGTGTTTTATTTTTCATAAGAAATCCCCTTTAACACGTTAAATTTTATAGTACTAATAATATAGTAAAATCAGATAATTGCAAGTTCACAAAAAAGACTATAAGAATAAATGAAAATCATGGTATGATAAAAGAAAAATGCAGGAGTGAAGCCATGAAAATTGGATTACGTACAATTAAAACAGCCTTAGGAGCTGCTATTGCGATTTTTATTGCAGATTACTTAAAGTTAGACTATGCCGTTTCAGCCGGAGTGATAACGATATTAAGTGTTCAAAACACAAAGAAAAAATCCATTACTTTAGCAGGACAACGCTTCTTATCAACCGCATTAGCCATTGCCATCGCTATTTTCTTCTTTTTAATAATTGGATTTAATCCAGTATCATTTGGCCTTTATTTATTAATTTTTATTCCAATAGCTTCAAAACTTCAATTAACAGACGGTATTGTCGTTAGCTCAGTTCTCGTTACACATCTCTTGATAGAAGAAAGTGCTTCTTTTCACTGGGTTTTAAATTGTTTTTTATTAATGTTTGTCGGAGTAGGAACAGCAATTGTATTGAACCTATACATGCCTTCTAGTGAAAAAAAATTAAAAGAATTGCAATTGATGATTGAAAAAGACATGAAATTGGTACTCTTGGACTTTTCAAAAGCCTTAAAACACGTTACGGAACCTCATCAATTAGACGCTTCTTTGCAAGAATTGAATGTTACAGTATTAAAAGCAGAAAAATTAGCCATGGAACAATTTAATAATCGACTGTTTGATCAATCCTATTACTACATTAAATATTTCGATATGCGAAAAATGCAATTGTATGTCTTAAAACAAATCAAAGTAGACATTACCTTGTGTCAGTTGCCAACGGAGCAAAATAAGAAACTAGCAGAAATTTTTGTGGCTACAGCAGAAAGTCTTCATGAAGACAATCCTGTCATCGAGTTATTAGAAGAAATCAAAGCGCTATTTGATTATTTTAGAAATAGCCCGTTGCCAACGACGCGACCTGAATTTGAAAATCGTGCGATGTTGTTTCAAATGCTGAATGACTTTAACTATTTTATTGAAATAAAAAAAGTATTTTATGAAGAATTTCGAACGGAAAGACAGCTTACACAAGAAGAATAAAGAGGGAAGGGACTTATAAAGTTAATTTCTAAGAGGTTATAAAAAATTAAATCGTCTTTGCAAGTCAGTAAAGAGGTTGGGACAGAAGTATTTGACTCCGATAAAATAAGAGGAAATTCACAAAGATTGATCTTCAATTTTTTATGAATTTCAAGTTATTTCAGAAGGAGTCACTTCTGCTCCAACCTTATATTTGGATTACATATGGCGAAGACGTGACTAGAAGAGTTAATTATGTCACGGTATGTTTCTAATGTAGTAAATAGTGATCATTAATGATTCATTTCGTTTATAAGCTTTTTTAATTGTACCTTATTGATTAGATAGCCCTTGTCTTCTTTGATCAAATAACCTTCTTCCGTCAGTTTTTTTAAGACATGTGTATAGTGCCTATAACTAACGCCAAGGTATTCTGCAATTTCAACGTGTTTTTCATGGTAAATGCCATTCATTTCAGCTTGTAAAATAATTTCTGCCAGCCGATATTTTAATTCATAGGATTGATTTCTAGAAAAATGCTCTACACGAATAAGGAGTTTTTCTCCGATGTATTTGGCTATTTTCTTGAAAAAAAGCCCCTCTGATTTTTGAATTTCCTTCAATGGTATAGCCAAACAAACTGTATTACCTATCGCTAATACATCCTTAGGTACCTTCTCTGCTCCAACTACTGTTAAATCTCCAATAAAATCTCCAATTGTTAAAAATTGAAGCAAGTTTCTTTTCCCATTTTCGTGAGTAATATAAATTTTTGCTCTGCCTTGCAGTAAAAAGAAAAGCTGGTCTAACGGTTTCGTTGCTTGCGTAATATATTCATTATTTTGATATTCTCTGATTTTAGCCATGTCTAGCATCTGATTTGAAAAATAGCGCTGCAAGCTTTCAAAATCAGTCGTGTTTAGTCCTGGATAAACTTGTAAACTAGTTTCCTTCATTTTTCCACCTCAATAATAGGAGATATCTCCTATTATCATAGCATACTTATCGTTTATACTGAATAGGTAAGCCAAAAGGATTAAAGGAGTGTTTCTCATGAATAACATCATTAAAACGTTTGCTTTTTATATCTTAAGTGCTTTTGGTATCAGTCTAACCATTAAAGCCAGTATTGGGGTAAGCAGCTTCAACTCCATGAATGTCGCATTAGCTGAAGTCTTTTCTATTAAAGTTGGTACGATTACAACCGCGACCAATTTAGGGTTCCTTTTATTGTGCCTTCTGCTTTCTAAGAAAAATATTTTAAAAGACTATCTGCTCATGTTTAGCGCACTTATTTGCTTTGGCATCGTCATTAATTTTTTCCTCTATGATATTCTTGCTAGCTTTACCCTTAATACTTACTTCTTAAATGTTGGTCTCTTTATTCTAGGTACAGTTATTGCTGGTTTTGGAACGGGACAAGTATTAGCGATTGGTGTTCTTAAATTTCCAATCGAAAAATTTTGCGAATTAATGGCTACTAAAACTGTGCATTCATTTGCTTGGTATCGTTATGGGCTTGATATTTTTTTTGTACTCACTTCACTCACACTATCATTTTTATTTCATTTTCCAATTTTAATTAGAGAAGGAACCTTAATAAGTTTGTTGCTATTATCTGGCATCATTTCTTGGTCAAAAAACTTAAGCTTAAACAATAAAAAAGAGATTGAATCAGAAGTGTAGTGACCCCAAAAGTTAGAACGAATAGAAAAATTAATTGGCGGACTGAAGTCGGTATTGTACTGGATTTAGCCTAGCCAATTTTTCTTAAAAAGAATTAAAATTTTTTTATAAATTCTATAGCTAGCTCTATTTTAAGAACGATTAATTTTCATACATAGTAGCTAATTCATTCACTCTACGCTTCATTTCTGTGCGAATATGTTGTGGCTCTAAACATTCACATTTATTTCCAAAGCTGAAAAGAATAGTGTAGTAATAGTCGTTTTCGATGAAAGGAAAATCAACAATATAATGCTCATCCCCGTCTGGTGCAAATTGTTCATAAGCACAAAAATCAAGCACTTTGTCCATAACGGATTGATGAATCCGAATCTGGATAGTTTCTACCATTGTTGCCACCTCATTAGTAAAATCTAACTGAGGTTTTTCAAAATCGCGTGGTGTAAAAAAAGTATCTTCCAGTTGTAAATTAGACATCCGAAACAATCTAAATAAGCGGAAATCATTTCGTTTCAGGCAATACCCATGCACATACCAATGGCTATTTTTCATTACCAATTGATAAGGCTCCACTGAACGAGTAGTTTTATTTCCATAGCGATCTGCATAGTCAAAGGATAGATTATTTTTTTCATGTAAAGCTTTTTTGATCATTTCTAAATAATTTTGTGCATCTCTTCCACCCATCCATGGACTTAAGTCTATATAAATTTGGTTTGCTTTTAGTTCAATATCTTTTGCGCTGTTAGCAGGAATAAAACTTTTTACTTTTGCAAGTGCATTTGACAGTTCCTTACTTTGCATCATATTAGAAATATTGGAAAGCCCCATTAAAATAGCAGAAAGATCATTAGTTGAAAATGTTTTTCGATCAATCTTATAATTTGGCATAATCTCAATACCGCCTCCCACACCGGATATCGATCGAACAGGAATGCCAGCCATGTTTATAGCATCTATGTCACGATAAATAGTGCGAAGAGAAACTTCAAACCTATCCGCTAATGTTTGTGCACTAATGCGTTCCTTATCGAGGAGAACCATAATAATACTAATAAGTCTTTCAACTTTCATCTAAAGAAGCATCTCCTAACTGATTTTTTAATTAGTGTATATTGTTGACATCAGGATGTCAACAATAGCTTGATATACTAAGGAAGTAAAGGAAGGAGGGGAAGTTCATAAAAAATGATTATTAGTCGATTATCTTCCAATAGCAAAAAGGAAAGATTTTTTCAATAAAGTATAGAAACGATTATTGCTTAAATATCTTGTTTATTTAAGCCTAGTTTTATCTTAAGAACAGGCATTAGCAACAAATTAAATTTGGAGGGGATTTTTATGGCTACAGTTTATATTTATGTTTTGGATACATTAGCAGATTGGGAATTGGGGTATGTTACTTCAGAGTTAAATTCAGGTCGCTTTTTTAAAGAGGGCGAGCAACGACTATCGCTTAGGATGGTTAGTTATTCTAAGGAAACCATTCATACAATGGGGGGACTTGCAATAGAGCCAAATTATCTAATTGAGGATATTGAAGTGAGTGAAACGACTGTGCTATTATTACCAGGCGCAGAAACATGGAGTGATCCAAAACATGGCGCCATTATCGAAAAAACAAAGGAACTTCTAAAAGTAGGTGCAACTGTGTGTGCTATTTGCGGTGCTACTGCTGCCCTTGCAAATGCGGGTCTATTGAATAATCGTCCTCATACAAGTAATGGATTGGAATTTCTTGAAATGGTTTCTCAAGGCTATAAAGGACAAGGCTTTTATATAGAAACCCCTTCTGTAGTGGATAACAATCTAATAACGGCAAGTTCCACTGGCGCTTTGTTATGGACAAAACAAATTATTGAACATATAGGGGTTTTTCAGTCCAGTACATTAGAATTTTGGTATGACTATTTTAGTACGGGCAATCCTAAAGACTTCTTTGCTCTCATGGAGACATTACCAGCTAACCATGAAAAATTAAGGTAAACAAAGATGTAGTCGTTTAGTAGTAGAGAGCGTCCTTTTAAAATACTTCTTAAAAAGCCAATCGTTTTGTTACTTTTTAAGAAGTTTATTTATCGAAATTTTTCAAAAATAAATAAATACGAAAATTCTATACAAAACAAATTATTAAAAGATTAGTACCCTAAGGTTAAAAAGAATCTTTTCTTTTTTTATACAGAAAACTATTGCTTAAATTGTCAGAATATTCTATACTATCTAACAAGGAGATTAATTGTCAGAATATTTAAATAATTAAACCTGGATAGAAGCACATTGGGAGGAAAAGATATGAAAAGATTCGTTGCAAGTTTAGCAGTATTGGCATTGTTTGCTACAGGATGTGGTGCTGGGGGCACTGCAAAAGATTCAGACACCATCAAAATTGGAGCAAACTTTGAATTATCAGGGGAAGTTTCAGCTTATGGAACAGCAGAATATCAAGGAGCAAAACTAGCTGTTGATGAGATTAACAAAGCCGGTGGCGTTTTAGGAAAAAAATTAGAATTAGTCAAATTAGATAATAAATCAGAACCAACTGAATCAGCAAGTGTAGCGACCAAATTAGCTACGAAAGAAAAAGTAGTGGCAATCGTTGGCCCGGCAACATCAGGAAATGTAAAAGCAGCAACTCCAAGTGTCACAAAAGCAAAAGTTCCATTAGTTACCCCTTCAGGGACAGATGACTCTGTCACAGTTGAAAAAGGACGTCTTCAAGAATACATTTACCGTGTTTGCTTCCAAGATTCTTTCCAAGGTGTAACCTTAGCGAATTATGCTAACAAAGATTTGGGCGCCAAAAAAGCCGTCATTATTGGGGATAGCTCAAGTGATTATGCAAAAGGATTGACTAAAAGTTTTGAAAAAAGCTTCAAAGGAGAGATTGTTGCAAAAGAAAGTTTTACAACAGGAGATAAAGATTTTAAAGCTATTTTAACAAAAATCAAGGACAAAGATTTTGATGTCCTATATATGCCTTCATACTATGAAGAAGCAGGATTAATTATCAAACAAGCTCGTGAATTAGGCATTCAACAACCTATTCTTGGAGCAGATGGTTTTGGAAATGAAAAATTAGTTGATTTAGCATTGCCTGAAAATTTAAACAATATCTATTATACGGCACATTATTCGGATCAAAGTACAGATAAAAAAGTCCAAGATTTCGTAGCGGCTTTTAAAAAGGAAAACAAAAAAACACCTGATGCGTTTTCAGCACTTTCATACGATTCTGTATACATGATTGCAAAAGCAATTGAAAATGGAAAAGAAGCAACACCAGAAAAAGTAAATGATGCTCTTGGTAAAATAAAAGATTTTGAAGGCATTACAGGGAAAATTACAATGGATAAAGAACACAATCCAGTAAAATCAACCCTTGTAATCAAGCTTGAAAATGGGAAAGAAGTTAGCAACACAGTAGTAAATCCTTAATCCAAGTAAAAAGGTGACTAGGTGTAACGCTTGCCTAGCGCCTTTTTGATTTAAAAATGGCAAAGATTTCTTTGCAAACTAATGAATAGTGAGGTGTCAAATGGATAACTTAATTCAACAACTAATAAACGGACTGTCCTTAGGCAGTATTTATGCATTGATCGCGCTAGGCTATACAATGGTTTATGGCATTATCAAATTAATCAACTTTGCTCATGGTGAAATCTACATGGTTGGCTCTTACGTGGGATATACTGTTATTCGTAATTTTAATCTTGGACTTATTCCAGCTTTACTTTTTTCAATGATTTTTTGTGCAATCTTAGGAGTTATAATTGAACGTGTAGCCTATAAACCTTTACGAAAGGCAACCAGAGTAGCGGCTTTGATTACCGCAATTGGTGTGTCCTTCTTATTGCAGTACACAGTGCTGCTGATTATGGGACCTGAAGTTCGGGCGTTCCCTGAGACAATCAAAAATAAAAGTTATGAATTTTGGGGCATTACCATCAATGAACAACAGATTACTATTTTTGTTGTGACCGTTGTTTTGATGTTGGCGTTGCAGTTTATTGTGAAAAAAACCAAAATGGGGAAAGCCATGCGTGCAGTAAGCGTGGATGCAGATTCGGCTAAATTGATGGGAATTAATGTAGACAATACTATTTCATTTACCTTTGCGATTGGTTCCGCATTAGCGGGTGCCGCGGGTGTTTTGGTAGGGATTTATTATAATTCGATTGCGCCAATGATGGGAACAGCACCCGGATTGAAAGCTTTTATCGCAGCTGTTTTAGGTGGAATTGGCATTATTCCAGGAGCGATGTTTGGAGGATTTACTATCGGAATTATTGAAACATTAATTAGCGGATATGGCAATTCAATGATTAAGGATGCAGTAGTTTATGGCATCTTAATTTTAATCTTAGTTGTGAAGCCTTCTGGACTTCTTGGAAAAAATACAAAAGAAAAAGTGTAGGTGATAAAAATGAAACAATTTAATAAATACAATCTTGGCTGGCTCATTTTTATTGCGGGCGCTTATTTACTCATTTGGTTAGGAATTTATCTTGGATTAATTGATGCTTTTTATGAAATCACCCTGATTACAATTGGTCTTAACATCATTTTAGCGCTAGGGTTGAATTTGATTATCGGATTTTCGGGACAATTTTCATTGGGTCACGCAGGTTTTATGTCGATTGGTGCGTATTGTTGTGGAATTATGACTTTAAAAATTCCTACAATGCTAGGGTTTGCAGCGGGTATTTTACTTGGGATAGCCGTAGCTAGTTTGGTGGCGTTGGTAGTTGGAATTCCAACGTTACGTTTAAAAGGAGATTATTTGGCCATTGCAACATTAGGTGTGTCAGAAATCATTCGAATCGCTATTTTAAATATGGGAGATTTGACAAATGGAGCTGCTGGTTTAAGTGGCATTCCGTACTTTACAACATGGCAAATTTTATTTATCTTTGTAGTTTTAACAACCATTATCATTGTAAATTACATTCGTAGTAGTCCGGGAAGAGCGACAATTGCTGTTCGAGAAGATGAGATTGCAGCAGAATCAATGGGAATTTATACGACAAAATACAAAACCATTGCCTTTATCATTGGCGCAGCGACGGCAAGTATCGCAGGTTCGTTACACGCGACTTACTTCAGTGTGATTAATCCATCTGATTTTGGTTTTATGAAATCTGTTGATATTTTAATTATTGTGGTTTTTGGTGGTTTAGGGAGTATTACCGGAACCTTTATTGCAGCTATTCTATTAGGGATTATCAATATTGTTTTGCAAGATTTTGGTGCAATTAGAATGATTATCTATGCGGTAGCATTGATTGCGATTATGGTATTTAAACCTTCTGGTTTGTTAGGCACAAAAGAATTTACGATTAAAGGATTGCTTGATCGGTTGCATAAAAATTCTCCTAAAAAGGAGGGAGAAGAATGAGTTTATTAGAAGTAAAAAAATTAACGAAGAACTTTGGCGGTTTAGCGGCTGTTTCAATGGTGAATTTAGAATTAGGAAATAATGAATTGGTGGGATTAATTGGGCCAAATGGTGCGGGTAAAACGACCTTATTTAACTTGTTAACAGGCGTTTATGCTCCATCCGAAGGAACCATTGATTTAACTGTAAACAATAAAACGCAGAGACTTAATGGCAAGAAGCCCTATAAAATTACTGATTTAGGTTTAGCAAGAACATTTCAAAACATTCGTTTATTTAAAGAACTAACTGTGTTGGACAATGTTTTAATTGCGATGCATGGCAAAGATAAGGTAGGTACTTTACGAAGTATTTTAAGAACCCCAGCGTTTTATCAATCGGAAGAAAAAATGAAACAAGAAGCTATAGCGTTGCTTAAATTGTTCAAATTAGAAACAAAAGAAAAGGAATTAGCTAAAAACTTACCTTATGGGGAGCAACGAAGATTAGAAATCGTTCGTGCTTTAGCAACAAAGCCTAAAATTTTATTTTTAGATGAACCGGCAGCTGGGATGAATCCGCAAGAAACAGCTGAGTTAACAGTCTTGATTCGCCAAATTCAACAACAATTTCAAATGACTATTTTGTTGATTGAACACGATATGTCTTTAGTAATGAAGGTGTGTGAACGAATCTATGTTTTAGAATACGGTCGCATGATTGCACATGGAACGCCAAATGAGATTAAAAATAATGAGGCTGTTATTAAGGCCTATTTAGGTGGTGACTAGTATGTTAAAAGTATCCGATTTATCAGTTCATTATGGAGTAATTCAAGCAATTAACAAGATTAATTTTGATGTTCATGAAGGCGAAATCGTGTCGCTGATTGGTGCCAACGGGGCCGGGAAATCAACGATTTTAAAAGCAATTACAGGCTTACATCGAAGCAGTCAAGGAGAGATTCTCTTTAAAAATCAAGCCATTCAAAAAGCGACGACTAAAAAAATTGTGGAAGCAGGCATTTCTCTTGTTCCGGAAGGACGCCATGTTTTCAGCGGTATGACCGTTTTAGAAAATCTTGAGTTAGGTGCTTATTTAAGAAAAGATAAAGCTGAAATCAAAAAAGACCTCGAACACATCTATGATCGTTTTCCTGTTTTAGCCGAACGAAAGAAACAAGATACCGCCACATTATCAGGTGGTGAGCAACAAATGGTAGCAATGGGGCGAGCAATGATGTCACGACCAAAGTTGTTGCTTCTCGACGAACCGTCAATGGGGCTAGCGCCTATCTTCATTAAAGAAATTTTTAATATTATCGAAGCTATTAATCAACAAGGAACGACAGTGCTTTTGATTGAACAAAATGCGAAAGCCGCTCTTTCAATAGCTGATCGAGGATACGTTCTTGAAACTGGGAAAGTTGTATTAACAGGAACAGGAAAAGAATTATTAGCCAGCGATGAAGTTCAAAAAGCTTATCTAGGAGGGTAACCAATGGATGTCCATACGTATATGTCAAAAGAAGTGATTACCATTTCGCAAGATACAAAAATTTTAGAAGCATTGGATGTGATGAAAGCCCATAAAATCCATCGCTTGCCAGTAGTTGAAAAGGGGCAGTTAATTGGGTTAGTAACAGAAGGTGTAATTCAACAAAATTCACCATCCACTGCAACGAGCTTAAGCATTCATGAATTAAACTATCTGTTGACTAAAACGACGGTTAAGGAAATTATGCTAACCGATGTTAAAACGATTTCCCCAAATGCTTTACTAGAAGAGGCTGCGGTAAGAATGCGAGAGAATCAGATTAGTGTCTTACCAGTCGTTGAAAACCAAAATCAAGTAGTGGGAATCATCACAGAAAAGGATATTTTTGATGCATTTATTGATTTACTAGGCTATTACAATCAAGGCTGTCGCGTTGTAGTAGATATTCCAGAAGATCATACTGGTATTTTAGAAAACATTACTCACTTATTTGCCACAGAAAAGATGAGTATCGATCAAATTGCCGTATATCGTAAGACAGGGTTAACGCAAGTCGTGATTCAAGTGGCAAGTACCGATGATGCGAAAATTAAAGAGATGTTAACCCAGCAGCACTACCATGTAAGTTCGTGTCTTTTGAAAAATGGCAAATAAAATAAAAATCATAGTATGTATTGGTCTCATACCAATACATACTATGATTTTTTAGTTTTATTCAAAGTCGTAATGTAATCCCCATCGTTCACGAACGGTATCCATTATAGTTAAGACATCGTATGAAAGTGGTAAGAAAGGATCTTTTTTATTTGCTAATATCCAATCTGTCAGGGCAGTAGCCTCGTAATTTAACGCCTCTCCACTATTTCCAGCTTCAATAAGTTCTGTTTTTCCATCAGGTCGAGTTAATGTCGCTGACGTTGCACGAGGGTAATCATCTACAGTGATATAACCGTCTTCGCAAGCGATGATTCCTCGTTTTGGCATTTTGGCACGGAAGGTAAGTGAAACAACAGCCATTTCATTGTCTTTATTTTTCAAAATAATCCCTGATTGCTCATCCACACCTGTTTCAAATAGATTCATAGTGGTTAAGATTTCATTTGGCTGACTATTTAAAAAGAAACGAGTAAAAGATAACGCATAAGTGCCAATATCAAATAAAGCGCCACCAGCGAGGGCTTTATTGTAAAAACGATTAGTAGGATCAGTTTCCTTTAAGCTTCCAAATGAAACTTGGAGCATTTTTAATTTTCCAATGGTTCCACCATCTACAAGTTCTTTTAATTTATGGTAAAGTGGCATATGGTAAATCGTCATAGCCTCAGATAAAATCAAGTGCTTTTCAGCTGCCAAATCCATAGCTGCTTTTAATTGTGTACCATTCATTGTAATGGCTTTTTCACAAAGAACATGTTTTCCTGCCTGAAGACTTTTCATAATCAAGTCATAGTGATGACTGTGAGGTGTTGCAATGTAAACGATGTCGATGGCTGGATCCTTTAATAGATCATCGTAATTGCCATAAGCGTTTTCAATTTGATGCTTTTCTGTAAATGCTTTTGCTTTTTCAAGAGAACGTGACCCCGCTGCATAAAGCGTAGCGTTTGGTGCCTTAAAGCTAGTGGCAAAGCTACTTGCGATATCCCCTAAACCTAGTATTGCCCAGTTGACTGTTTTCAATATAAAAACTTCCTAAGAATGAAGATAAATCAATCATCTTTCAGCATCATTGTAACAAAAGAAGTAGTCAATTCATAGTATAAAAAATGGGCTGAATTATTCCTTTTTCAATAATCAATTAAAGAAATCACTAAAATCGTCTTGATTTTTTCAAAAACGATTTTCTTATAGTGTTTCATAGGTTAGAATAGAAATGAAGGGGTTGAAGGTGAATGACAACATGGGAGAAGTTTAGACAAAATGCGTCACTAAGACGTTTTGTCGTTTTTTTAGTAATTTGTTTGGTTTTATACTTAATTAAAGAAGTTTTAAGCTTAATTTTATTAACTTTTATTTTTACCTATTTAGTAATGCGGTTAGTAAAATCAATTCAAAAACGAGTTAAAATATCCCCTAAAATTATTGTGGTGGTTACGTATTTATTGATTGTTTCTTTATTTTATTTTGCAGTGACACACTACGTACCAAAACTGATTTTTCAAACGGGACAAATGATTGAATCGGTTTACCATTTCTATGAAAAACCACATAATAATAGTGTGATTTTAGATTGGATCGGTCGAAATTTAGATAGCGCTGAAATTAAAGATCAAGTGAAATCGGGAATTGCTTTGATCTTTAGTTATATTACAAGCATTGGCTCAATGAGTTTAACGTTCGTTTTATCTTTCATTTTAAGCTTTTTCTTTTCAGTAGAAGAAGAGCGTGTTGCGAGTTTTAGTAAGTTATTTTTCAAAAGTAAAATTGGTTGGTTTGCTAAGGATGTCGCTTATTTAGGTGGGAAATTTATTGATACTTTTGGAGTTGTGATTGAAGCGCAATTCTTAATTGCGATTGTGAATACAGTGATTACGATGATAGGGTTATACATTTTAGGCTTTCCTCAATTATTAACACTGGCGATTATGGTCTTTATTTTAAGTCTAATTCCAGTAGCTGGAGCCTTTATCTCTTGTATTCCTTTAAGTTTGATTGCCTATACAGTAGGTGGTTTCCAAGATGTACTCTATGTTTTAGGAATGATTTGTATCGTGCACATGCTTGAATCCTATGTCTTAAATCCTAAATTAATGTCTTCAAAAACAGAGCTTCCTATTTTTTATACCTTTATTATTTTAATGTTTTCTGAGCGTTTCTTTGGAGTCTGGGGGTTGATAGTTGGAATTCCAATTTTTATTTTCTTATTAGACTTACTGGATGTGAAAACGATTCGCCGTAAACTGACTAAAAAAGAAAGTTAACTGTTTAAAAGTTCCTTATTAAAATATTAATAAGGAACTTTTTTTGATGTTCAGATATCGTAATAGTTGTAAATTCACTTATTAAGTGTAAAATAAAGGTAGTTGTAGCAATCATTTAACTTTTTATTCTAAGGAGGAACCAATGATGAATCAAGCACTTGTTAGAATTGTTTTAATGGCTATTAAGGAAAAATATGTAAGTGAAAAGGCATTTTATAAAGATCAATTAGGAATCACCCCTCAAAGTTGGGATCGCTGGAAAAAAGGCGAGCAAGGACTGAAAAGTGAAAATATGCAGAAAATCGCTCGATTGTTTACGGAATACGAATGGATGCTTGTTCAAAAAGTATGCCGAAATGCGACAATTTTACCAGAAGTCGAAGCCAATCCAGTCACTGAATTTCAATCAATCAAATTTCATGTTGCAAAAAAATGGGTAGATACTGGAGTAGCAACGCTTAAATTCAAACAGTCAGATCAAAAGACAAATCAATCGTCTCAATTAAAACCAGCCGTAACAACACTAAGCATTGAAATGAATTATGACTTTTGGAGCTATAAAGATCGAATTGAGTTGCGTTTACCAGGTGTAATCCAACAGCAGATTGAAACAGAAAAACAAGATCTACTAGAATGGTTTAATGAAAATATTGAAGAAGAGTTTAAAATAATTGAATAACGATTATAAAAGGAATTTGTGAATAAAAGCAAATTCCTTTTTTTATTTAAATAATGAAAGGAAGTAAATTGCTTATTAAAAAATTAACTTTTTAATGGTATGATAGCTCTAGATGTTTAATAGTAAAAATTATTTTATTAGCAAGAAGCTTATTTTTGTCCATTTTTATTTTTGATAGTAGTTTTTAAATAACGATAACAATAGATTTATCTTAAAAATAGTCTTGTTTTTTTGACAAATTTTAAGTTATCTATTAATTTTAAAAACAGTTGCATTTAGTAAATGAGTCTACTTTAAGAATCGCTTCTATTAAAATAATTATTCGAAAAATATCTCAGACTGTTTATTGCTCTGATTATTTATGAACAACTTACATAAATGACTGGCACATAAAATTTGAATAAAAGAATTGGAGTTTTAAGTTATGTACAAAAAAGTATCAATCGTGTTATTAAGTTTAACAATTCTAAGTGGATGTCAATTTTCTGGAACAACTGCGGAATCTAATAAGGACACTTCCCATTCAAAAGAAATAGCCAAAGACACAGCAACAAAAACAAAGAAACAAGAAGATCCTTTACCTAACGTATCTTCAAATAATTGGAATTTAATTTTAGTCAACAATGACCACCCAATGGAAGCCATTGAAACACCATTGAAGGTTTTGCCAAATGGCCTACAAATTGATGAACGAATGGAAACAGATTACAATGCTTGGATGAACGCAGCCAAAGAAGCTGGCTTTAATATGGTATTAGTTTCTAGCTATCGTTCATATGATTTACAAAAACAAGTATACAACCAATCCATTTCAGACAACCAAAGCCAAGGGATGAGTTATGATGATGCTGTTGCTGAAACAAAAAAATATGTCGCTTTTCCTGGATCAAGTGAACATCAAACAGCTTTAGCGATTGATATTGTTGACGATGAATGGTTGGCAACAGGTAAAGGATTAATTCCTGAATATGATCAAACTGCCTCTCAAAAATGGCTTGTTCAAACAATGAAAGATTATGGCTTTATTTTAAGATTTCCTAAACACAAAGAAGATCTTACTAAAATTAGTTATGAGTCATGGCATTTTAGATATGTTGGAAAAGAAAATGCTGCCTACATTATAGATCATGATTTATCGTTAGAAGAGTATATTACCAAACTTCAAGAAGCGGGAAAATAACACATTCTAATGAGATTAAATAGAAAGGAGAGAAGCTTGTTGGTAAAAAAGAAAAGTAAATTTGTATTTTTTGGAAAGAAACGCACGATTTTCCCTAGTTATATTGTAGCCAGTTTATTTATTGTGTCGCTTATTTTTTTCGGCACCCTTTCTCTTCTTTCTAAAGTTTCACCAAAAGAAGAAGCAACAGTTGAAATTAGTCAAGAAGAACAGTTTATTCAAAAAATCGCTAGTCATGCACAAGTTCTCTACCAACAATATCAAGTATTGCCAAGTATCAGTATTTCCCAGGCAATATTAGAGTCAGATTGGGGCACAAGTGAATTGTCAACCTTGAATAATAATTTTTATGGTATCAAAGGAACCGATGCAAGCAATACCGTTTTGATGACCACGAAAGAATTTGAAAATGGCCAATGGATTGAAATCAACGCACGCTTCAGAAAGTATGAAGACTGGAAAGAGTCAATGGAAGATCACGCAAAACTCTTTGTTAATGGAACAACTTGGAATGCAGATCAATATGCGACTGTTAGAGCTGCTAAAAATTATCAAGAGGCTGCACATGCTTTACAAGCATCGGGTTATGCAACAGACCCAGACTACCCAGCTAAATTAATTGAATTGATTCAACAATACAAACTTGATCAGTATGACCAAAAAGGACCATAAAAATTTATTTTTTTATGGTTTTTCAATAGCTTCTTTTTTGTAAAACAAGTAAAATAGAGCTACGAAGGAGTGATACAATGAAAGGTAAACAAGAACAAACGATTCCGACAATTACAACGGATTTACGAAAAGATATTATTACTGTTCCGAAGTCTATTAGTCAGGCAAGTGGGATTCGTATTTTTGGAAAACTGATTCGATCTATTATTTTTACAACAGATATAGCGATTATTTGCAACAATGATGCAGATGCAGTGATAGCTGTTTATCCTTTTACACCTCACCCAGCGATTATTCAAAGCATTACCTTAGCAGCCAATATTCCTGTTTTTTCAGGAGTAGGTGGTGGACTTACTCATGGGAAACGATCAGCGAATATCAGTTTATTTGCTGAAGCACAAGGCTCATTAGGCGTCGTAGTGAACGCGCCAACACCTACAAGTACGATTAAAGAGATCAGTGATAATATCGATATTCCAATTATTGGAACCATCGTTTCAGAATTTACAGATATTCAAGAAAAAATGAATGCTGGAATCAGTATTTTAAATGTCAGTGGTGGTGCGCATACAGCAAAAATGGTGAAAAAAATACGCAAAGATTTCCCCGATATTGCCATAATCGCCACTGGTGGACCTACCGAAGAATCTATTATTGAAACAATTGAAGCCGGTGCAAATGCTATCACCTATACGCCACCATCAAATGGTGTTTTATTTAGTAAAAAAATGGAAAACTATCGTGATAAAGAGGAAGCCCAGTTTCAAGAATAAATCAAAAGGAGGAAGAGAAGATGATTATTACAACAACTAATTCAGTAGAAAATAAAACAATCAAAAGCTATGAAGGCATCGTATTTGGTGAGGTGATTTCAGGTATCAATATGCTAAAAGATATGGGAGCAGGCCTTCGCAATATTTTTGGTGGACGCTCACAAGGATATGAGAACGAGTTACTAAATGCTCGTACTGAAGCGTTGAAAGAAATGGAAGAACGAGCTAAAACAATGGGAGCCGATGCTGTTATTGGAGTGAAGATGGATTACGAAGTATTAGGTGCTGATAATGGAATGTTGATGGTAACTTGTAGCGGTACAGCAGTTAAATTAAATTAAAAATATGAAAAATTAGAGGAAGAAGTACAAATTCTACTCTGATTTTTTTATTTCTTAACAAATTTTTTACTATCATTCCCTATTTTGTTGGCATATAATAAAATAGAGAGTGCTTTAAATTGAAAGGAAGTTGATGGTTTTGGGAGAGTCTCGTAGTCAAGAAAAAAAGCCAACTAAACTAGGATTGATTATTGGTGCAGTTGTTTTGGTAGTTGCTATTATTGGAGGAACAAGTTATTATTTTTGGAGCAATAGTCACAAAGATGAAAATGCAGCTAATGATGCCGCTAAAGAATTTACAACCGCTTTAAAAAAACAAAATTTTAAAAAAGTCAGCCAACTAGTATCTCCTCAATCTTTAAAAGCAGTGGATTATACAAAAGAAAGTTTGATGGATAAATACACAACTATTTTTGATGGTATTGGAGCTAGCAATATTGAAATCAAAGAGTTAAAAGTTGAACCTGTTACAAAAAATAAAGAATATAAAATGAGCTACACAATGAATGTTACTACCAGTTTAGGTGAATTGAAACCAGAAAAACATGAAGCGAAGTTAACCAAAGCTGGAGATGATTATTTAGTAGACTGGGATGCCCATTTGATTTTTTCTAAAATGGAAGCAACGGATAAAATCAGTGTGACCACAACAACCGCTACTCGTGGAGAAATTCTCGATAAAAATGGAGAGCCTTTAGCCAATCTTAAAAAAATCCCAGAAGCGGGTATCGTCCCAAATGATTTAGGCGAAGGCGATGCGAAAACCGAAGCAATTAAGACTATTAGTGAAAAGCTTAGTGTACCAGTTGAAACGATTGAAAAAAAATTAGGTGCAAGCTGGGTAAAACCTGAGCTATTAGTTCCAATTAAAGTGATGAAAGCAGGAGATACGCCGGTTATTCCAGGTGTCCAATATACATTAAGAGAAATGAGAAATTATCCTCTTAACGAAGCAGCTGCCCATTTAATTGGTTATGTCGGAGAAGTTTCAGCAGAAGACATTGAAAAAAATAAATCCTTAAATGCTGGAGATATTATTGGGAAATCTGGCTTGGAAGCAGCTAAAGATAAAGAATTACGTGGTAAAAATGGTGGACGCATCGTTATCAACGATAAAGACCAAAATTTAAAAGCAGTTCTTCAAGAAGTGGATAAAGTCGAAGGGAAAACAATCACCTTGACAATCGATAGCAAGATTCAAAAGCAAGCCTACGATCAAATTCAAGGTCAAAAAGGCTCAGCAGTAATGATGAATCCAACGGATGGTTCATTGATGGCTTTAGTAAGTAGTCCATCTTATGACGCAAATTTAATGACAAGTGGCATTTCGTCAGCAGAATACGACCAATATGCAAATGACAAAAATTTACCATTCTTAGCTAGATACGCTAGCAATTATGCGCCAGGTTCGACGTTCAAAACAATTACTGCAGGAATTGGGTTAGATGCAGGAATCACTACACCAGATAAAACCCATGATATTAGTGGCCTAAAATGGCAAAAAGATTCCTCTTGGGGAGATTATTTTGTCACACGAGTAAGCGACGTGCCAACTGTTAACATGACACAAGCCCTTGTTTATTCTGATAATATTTATTTTGCCCAAGAAGGTTTAGCAATGGGAAAAGAAACCTTTGAAAAAGGGTTAAACAAATTTATTTTTGGTGAAACGTTAGACTTGCCAATTGCGATGGATCCAGCACAAGTAGCCAATAAAAAAGGCCTTAATAGCGATATCTTATTGGCAGATACAGCATACGGACAAGGTCAATTGCTAATGAGCCCAATCCAACAAGCAGTATCTTACACGCCTTTTGCAGACAACGGTCAAATTAGGTATCCAAAATTACTATCCGATCAAAAAACAGCTGAATCAAAACAAGCGATTACGGATAAATCAGCAACAATTGTAAAAGATGCGTTAATTGAGACAGTAAATTCCCCACAAGGAACAGCTCATACGTTAGCTATTCCAGGGCATCAAATTGCCGCTAAAACCGGAACCGCTGAATTAAAAGAAAAGCAAGACACTAAAGGAGACGAAAATGCGTTCTTACTAGCCTTTGACGCTGACAATAACAATTATTTATTAGTAGCGATGTTAGAAGGCGGAACGAGTCGAGATGTTATTTCAAGAATGCGTCCTGTTCTTGAAGGTATGTATTAAAAAATAACAAAAGCAGTTATCTTTTCTAAGGTAGCTGCTTTTCCCTATTCAAAAGGAGAGCAAGCATGATAAAAGTTGTATTGACTCAAAATTCAGCCAAGCAAGAAGCGATGGCGAAATACATGAAAAATCAGTTCCCATTTGCAGGGATAAGTGCACCTCTTAGAAAAATCCAATCTAAAGAGATGTTAAAAGAAAGTAAAACTTGGCCAATTCAAGAAGTTTTATCAGAAGTTAAACGCTACTATGCGCTAGAAAGTCGTGAATACCAGTATATTGCAATCGATTTATTGCAACAAAACATTAAGCGACTCAGCTATGAAGAGTTTGCTCCATTATTTTACTTAGTGACGGAAAAGGCATGGTGGGATTCTGTCGATTCATTAAGAGCAGTTATTTCAAGATGGTGTTTAGTAAATCCTGAAAAATTTGATTTAGTATTTCAGCATTTTACAACAAGTGAAAATTTTTGGAATAGACGAGTGGCAATCAATTTGCAGCTAGGATACAAGGAAAAAACACAAACAAATTATCTGCAAGCAGCAATTGTTCAAGAGATAGATACGAATGAATTTTTTATTCAAAAAGCAATCGGCTGGTCACTTAGAGATTATAGTAAAAGCAACCCAGCTTGGGTAAGAAAGTTTATTTTAGAAACTCCTAATTTAAGTTCACTAGCTGTTCGAGAAGGGACGAAGTATCTTTGATAAAGGCGAATATTAAAACAAGACATTTTTTTAATGTCTTGTTTTTAATCATTCTCCAAAGAGAACGTTTTCAGCTGGTTTTCATCAAATTAGTGTTGCTCTTTTAGGGTTTGTGTGTTAATTTAATAGAAATAGAAATCCTATATTTACTGGTTTAAATCATTAAAATAAAATTGGATTGTTGGTCTTTTGAGGAACATCCTTCAATAAAAACTTATATAATAGCCAAAATAAGGTTGGCGAGTATCTACCCAGAACCGTAAATTACTGGACTATAAGTAAAGAAATGAATGAACAGTTTGACTGTGTTTTTTCTTTGCTTTGGTAAAAAAAAGCAAAGGAAAGACACAGTTTTTATTTTTTTTAATTTAAGCACTAAATTTAGGCGATTTAACAAAAAAAGGAGTTTATCAAACATGAAATTATTAGAAGACCGTATTTTAACAGATGGCGTTGTCCTTGGGGAAGATGTATTGAAAGTAGACAATTTTTTAAATCATCAAATTGATCCAGTATTGATGCAAGAAATTGGCAATGAATTTGCACGTATTTTTAAAGGCCGAGGAATCAACAAAATAATTACTATCGAGTCTTCTGGTATCGCTCCAGCAGTATTTGCAGGACTTAAAATGGAAGTTCCTGTTATTTTTGCAAGAAAACATAAAAGTTTAACATTAACAGATAATTTATACAGTGCGAGTGTTTATTCTTTTACAAAAAACGTTACAAACGAAATTGCAGTGTCAAAAAACTTTTTAGATGCTTCTGATAATGTGTTATTGATTGATGATTTTCTAGCAAATGGACAAGCTGCAATTGGCTTGATTGATATTTGTAAACAAGCAGGTGCGAAGGTAAGCGGTATGGGAATCGTCATTGAAAAGTCTTTCCAAAAGGGTCGTCAAATTGTTGAAGAAAGTGGTGTTGATATTGCATCACTTGCTCGAATTGAAGCATTTGTGGATGGCAAAGTAACCTTTGTGAAAGAGGAGGAAGCGTAATCGTGTTATCTAATGGAAAAGCAGCAGCTTTAGGATTACAACATGTTTTAGCTATGTATGCTGGAGCGGTTATTGTACCTCTTTTAATAGGTGGAGCGTTAGGTTTTAATGAAACGCAAATGACGTATTTAGTTTCCATTGATATTTTTATGTGTGGTGTCGCGACGCTTCTACAATTAACAGTTAATAAATTTTTTGGAATTGGACTGCCGGTTGTATTGGGTTGTGCAATTCAAGCAGTATCCCCACTAATCTTGATTGGTTCTAACCAAGGAATTAGCGCAATGTATGGCTCAATCATTGTTGCAGGAATTTTTATTTTGTTAATTTCTGGTATTTTTTCAAAAATAAAACGATTTTTTCCACCGGTTGTAACCGGAACGGTAATTACTGTAATTGGTTTAACCTTGATTCCTGTTGCGATTGAAAAAATGGGTGGCGGATTAAAAACAGCTCCAAATTTTGGAGACAGTCAATTTTTAATTCTATCCTTTTTAACAGTAGCTGTTATTTTGGGTATACAAGTTTATGGAGTTGGATTTATGCGATCAATCGCCGTTTTAATTGGTTTACTGGTAGGAACGATTGTAGCTGCAATGATGGGGCTAGTAAGTCTATCTCCTGTTTTACATGCCTCTTGGTTTCATATGCCAACACCATTTTACTTTGGCACCCCAACATTTGAATGGTCTTCTATCGTGACGATGATTCTTATTTCGCTGGTGAGCATGGTAGAATCAACAGGTGTTTATTTTGCACTTGGTGAAATTACTGAAAAAGATATTAGCGAAGATGACTTGAAACGCGGCTATCGAGCTGAAGGTTTAGCTGTTTTATTAGGTGGAATTTTTAATACATTCCCCTATACCGGATTTTCTCAAAATGTAGGGCTAGTTCAATTGTCTGGTATTAAAAATCGTAAACCAATTTATTTTTCAGCTGGATTTTTGATTTTATTAGGATTATTACCTAAGATTGGCGCGATTGCAACTATTATTCCTGAACCAGTTCTTGGTGGAGCCATGTTGGTTATGTTTGGTATGGTTGCAATTCAAGGCATTCGTATGTTAGTGAAAGTTGATTTTATGGTAGATGCAAATCTGTTAATTGTTGCTGTGTCAATTGGATTGGGACTTGGGGTCACAGTTGTTCCTGATATCTTTAAGCAATTTCCTGCAACGGTACAATTATTTACTGGTAACGGTATTGTGGTCGCAAGTATCACGTCAATTGTATTGAATTTAATTTTAAACCCAAAAAGTTTGAAGCAAACCAGTCGAGTAGTTGGCAGTGAATTTGCTGAAACTGGAAAATAAAAATGAAAACAGTGAAGAGAATGATTTCTTTTCATTGTTTTTTTTGTTTCTTTTCTTTATCATGGAGGTTGTAAGGAAAGAAGGTTTTAAAATGGGAATTGATTTAAAAATGATTGGCATGATTTTTGTGATTAACTTTTGTTATATCACACTAAATACAATTCGGTTTATGCTAACGATGAAAGGGTATCGTTTAATAGCGCCAATCGTTAGTGTTTTTGAGATTACCATCTATGTTGTAGGACTAAGTATGGTCTTAAGTCGTCTGGATAACCCTTGGAATTTGGCAGCATATGCAATCGGTTATGGTGTCGGAATTGCAGTGGGCATTAAAATTGAGGAATACCTAGCTTTGGGTTATATTATGGTCACAGTAATTATTCCAGATGTGGAAAGCAATGTTCCAGAAGAATTAAGAGATTTGGGTTACGGGGTAACGATGAATTATGCCTATGGACGTGAAGGTGAGCGGATGATTTTAGAAATATTAAGTCCTCGTAAAACCGAAAGACTTCTCTATAAAGAAATTCATAAATTAGAACCAAAAGCATTTGTCATTTCTTATGAGCCTAAATACATCAGCGGTGGATTTTGGACAAAAAAAGTCCGAAAAAGAAGAAAAGCGATGCAAGATTAATGATTATATAAGGAAGTCAGACATGGAACAATGTCTGACTTTTTTAGTTGAAAAAAGATGGTTCAGCAGGGCTTATAAACGCTCATCATGGTTTAGCTGGATAAGAACCCCAAAAGGATCTTGAATAACGCCATAAGCCTCACTAAATGCATTGCTAGACAAAGGAACAATCACCTTTACTTGTGGTTCACTTACTAAATTAGTATAAAATTGTTGGATTTGTTGCAAATCAGCACTTTGAATACATAAAGAAAGATTGTTTCCAATTTGAAAAGGGCGTTCCAAGTTCATGCTTTCTTCAGCAATCATGACTTTGGTTTTGCCAATTGTTAAAACAGAGTGAGAAATAAACTGTTTATTTTCTTCGGTTACTAGGAGAGAAGAGTCACGCTCCGCCATTTCCTCATACGTAATTTTAAATTGTTCCTTGGCATGTAAGTGTTTTTTGTAAAAAGTGATTGCCTCTTGTGCTTTGCCATTCATTGAAAGAAAAATACCGATTTCTAACGTTTGATTCATTCTAAAAAACTCCTTTTTATTTTATTGATAATCGCTTCATTCAGTTGATTGATTATCTTGATTTCAGTATAGTAGATAAAGAGGTCAAAACATGACACCTTTTAAAGGAGCAGAAGAATGAAAAAATCAGAACGGTTAAATGATATGATTCGATACTTGAATGATCGCTCTTTCTTCAACTTGAAAGAACTAATGGAGCGTTATACTATTTCCAAAAGTACTGCACTTCGTGATGTGCGTTCTTTGGAAGAGTTGGGAATGCCCATTTATACTGAGTATGGGCGCTATGGGAAATATGGTATTTTGCAAAATAGACTCTTATCGCCAATTTTATTTACGATTGATGAAATTTATGCTCTTTATTTTGCGATGCTTACATTAGAAGCGTATCAATCCTCACCATTTCATTTAAGTGTAAAAAAATTGAATGAAAACTTTGAAAAATGTTTATCGAAAGATCAATGGCAACATCTTCATAAAATGAAGAAGGTTCTAAATTTTGAATCATACCCTCATCCTAATGTGAGTTCTTTTTTAGATCAAATTTTAGAAAGTATTTTAACTGGAAATGAGTGTACTGTTAGTTATTTAAAAGGAGAAGTGGAACAAGTTTATTCTGTCCAATTCTTTAAAATATCGGCTAAATTTGGACAATGGTATGTCAGTGGAATTAATTTGAAAACAAAGCGCATGATTGTTTTTAGAGGTGATAAAATAACTAGTTTTGATGTAGAAAATAGCCCTCCATCGTTTCTTTCAGAAGACTTATTACAGTTATCTATTCACCAACAGACGAAATTAGGAACAGATTTTGAAGTCGAGATAAAAGAACAAGCTAAGGATCTATTTTACAAAGAAAATTACCCATCTATGAAGCTGATTGAAACCGATAAAATTATAATTAAGGGAAGCTACCAACAGCATGAAGAGCCTTTTATTGCTAATTATTTATTACGATATGGAGAGACTATTTTGGCTATTAGGCCTCCAGCATTAAAAAAAATAGTTGAAAATAGAATAAACGAGTTAGCAAAATATTATCAAAACATAAAATAAGCTTAAAAGCGAACGATTTATTAAAAATTAGATATAATATTCGATAATAATTGACTCCTTTACATGGCCTTGTTAAAATCAAAGAGAAGAGATTGGATGAGGGGGAAATAAGTTGATCAATGAAGTCGCTGTTATCATGGGAAGTACTTCCGACTGGGAAACAATGCAATACGCGTGCAAAATTTTAGATGAATTTAAGGTTCCGTATGAAAAGAAAGTGGTTTCCGCTCATCGAACACCCGACTATATGTTTGAATTTGCAAAAACGGCTCGTTCTAAGGGGATTAAAGTAATTATTGCTGGTGCAGGAGGTGCGGCTCATCTACCAGGAATGGTGGCGGCAAAAACAACTTTACCTGTAATCGGAGTCCCAATTGAATCAAAAAGTTTAAAAGGAATGGACTCCCTTCTTTCAATTGTACAAATGCCAGCCGGTGTTCCAGTAGCAACGGTTGCGATTGGAAAACCAGGAGCCACAAACGCTGGATTATTAGCTTTACAAATGTTGTCAATGACAGATGAGGCAATTACTGATAAACTAAATAAGAGAAGAAAAGAAATAAAAGAAAAAGCAATGGAAAGTAGTGATGAACTTGTCTAATCTGATCGTTCCAGGAAAAACAATCGGAATCATTGGTGGAGGACAACTTGGGCGTATGATGACCTTATCAGCTAAAGAAATGGGTTATCGAGTAGGAGTCTTAGATCCAGAAGCCAACTGTCCAACCGCTCAAGTAGCAGACTGGCAAATTATAGCAAAATATAACGATGCAGAAGCATTAATGGAGTTAGCTTTAAAGTGTGATGTTATTACCTATGAATTTGAAAATGTTGACGTAGACGCATTAAGCAAAATTGAATCTATTGTGAAAGTTCCACAAGGTAGCGATTTATTATCTATTACACAAGATCGTTTATTAGAAAAAGCGTATCTAGAAGAAAATAATATCAATATTGCACCTTATGCGACAATTATTGATTTAGAAGATATTCGTTTAGCTATTGATAGTATTGGATTTCCTTGTGTTTTAAAAACCATTCGTGGCGGATATGATGGCAAGGGACAAGTCGTTTTATATAGCGAAGAAGACATTCCAAAATGTGAATTTTTACTACAAACAGGCATTTGTGTGCTAGAAGCATGGATTCCTTTTGAACGTGAGTGTTCCGTTATGGTGGCGCGAAACGAAGCAGAAGAAATTACCGTATTTCCAGTTGTAGAAAACTTGCATCGTAAAAATATTTTACATGAAACGATTGCTCCAGCAAGAATTCCTTTAGACGTTGCAGAAGAAGTTAAACGCGTCGCGATTGTGATTGCAGAAAAGTTAGAACTAGTGGGGGTCTTAGGCATTGAGTTATTTTTAACTTCAACGGGAACACTCTATGTTAACGAACTAGCGCCTCGTCCACACAATTCGGGACATTATTCAATTGAAGCTTGTACATTTTCACAATTTGATGCACACATTCGCGCAATTTGTGGATGGCCATTGCCCCAAGTTGAATTGCTTTCACCAGCAGTAATGGTGAATGTATTAGGAGAACAAATTGAAGAATCGTTATTTCAAATTTTATTAAAACCAGATTGGCATTTCCACTATTACGGAAAAGGAATTGCAAAACTAGGCCGTAAAATGGGACATATCACGATTTTAACAAAAGACATTGAACGAACATTAGAAACCATCGAAGATACTGGAATTTGGGAATAGGAGCGAATTAAACAATGATAGAACGTTATACAAGACCGGAAATGGGTAAATTATGGACAGATGAAAACCGTTATGATACTTGGCTAGAAGTCGAAATATTAGCAGACGAGGCATGGGCGGAACTAGGAGACATTCCAAAAGCTGATGTAGAAAAAATTCGTAAAAATGCTCGTTTCGACGTAGCGAGAATTTTAGAAATTGAGCAAGAAACAAGACACGATGTGGTAGCCTTTACCCGTGCAGTTTCAGAGTCACTTGGGGAAGAACGTAAATGGGTTCATTATGGTTTGACAAGTACAGACGTTGTCGACACAGCTTACGGTTATCAATTAAAACAAGTGAATGATGTTCTTCGTCAAGATTTGACTAACTTCTTAACGATTATTGGTGAAAAAGCGAAAGAACATAAAATGACTGTTATGATGGGAAGAACTCACGGAGTCCACGCTGAACCAACAACTTTTGGCTTGAAATTAGCTTTATGGTATTCCGAAATGAAACGCAATATTGAACGCTTTGAACATGCTGCAAAAGGTGTTGAAGCTGGGAAAATTAGTGGCGCTGTTGGAACCTTTGCGAATATTTCTCCCTTTGTTGAGGAATATGTATGTGATAAATTAGGGATAAGAGCGCAAGAAATCTCAACTCAAGTATTGCCTCGTGATTTACATGCAGAATACTTGTCTTCGATTGCATTAATTGCAACAAGTATCGAAAAATTTGCCACTGAAATTCGCGGTTTGCAAAAATCTGAAACTCGCGAAGTAGAAGAATTTTTTGCAAAAGGTCAAAAAGGTTCATCAGCAATGCCTCATAAGCGTAACCCAATTGGTTCAGAAAATATGAGCGGCTTAGCTCGTGTGATTCGAGGACATATGGTAACTGCTTATGAAAACGTAACGTTGTGGCATGAACGTGACATTTCACATTCATCTGCAGAACGGATTATTTTACCTGATGCAACGATTTTATTAGATTATATGTTAAACCGTTTTGGCAATATTGTGAAAAAATTGACAGTTTTCCCTGAAAATATGAAACGCAATATGGATGCAACATTTGGTTTGATTTACAGTCAACGAGTATTGTTGAAATTGATTGACAAAGGAATGAGCCGTGAAGGAGCCTATGATTTAGTTCAACCTAAAACAGCTATTTCATGGGACAATCAAGTACCATTCCGTCCATTATTAGAAGAAGATGCTGAAATTATGTCGATTCTATCAATGGAAGATTTAGATGATGCATTTGACTATCATTACCATTTAAAGAATGTTGATACAATTTTTGATCGAGTTGGTTTAAATAAATAAACTAAAAACTTCCCTTCTTTAGGGAAGTTTTTTTTATTAAAAAAAAAGCCACCTGAATTAAATCAGATGACTAAAAGGAGTTGGTTCTTTACTTTGGAGGAGTAAAGAATGAAAAAATAAAAAAGTTGGTTGTTGTTTGATTATAAAGATAGTATAAGCAATAAATATGACGAAATAATGATTAAATTGGTACGAATATGTAAAAAAAGTGTGAATTTTTTTTGAATTTATCCTAAATTTAGTTTTCTCTTAGTTCTTTCTTTAGAATAAAACGCGAAAATAGAAGCGAAGGAAGTGGGCATATGAAGGTTGTTAAAGGGATTTTACAGTTTACTTATCAGCAAATACAGTGTTGTTTATTTCCGATAATTATTGTTATATCACTTGGACTAACGAAATACATATCAATTGGAATGATTCCTCGATACGATCTGTTGTTGCTAATTTGTATCTTTACACAAATCACACTGCTTTATTTTAAATTAGAAACCAAGGATGAATTAAAGGTTATTATGTTATTTCACATTATTGGATTAGTATTAGAAATTTACAAAGTTCAATTTGGATCATGGAGTTATCCAGGTGCTGGTTTTTGGAAGATTGGTGGTGTGCCATTGTACAGTGGTTTTATGTATTCAAGTATAGGGAGCTATATTTGTAAAGCATGGAAGGTTTTTGATTTGAAAATGAGTACGTGGCCAAATACTAAAGTAGTTATTTTATTATGCAGCCTGATTTATCTGAATTTTTTTACCCACCATTTTATGGTTGATTTGCGTTGGTTTTTAATTGTAGCAGTATTTTATTTATTTTATCCTACATGGGTGTATTTTACAGTCGGTGAAAGTCGCCTGAAAATGCCGCTAAGCTTTTCTTTTCTATGCATTGCCTTCTTTATCTGGGTAGCAGAAAATATTGCCAGTTTTTTTGGTGCGTGGGCTTATCCAGATCAATTAAAACAATGGCGCTTCGTACATCTTGGGAAAATAACAAGTTGGTATCTACTGATTATTATCAGTATCATGATTGTTGCGCAACTAAAGATGACTAAAAATGAACTGAAAAAATAAGCTTACAAATAATAAGCGAAAATACTTGCTATTTTTCTTGAATGGGTGTATAACTATCTTAAGAGTTGGTCAGTGATAGTCAGACTCTTAATCAAGAACATTAACCAAGGAGGTTTGTAAGTTATGGCAAAACAACATTATGAAAGAACAAAAGAACATGTAAACATTGGAACAATTGGACACGTCGATCACGGGAAAACAACATTAACAGCGGCAATCACATCAGTTTTAGCGAAAAAAGGTCTTGCAAATCCTCAAGATTACGCTAGTATTGATGCTGCCCCAGAAGAACGCGAAAGAGGAATTACCATTAATACAGCTCATGTAGAGTATGAAACAGAAAAACGCCACTATGCTCATATAGATGCACCAGGACACGCAGATTACGTAAAAAACATGATTACTGGAGCTGCACAAATGGATGGCGCAATTTTAGTGGTATCTGCAACAGATGGTCCTATGCCACAAACACGTGAACATATTTTGCTTTCACGTCAAGTTGGAGTAGAAGATTTGATTGTTTTCATCAATAAAGAAGATTTAGTCGATGATCCAGAATTAACCGATTTAGTTGAAATGGAAATTCGTGAATTATTAACAGAATATAAATACCCAGGTGATGACATCCCTGTGATTCGTGGTTCTGCTTTAAAAGCATTAGAAGGAGATCCAGCAGCAGAAGCAAAAATTATGGAATTGATGGATACTGTTGACAGCTATATCCCAACACCAGATCGTGATAATGCAAAACCATTCTTAATGCCAATTGAAGATGTCTTTACGATTACAGGTCGAGGAACTGTCGCAAGTGGTAGAATCGATCGCGGTACCGTTAAAGTTGGCGATGAAGTCGAATTAATTGGATTATTCCCTGAAACGAAGAAAACAACCGTGACAGGAATTGAAATGTTCCGTAAAACACTTGATTTTGGAGAAGCAGGCGACAATGTTGGAATTCTATTGCGTGGTATCGGTCGTGAAGAAATTGAACGTGGTCAAGTATTAGCAAAACCGGGTAGTATTACACCTCATACAAAATTTAAAGGTGAAGTATATGTCTTGTCTAAAGAAGAAGGAGGACGTCATACCCCATTCTTTAATAATTACCGCCCACAATTCTATTTCCACACGACTGATGTAACTGGAGTGATTGAACTTCCAGCAGGAACTGAAATGGTGATGCCTGGCGATAATGTAACAATTGATGTAAGCTTAATTGCACCTATCGCCGTTGAAATGGGAACGAAATTCTCCATTCGCGAAGGTGGTAGAACCGTCGGTGCAGGAGTTGTAACTGAAATTGAAGATTAAACAAAAAAAGACACTTTTGAAGAAAATTCAAAAGTGTCTTTTTTTGTTTAATTAGGAATAACTTCGATTTTATAACCATCTGGATCTGTAATAAAATAATAGCCAAATTCCAAACCAGGCAATCCTTTGAAATCTGTGACATTCAAACCAGCTGCCACTTGTTTTTCATGAAGCTCTTTAATATTATCCACGCCAATAGCAATATGACCATAGCCATTCCCTAAGTCGTAAGCCGTTTCTTGGTCATAATTATAAGTTAGCTCCAACTCATAGTCACTGTTATCAAAAGCGAGATAAACCAGTGTAAATTGATGCTCTGGAAAATCAAGACGACGACTTTCTTTTAAACCCAGTACATTTGTGTAAAAATCAAGAGATTTATCTAAATCTTTAACACGGATACAAGTGTGTAACATTTTTGAAGACATATCGGCAACTCCTTTAAAATTTAATTATTCTTTGTATTTAGGATACAGGGAAATAGAAGAGAAAACAAGAGATGCGCTCAGTTTTATACGGATTATAAAAGTTGAAATATTGGCGAATAAAAAGAATGATGTTGATGCTAGAAGTCAAAATCAATCTTTTTGTAGAGCCTTTTTTTAGTATGTCGAACTAAACGATTATCGGTTTAACCATGCTAATTTAATGTAATAGGAGTTTATAAAAGAGAAAAACGCTTCAATGCGAACGATTCCAATATTAAAAGTTTTTAATGTTCGTTATTTAAGTTGACATCGAATTGGTAGATTGTTAAAATGAATATGTGTTTAAGACGAACGATTTATAGTTTCGTTCCTTAGATTGTTCATTTGTGAGAAAATGTTAATTGGAGGTCTTTTTTTGGAAAAGCAGGAGCTTTTATATGAAGGGAAAGCAAAAAAATTATATAAGACAAGTGAATCAGATGTGATATGGGTTGAATATTTAAACCAAGCAACAGCATTAAATGGGAAAAAAAAGGATTTGATTCAAGGCAAGGGTGAATTGAATAACCAAATTACAAGTCTTCTTTTTAGCCTGTTAAAAGAAGCAGGTGTTCACAATCACTTTATAAAAAAACTGTCAAAAACCGAACAATTAATTGAGTCAGTTACAATGTTTCCTTTAGAGGTCGTTCTAAGAAATATTTCTGCTGGAAGTTTTTCAAAAAGATTTGGCGTGAAGGAAGGAACTCCTTTAGCTAATCCAATCATTGAATTTTACTTAAAGGACGACAAGCTAGACGATCCGATGATGAATGAGGAACATATTCAATTATTAGAGCTAACAACAGCAGAAGAAATCAAAAAAATTAAAAAAATGACATTAGAAGTAAATACAGCCTTACAAAAAGTATTTAAGAAAATCGATATCCAATTGATTGATTTTAAACTAGAATTTGGCAAACAAGCAGATGGAAACATTCTACTAGCTGATGAAATATCTCCTGATACTTGCCGCTTATGGGATGTGAAAACAGGCGAACATTTAGATAAAGACGTTTATCGCCGGGACTTAGGGAATCTAGTTCCCGTCTATCAAGAAGTATTCGAACGTTTGTTAAAACTTGAATCAATCTAAAAAACTAATAAAAAGGGAGTTGCTGATATGTATTTTGTAAAAGTTTATGTCACTTATAAACAATCGGTTTTAGATCCACAAGGAGAGGCCGTAAAAGGGGCCGTTCATCGTTTAGGCTATCAAGAGATTGAAGAAATTCGAATCGGAAAATATTTTGAAATTAAAGTGAAGAAAACGACTCGACCAGTTCAAGAAACCATCGAAGAAATTTGTGATAAATTACTCAGCAACGTTGTGATGGAAAGCTATCGTTACGAAATACAGGAGGAAAACTAAATGAAATTTGCAGTCATTGTTTTTCCAGGTTCTAACTGTGATGTGGATATGCTGACGGCGATAACAGATTGTTTAGGAGAGGAAGCAGAGTATGTTCGCCACGATGAAACCAGTTTAGCAGGATTTGACGGTGTTTTATTACCAGGAGGTTTTTCTTATGGTGATTATTTAAGGTGTGGCGCAATTGCACGCTTTTCTTCGATTATGAGTGAAGTCATCCGTTTTGCAAATGAAGGCAAACCTGTTTTTGGAACATGCAATGGGTTTCAAATTTTATTGGAAGCAGGCTTGTTACCAGGTGCGTTACGTCGTAATGAATCTTTACATTTTGTGTGTAAAACAGTCGAATTGGTAGTTAATAATCAAACACCGTTTACATCTTGTTACCAAGCGAATGAAACCATTCAGATTCCAATTGCCCATGGGGAAGGGAATTATTATTGCGATGAAGCGACATTAAAAGAATTACAAGAAGATCATCAAATTGTGTTTACTTACGGAAATGAAAATCCAAATGGAAGTATTGCGAATATTGCAGGCATTATCAATAAAGAAGGAAATGTGCTAGGCATGATGCCTCATCCAGAAAGAGCGGTTGAACAATTACTAGGTTCCGATGATGGCTTAAATTTCTTTAAATCAATGATAAAGAACTTTAGAAAGGTGACAAACTAATGACAACAATCCAATACACAGAGCCGACAGCAGAAGAAATTAAAGAGCAAAAAATTTACCAGCAATGGGGCCTAACGGATGAAGAATACACAATGATTAGCGAGGAAATCTTAAAACGTTTGCCTAATTACACAGAAACAGGTCTTTTTTCAGTGATGTGGAGTGAACATTGCTCTTATAAAAATTCAAAACCAGTTTTACGTAAATTTCCAACTACAGGAAAACAGGTTTTACAAGGACCTGGTGAAGGTGCTGGAATTGTCGATATCGGAGACAATCAAGCGGTTGTGTTTAAGGCGGAAAGTCACAATCATCCTTCTGCCGTGGAGCCTTATGAAGGAGCAGCAACAGGTGTTGGTGGAATTATTCGTGATATTTTCAGTATGGGGGCAAGACCCATTGCTATTTTAGATTCCCTACGCTTTGGCGAGCTAACTAACGAGCGAACAAAATATTTGTTTGAAGAAGTTGTAGCGGGCATTGCAGGCTATGGAAATTGTATTGGAATTCCAACAGTCGGTGGCGAAATTGCTTTTGATGATTGCTATGCAGGAAATCCACTTGTGAATGCTATGTGTGTAGGTTTGATTGATCATAAAGACATTCAAAAAGGACAAGCTAAAGGAATAGGGAATTCTATCATGTATGTTGGAGCTAAAACAGGGCGAGATGGCATTCATGGCGCGACCTTTGCTTCTGAAGAATTCAATGATGAAGAAGAAACCAAACGTTCTGCCGTTCAAGTAGGCGATCCTTTTATGGAAAAACTGTTATTAGAAGCCTGTTTAGAGTTAATTTACGATTATCAAGAAATTTTAGTTGGGATTCAAGATATGGGGGCAGCTGGGCTCGTTTCGTCAAGTGCAGAAATGGCTTCTAAAGCGGGGAGTGGCTTGATTCTTAATTTAGATGACGTACCACAAAGAGAGACACAGATGACGCCTTATGAAATGATGCTTTCTGAATCACAAGAGCGTATGCTGATTTGTGTGAAAAAAGGGGAAGAAAACCAAGTAGTTGAGCTATTTAAAAAATATGAATTAGATGCTGTAACAATTGGAGAAGTGACAGACGATGGCATGTATCGACTGTATCATAAAGGAAGCCTAGTGGCTGATTTACCTGTAGATGCTTTAGCAGAAGATGCTCCAACTTATTATAAACCTTACACTGAACCAGCTAGAATCCAAGCTTTTAAGGAGATGGAAGATTATCAACCAGAAGCTAATTCGTTTATCGATACACTAAAAAAGCTGCTACAACAACCCACAATTGCTTCTAAAAAATCTGTTTTTGAAAAATATGATTCAATGGTTCGTACCAATACAGTGGTGGGACCAGGAAGTGACGCAGCCATTTTACGCGTTCGGGGAACGGATAAAGCCATTGCAATGACAACGGATTGCAATGCACGTTACTTGTATTTAAATCCTGAAGTAGGTGGACAAATTGCGGTTGCCGAAGCAGCTCGAAATATAGTGTGTAGTGGAGGGAAGCCTCTAGCAATTACAGATTGCTTGAATTACGGAAACCCCGATAAACCAGAGATTTTCTGGGAATTATGGACGTCAGCTGACGGAATTTCAAAAGCATGTGAAGTTTTAGATACTCCTGTAATATCAGGAAATGTATCCATGTATAATGAATTTAATGGCCAAGCCGTTTATCCAACTCCAGTGATTGGAATGGTTGGTTTAGTAGAAAAATTAGCGCACATAACAACACAAGGCTTTAAACAAGCAGGCGACTATATTTATGTCATTGGAAATACCAAAGCGGATTTTAATGGTTCTGAATTACAAAAAATGGAATTAGGAAAAATTGAAGGAAAGTTAATGGACTTCGATTTAGCAGTCGAGCAAAATCGCCAAGCTAAAGTACTGGCAGCCATTCAAGCAGGTTTAGTTGAAAGTGCTCATGATACGAGTGAGGGTGGTCTAGCAGTTGCGTTAAGCGAGTGTGCGTTTGAAAATGAAGTAGGAATCGATGTGGCGGTTGACTTGCCAGATATGTGGCTATTCTCAGAAACGCAATCACGATTTGTGCTTTCCGTTAAGCAAGAAAATGCAGCAGCTTTTTCAAAACTGATGGGAGAAGAGGCTGTTTTAATCGGAGAAGTCACAGCTGAACCAATCGTGACAATGAAGACCCAACAAGGAACTTATCAAGTAGCAACAAATGAACTAAGACAACTATGGGAGAAGGCGATTCCGTGCTTACTGAAGTAAAAAGTTTAAACGAAGAGTGTGGTGTTTTTGGTGTTTGGGGTCATCCAGAGGCTGCACGCTTAAACTATTTTGGATTACACAGTTTACAGCATCGAGGGCAAGAAGGTGCTGGCATCGTGGCAAATCATCAAGGCGCATTAAAAGGCCATCGAAACGTCGGCTTGATTTCAGAAGTCTTTAAAGATGAGAGAGAGCTAGAGCGTTTAAAAGGCGATTCAGCAATCGGCCATGTTCGCTATGGGACAGCTGGTAGTGGAGGGATCAATAATATCCAGCCTTTTTTGTTTAAATTTTATGACGAAGAGATTGCTTTAGCTCATAACGGCAATTTAATTAATGCCAAAAGTTTACGGTTAGAACTAGAACAGGCAGGTGCAATTTTTCATTCCAATTCGGATACAGAAGTTTTAATGCACTTGATTCGTCGAAGTAAGGAAGCCCAATTTATTGATAAATTAAAAGAAAGCCTTAAAACCGTTAAAGGGGGATTTGCTTATATATTAATGACAAGTGATGCGATGATTGGAGCACTTGATCCAAACGGGTTTAGACCTCTTTCAATCGGACAAATGAAAAACGGAGCCTATGTGTTAGCAAGTGAAACCTGCGCACTAGACGTTGTTGGAGCAAACTTTGTCAGACAGGTGATGCCTGGTGAGATTGTCATTATTAATGACGAAGGGTACACCATTGAAACGTACACAGATGACACCACAATGGCAATTTGTTCAATGGAATATATTTATTTTGCGAGACCAGATTCTGATATTGCCGGTGTGAATGTGCATACGGCTCGAAAAAATATGGGACGTAGATTGGCAGAAGAAGCGCCAATTGATGCAGATATTGTGATTGGTGTACCGAATTCTTCCCTATCTGCTGCTAGCGGATACGCTGAGAAAAGTGGCATTCCATATGAAATGGGTTTAATTAAAAATCAATATATTGCTAGAACTTTTATTCAACCAACACAAGAATTAAGAGAACAGGGAGTTCGTATGAAGCTGTCGGCTGTTCGAGGTGTTGTAGCTGGTAAAAAAGTGGTGATGGTAGATGATTCAATCGTTCGTGGAACGACAAGTCGCCGTATTGTGCAACTTTTAAAGGAAGCTGGAGCAAAGGAAGTTCATGTTCGCATTGCTTCTCCGCCATTACGCTATCCTTGTTTCTATGGAATCGACATTCAGACTAGAGAAGAATTGATAGCAGCCAATCATTCCGTTTCAGAAATTAAAGACTTAATCTTTGCAGATAGCTTATCTTTTTTAAGTGAAGAAGGATTGATTGAATCGATTGGTTTAAATTTTGATGCACCTTATTCTGGATTATGTATGGCCTACTTTAATGGCGATTTTCCAACAGATTTATATGATTATGAAGCAGATTACCTCAAATCATTAGGAACAGCACCGGTACTTAAATAAAAATGGTATCAAAAAGCAAAGAATTTGGAGGGAATTAGATAATGGCAAATGCTTATTCAAAAGCAGGAGTAGACGTTGAGGCTGGATATGAAACCGTTGAACGCATTCAAAAACATGTGAAAAAAACAGAACGCAAAGGTGTTATGGATGTAATTGGTGGATTTGGTGGTTGCTTCGATTTAACCCAATTAAATGTAAAGGAACCTGTTTTGGTTTCAGGTACAGATGGGGTTGGAACAAAGTTAATGATTGCTATTCAACAAGATCAACATGACACAATTGGAATTGATTGTGTGGCAATGTGTGTAAACGATATTGTGGCCCAAGGAGCAGAACCTCTTTATTTTTTAGATTATATAGCGACAGGAAAAAATGTTCCTGCTCGTTTGGAAAAAGTAGTTGCAGGTGTAAGTGAAGGGTGCATTCAAGCAGGAGCTGCTTTGATTGGTGGCGAAACTGCAGAAATGCCTGGTATGTACAACGATGATGACTATGATCTAGCTGGTTTTGCTGTTGGTGTAGCAGAAAAAAAGCAATTGATAAAAAAAGCGGATATTAAAGAAGAGGACGTTTTGATAGGTATTGCTTCAAGTGGGATTCATTCAAACGGGTATTCATTAGTTCGTAAGGTGTTTTTTGAACAAAATGAGTTTGATTATGACTCGATATTACCTGAATTAAAAGGTGAACCATTAGGTTCCGTCTTGTTAACACCCACTAAAATTTATGTTAAAGCGTTGCTTCCATTAATCAAAGAAAGAAAAATTCATGGAATCGCTCATATAACTGGTGGCGGGTTTGTTGAAAATATTCCACGGATGCTTCCTAATAATTTAGCTGCCCATGTGCAGTTGGGAAGTTGGGATGTATTGCCTATTTTTCAAGCATTGCAACTTTACGGTACTATTCCTGCTCATGAGATGTACGAGATCTTCAATATGGGGATAGGAATGGTAATTGCTGTTTCAAAAGATGACGTTAAAAGCGTTTTAGAACAATTGAAAAAGGCCGGAGAAACAGCTTCAGTTATTGGATGGATTACGAAACGAACGGATGAAGCATTGATTTTAGAAGAGGTGTAGGGATGAAAATAGCCGTTTTTGCTTCTGGAAACGGAAGTAATTTTGAAGCGATTGCGAAAAGCATGAATCAAGGAGAAATTGAAGGTGCGATTGTGTTGGTTTTTTCTGACCGCACAGATGCGTATGTTTTAGAGCGAGCAAAAAGCTTACAAATTCCAGTTCGGTCTTTTTCACCGAAACAATTTGCAAATAAAGTTGAATATGAAAGAGAAATTTTAAAAGAACTGGAAGCAAAAGAAGTGGAGTTGCTTGTTTTAGCAGGATATATGCGTTTGATTGGTCCAACTTTACTAAATGCTTATCCAAATCGTATTTTAAATATCCATCCTGCCTTACTTCCTGAATTTCCAGGATTGCATGGCATTCGAGATGCTTTTGAAGCAGGAGTTAAGCAAACTGGCGTGACGGTACACTATGTTGATAATGGCGTGGATACAGGTCCCATTTTAGCTCAAAAAAGAGTTAATATAGAAGAAAATGAAACATTAGCAAGTTTGGAATTAAAAATCCATCAAGCAGAACATCAGCTTTATCCAGAAGTGGTTCAAGAAGTCATTCAGGCGATTAAAAAAACTGAAAATTAAACATAAAGGGGCGTTTTTCAAAATGAAAAGAGCGTTAATCAGTGTGTCAGATAAAGCAGGAATTGTTGAATTTGCAAAAGCATTAGTTGAAAATCAAGTAGAGATTATTTCAACAGGTGGCACAAAGCAAGTTTTAGTAGAGGCGGGAATTCCAACGATTGGGATTGAGGAAGTTACCAACTTCCCTGAAATGATGGATGGCAGAGTTAAAACCTTACATCCGTTAATTCATGGTGGTTTGCTAGGACGTAGAGACTTAGTGAGTCATACAAATGCAATGGAGGAGTATGGCATTCAACCAATTGACTTCGTTTGTGTAAATCTTTATCCCTTTAAAGAAACCATTCTGAAAAAAGATGTGACGACAGCAGATGCGATTGAAAATATTGATATTGGTGGGCCTAGTATGCTTAGAAGCGGAGCGAAAAATTACGCCTCGGTTACTGTTGTAGTAGATCCTGCTGACTATGCTCTTGTGATTGCCGAATTGACAGAAAATGGTGGAACAACTTTAAAAACAAGAGAGCGTTTAGCTGCCAAAGTATTTCGTCATACTGCTAGTTATGATGCACTGATTGCGAACTATCTAACAGATTTAGTTGGAGAAGAGGCGCCTGAAAAAGTAACATTTACTTATGATCGTAAGCAAAGTCTTCGCTATGGTGAAAACAGTCATCAAAAAGCTAGTTTTTATGAAGACCCTTTAACGGTTGATTTTTCAATTGCGAATGCAAAACAAATTCACGGCAAGGAACTGTCTTATAATAATATTAAAGATGCGGATGCTGCGATTCGAATTGCAAGAGAGTTTAGTGAACCAGTAGCGGTAGCAGTGAAACATATGAACCCATGTGGTGTTGGAATTGGAGAAACAATTTATGAAGCATTTGAACACGCCTATCAAGCAGATAAAGTCTCCATTTTTGGTGGGATTATTGTGCTAAATCGCGAAGTAGATCTTGCAACAGCTGAAAAATTACACACTATTTTCTTAGAAATTATTATTGCTCCAAGCTATACGAAGGAAGCCTTAGCATGTCTAACCAAGAAAAAAAATCTCCGTTTGATGACCTTGAATTTTGAACAGCCGGTTGTAAAAGGTACAGAACAAGTGAGTGTGCTAGGTGGACTACTTATTCAAGAACAAGATTTATTATTAGGAGAAGCTCCTGAATGGGACGTTGTAACGGAAAGAATACCGACAGTTGAAGAATTAAAAGCAATGGAATTTGCATGGAAAGTTATGAAACATGTGAAAAGCAATGCGATTGTAGTAGCAAATGACCACCATACATTAGGGATTGGTGCAGGCCAAATGAACCGAGTAGGATCTGTTAAGATTGCGTTAGAACAGGCTGCTGGAAAATTAGAAGGAGCAGTTCTAGCAAGTGATGCGTTCTTCCCAATGAGTGACAGTGTTGAATATGCGGCAACACATGGAATTGAAGCGATTATTCAGCCAGGCGGAAGTATTAAAGATCAAGAATCAATTGAAATGGCAAATAAATATGGCGTCACAATGGTCTTTACAAAGGTTAGACATTTTAGACACTAATAAAACCTGCCTTTACTAGTTTTAGTAAAGGCTTTTGCATTCTTATAAAATCAATCAAAGGCGGGATAATAATGAAGGTACTTGTAATTGGTAGTGGAGGAAGAGAACACGCGATATGTAAAAAATTAGCAGCAAGCCCGAAAGTATCAACTGTTTATTGCGCAAAAGGAAATGAAGGGATGCAACAAGACGGCATTCAGCTTGTTGATATTGAAGAAAACAATCACGCAGCGTTGATAGAGTTCGCTAAAAAAGAACGGATTAATTGGACCTTTGTGGGGCCAGAAACGCCATTAATGAATGGAATTGTGGATGATTTTCTTGCAGCAGGATTGAAAATATTTGGACCAACTAAAAAAGCAGCTTTAATTGAAGGTTCAAAAGATTTTGCTAAACAGCTAATGACAACTTACCAAATTCCAACAGCAGCTTACCAAACATTTACAGATTATGAACAAGCTTTATGTTATGTAGAAGAAAAAGGAACGCCAATTGTCATTAAGGCAGACGGATTAGCAGCTGGAAAAGGGGTCGTAGTTGCTGAAGATATGAATGTCGCAACGTTAGCATTAAAAGATATGTTGTTAGATGGGAAATTTTCAGGAGCAGAAAAGCGAGTAGTCATTGAAGAATTTTTAAGTGGCGAAGAATTCTCATTATTGGCGTTTGTAAGCAATAATAAAATTTATCCAATGCCGATTGCCCAAGACCACAAGCGAGCTTATGAAGGAGATAAAGGACCTAACACAGGAGGGATGGGAGCCTATTCACCTGTTCCACAAATCCCCGAGAGCATGATTGAAGAAGCTGTTGAAAAAGTTTTAAAACCTGCCGTACAAGGAATGCGTTCTGAAGAAAGAGAATTCACTGGGATTTTATATGCAGGCCTTATTGCTTCTGAAAAGGGAGTCAAGGTAATTGAATTCAATGCTCGATTTGGAGACCCAGAAACGCAAGTTGTCTTAAATCGCTTAACAAGTGATTTTGCACAACTCATTGATGATTTATTAAATAATCAAGTTCCAGTTGTTGAATGGCAAAAAAAAGGATATGATATTGGCATTGTCATTGCAAGTGATGGGTATCCAGAAGCCTATCAAAAAGAAATAATACTACCTGATTTAACGAAACTTGAAGAGGTACAAGTTTATTATGCAGGAGTCAAAAAAAATAAAACTGGAAATTTAGTTTCAAATGGTGGTAGAATCTATTTAATAGAAGCTCAAGGTAATACCTTAAAGGAAGCTGCAGATAAAGCTTATCAGCAATTGAAAGCAGTGGATACTGAAGGAACCTTTTATCGAATGGATATCGGGAAAAAAGCAATGAAACAGAATTGAAATAAATACTGAAGTTGGTGGGAATTCATTATGCCTAGGTCGAAAAACTTAGAAAAAGTTGCGTATCATTATTTAAAGGAACAGATTCAATCAAAAGAATGGTTGCCACAAACGCATATCACAGAACAAAAGATTTCAACTTGTTTAGGAATTAGTAGGACGCCTATTCGAAATGCTTTTTTAAAGCTACAAGAAGAGGGCTATTTAACGATTATTCCTCATAAAGGTGCAGTGGTAACAGAACCTAAAATTAAATTTAAAGAATACGCTGACCGACTAGAGTATATTGAATTGATGATTGTTCATCAACTTCATTTTATAGAACTAAAAGAGATTCAACTTGACTTTCCTAAATTAGATTGTTTATTGAATCAGATGATCGCCTGTATTGAACAAGGTGACGTTCAGTTATATGACGAAAAAGAGCGTCAACTGATTCGTGTGTTTTTACAAAGCGGGAAAAATGATTACATGATGAGTAGTGTTATGGATACGATTCGTAGTCTTCACCAACAAAAAGACTCTGAATTAGCCTATATATTGAAAAAAAATATTCCTAAAAAAATTCATCACTATTCTCTAATTGTAGATCTTCTAAGAAAAAAACAATTTGGACTGGCTAGAAAACAAGTCCGAATCGCAGTTAATCAGTTAGTACTAAGTGTTTTAAATGATTAAAATTTAACTAAGAATTTTCTATTATATGAATTTTTTTGTAACCGCAATGCTACTATAGAGATTGTGGTTATTTTGTTTGAATGAGAGAGGCGATTGTTTGAAAAATAATAAAACAATTTTTTTGGTAGGTATTCTTTTTTTGAGTGTCCTTTTGTCGTGGTTTTTTGTAACGCATAATGCGCATTTATATCAACAGACGGTTGTGAAAATAACAAAAAATACCGTTGTAAAGTCAGTTGAGACAACGGATGCAACACATAATAAAGATCTGGTCACAACGCAAGAATTGACAGGGATTGTAAAAAATGGCGCACATCAAGGCGATAAAATTTTATTGAAAAATGAGTATTCTTTATCAGGGGCTCATGATGAAAAATACCGAGTTGGAGATGAACTTTTTGTCTCCATTTCAAAAAAATCAAAAACACCTTTGGAAGGCTCTATTGACGGTGTTAAGCGAGATCAATATTTGTTAATTGTCGGATGGATTTTCCTACTATCTGCTTTATTTGTTGGAAAAAAAAGTGGCGTTTTTTCAATTATTAGTTTGATTCTAAACATTGTGATTTTATCAATTGTACTTGATTATTATATTCGTTCTGAAAATGGCAATTTACTGATTATTTCAATGGGAATGGTTGTACTGTTTACGGTGATTTCACTCTTTTTAGTCAGTGGAAACAACAGGAAAACCTATGCCGCAATTATTTCCACGTTAATTGGAACGTTTATTTCCTTTTTCATTGCTTACGGAGTGATGAACCTACTTGGTGATCGAGGGTTAAGATACGAAGAAATGCAATTTTTAACTCGTGCACCTCGAAAAGTTTTTTTAGCAGGAGTATTGATTGGTTCGTTAGGTGCAGTAATGGATGTAGCTATTATTATGGCATCAACAGTACAGGAGTTGGTTACTAAAAATAAAGAGATTTCTAAAGACGCTCTTGTGAAATCAGGGATGGAGATTGGCAAGGATATTATGGGGGCCATGACAAATGTACTGTTTTTTGCATATATTAGTGGGGCAGTTCCAATGGTCTTACTGTATTTAAAAAATGGTGCCGCAATTGGTTACACACTTTCAATGAATTTATCGTTAGAACTAGCACGAGCTTTAGCAGGAAGTATTGGGATTGTCTTGACGATTCCAATTGGGTTGTACATTTCTATTTACTTCATCCATAAGAAAGGCGGGATCAAATGACTGTACTAGTGGGTCTTGCTATTATTTTATTTGTTTTAATGAGAATAATTGGTGGAGAAAAGGGAACTAAATCTTTTATTGCCTTATTTTTAAATTTTGTCATTGTTTTTATGATGATGTTATTAACGGTCTATGAAAAAGACCCGATATTCTTAACCTTTATTGCCTGTATTTTAGTAAGCTGTGTCAATTTGTTTTACATTAATGAAGTCAATTTAAAGACAAAGACAGCTTTTGTGGCAACTTTAATGACGGTTTTTATTTTATTCATCTTGGTTTACGGGTTAATGGAGTTTGCTAAAATCCAAGGATTTGGTGAAGAAGAAGTAGAAGAACTAAGCACTTTTTCATTCTACATTGGAATTGACTTTATAAAAGTAGGGATTTCAACCATTTTGTTAGGAATGATTGGAGCAGTTACCGATACAGCAATTTCAATTGCTTCTGCAATGAACGAAATCTACTTCCATAATCCATTGTTGACTAAAAAAAATCTTTTTAAATCAGGTATGACGGTTGGAAAAGATATCTTAGGCACCACCACTAACACCTTATTTTTTGCGTTTGTAGGAGGATACCTAGCGCTTATTCTTTGGTTTAAAGATATTTATTATTCTTTTGAAACTATTATTAATTCCAAAGTATTTATGGCGGAAGTTTTATCTGTTCTTTGTATTGGAATTGGTGCTATTTTGATTATTCCAATTACGGCTTGGCTCACATCAATGATTTTGACAAAGGTAGAAAAAACGTAACGGAAGAAAGGACGAGCTGCTAAAAAAGCTTCGTCTTTTTTATTGGATAGTTTGAAAACTCTTATTCTTTTTTTAAAGAAGTTTTCGTGTTTTTTTGCTATAATGGACTAATGTATAAAATGAGCAGATAGTGTCTAGTTTTTGAAAATTCGATCCAATGGATTTAAAACGTCTAACGTTCACGAAATTGCTTGAAATAGGAGGATGTTATTAATTGGTATTAAGAGATGATTTATTAAATGGAATGAATCCACGTCAAAAAGAAGCTGTGATTCACACAGAAGGGCCTCTTTTGATTATGGCTGGTGCTGGTAGTGGGAAAACACGCGTGTTGACACATCGTATCGCGTATTTAATTGAAGAAAAACAAGTAAATCCATGGAATATTTTAGCCATCACATTTACAAATAAAGCTGCTAAAGAAATGAAAGAACGGGTCGCTCGTTTAATGAAAACAGGAGGCAATGATGTTTGGGTTTCTACTTTCCACTCAATGTGTGTCCGCATGCTACGTCGTGACATCGATAAAATCGGTTACAATAAAGCCTTCACTATAAGTGATCCAAGCGAGCAACAAACTTTGATGAAACGTATTTTAAAAGAACGTAATATTGATCCAAAAAAATATGATCCTCGTGCAATTTTAAGTCAAATCAGCAATGCAAAAAATGAGTTGATGACACCCAATGATTACCGTGAAACTGCAAGCAGTCCTTTTGAAAAAATAGTCGCCGATTGCTATGATGATTATCAAAAAGAGCTACGTCGCAATCAAGCAGTAGATTTTGATGATTTAATTATGCTAACAATTCGACTATTCCAAGATAGCCCCGAAACGTTAGATTATTATCAAAATAAATTTCATTACATTCATGTGGATGAGTATCAAGATACCAACCATGCACAATACACACTTGTTAATTTATTAGCGAAACGGTTTAAAAACCTTTGTGTCGTGGGAGATGCCGATCAAAGTATCTATGGCTGGCGTGGTGCAAATATGGAAAATATCTTGAATTTTGAAAAAGATTATGCTGACGCAGAGGTTGTTTTACTAGAGCAAAATTACCGATCAACTAAAATGATTCTTAAAGCGGCTAATGATGTGATTGGCAATAATAGCAATCGTAAAAAGAAAAAATTATGGACAGACAATGATGATGGAGAAAAAATTACCTATTATCGAGGTCAATCCGAACACGATGAATCTCGTTACATTGTGTCAAAAATGCAAGAAGAAATGCGCGAACGTGGTTTAGCATATGGCGATTTTGCCGTGTTGTACCGTACGAATGCACAGTCCCGTGTTATTGAGGAAAACCTGTTGAAATCCAATATTCCCTATAAAATGGTCGGCGGACATAAATTCTATGATCGCAAAGAAATTCGGGATGTTTTAGCTTATCTAAGATTAATTGCAAATCCGGAAGACAATATGAGCTTTGAACGGGTTGTAAATGTTCCAAAACGAGGAATTGGTCCAGGAACCGTTGATAAATTAAGAACAGCTTCAAATCAATATGGTTGGTCAATGCTTGAAACAGCTCTTAATGTGAGCATTACACCAATTGCTGGAAAAGCTGCAGGGGAATTGGAAGCATTTGGTTTTATGATGAAAGACTTAAGACAAATGCAAGAATACCTGCCAGTAACAGAATTAGTTGAAGAAGTTTTAAAACGCAGTGGTTATTTAAAAGCCTTAAAAGCAGAACAAACCTTAGAATCTGAAACTCGAATTGAAAATATTCAAGAATTTCTATCTGTAACGCAGCAATTTGAAAAAGATAGTTCGGAAGACAAAAGTTTATTAACCTTCTTAACGGATCTAGCACTTGTTTCTGATTTAGATAATCTAGAAGAAGAACAAACCAGTGAAGTAACCCTAATGACTCTTCACGCAGCAAAAGGTCTTGAATTTCCCATCGTCTTCTTGATAGGTGTGGAAGAAGGTGTCTTTCCTCTTTCAAGAGCGTTGATGGAGGAGAATGAATTAGAAGAAGAACGTCGTTTAGCCTATGTTGGGATTACTCGTGCGGAACAAAAATTATATATTACAAATGCTTATTCACGGATGTTGTATGGACGCACGCAAGCCAATGCAGCTTCTCGTTTTATCGCTGAAATTAGCGAAGAAGCTTTAGAGTCTGGTAACCAATTTACTGGGAATACACCCTTTAGAAGTAGCGGCAGTCCAGTTAGTCGAATGCAAGCTACCAAAGCCACAAGTAGTATTTACCAATCGCCTGTTTCAAGCAAAACAGAAAGCGGCGCGGAAAAATTAGGTTGGTCTGTTGGCGACAAAGCACTTCATAAAAAATGGGGAACAGGAACAGTTGTTAAAGTCAGCGGTGACGCGAATAATTTAGAATTAGATATTGCTTTTCCTGAACAAGGAATTAAACGTTTATTAGCAGCCTTTGCACCAATCGAAAAAGCTTAAAATTAAGAAAAGAGGGGTCTTAAATGACTGAAAAGTATTCATTTGATCAAGCCAAAGAAGAAGTTTTTCAATTAAGAACTAAATTAGAACAATATAGTTATGAATACTATGTAAAAGATAACCCCTCCATTGAGGATCATGAATACGATAAACTTTATCACCGTTTAGTTGAACTTGAAACGGAATTTCCCGATTTAGTAACTGGAGATTCCCCAACCCAACGAGTGGGTGGCACTGTTTTACCAGGCTTTACAAAAGTAGTTCATGAAATTCCAATGCTAAGTTTAGGCAATGCCTTCAATAAAAACGATTTGCTTGATTTTGATCAACGAATTAAAAAATTGGTTGAAGGAGAGGTTGAATACATTTGCGAGTTAAAGATTGATGGACTGGCAGTGTCGTTGAAATATGAAGAAGGAAAACTAGTTCAAGCAGCTACAAGAGGAGATGGAACAGTTGGCGAAGATATTACGCAGAATATCAGAACGGTGAAATCAGTCCCACTCCGCTTAAAAAAACCTTATTCAATTGAAGTTCGTGGCGAATGCTATATGCCAAAGTCTTCATTTTTAAAATTAAATAAAGAACGAGAAGAAAATGGCGAAGATGTTTTTGCTAATCCAAGAAATGCGGCAGCAGGTAGTTTGCGCCAGTTAGACCCTAAAATAGCGGCTAAGCGTAATCTGAGTACTTTTTTATACACAGTAACTGACTTTGGTGAATTGACAGCGACTAGTCAAGAAGAAGCTTTAAATCAATTAGACGAATTAGGAATCAAAACAAATCATGAACGCAAGTTGTGTCAATCAATAGAAGAAGTGTGTCAGTATGTCGAAGCGTTTCATGAAAAAAGAAGCGAATTACCTTATGAAATTGATGGAATTGTAATCAAAGTCAACCGTTTTTCAACACAAGAAAAACTAGGTTTCACAGTTAAAGCACCCCGCTGGGCTATTGCGTATAAATTTCCAGCAGAAGAAGCTCAGACGATTGTAAGAGAAATTGAATGGACGGTGGGTCGAACAGGAGTTGTAACACCAACAGCTATCATGGACCCCGTTCGTTTAGCTGGTACAACGGTGCAACGAGCAAGCTTACACAATGTAGACTTAATTAAAGAGCGCGACATTCGTTTACTCGACACAGTTGTTATTCATAAAGCAGGAGATATTATTCCAGAAGTAACGAGAGTAGTCCTTGATAAACGTGAAAAGACAAGTGAACCTTACCAAATCCCAACCCATTGTCCCGCTTGTGACAGTGAATTGGTTCACTTAGAAGAAGAAGTCGCACTGCGTTGTATGAACCCAAAATGCCCTGCTCAAATTACGGAAGGCCTGTCTCATTTTGTTTCAAGAAATGCAATGAACATCGATGGTCTAGGCAATAAAGTCATCATTCAAATGTACGAAAAAGACCTTGTACACGATGTAGCAGATTTGTATAAACTCACATTTGAAGAACTGCTTACACTAGATAAAATTAAAGAAAAATCAGCTAATAATCTATTGGCGGCGATCGATAATAGTCGAAGCAATTCAGTTGAGCGCTTATTATTCGGCTTAGGGATTCGACATGTTGGTGCTAAGGCTGCTAAATTGGTAGCAGAAGAGTTCGGCTCAATGACTGGAATCCGTCAAGCAACGAAAGAAGAAATTTTAGCAATCGATGGAATAGGTGACATTATTGCAGAAAGTCTTCAAACTTATTTTTCATTACCTGAAGTAACGGAATTGATAAACGAATTAGCAACTTTGCAAGTGAATTTAGATTACTTAGGAAAGAAAAAAAACGAAGTCGTACAAAGTGATTCAGTATTTAATGGGAAAACGATTGTCTTAACTGGAAAGCTAACGCATTTCACTCGAGAAGAAGCCAAAGTTCGAATTGAAAATCTTGGTGGAAATGTAACGGGAAGCGTATCGAAAAAAACGGATATTGTCGTAGCAGGATCGGATGCGGGTAGTAAACTAGCAAAAGCTGAAAAGTTAGAAATTACGGTTTGGAATGAAGATCAATTACTAGAACAACTGGAAGGAGAGGAATAACTTGATGAAACGAAAATTAATAGTGTTAGCAGCGTCATGTGGATTGCTTTTAACCGCATGTGGTGACGTTACAGGAAACAATCAAACGACAACAACAGATACTTCAACAAGTGAAAAAGCGAAAGCAACTACTAGTCAATTATCTAAGGACTATTATCGAAACGTCATTAATGATGGGCAATACAAAGTGAGTCAATCAAGAGGGGTTAGTTTAAGTTTAAACTCAGGATACAACATCAAGGCATTTGAAACAGGTTTAATGAATCTGTCTCATTCAGAATTCCCAACGGACACTTACTATTTTCAAGAAGGACAGCAACTAGATGCGGAAACAATTTCTAAGTGGATAAAACGTAGCTCAGGCGATAATCCAGAACCTGATTTAACAGTGAGTGATCCTGAAGGATTGAATCCAGTAGATAATGGGGAACTTGAACCAGATAAGCGTGCACCTAAATATTTAAGCCAAATTTTAGAACAAAATTACATGGTAAAAGATGGCGATAATTTTAAATTAGCAGGTATAAGTATTGGCTTAGCATTAAATAGTGTCGATTATTACCAAAAAGTACAATACGGAGCAGAATTTAAAACCGACATCCAACGAGCTAACTTAGAAGCTGAAGGAAAGAAAATGGCAAATGAAATTGTTGCACGTTTGCGTAAAATGGAAGGCTTAGGAAATATTCCAATTACAGTAGGTCTTTTTGAACAAACGCCTAAAGATAGTTTAGCTGGCGGTGTTTTCTTTAGCGAAGGCGTTAGCAAAGATGGCGCTGCAACTGTTGCTAACTGGAAAGACATTAACGAAAAGAAAGTGATATTCCCAAGAACAGATGGCGAAACCAGTAATGAGACAACGAGTTTTGAAAACTTTAAATCTCAAGTTCAAAGCTTCTTCCCAAATTTAAATGGTGTTACCGCAGAAGCGACATACAGTGGAGATCAATTGATTAAAATGAAGGCAACCGTAACGACTCAATTTTACGGTCAGTCTGAAATCATTGCCTTAACACAACACGTGTCAGACAATGCATCAAAATATTTACCGCCGAATATTCCAATTGAAATCTCGATTAATTCAATTGATGGAATGGAAGCCTTCTTAAATCGGGATAGTGGGGAAAAAGAATTTCAATCTCATGTTTTCGATTAATTATCTTAAAAATAGCAGAAGTTGAAGTAAAGTTTCCTACTTTACTTCACTTTTTTTGTAAATAAGATAGTGCCCTTAAGCGGTTTATGATAGAATAGGAACTGAGTTTCCAATTTGGAATAAAGAAAAGAAGAAAGAGGGTTGAATAAAATTGGCAATTACTGAATCAGAAGTAAAACACGTTGCTAAGCTATCGAAGCTAGCATTTAAAGATAGTGAGATTGCTCATTTTACAGAGCAAATGGATCAAATCATTGGAATGGTTGAACAACTTGAAGCCATCGATACAACTGGCGTACCCATCACAACACATGCACTAGAAACAGTAAATGTAATGCGTTCTGACGTTGCAACTGAAGGAACAGATCGTAAAGAGCTCTTTAAAAATGTAAAAACAGAAAAAGATGGACTAATTCAAGTTCCAGCAATTATGGATAACGGGGAGGCTGGAGCATGAGTTTATTAGAGAAAGACTTAACCGAATTACATGACTTATTGATTTCAAAAGAGATTACTGCCGTAGATTTAATGAACGCTACCTTTGACCGTATCGAAGCAACGGAAGATAAAGTAGGCGCTTTTATTACAGTCAGTAAAGAAGAAGCGTTAGCGTTAGCTAAAAAACTAGACGAAAAAGGCATTGACGAATCCAATGTTTTAGCAGCAATGCCAATCGGAATTAAAGATAATATTGTTACAAAAGATATCAAAACAACTGCAGCAAGTAAAATGTTGGAAGATTTTATTCCAATTTATGATGCAACGGTTATGAATAAAGTATATGAATCAGACATGATTCCAGTTGGAAAATTAAACATGGATGAATTTGCAATGGGCGGAAGTACAGAAACGTCTTACTTTAAACAAACCAAAAACCCATGGGATTTAACAAAAGTTCCTGGTGGCTCTTCAGGTGGATCAGCAGCAGCCGTTGCGGCTGGACAAGTTCCAATTTCACTTGGTAGTGATACCGGTGGAAGTATTCGTCAACCAGCAGCCTTTACGGGTATTGTTGGAATGAAACCAACTTATGGTCGTATTTCGCGCTTTGGTTTGATTGCTTTTGCTTCAAGTTTAGATCAAATTGGACCATTTACACGTACAGTAAAAGACAATGCCTACGTGCTAAATGGAATCAGTGGATATGATGCCAACGATTCAATGAGCGCTAAAACAGAAGTACCGGATTTTACAGCTAAATTAAACCAAGACATCAAAGGCATGAAGATTGGTGTTCCAAAAGAATATTTACAAGAAGGTGTAGCTGAGGACGTTAAAAACGCTGTTCTTGAAGCAATTGAAACCTATAAAAAATTAGGTGCAACGGTTGAAGAAGTTAGCTTACCGCATTCAAAATATGGGATTGCCGTGTATTATATCATTGCATCAAGTGAAGCTTCATCAAACTTGCAACGCTTTGACGGCATACGTTACGGTTACCGTTCGCCAGAAGCAAAATCATTAGATGATCTATATGTAATGAGCCGCTCAGAAGGCTTTGGAATGGAAGTAAAACGTCGTATCATGCTTGGAACCTTCTCACTAAGCTCAGGCTATTATGACGCTTATTTCAAAAAAGCAGGCCAAGTTCGTACATTGATCAAACAAGATTTTGAAAAAGTCTTCAATGACTACGATCTAATCTTAGGTCCTACAACGCCGACAACTGCCTTTAATTTAGACGAAAACATGGACGACCCATTAACGATGTATATGAACGATATCTTAACCGTTCCAGTTAACTTAGCCGGTGTACCAGCGATTTCAATTCCTTGTGGTTTTTCAAATGGCTTGCCAATTGGGTTGCAACTGATTGGAAAACATTTTGATGAAGCAACGATTTATCAAGCTGCTTACGCATTTGAACAAGCAACTGAATTTCATAAAGAAAAACCAAACTTGTAGGAGGAGAAAACCAGATGAACTTTGAAACAGTAATCGGACTAGAGGTCCATGTAGAATTAAAAACAGAATCTAAAATGTTTTCGCCATCCCCTGCTCATTTTGGAGCAGAACCAAATACGAATACCAATGTGATTGACTGGGGATACCCAGGCGTATTGCCTGTAGTCAATCAGCAAGCCATCGATTTTGGGATGCAAGCTGCGTTAGCTTTAAACTGTAAAATTGCTAAAGACACAAAATTTGATCGTAAAAACTATTTTTATCCCGATAATCCCAAAGCCTACCAAATTTCTCAATTTGATAAACCCATCGGCTATGATGGCTGGATTGAAATTGAAGTAGACGGCGTTAAAAAGAAAATCAGAATTGAACGTGTTCATTTGGAAGAAGATGCTGGTAAAAACAACCATGGAACAGATGGTTATTCATATGTTGATTTAAACCGTCAAGGAACACCTTTAATCGAGATTGTATCAGAAGCAGACATGCGCTCACCAGAAGAAGCATACGCGTATTTAGAAGCGTTAAAACAAATCGTACAATTTACAGGTGTCAGTGATGTGAAAATGGAAGAAGGCTCAATGCGTTGTGATGCCAATATTTCACTTCGTCCAATTGGCCAAGAACAATTTGGAACAAAAGCAGAACTTAAAAACTTAAACTCATTTAATTTTGTTAAACGTGGCTTAGCTCACGAAGAAATTCGTCAAGCACGTGTGCTCTTATCAGGTGGCATCATCCAACAAGAAACACGCCGCTTTGATGAAACAACAGGCGAAACAATTTTAATGCGTGTTAAAGAAGGTTCAAGTGATTACCGTTATTTCCCAGAACCAGATCTTCCTAATTTCGTCATTGATGACGAGTGGATTGAACGCGTTAAAAATGCCATTCCAGAAATGCCAGCATCTCGTCGCAAACGTTATGTCGAAGAGCTTGGTTTACCTGAATATGACGCTATGGTACTAACGTTAACAAAAGAAATGTCTGATTTCTTTGAAGCAACATTAGCAGAAAATGCAGATGCAAAACAAGCGTCTAACTGGTTGATGGGTGAAGTTTCTGCCTATTTAAACAGCGAAAGACTTGAATTAGCCGATACAAAATTAACACCTTCCAACTTAGCAGGTATGATTACGTTAATCGCTGATGGAACAATTAGTTCTAAAATTGCGAAAAAAGTTTTCCGTGAATTAATCCTAAACGGTGGAGATGCGAAGAAAGTCGTTGAAGCTAAGGGGTTAGTCCAACTATCAGATCCAGCACAACTATTGCCAATGATAAATGAAGTCTTAGATAACAACGCACAATCAATTGAAGATTTCAAAAATGGGAAAGATCGTGCAGTTGGTTTCTTAGTAGGCCAAATCATGAAAGCGACAAAAGGACAAGCGAATCCAGGCGTTGTGAACCAATTGTTAAATCAAGAATTAAGTAAACGATAGAAGTTATATTGGAGAGGAAACTTTCCATGAGGAGGATTTATATGAGAGCAAGAGTCATTTACAATCCAACTTCAGGAAGAGAAGTCTTAAAGAAAAATTTAGTCGACATCTTACAAATTCTTGAAGCTGAGGGTTATGAAACAAGTGCTTATGCCACGACGCCAGAGCCTAATTCTGCCAGAAATGAAGCTGAACGAGCAGCAAAGGATGGCTTTGAATTGATTGTAGCAGCTGGTGGCGATGGAACGATCAATGAAGTGGTTAATGGCATTGCTGGACTTGAAAACCGTCCGAAAATGGCCATTATTCCGGCGGGAACCACAAATGATTACGCACGAGCACTTCATATTCCTAGAAATGATGTAGTTGCAGCTGCTAGAGTTATCACAAAGAAACAAACGGTGAAAATGGACATTGGAAAAGCAAATGACACCTATTTTATCAACATTGCAGGTGGCGGTTACTTAACGGAACTGACCTATGACGTTCCATCCCAATTAAAATCAGTTTTTGGCTATTTAGCTTATTTAGTAAAAGGCGCAGAAATGTTGCCAAGAATCAAACCAATTCCAATGAAAATCGAGTATGATGAAGGGGTTTTTGAAGGAAAGGCCTCCATGTTTCTACTAGGACTAACCAATTCTGTTGGCGGTTTTGAACAAATCGCACCAGATGCCCATTTAGATGATGGTTATTTTTCACTAATTGTTGTAAAAACAGCCAATGTTGTAGAATTGCTACACTTAATCGCGTTAATGCTAAATGGTGGAAAACACATTGACCATCCTAAAGTACTGTACACAAAAACCAAGATGGTTAAAGCCCAACCACTAGATGATTCAAAAATGATGATTAATTTAGATGGAGAATATGGTGGAGATGCCCCAATGACCTTCACTAATTTAATTCAGCATATTGAAATGTTTGGCGATGTGGATGCAATTCCAAATGATGCTGTAACAGCAGAAGATGAGGCTTTTGAAGATGCTGAAGAAGCCTTTATCAAAGAAGTTGAAGGATTGACAGATGAAGATATTAATGGCGATGGCATCATTTCTAAGCCTGAATCTGAAGAAAAAAATTAAAAATCAATAAATGAGCTTTGAGTTTGCTGTCCTTTTGTGAGATACTCTAAAAGGACAGCAAATTTTTATGTTGAGAATTCGAACATGTCACTTAATTCACGAACCAAATTTTACAGATAGATGGTACCAACGAAGGGAGCTTTTTATGAAAGCAAATAAAGAAATACCAGTTAAAAAGAATGAGAAATACACAGTTAAGGTTGAAGATTTAACACACGAAGGAATGGGTGTTGCCAAAATCGAAGGATACCCACTATTTATTGAAAATGCACTTCCAGGAGAAGAAATGGAAGTTAAGATTCATAAAACAGGAAAATCATTTGGTTTTGCAAAAGCAATGAAACGTCTAACTTCAAGTCAAAATCGTGTTGAATTACAAGACGAAAACTACACACGCGTTGGAATTACTCCATTGCAACACATGTCGTACCCAGCACAACTTGACTTTAAACGTCAACAAGTGCGCAATGTGATGCAACGAATTGCTAAATTACCAGAAGTACCTGTTTTTGAAACAATCGGAATGGCTGAACCATGGGGCTACCGCAATAAAGCTCAAATTCCAGTACGTAAAATTGATGACAAATTAACAACAGGTTTCTTCCGTAAAAATAGCCACGACGTTATTCCAATGGAAAACTTTAAAATTCAAGACCCTAAAATTGATAAAGCGATTCTGGTTGTGCGCGATATTATGCGTGAATTTAATGTGAAACCATACAACGAAGGCCCAAATACTGGGAACCTACGTCACATTATCGTCCGTCGTGGTTATTATACCGGTGAAATGATGATTATTTTAGTAACAAGAACACCAAAATTATTCCCAACAAGTAAAATTTTACCTGCTATTACGGAAGCTTTACCAGAAGTAGTCAGTATTGTGCAAAATGTTAATCCAACACGTACAAATACGATTATGGGAGACGAAAATATTGTCTTATGGGGTCGCGATAATTACCGTGATTCATTGTTAGGAAATACTTTTGAAATCTCAGCTCGTTCATTCTATCAAGTGAATCCAACGCAAACAGAAAAACTATACCAAACTGTTTTAGATTATGCAGAACTAACTGGAGAAGAAACCGTTATTGATGCTTATTGTGGAATTGGAACAATTTCTCTTTCATTAGCTAAAGCTGCAAAACAAGTTTACGGAATTGAAATGATTGAAGCAGCTGTTGAAAATGCGAAAAACAATGCTGAAATCAACGAAATCGATAATGTGACGTTTGAAACAGGATTGGCTGAAGAAGTAATGCTTCAATGGAGCGACGAAGATATGAAAGCTGATCTTGTAGTTGTCGATCCACCACGTAAAGGATTAGAACCAAGCTTTATCGAAGCTGTTGTAAAAATGCAACCGACAAAAATGATTTATGTAAGTTGTAACCCAGCAACATTAGCAAGAGATTTAGCGTTGCTAAACGAAGGTGGCTACAGTGTTGAAAAAATTCAACCAGTTGACCTATTCCCTCAAACTCACCATGTTGAGAGCGTAACATTACTTGTCAAAAAATAAACTCGTAAAAAGGTACTCTCCTATTTTTAGGAAAGTACCTTTTTTATTTATATACTTGTTGGAAGACACTCACCCTGCAATTTTTTACGATATTGGTAAGGTGAAAAGCCCGCTTTTTTCTTAAATAATTTACTAAAGTAAGTCGCATCAAGGTATCCTACTGTACCAGCAATTTCAGTGATAGAATCATCTGTTTTCATCAATAGCTGCTTCGCTTTTTCGATTCGATAATTGGTTAAATAATCAATAAAATTCATTCCAACAGCTTCTTTAAAAAAGCGACTAACATAATGCCGGTTTAAATGCATGACATCTGATAACGTCGTTAAATTAATTTCTTCATCAAAATGGTCATGAATATAATCTAACATCATATTGACTTGTTCTTTAGCTAAATTTGAAGGCTTATTATTTAAAATATCCATTAAAGATACTTGATTAAGGGATTTAACTGAACGATCGATTGCAAACTTCAATTCATCCAAATCAATTGGTTTAACTAAATAATCTAAGAAGCCACAACGTAACGCATGATGGACAGTTTCAAAGTCATTTTTTTTTGTAAAAATAATGGTTTTTAAATTTGGTAACTGCTGAGAAAGTTTTCTTTCTAACGAAAATCCATCTAAAAAAATGGTATCCATATCTAATAGCATCATTTCAGGGAGAAAACGGTCTGAAATCTTAAGAGCTTCTTCTTCTGTTGTTGCATCAGGCAGTATTTTAATATTCATAAAGGTTTCTTCAATTAATTTTCGAATAGCCCTTCTTTCAGATAAGTCATCACTAACGATTAATAAACGACACATTTTACCAACTCCTTTAATATAATATTTAGTATGTAGTCACATTTGTGAAATTTCCCTTGTTATTATATGATACCTTTAATTCAATAAGGTTTCAAGTATCTTTCTTTGTGAAAAAATAAATAAGTCGAAAGGTAAATTTTTTCCAAAAACATCTCAAAATATTCCCTAACAAATAGGTTAAAATAAACTAAACTTATGTTGTAAGCGTTTTTAATAAAAGCGAGGGAGCGATTTAAATGACAAACTATCAATCATTCAATGAAGTAGAAGAGTTAGTAGCGAATGCTAAAACAGCACAAGAAAAATTTGCAGATTATACACAGGAACAAGTAGATAAAATTATTGAATCAATTTATCAAAATACATTGAAAAATGCAGAAAAATTAGCGATTTCAGCAAATGAAGAAACAGGATTTGGGAATGTACCTGATAAAATAATAAAAAATACCTTTGCAAGCGAGCAAGTCTATAACAGTATTAAAGATCTTCCCACAGTAGGCATAATCAATCGTCGTGAACAAGATAAAATTATTGAAATTGGCATACCATTAGGAATAGTAGCTGGATTGATCCCATCAACAAATCCAACATCAACGGTTATCTTCAAAGCGATGATTGCATTAAAAACTAGAAATGCTATTATTTTTTCACCCCATCCAAAAGCGTTAAAGTCTATTTTAATGACAGCAGAAATTATTGATAAAGCAGCAATTGAAGCTGGTGCTCCAGCAGGTTTGGTTCAAGTCATTACACAGCCAACACTTATTGCAACAGAAGACTTAATGAAACATAAAAATGTAGCCTTAATTTTAGCAACAGGTGGAAAAGCAATGGTAACAGCAGCCTATAGTTCAGGGACTCCCGCAATCGGTGTAGGACCAGGCAATGTACCAGCATTTATTGAATCTTCAGCAAATATTGAAGAGGCGATTGAGGCGATTGTTAGTAGTAAATCATTTGATAACGGTGTTATCTGCGCATCAGAACAGGCTATTGTTGTTGAAGAATCTATTAAAGCAGAAGTTGTAGCAAAACTAAAAGAAAAACAGGTTTACTTTATGAATTTAGAAGAATCTGAAAAAGTAAGTAAATTTATTTTACGAGAAACAGGCGCTTTAAATCCTGAGATAGCTGGAAAAAGTGCAGAAGCAGTGGCGGATTTAATAGGTATTTCGGTACCTGCTGGAACAAAAGTTTTAATTTCAGAACAAACAGAAATTAGCAAAAATAATCCTTATTCAAGAGAGAAACTGACACCTATTTTAGGACTTTACACAGTCTCTTCATTTGAAACAGGAGTAGCTACTTGTAAAGCATTACTTGAAAATGAGGGAATGGGTCATACAGCTGTAATTCATACAACAAATGAATTGAAAGCTGAACAGTATGGATTAGAAATGCAAGCATCGCGAATATTAGTAAATACACTAGGAGCATTAGGTGCAATAGGCGCAACAACGAACCTAGCACCGTCAATGACTTTAGGATGTGGAGCAATGGGTGGGAGTAGCACCACAGACAATGTCACAGCGCATCACCTATTAAATGTAAAACGTATTGCATATGGGGTAGAATAAGCTAAAATTAAAAAGACTAGAAACTTACTATAGTAAGTTTCTATTTTTTTGTTTTTGAAAAAGAAAAACACCCAAATATTGTAAATTATGATAAACTAGACGAAAAGCAATCTCGTATTTAGTGATAAATAAGACTAGGAGGTTTTGACGATCTATTATCTGCAAAAAGATCCTAAAATAAATAAAATTAAGTTAACGGCAATCATTGGTGTCATTTTGCTAGTTAGTATGGCAATTAGTTTATTTGTCGCTAAAGAATCAAATTGGTCACTTTTCAAAGAAGATACAAAGTCATTTCCGGTCAAAGGCATCCAAGTGTCACAAGAGGATGGCTACTTAGATTGGCAAGGAATTGAAAGCAATCAACTGTCTTTTGCGTATATTAAAGCTACAGAGGGAAGCAATTACACAGATGACCAATTTGCAATTAATTGGGAGAGAATCCAAGGAACGTCACTAAGAAGAGGTGCTAGTCACTATTTTAGTTTTGATAGCCCTGGAGCAACACAAGGTAGTCATTTTAATCAAGTTGTTTCCACTCAAAAAGGCGACTTACCTTCAGTTGTGATGGTTGAATTGTACGATCAATACAAGCAAAATCCACCTGAAAAAGAAAGTGTTGTCAAGGAATTAAAGGCATTTATTCAAGTTGTTATGGATGAAAAAGGACAGAACTTAATTTTATGTGTGGATGCTAATGTCTATCAAAAATTTATAAAAAATGAATTTGTAGAATCTGATATTTGGTTAGTTGATACAAAAAATAAACCAAGTAAAGAAGAGAATATTCCTTGGAAGTTCTGGGAATACACAGAAGAAGGCGATTTATCAAAGGGCAGTATTAAACAAAAAAGCCTAGATTTAGCGGTATTTAATGGTGACAAAGATCAATTTGAAAAATTTGGACAATAGGAAAAGAAAGGGTATGGAGGCTATTTTATGAATTATTTAATTTTAGGTATCGTTATTTTGATAGGAGTGGGACTCTATTTATATAGTCAGAATCATTGGATTAAAATTACACAGTATAATATTGCGATTCCTTACCTAGCAACAAGTCTTAAAAAAACAAAGATTGTTCATTTATCTGATTTACACATTCCAAGACACAATGTTTCTTTGGATAAATTGGTTACAAAAGTAAGGGAAGCCAAACCAGCTTTAATTCTTTTAACGGGTGATTTAGTAGACATCCGAGTAGAAGAGTTTCCAAAATTGGAATTATCTCGAATAGCGAGTGAATTAGTAGCAATCGCACCAACCTATGCCGTCACTGGAAATCATGATGTATCAAGTGGACACTTACAGGAGTGGGAAGATATTCTCAGTTCACAAGGAGTTCGAGTTCTAATTGATGAAGCTGAATGGTTGCAAATTAGCAATGCAGGCCTTGTTATAATGGGGTTATCTGAAAAAGAGAATTTTAAGTTGCAATCAACTCCTATTTTAAGTGGAATTGAATTGAGTGAAGGAATGCTAGAACAACCCAAAATTTTATTAGCGCATCATCCTGAATTTTTTGAAAGCTATCATTTGGATCAAGTTAAATCTCCAGATATTACCTTTAGCGGACATGCACATGGAGGACAAGTAAGAGTACCTTTTATTGGGGGACTATACGCTCCTGGACAAGGAAAATACCCAACTTTTTCAGAAGGCATTCATTATCACTCACAATTAAAAAGTAAACGATTAGTGATTAGTCGAGGTATAGGAAATTCGACGTTTCCATTTAGAATCAATAATCGACCAGAGCTAGTTGTTGTGACACTCAACTGATATGACTAAACTGTAAGGTTGATAGACTAAATTGTAAGTTCATTAAAAGGACTTTTTTCTTTCAAAAAGAGATAATGTAAGAAAGAAAAGAGGGATTAAGATGAAAAAAGGAATTGCATTAATTATTTTAGTAGTAGCTGTTGCAGCAGGATTTTTTTATCAAAAAGAATATACTGGTAAAGAATATTACACACAAATCATAACTGACGGTCATAAATTTATTCAAAAGGATGATCAAGATCGAGAAAGCATTAACTATTCTTATAATCAAAAATTTTACAACGAAGATGGAGAATTACAAAAATTATCTTTTAATGGAGGATTCGATCGCCCATTAAAGAAAAATGCTTACTTGAAAGCTAAAGTTCACCCTAAAAAAGGTGTCCTTTCATGGGAAGAAGTTTCAAAAAGCGAAGTTCCTAAAAAAGCTTTAGAAGAAATTGAAAAAAATCAATAAACATTATTTTCTGATGTCTAATCATACTTGAATCTAATCTAAAAAAACCAAAAGAATTTTTGGTTTTTTTTATTTACTTTTTTTTAGCAAGTTAATTCAGAATCTTTAAAAGCAAATCAGATGCAAGTGGAAAATTAATCTATTATACTAAGTGTAGATTTAATAAACTATTAATAGAGAAATGCAAATTGTTATAGAGGAGATGAAGTATGGAGTTCGTTATTTTAGCAAGTTGTTTTATTATAATAGGTATGGTGGTTTTATTAAGAGAGCGTCGCAGTTTTTTTGGAGGAATGAGTGTAGCATTTGGAAGTATTTTTCTTACGCTAACTTTGTTGTCATTACTATTAGTTCAAATAGGTGAAGTGTCTAACAAAGGTTCATTTATTGTTCTAATGATTGTTTATTTACTATTTCCGGTATTATTTTTAGGTGTCAGTATTTTCTTTATTGTTAATACACATATTATGAATACTAAGGAAGGGCGTAGTGTAACTGCAAAACTTTCAGCGTTATTAGGATTGAATTTATTGATTGTTGTACCTGCTTTTTTTTATTTAATAACTATCGGATCAGGTGAAATACATTTAGTTCTTTTTTCAGCAATTTTATTTTTGATCTTAAGTGATCTGTTGATTTCTTTTTTCTTTATTTGTTATTTATTTTATTCTTGGATGTATCAAATGATTCCTATAAAAAAACAAATTGATTATATTATTGTTCTGGGTTCAGGAATAAAAAGTGAAGAAGTTCCCCCCTTACTAAAAAGTCGGTTGGATAAAGCCATTGAATATTACGTTAAAAATAGTTCTAGTAAAATAGTTGTGAGCGGTGGGCAAGGAGCAGATGAGCCAGTATCAGAAGCGTTTGCTATGAAGAAGTACTTACTATCTCAACAAATCCCAGAAGAAAAAATTTTGGTTGAAGATGCTTCAACGACAACCTATGAGAATATGAAATTTTCTAAAAAAATAATTTTCGAAGATTGGAAAAATGATAAAGAAAATCCAAAAATTCTCTTTTCAACTAATAATTATCATGTTTTAAGAGGTGCACTGTATGCTAGAAAAGCCCAATTAAAGGCAGAAGGAGTTGGAGCTCCAACGGCGCTCTATTTTTTACCAACAGCACTAATTCGTGAATATATTGCTCTATTGATGTTATACAAAAAATTTACTATTAGTATGATTTTTTTATGTCTGTTAATGGTAATCCTTAGCGCACTTCCTATTTAGCAGACACACTAAAATAGGTTTGACTAGGCTACTTTAGTATAAGGGTTATTCTTTGAATTCACTCTTTAAATTCGTTACACTTAACTTAATCTATAAAGGAGCGTGATACGAATGGTAGTAAGTTTATTAGACAGATTGCCTTTGAAAAACGGGTTAACGATTCCAGGTATAGGATTAGGAACATACGGTATGGACGACAACGAAGTAGAAGAAGTTGTTTTTACGGCAATTATGAATGGCTATCGCTTGATCGATACAGCGACGATGTACAATAATGAAGTCGGAGTTGGCCGAGGTATCAATCGAGCAATCAATGCAGGCATTTCAAGAGAAGAACTTTTTGTTGTGACGAAAATTTGGAAAAATGAAATGGGTTTTGATAATACAGTGAAAGCATTTGAAGCAAGCTTTAAACGACTTGAATTAGAATATATCGATCTATTATTGATTCACTGGCCAAATGAATCAGATGATGTTAATTTAGATACCTGGCAAGCGATGGAAACTTTAGTGGAAGCTGGACGAGTAAGAGCGCTAGGAGTAGCAAACTTTACCCGGGGTGATTTAACACCCTTATTAAAATCAGCTAAAATAAAACCGACGGTCAATCAATATGAAATTTACCCCGGTCATAGTCAAGAAGAGCTACATGAATTTTGTGAGAGTAAAAACATTGTCTCAATGGCTTACTCACCATTAAAAAGAGGCAAATTAACTACTGAAAATAAATTATTGAAAATTGCGAATAGACACAATAAAACAGTTTCACAGGTGGTATTACGATGGAATATTCAAAGAGACGTTATTCCTATCCCTAAAACAACCCATAAAGAACGATTAATTGAAAATGCAGCGATTTTTGATTTTGAATTATCAGATGAAGACATGGATATCCTTAATGAGATGGGTTAAAATAAAATCGAAAGGCTAAGAGAATTTCTTTTTAGCTTTTCGATTTTTTAGTATAGAAAAAAACAGACTAAATTAAAATAGATGAGGTGTTTTATGGTAGAGTATCGAGAGATTGTGAAAGGAACCTTTATCGAACGACCAAATCGTTTTATTGCTATCTGCCAAGTTGCAGGAAAAGAGATTGTAACACACGTTAAAAACACTGGACGATGCAAAGAATTGCTCATACCAGGAGTGACGGTATACCTAAATTATGTTCCCTCTAAAACGAGAAAAACAGATTATGACTTAATTTCGGTTTTAAAAGGAAATAGACTGATAAATATTGACAGTCAAGTTCCTAATGAAATAGTTGAGGAAAGCTTATTGACTGGAAAAATGCAGTTGCCAGGGGTTAAAGGAATCATTCAAACCTTAAAAAGAGAAGTTGTGTATCAAAATTCAAAATTTGATTTTTATTTTGAAACCGATAAATCTGAAAAAGGATTTATTGAAGTAAAAGGAATGACCCTAGAAAAAAATAACCAAGTGTCATTTCCAGATGCTCCAACTTTAAGAGGATTAAAACACGTTAATGAACTAATTCATGCCGTGAAAGTAGGATTCTATGGATGTGTTTGTTTTATTGTTCAAATGGAAGGAGTAGAATCTGCAACAATTAATCGAAAGATGCAGCCAGCGCTTCAAGAAGCAATGGAAAACGCATTAAAAACTGGTGTTAATACAATAGCTTATACTTGTCAGGTGACCCCTAAAACGATTACAATAAATAAGTCGATTCCTTTTAAACTAAATTGATTTAATAGGACGATGAAACTAATTGAGGACGTGAAGCAATGTTAAATTTAGGAATTATTGGAACAAACTGGATTACGAATCAATTTATTGATGCTGCCATTGAAACAAAAGAGTACCAGCTAGTGGCTGTTTATTCACGAAAAAAGGAACAAGCTGAAACTTTTGGAAAACCTTATGGAGCCACTATTTTTGAGACAAAATTAGAAGATTTTGCAAACCATCCAGGAATTGATGTTGTTTATATTGCTTCGCCAAATAGCCTACATTTTCAACAAGCGTTGACATTAATGAAAGCAAAAAAACATGTAATCGTTGAAAAGCCGATGTTTTCAAATCCAACAGAATGGCATGCTGCTAAACAAGTAGCCGAAGAAAACGATGTATTTCTCTTAGAAGCAGCAAGACATATCCACGAACAAAATTTTGCAATTGTAAAAGAAGAATTAACGAAAATAGATGATATCAAAGGGGCAACCTTTACTTATATGAAATACTCTTCTCGCTATGATCAAGTGCTAGAAGGACAAGAACCCAATATTTTTTCACCACACTTTTCAGGGGGTGCTTTATCTGATTTAGGTGTGTATGGTGTGTATGCTGCAATTGGTTGGTTTGGGATGCCGATAAGCTGTCATTATTTTGCACAAAAAATCGCAACGGAAGTTGACGGAATGGGAACCATGATTTTAAGATATCCAGGTTTCGATGTGACACTCTTAACAGGTAAAATGGTTGATTCGTACTTACCTTCAGAAATCTACACACTTAATCAAACCATTCTTATGGATGGAGTAAACGCCATTTCGTCAATTGAAGTTATTGACCGTAAAACAGCGACACGTCAAGAACTAGCAACACCCCCTCAAGAAAATCCAATGGTAGATGAAGCAAAAGCCTTTGCTAAAGTATTGAATCATCCAGAAGATAAAAAAAATCAAGAGCTTTATCAATCGTGGTTATTGCTAAGTCAACAAGTGAATGAAGTGCTGAAAAAACTTAGAGACGATGCAGGCATTGTTTTTGACGCAGATAAAATTTAAATAAGTAAACAAAAACCATTGGATGAAAAAATCTAATGGTTTTTTGATGATATAAATTTAAATTGCGGATAATAAAATAGAGTAATTTAAATAAAAAAGGAATTTATTAAAAATATCCAACAAAAGGACGTTTTTTTAAAGTATAATAGATAAGATGAACGATAGAGAAACGGGGAAATTACACACTATGGATAAACTAACAAACGAACTACAAGCATACTGGGAAAAATTAGCGTACAATCAACCTTCTGCAATTCAAGAAAAAGTATTTACGCCATTAATTGAAGGCAAAGACGTGATCGGCATTTCACCAACTGGAACAGGAAAAACAGTGGCTTACACACTCCCGCTTTTAGAAACAATCGTGCCAAAGGCTGGGTTACAAGTTGTTATTTTAACACCCTCACAAGAATTAGCTGTTCAAGTGGCAGCCGTTGTAAAAGAATGGGCGAAACAAGTAGACATTAAAGTTCAACCCTTAATTGGTGGAGCCAATATTAAACGTCAACTAGAAAAATTAAGAGACAAGCCTGAAATTATTGTAGGAACAGCAGGTCGAATTTTAGAAATTTCTGATTTAAAAAAATTAAAATTACACCAAGTGAAAACAGTCATTTTAGATGAAGCAGATCATTTACTTCAACAAGATCAGTTAGCAACTGTTAGAAAAGTAGTGGCTAACATGCCAAATGAACGACAAATGGGTTTTTTCTCAGCAACCAGTAATGAAATCATGACTGAGATGCCAAAATGGTTTAATAGCGATCCACTATGGATTGATGTAACGAATGAAGATGAGTCACATGGGACCGTTGTTCATGGCTATATTGAAACGCCAACAAGAAAACGTGTTGAAGTTATTAAACGATTAACACAACTCCCTGACTTCAGTGGTTTGGTATTTATCAATAACGTAGCCAATTTAGTAACTGTAGCTGAAAAATTAAGTTATGAAGGTGTTTCCGTTGCGGTCTTACATGGAGAAAAATATAAAACAGAACGTCAACACGCTTTGCAACAATTTAGAAATAAAAAAGTAAAACTTTTATTAACAACTGATGTGGCGTCAAGAGGATTAGACATTCACGGTTTGCCTTATGTGATTCAATATGATTTACCGATGACTAAAGAAAGCTATATTCATCGTTCAGGCAGAACGGCTAGAATGGGGGCTGACGGAACAGTTTTAACCTTGGTGAATGATCGAGAACGTCGTGAATTTAAAAAAATTGTCGAGCCTTTAGAGATTGAATTAACGCCATTATATCTATTTGGCGGAGAAATTGTTACTGAGCGTCCAGAACAAACAGAACAAGTTGAAGTAGAAAGTAAACCAGCTTCTCCAAAAGTAAAAAAAGAAAAGAAAAAAAATGCTCCTACTCCAGAAATTCCTAAAAAAAGAAAAAACAAAAAGAAAGATCAAAAAAACAAAGGGGCAAGAAGAAAAACAAAAGAATAAAGATAAAAAAGCCCATTTTATTTAAAAATAGAAGTTTGAACAAGTTTAGATTGGGGGAATACTAGTTGTCTAATCGAAAAAAAGATATTTTAAATTTTTTAGAAAATCGATCTGAACAATTTACAGCAGTTGAGATTGCAAAAGAATTGGATTTAGATCGTGCAAACGTAAGTAGATATTTAAATGATTTGTTTAAAGAAAAAGCCATTGAAAAAATAAACGGCAGACCAGTTTTGTATCAACGCCTTGATAAAAAGAAAGAACATGCGACAAATGATACTGAATCCTTTGCTCATCTTATTGGGAATAAAGAATCTCTTAAAGTAATGATTCAACAAGCAAAAGCGGCCATTTTATATCCCCCAAGAGGATTACACACTATTATTTTTGGTAAAACAGGAACAGGTAAATCCCTATTTGCTGAGTCGATGTACCACTTTGCAGTAGAGTCAGAAACATTAGCCGCAGACGCTCCTTTTATTTCTTTCAACTGCGCGGATTATGCTCAAAATCCTCAATTATTATTTGGTCATATTTTTGGTGTTAAAAAAGGTTCCTATACAGGGGCTGCCGAAGATCGCCCTGGGTTAATGAATAAAGCAAATGGAGGAATTCTTTTTTTAGATGAGATCCATCGTTTGCCTCCAGAAGGACAAGAAATGCTCTTTACTTTCATCGATAAAGGGATTTACCGTCCGCTAGGTGAAAGCAGTCAAGTCCATGAAGCAAGTGTTCAAATTATAGGAGCGACAACAGAAAATTCTGATACATTACTGTCAACGTTTAATCGCCGTATTCCAATGATGATTACATTACCTCCATTAGAAGAAAGATCAATTGATGAACGCTATGAATTAGTTGCTACTTTTTTACAAAAAGAATCAGATCGTCTTGGCCAAAAAATTGTCGTAGAAAGAGAAGTATTATTAGCTTTCATGTTATACCATGCAGAGGGCAATATTGGACAAGTCCAAAGAGATTTAAAATTAGTATGCGCGAAAGCATTTTTACACTACCGAACTCACCAAGAAGAATATTTACGTATTTCCCAAAAAGATTTGCCATTACAAGTTCAAAAAGGATTGCTTTTAGTCAAAGAAGCGCCTGAACGTATGGAACGATTAATTGATCATAAAACCAGTCAATTTAGCTATGTTCCAAGTGGTCAAGAAACAGATAAAGATATGGGTGTATACAGTATTATTGAGGAAAAAGTAGATGAAATTTTAGCAACAGGTTCAATTGATGACATCAATTTAGAAGAATTAATGGCAACAGATATGAACAAATATTTTAGAGATTATGTTGAAAAATTATCGATGAGTGAAGTTCATCAAGATTTGATCCCAGAAGATATTCGAAGTTTAACGGACCAACTCTATGACTTAGCCGAAGAACGACTAGATCGAAGCTACAATCCAAAAGCGCGTTTTGCATTTGCACTACATTTGCAAAGTTCGATTGAACGTATCAAAGAAAATCGTCAAATTGTTCATCCAGATTTAAACAATGTTCGAAAAAATTATTCAAAAGAATTCCAAGTAGCCATTGATTTATCTGGTATGATTGAAGAAAGTTTACAAATTGAAATCCCTTTTGATGAAATCGGTTTTATTACCATGTTTTTAACGATTGATATTAGCGACGCAGTAGTACCGCAAGAAGAACTCGTCTCTATTATGGTTCTAATGCATGGGCGATCAACAGCAACTAGTATGTTAGAGACTGTACAAGAATTGCTAGACACCAAAGTTGGAGTCGCTATTGATATGCCATTGACGATGGAAGTTCAAAAGATGTATGAGCGCGTTAAAACAACAATACTTGCAGATCGAGAGTCTTATAAACATGGGTTATTAGTATTGTCCGACATGGGTTCGCTAACTTCTTTTGGCAATATGCTTTCTGAAGAACTAGGCATTCGTACAAAATCCCTTTCTATGGTAAGTACCCCTATTGTGTTAGAAGCAGTAAGAATGGCATCTGTAGGAAGAACGTTGGAAGACATTTATCAAAATTGCCAACTTTCATTTGAAAATTATTCAAAACATCCTTTAACCAATGAAAAACCGCAAAAAAAAGCTGTATTAGTCACCTGTTTTACAGGGGAAGGTGTAGCAAAACATTTAAACGAGCGAATCAGCCCTGTAATTGATGAAAGCCGCACGAAAATTATTCAATTACAATTTTTACACAGGGAAGCATTCAAACAACATATTGATGATTTGATGGAAGAATATGAAATTAAAGCGATTGTTGGGACTGTTGAATTTGATTATCAAAACATTCCATATTTTTCAGCCTATGATATTTTTAATGATGAAAAATTAAATATTTTAAAACGAATTGTTGACGAAGAAATTCCTGTAGAACAAATGATTCAATCACTAGAAGGAACGATTCGTAATGTTGGTTCGGTTCATAAACTAGTGATGCTTTCTCAAAAAATTGTCCACCAACTTCAAACAGATATGCATATTATTGTTGAACCGGGTGTCGATACAGGAATTATGATTCACTTAGCCTTTTTAGTTGAACGCCTAAAAGTAGGGACGGTTATTCGTAATTTTCCTAATTTAGAAGAGTATAAAAAACAACATCGAATCGAAATGGATATTGTTAAAACAGCTTTAATGGCAATTGAAAAACAATATGGCGTTCTAATGGTAGAAGATGAAGTAGCCTATATTGTTCAAATGTTTATTGACAATAAAGTTCAATTAACAATTAATAAATAACGAGTTAAATAAATAAAAATACACAAAAATGAAAGTGTGTAAGGTACTGTAGCTATTGTGTATTAAATGAAAACCATGAAGAAAACTTGATTTTAAAGCTTTCTTCGTGTTTTTTTATTTTGGCACGATACTTGCATATAATAAACAATGTAAGGGGTTAAATTAAAAAAGTTAAAATAGAAAAATTTGTTTTAAGCAATTATTTATTGGCAATGATTTTAATTTAAACCTCAATTATAAGGAGGCAATAAAAATGGATGGATTTATTAATTTTATGGAGAAATACTTTATCCCACCTGCGTCAAAAATCGCAGCGCAACGTCACTTAGTGGCAATTAGGGATGCATTTATTGTAACAATGCCACTAATGATTTTAGGATCATTGGCAATTTTGATCAATAATTTACCAATTCCAATGTATCAAACATTTATGAACAATACTTTTGGTGAAGAACTTTGGAAGAGTTTCGGTGGAAATGTTTGGAACGGAACTTTTGGTATCTTATCAGTTTTAATCGCTTTCATGGTTGCCTACAACCTAACAAAGCATTATGGTAAAGATGGCGTAGCAGCCGGTGTTGTTTCTGTAGCATCTTTCTTTGCTCTTGGTGGAGCAACAGGAATGGCTTCAAACGGATTGTTTATCGCACTATTAGTTGGTTTGATTTCTGCTGAGATTTTTTCTCGTCTAGTTGGAAATGAAAAACTAATCGTAAAAATGCCAGAAGGCGTGCCACCAGCAGTAGCAAAATCATTTGCAGCGTTATTCCCAGCAATGATTACAATTAGTATCTTTGGTTTAATCACAACAATTTTCTTAGCATTCGGTGTTAAAGATTTAGTAGCGTCATTCTACGAGTTGGTTCAACAACCATTTATGGGATTGGCAAATTCATTGCCATCAGCAATGCTATTAGCATTTATTACACCATTCCTATGGTTCTTTGGATTACATGGCGCGAACATGGTAGAGCCATTAATGCAAACAATTAATTTACCAGCAATTGAAGCGAATCAAGCGGCAATCAAAGCTGGCGAAGTAGCACCCTATATTGTAAACAAACCATTCTTTGATTCATTTGTAAACTTAGGTGGAACAGGTGCAACATTAGGTTTAATTATTGCTATTTTCTTATTCGGACGTCGTAATAAAGCTTATAAAATCGTAACAAATTTAAGTACAGCACCAGGGATTTTTAATATTAATGAACCAATGATGTTCGGTTTGCCAATTGTGCTAAACCCATTAATGTTCATTCCATTTATTTTGACACCAGTTGTTTTAGTAACTGTTGCATACTTGGCAACTAGTTCTGGACTTGTACCAGCAGCAACGGTAATGCCACCATGGGTAACTCCTCCAATTATTGGCGGATTCTTAGCAACTCAAAGCGTTGCAGGTGGAGTATTAGCAGCAGTTAACTTATTAATTTCAGTTGTAATCTACGCACCATTTGTAAAAATTGCTGAAATTCAAGAATTAAAACGCGAAAAAGAAGTAGCTTAAATTTAAAGACATCCCACAATTTTAAGTGTGGGATGTTTCTTTATTGGTATTGACTATAATCAGTCTACTAAAATTAGCTTCAAGCGATAGTGTAAAGGGAAAAAGAAGCGTGCAATCAATAAAGTTGCTGTTTAAATGAAGTGTGTAAAAATTTAAGGTAGAGAGTGTAATTAAATGAATCCTAAAAACATTGGTATATCTGGATTTTGATGATTAAAAGTTGGCACGGAACTTGCATTATAATAAAGTGTAGACAATAAGAGAAACGGAGTGAATAACAATGGCAGATAAAACAATCATGTTAGTATGTTCAGCAGGAATGAGTACAAGTTTATTAGTAACAAAGATGGAAAAAGCAGCAGAAGCAAGAGGACTAGACGCAGAAATTTTTGCAGTATCCGCTTCAGAAGCTGATACAAATTTAGAATCAAAAAATATTGACGTGATGCTATTAGGCCCACAAGTACGCTTTATGAAAGCCCAATTTGAACCTAAATTAGCAGAAAAAGGAATTCCATTAGAAGTTATTAACATGCAAGATTACGGTATGATGAATGGCGAAAAAGTATTAGATCAAGCGTTAAGCTTAATGAAATAAAAATACACAATTAGTAGATAGAGGAGCGTTTAATTATGGCAGATCAAGAAAATTTAGAAACAATCATGGGATTAATTATTAACGGAGGAAATGCTAAGAGTGATGCAATGGAAGCCATTCATGCAGCAAAAAAAGGTGATTTTGAGTTGGCAGATCAAAAATTAATTGATTCAGACAAAGCATTGGTAGAAGCTCATCATTCACAAACTAGTATGCTTACACAAGAAGCAAAAGGCGATCATGTAGCAGTAACATTGTTAACCGTACACAGTCAAGATCATTTAATGAATGCAATCACATTCCGTGACTTAGCAGCTGAGATGGTTGATTTATATAAAAAAATGGCTGGCGTACCAATCGCTTAAGCACAAGCCACTAAAGTAAAGATAGGAGATATTCTCCTATCTTTTTTTAAGAAAGTAAATAGGAGGTACAACCAATTGGAAAAGAAAAAGATTATGGTAGTATGTTCAGCAGGAATGAGTACCAGTCTCTTAGTTTCAAATATGGAAAAAGCAGCAAAAAGTAAGCAGTTGCCTTTTGAAATATTTGCTCTTTCAGGTTCAGATGTGAATACCTATTTAGAAGAAAAAGAAATTGATGTCATGTTACTAGGTCCACAAGTACGTTTTATGAAAAAACAGTTTGCGCCTTTGCTAGAACCAAAAGGAATTCCTGTTGAAGTAATTTCAATGAAGGATTATGGCTTGATGGACGGAGAAAGTGTGTTGGCTTGGGCAGATAAATTAATGGAGAATCAATGAAATAACTTATCTGTGTAAACATTCCTCAAAGTGTGTAGAATAAAAAAGATATTGGAAACGTTATAATGATAGCGTTTTCAATATCTTTTTTATTGGCACGAAACTTGCATTATAATAAAGTGTAAACAATAAAAAGAAACGGAGTGAATGACAATGGCAGATAAAACAATCATGTTAGTATGTTCAGCAGGAATGAGTACAAGTTTATTAGTAACAAAGATGGAAAAAGCAGCAGAAGCAAGAGGACTAGACGCAGAAATTTTTGCAGTATCCGCTTCAGAAGCTGATACAAATTTAGAATCAAAAAATATTGACGTGATGCTATTAGGCCCACAAGTACGCTTTATGAAAGCCCAATTTGAACCTAAGGTAGCTGAAAAAGGCATTCCATTAGAAGTTATTAACATGCAAGATTATGGCATGATGAATGGCGAAAAAGTATTAGATCAAGCAATGAACTTAATGAAATAGTCATGACGATTTAGTAAAGGAGTGGATGTGATAACTGAATGAACAAAATTTAGAAATAATCATGGGATTGATCATCAATAGGGGAAATGCTAAAAGTGCTGTAAACGATGAGCCAAGATCATTTAATGAATACTATCCTATTTCGTGATTTAGCGAGATAAATGGTCATTGTTTACAAAAGGATGATGAGTATTTCTGTTAACCAGCAAGAAAAAACTTACTAGATTTGGATATTATCAAAATAAATGAGAACGCTTTTATTTATTTTATAACTATTAATTAAATTTTGGGAGGAATAAAAATGAATGGTTTGATGAATTGGCTCGAAAAATATGTGGTTCCAGTTGCAACAAAAGTAGGATCACAGAAGCACTTGGTTGCTCTACGTGATGCTTTTATTGGTACAATGCCAGCAACTATGGCAGGATCGATTGCAGTACTGTTAAATGCCTTCTTACGTGATTTTCCTACTGAATGGGGATGGACAGGTTTTGTTAAAGCAATGAATCCAATCATTGGAGTTAATGGATTTGTTTGGACAGGAACTTTAGCAGTTGTAGCAGTTATTTTCTCAATGACATTAGGTTATAATTTAGCTAAAGCTTATAAAGTAGATGCTTTATCAGGTGCAGTGGTTTCACTAGCAGCATTTGTAATGGGATTAGCACAAGCAGCAACCGTTGATTTCCCACTAAAAGCTGTTTTATCTAAAAGCGCTGTAACAATGATTACAGATGCAGGTGGACAAGTAGCAACAGCAGATGGGGTTTCAGTTATTTCATCAACAGGTGGTAGTTATTTTAATATTGGCGCACACTTAGGTGGCACTGGACTATTTACAGCAATGTTATTCGGATTTATTTCAGTTATTATTTTCTCTAAATTAATGTTAGCAAATATTACAATCAAAATGCCAGAACAAGTTCCACCAGCAGTATCAAAAGCTTTTGCTGCAATTATCCCAGCAACAGTTGCTTTATATGTTTCAGGTATTATCAATTTCGTATTTACAAAAGTAACAGGAATGGCTATTATTGATTGGATTTCTGCAGAAATCCAAGCGCCGCTATTAGCGCTATCACAAGGCTTTAGCGTTGTACTACTAATTACTTTCTTAGTTCAATTGTTATGGTTCTTTGGAATTCATGGACCTAACGTATTAGCACCAGTTCTAGAATCTATTTGGGGAACTGCAGGGCTTGAAAATGTAAACGCTGCACAAAAAGGTTTGCCACTTCCTTATGAGTGGGTACGCGGATCATTTGATGCTTATGTTTGGATGGGTGGTTCAGGTGGTACGATTGTCTTGATTATTGCCATCTTACTATTCTCAAAACGCGCAGATCAATTAACTGTTGCTAAGTTATCATTAGCGCCAGGAATTTTCAACATCAATGAACCAGCAATGTTTGGTTTGCCAATTGTATTGAACGCTATTTACTTTATTCCATTCTTATTAGCACCATGTGTGATGGTAACAATTGCTTACTTTGCAACAACACTTGGTTTAGTAAGTCCAATCAAAGTTCAAGTGCTATGGGTTATGCCTCCGTTCTTAAATTCATTCCTTGCAACTGGCGGGGACTGGCGTGCACCAATTTTAACCTTAATTAATTCAGTTGTTGCTTTTGCAATCTGGACACCATTTGTATTAGCAGCAAATAAAATTGATCCAAATGCAGGTGAAGTAGACGCATAAAAATAACGGTTTGCTTCGATGGATCAGTCATCAAAGCAAACCGTTTTATTATTAGTGTGTAAATTTAAAAGGTATGTGTAATTGTTTAGACTAATTAAATCGTTTTAAAATAAGGTTTTCAGAGCTAACTACTTGGCATGAAACTTGCATTATAGTATAGTAAGGAACCTAATCAAGAGAAAAGAGGGAACCCGATGATCGTATTAAATGCACCAGTTCAACAAGATAAAATAATTGAAACGTTAACAACGTATAATGAAGAAGGATTAACTTTTGAGTTTATTGAAAAAAAAGGAATGAAATTGTATTTCAACACAAATGCAACTGATCTTGAAGCCACTGCAAAAAAAGTAAAAGAAATTATTAAGGAGACTCCTTATGGTGCAGTGTTATATTTTCAAGTAACCGCAGAATGAAAGGATGAGTCATATGCTTAAGAATGGATTGTTTGTAATGAGTATCGGATTGCTGATTATGATGATGAGTGCTGTTGGAAATGGAATGATTATCAACTATTCTGTGTTAATCACAGGAGGATTCATTTTAGCAGTGGGCTATCTTATTTATCGAAAAGGCAAAGCTCAAGGGATTAAAAAAAGTGGAGGGGAAAATAAATGGAAATTACAAAAGAATTAAATGTATCCGCTCAATATTTTTACGACCGAGTGATGGAATCTGTGTTGTACGATATTCGTGTACACACAAAGAAAGCCTTAAGAAGAAATCAATTAGCAGGTTTTACTTATAAAAAACAATTCAATAAAACATCTACTGGTAAAATTGTGATTACTGAAATGGTAGATAACGAAGCGTATGCATTCACAACGGAAACAGTGAAAAATAAATTTGAAGTAGCCTACAAAATTGAAGCGTTGGATGCTAATCGTTGCCGTATTCATTATGAAGAAAAAATGGAGTCTTTTGGAACGATTCAAAATTTAAATGACCAACTACTAGGTATTATTTTAGGTTACTTTAGAAAACGAAATATGAAAAAGATGCTAACTTCGATTGAAGTTACAAATTAAAAACAGCTGTTCACAATTTGTGGACAGCTGTTTTATTTTACTGATTTAACCTTTCCTTTAGTTTTTATTAACAGAATGTTCATAGCTCTTCGGTAAGATAGATATAGAAAGGTAAGAATGTTCTTAAAGATGAGAGGAATGATTGGATGATTCATTTATTATTTTTTCTTATTTATTATCAAAAGCAACCCATTATTGAAATTAACGAGTATAACGAAATGACAGTCGTGTGGGAGAAAATAAAACCACAAGCATCTACTAAATAAATTATAAAAGCAAGCAACACTTTTCTCACCAAATAAAAGCGTTGCTTGTTTTTATTTGGTCTACTTTAATGTTTCTTTAAATTACGAATTCCTGCTATGAATGAACAAGAGAGTGCAATCAAAAAGAAGAAAGTGAAAAAATTCAATTTATTTAAATTTTGAAGATGAAGTGTCATTGCTAGAACCTTGATTCTAGGTTACAAAAAATAGCATGATTAAGGTTACAATAAGTTCTTGCAAAAAGATAGACAATTCATGATAATAGAAAAGGACTAAATATAGAAGGTACTCAATATATGCTTATTAGGTAGAGAGAAATATTAAAAGTATACCTAAGTCTCCCCTTAATCATACCTGATTGAACATTGTATAAAAAAATGCTAAAAAATAAGACTAAATCAGAGGGGAAAAAGTAGTTTTAGGATATACTATGAATAGTCAATAGAATGAAAATTAACTTTTGTTATTTGAGGAAGGGGAACTAAAATGACTATTTATGATTATACAGCAACACTAGAAAATGGCGAAACCTACTCAATGGAAAAATATCGAGGTAAGGTACTCGTGATCGTAAATACAGCAACTAAGTGTGGGCTAGCACCTCAATTTGAAGATTTAGAAACAATCTATGAGGCATACAGTGAAAAAGGATTAGAGGTCTTAGGATTCCCATCTAACCAGTTTAAACAAGAACTAGGTACGAGCAAAGAAGCGGGAGAGGCATGTCGTTTGACTTATGGAGTGAGCTTTCCTATGCATGAGATTTCCAAAGTAAACGGTGAAAATGCGAACCCAATTTTTTCTTATTTAGTTGAGAATACTTCAGGTGTTTTAGGAAGTAAAATTAAATGGAATTTCACGAAATTTTTAATTGATCAAGAAGGAACTATTGTAAAAAGATATGCACCGACGGATAGCCCTAAAAATATGATGAAAGATATTGAATTTTTGTTAGCTAAAAATTAATTATCTATGCAGACAGGTGTGTCGAAATGAAATCTTAACTAAACTTTTTACAGCCCTAAAGAAGAGCGCGTTTAAATAAAAGTTAAGGTGAAAAAAGATAGTTGATTAGATATGAGAAGAATATTGTCTCCTCAGGACAGTCGTATTTTAAATTTAGTTGAATTTTTGTACGATAAAGACGAGCTGCTTATGGGGGATCTTTGTAATAACCTTAAGGTCTCTTCTAAAACGTTAAAAAGAGATATCGAGCATGCGAGGTTAATTCTATTTCCGATTGACATTAAGGTTAATGGAAATAAAGGCGTAAAAATTGTAATCCCTTCTAACTATTCTATTATGTATATATACTCTGCTTTGCTTTCAGCAAGCCTTGAATTCAGTTTACTTGAAAAAATTTTTTTGTGTGAAACCTATACAATAGAAAAGTTGTCAGAAGAGTTATTTCTGAGCGCTTCATCTTTGAGAAGAATGGTGAGCAGAATTAATGTCGTATTACGGGAAGAAGGTATGGAAATAAATTTAAACCCGTTGCAAATTATAGGGGATGAATGGAGAATTTATACTGTTTTTACCTATTATGTGTTAGAGCGATATTATTTTAATAAAACTATTTTCACAGAAGCGCAGATAGCTGCAGTTAAGGAGCTAATCGATTTAGCATTAAAACAATATTATGTTAAATTAGAATATCAAGGCAGAGAACAAATAGAGATGTTTATGTTGGTACAATTAATTCGACGGAAAAACAATCATTTTGTCATTGATGAGCCAAATCTTAAACGGAAAAATATTTTTTCTGATGTTGACACTTCGTCAATCAAAAAACAATTAAATAATGCATTTAATACAGATATTAGTGATCAAGATTTAATTCAATTATTTTCTTTATTTTTAGATGGGAAATGGTCTTTTAGTTACAATAAATTAGTAGAACATGCAAAAATAAATAATCAGCTTAAACAAACCAAAGAAAAATTTGAAGAATTGATTGATAGTATAGCTTTTAAGTATAAAATTGAACAGACCAATAGAGAAGTATTAGTAACTCTTCTTTGTAATAGTCGGATGATTGAATATGGAAAACATCATATTTTATACGATCTTTCATTGGATATTGTCAATCATTTCAACCATGACTATTTTAAAGGAATTGAGTTTATCCGATTAAAATTAAAAGAGATTTTTCAAGATGAAGTTTTGGAAGACTATAAATTAAACGACTATATACGCATATTGATCATCTATTGGGACGAATTTGTCATCGTACTTGAGAGGGAAGTAGTGCCATTAAAAATAAGGTTTATTTACAGTACAGAAGAGAAATTTATAAAACGTATTCAAAATGAAATCACCTACAGATTTAAAAAACGTTTTGATGTTAAAAGAATTAATTATACCCTCGTGGATATAGAAAACATCAAAAATCAATGTGATTTGGTTCTTACGAATATACCTGGACTTGTTATCCCAAATGTGGAAGTCCTTTGTTTTCTGACATATCCAAGAGAAAAGGACTGGTCCAAACTAGAAACGTTTTATTCTACTTTCTATTTTACCAATCAAGATACATGATTTTTTATTATTTATTAAGTTGGTTTTAATTTAAATTAATGAGAGTTAGGCATGCTAATCGAAGTAAATAAATAATTGAATAAGGTTATTAATTAGAATACATTTCAAAAACTCCATGTTAGTTAGGAGTTTTTGAGATGTATTTTTATTACTGATTAGACTAAACTAACAGTTGTTGGAGGTGATAGCATTTTTATATTTTTGGAAAAAAATGAAAAAATAACAACCGTAAAGTGGCTTTTTTCGTTTTTTTGTTTGAACGAATGCGAAAAAAAGATTAAATTTGGTGAAAAACTTTGAAACAGTAGGAATAAACAAGCTTTTTTTTAAAGGAATTATTTGAAAAGAAAACAAGAAAAACTGTGCTAATCTTAGAGTGTAGATTAAATAAAAGAAAAGAGTAGATAGAATATGTTAGAGTTTTTAGATTTAGAGTATATCAAAATGGTTAAAATAGTAGATTTCATTAATAAATCTGTTAAACCTGTATCCCTAGATGAAATAGCTAAACATATAAAAATTGTGAAAAAGACTGCGTATACGCTTTTAGTCCTTATGGAAAGTGAACTAAAAGATTTTGATATTGAAATTAAAATGAACAACGATAAAGAATATTACTTGGAAAATACATGCGAGAATAAAAAACAAAGGAATGATGTTAATTTAGATGCTTTTGTATTAGCTTGTGGAAAAAAATCAATCGTCTTTAGTATGGTAGAAGAGTTGTATCATAAAGGGCATATCCATGTTGCTAACTTTTGTGAAAGTAAATATATTAGCCCTGCAACTTTTTCTAGAGCTAAAAAACAACTAATGAGAATTCTTGAAAAAAGTAATTTAACATTAGCCACCCATTTAAAAGGAGGCATTGTTGGAGATGAGTATTACATTAGACTGTTTTATTTCCAGTTTTTTACTTCTTTTTATAATTCTATTGAATGGCCTTTCCAGCAGAATCAAAAAATAGAGGTAGAGCGTTTTTATCAAGAAAAAATTAAAAGTATGACGAATGAGTTGAATTTTATGCAAAAGCATAAGTTGTATTATTTGATTTTGATCATTAAGAAAAGATTAATTCAAAATAATATCCTTCTAGAAAATACATACCTTTTTAATGAGCTCAAAGGTTATAACGAAATTTATAAAATATATGAAGAGTATCTAAATAATCAAAGTATCTTCAGTAAGAAACACGTTGCTTACGAAACCAATTTTTTCATGTATATGATTTATGCGGAGCGGATTACTTCAATAAAGAAGGACGCTTTGGGGAGTTTTATGTTGTTTTCATATGACAATAATAAATGTTTAAGAATTAATCAAATATGGGTAGAAGAATTCAAACGTATTTTTAATCAACAAATTTCATTAAATGATGAACTTCAAATCTATCAAGACCTATACATTTTAAATCAACGTTATGACTTATCATTAAATAGAAGCTCTGTATTTTCTAAATATGAGAATAATCTGAATCCAATTATCTTAAATCAAAAGATATACCAACAAACAACACGGTTCTATCACAAATTATTAGAAAATAAAGAATTTTCAGATTTTATAAAAAGTCAAGGGTTGGAAATATGCGAAAAGATTGTGATTGAAAAATATTATTACTACATTTACACATATTTATTCAATCAAAAAGAAATTAAGCCAATTAAAATTTTTATGTCAGATACATTTGATTTATTAAGTGAACAATTAATTAAAAAAAAACTTCTTTTACTATTTGGAGGAAATATTGAGATACAGAGCCAATTAAACAGTCAAACTAATTTGATTCTTACAAATAGTTCAATGGAACAAAATTGTAGTGAAGAATTCATGATTTATTCACATAAGGATCTATCTAGTTTGAAAAAAATTGTCTATATTATTCAAGAAAAAATTTACGCTCAAATTAATGATTGTGAAGGAAATGAAATGGGGGAGAGTTACGTTGAGAATAGAGGATAAATGGGAGGATGGAATATTATATTCTGTTGAATTTCAAGTATCTTTAAAAGGGACATTAAAAATAATTAGAAAGAATATCGTTCTTCCTGAAGAGTTAGATTTTTTTGAGTTAGAAAAACTAGTTAAAAAAAGTTTTAATTTAGTTACGAAAGTATTATCAGTTGAATATTATGATGAAGTCTTATTATTAAAAAAATAGTTGATTTAAACGAATGAATTAAAATTTTAATTGGGTTTTAGGTAATTCCATATTAAAAACCTAAGGCAATCATTATTGGGGGGTGAAAAAATGAAGGTACTAAAGCGCGTTCTATTAGCAGGACTTAGTTTGTTTTTTCTTTTAACTTTCTCATCAACAAGTATGGCGAATACAACTATTAGTCAAGCGGGTATTTATTTTACTGAGAGAGAAGAATACGGGGGCAGGACTCTTCAAAAAAACAAAGAGTTACCTAATACGCAAGTTGATAGAGCAAGCTTAACATTGCCACAAACGGGGGAGCCTAAAGAATTTAAAATACTTACAGTAGGATGGATTCTGTTAGTGGTAGTAGCAATAATAAAAAGAGGAGGAATAAAAATGAAATTGAAAATGATGGCAGTAATAGGGTTAGTTGGAAGTGGTATGTTGATAGGAACAAGCACAGTCAGTGCAGCGGAAACACAAGATGAAGTTAAAGGAAGCGTAGACGGAAAAGGTGGTACATCACATGGTTATATCAATTTGACCCCAGGTGACGATGACACAGTCACTGAACCAGAAGAACCAACAATTCCATCAGGTGGAACTGGAAATAAAGGGGGTTTGACACTAGATAACATTGCTCCGCTATTATTTTCTACCCATAAATTAGAGGGAAAACAACAAGTTTACACGTCTGTTGTAGAAAATTCGAATGTTCAAGTGAGTGATAAGCGTGGAGAAGAAGCAGGGTGGCATGTGCAAGTATCACAAACACCATTTGTCGATAAGCTTGATAGCACTAAAGTATTAAAAGGAACAAAACTTATTTTACCAGCTGGCGTAGTGAAATCTTCTGGGAATATCTCTGTTGCTCCAACGACAAGTTCGGTTGAAGTTAATGCTGATTTAGCAACTTTTATGAGTGCTACTGCAGGATCAGGTGCTGGAACGTGGAGAACCGTTTTTGATAAAGATGAAGTGAAATTAACAGTTGCTGCCGGAAATAAAAAAGGTGAATATATGTCTACTGTTACATGGGCATTAATGGATGCACCACAATAAAATGGATGATTAAAGGGGAGAAAAAAATGAAAATAAGTAAGTATTCTATCATAGGTTTAGGTCTTTTAATGAGTGTTGTATTTTTGGGGAGTAGTCAATCAGTTGTGGCCGCAGAAGTAAGTAAAGGGACTTCAAAGGCAAATTTTGAATTACAAGCAGGAGATGCAACGGTTCCTGAGATACTGGATCCAGAAATTCAACCGCCAACGTTGAACCCAGGACCATTAAGTTTAGATGCCGTTTCTAGTTTTAATTTTCCAACAAAAAAATTAGGAGCAGAAGCACAAGCACCACTTGAAGCAACACCCGTTGAAGGTACGAAATTAGGATTACAAGTAACGGATTCACGTGGACAAGATTTAGGGTGGAATCTCAAAGTAAGTGCAACCAATTTTGAAACAGAAGATAAAAAATTGACATTAAAAGGTGCTGTGACGACGATTCCAGCAGGTAAATTAACAACAGAAGAAGGTGTGGATCCAAGTTTAACACCAACAGCTTTCAAAGTGAATCTATCACCAACACCAACGAAAATTATGAGTGCAACAACGACACAAGGTCGTTCAAGATGGAGCAATGCCTTCGAAGGAAACGGTGAAAAAGTAACCTTAGCAGTACCTTCAGGAAATAAAGTGGCAAGCTATGTTTCAACCATTACATGGTCATTAGAAGATGCACCATAAATAAAAAGAATTAAAAAGGATGGTAGAGAAAAAATGAAAAAAAGTTCATATATTATTACAATTGTAGCCTTAGCTTCATTTGCTTTTGGAGGAGCAAAAGTACAGGCAGCCGTATCAAGCACACATACATCAGAGAATGAAATTAATTTCATTGCGGGTGAAGGCGTGGTAACACCTCCTGTTGATCCAACAAACCCAGATAATCCAAATGTCCCAAAACCACTAGATCCAACAGATCCAGAAAATCAAGGTACAGGACAAACTGGACCGTTATCAATCGACTATGTATCTAATATAAAATTTGGACAACACAAAATTACAGGTAAAGATATTGCTTATAAAGCGTTGAATGCAAATCCATTTGTCCAAGTAACCGATTTACGAGGAGCTGGAGAAGGGTGGCATTTATCTGCTAAAATGACTGAATTTAAAAATGGCAATAAAGTTTTAAAAGGCGCAAGTCTAGCTTTCAAAAACGGTGTTGTAAAAGCTGGAAGCTCAAGCAATATTTCGCTTGCACCGACTCATTCAGAAATGTTATTTACTAATGCTGACAGTAGACCAGTCATGAATGCGAAAGATAAAAGCGGTCGTGGGACTTGGCTAACGACTTGGTCAGGAACAGATCAAGCGAATGAAGCGGTTCAATTAAATGTGATTGCTGGAACACCAGAAGCCAATACAGAATACACGTCGTCCATTACGTGGGAATTAGAAGACGCACCAAAATAACCAACTAAATTTAAAATTTGATAGAAAGGATCGGTTGTTCAAAGGGTCCTTTCTATATCTAGTTATGAAAAGGGGAACACAATAAGATGAAAAAAATTATTTCAATACTCGTTGTATGTCTAGTGGGGCTCCAACATATGCCAGTAATAGGAGCAGCAGCCGAAACAATGGCTTACTCCGTTAAAGCGAATATACCAGAAAATCAAATCAATAAAACACTTACTTATTTCGATCTAAAAATGGAGCCAAACCAAAGACAAGATATTACCTTAACCGTTAGTAATTCCAGCGATGCGAAAGCAACCATTCTTATTTCTCCAAATGTAGCCATGACTAACCAAAATGGTGTGATTGATTATAGTAAAGTGAATGCTAAAATTGATTCAACCTTAAAAAATCCATTGACGTCCGTTATATCGAAAGCGCAAGAAGTGACCTTAGAACCAAAAGAAACCAAACAGGTTCCCTTTACTCTTCAAATGCCCGAAAAAGAATTTGATGGGTTGATTTTAGGGGGATTTTATATTTCTAAAAAAGAAGATACATCGAAGCTTGAGGCCAAAGAAAAGGATGTTCAAATTAAAAATAAATATTCCTATGTAATTGGACTTCAAATTCGTGAAAATACAAATGAAGTGAAGCCGGTTATAGAATTACATGACATTAAACCCACCCTATTAAATTATCGTACAGCGGTTACGGCCAATATACAAAACACAGAAGCGACGATTATTAAAGAGTTAGATATCGACGCAAAAGTGATGAAAAAAGGCAATACAAAAGTTCTTCACGAAACCAATAAAAAAGGTCTTTCAATGGCACCAAACTCCAATTTCGATTTTCCGATTAATTGGGACAATCAAAGCTTAGACCCGGGAACCTACATGTTGCAATTAGCCGCCCAATCAGGTGAAGATAAATGGAAATTTGAAAAAGAATTTACCATTTCGTCAAAAGAGTCCACAAATTTAAATAAAGAAGCTGTGGAATTAGAAAGAGCAGAACCAAACTGGATCTTGATTATTTCAGTTGTCGTAGGTGTGATTTTACTCCTTATGTTAGTGATTGGTTTCTTCCTATATCGTCATAAAAAGAAAAAAGCAGCAGAAAAACGTGCACGCTTAATCAAACAAAGAAGACGAAAGAAAAATCAAGAATTAAGAAAAAGAAAAAATGCTTCAGAAGCACTCACTAAAACAAAAACAGTAAAAAAAAGACCCACTAATCAGACTACAAAAAAATAAAGTCAATTAGTTTAATTCTTTATGAAAGAAGAATACATCATGCTTAAAAAACAAAAAAAGCTAATAGCGCTTATTTTCTCAATTAGTTTAATTGGTGTTACTGTCTATGGAAATGTTGAGTTTTTAAAAGGGCAGATATTTGCTGAAACGAGTGAAGAGAGCAGTATATCGGAAATTAGAAAGACTAGCAGTGCCGAAAGGAATAAGCTAGAAAAAACTTTAGTAACTGAACTAGAAAAAAGTCAAATACCTTCACAACAGGTTGAAAGAATAACCAAAGAAGCAACTGAAGACGGGTGGGTAGTTGGAAAATACACTGATTTTATTGAAGAAGGCGGGAATAAAATTAGCTGGAAATATGGTGAAGCTTGGTCCTACACATACAATAATAATACATGGATATATGGAGATGGTAATGCAATAGGAGCAGCATTGATTGTTAATGATAATTTTTTACCTGGTACGAATGAATTAGTTTGGGGTGGTGGATTTTTCTGGGCCAATCAAGCTGAATCGGTGTATGCTAAAAATCCTACGACCAATACACTAAGTCGAAGTTTTGCTTATAAAAATTTTCAGATTACTATTTTTCAACAATTATTAGATGATGGAGCTGTGGAAGTCAGTTATCAAGTTACGAATAAGACTTCAGTAGCTCAAAAAATTGGAGTTAGTCAAAAAGTTAATATTTTAGATAGGACACCAATCCGTGTTCTTAATGACTTTAAAGGGCTAAATATTGCACAGAGTTCATTGGCACTGGTTCCAGACCCAGAAACTATGCCAAATTGGTCGGTTGGAAATAATGGAAAGTTAAATAACTTTGTCGGATATGATCCAAAGACCGTCAATGGAGTTGGATGGGAATCAGGAAAAAGGCAACCTGATTCATCTGCTGACTTAAAAGAAAATAAACCAATGTCTATAGGTAATGCAGATGTAGTGATGAAAAATCCAGGGGTGATGGTACAACCTGATGAATCGACTATCTTTAAACAAATTGTAAAATTGGGGAGAATGGTTCCTCCAACCGTCACATTAGATCAAAAAAGCGGTGAAATGTATAAAAATGAACGTGTGAAGATTACAGGAACTATTTTCGATAGTAATAACCATAATTATCGTTTGTATTTGGAAATGGATGATCCTGATAAAACTCTCATTCCCTTAAAAGATTTTAAAAATGTCCCTTATCAAGAAGTGCAGCCTTATGAAGCATCAATTGAAGCGGAGCACTTTACAATCGGTGAACATATGGTTTCAATTATTGGAATTGACGAATATGGAACGAGTTCAGTAGCTCAAAAAATATCCATTACAAAGAAAGGAATAAATGGAACACCGCTGATACAAAAGGTTGCAATTGGAGAATCGATTCAAACAGATATAACGAAATTATTTGAAAATATTATTGGAAATGAACCGAAGTTGAAATCTGTCTCTCCAGTAGATTCTACAACCGTTGGATTTCAGTGGGCAGATGCAGTCTTGATTGATGCTGATTTAAAAGAAGAATCCTTTAAAATACCTGTAACAGTTTATGATACTAAAACGACAACATTTAATGATCTAGATAATATTGTGCTGGATGTAAAAGATACAGCATTGACGATGTCAGAACTAACTACTGCGATTCAAGAAAATCGTTTAAATGAATTGATTCTTCAAAAAAGTGAAGCCGAAGCTTGGCAAACAGAAAATGGGGAAGCAGTTACTATAGAGGTCATGTCACAGAATGTAAAGTCGCAGTTTGGACAGTATGAAGCAACAATTAAAGCAATAAGAAAAGACACAAATAAAGTTCATACAAAAAAATCAGTCTAGCTGTAACAGATGGGCCCTTAAAAGATGGTTGGGAATTTGGATCAGTTAATGATACGATTTTAAAGGACGGATACAAAATTGAATGGGTGCAAGGTTCTTGGTGGTACACATTTAATGGGAAATCTTGTATATACTGGGATAGATATCTTGAAGCGTCTTTAATTATAAATGGCGTATTTCCAGCGGGAACATCAGATGGTATGGCTGGGTATAATCCAGTTGGGCAAGGGTTTTTAAGAAAAAATCAGACGGAATCAATTTATAGCATTCAGAGAGAAACGAACTCCCTTAGACGTACGTTTAAGTATTTAGATCGCTATAAAATTCATATAACTCAACGATTATTAGAGAATACCGGGGTTGAAATTACGTATCAAGTTACAAACTTAGGTTCAGACACTCAAAAGATCGGTCTTAGCCAATTTGCCAATACGTTTTTTGGGTCAGCTTCATATCCAGTAGTTGTTACACCAATCAATAACTTTAAGGGGATTAATTTAACTTACAATGGGTCTTCTATGGTGGTTATACCAGATCCAGAAACTATGCCCAATTGGGCAGCTGGCCGATTGGCAGATAAGTTTCAACAATACAATATACAAAACGCAAATGGCGTTGGTTGGGAAACGGGAAAACGATATCGTAATGATGATGGAGGGGTGTTGTCTCCACCGACTGTTTTAAAAGAAAACCAACCTGTTAGAGTATCGAATACAAGTATTTCAATGAAAAATCAAGGTGTAGACGTTGCAAGTAATGAGAGTATATCATTCAAACAAATTTGGAAGTATGGTGTACTTGCACCTCCCAAAATTACACTGAATCAAACAAAAGCTTCCATGTACCGAGATGAAAAAATCGGAATTGACGGAACCATTTAGGATGAAGACAATATGGATTATCGCGTGTATCTGGAATTGGATGATAAGGATAAAACGTTAGTTCCGTTAGCTGATTATACAAATATTCCGTATAACGAAGTGCAAACTTATAAAGGAATAATTGATGGGAAACTATTTTCACCAGGAATTCATAGGGTTTCAATAATTGGGATTGATGAGTATGGAACACGTTCCGCAGCTCAGAAAATCGAATTGACAATTACTGAATTAGACGCCACACCTGACATTCAGAAAGTGAAAGTGGGAGAAGCGCTTAGTAACGATTTAACAACATTGTTCAAAGAAGTAAAGGGAACGAATGTAACGCTCAAGCCATTATCGATGGATTCCTCAGTAGTAGGCTTTCAATGGGTAGAAGCGACGTTAACTGACGGAAAAAGGGACGTCATAAAAAAAATCCCAGTCAATGTATACAATGCTGAAAGTACGGTATTCAATGCCAAAGACACTATTGCCTTAGATGCCAAAGACACCTATTTTGAATTAGTAGATGTTCGTAAAAGCAGTGAAGAAGGAACTTTAGATGAACTGGTTCGTCAAAAAATTGAACCAAAATCCTGGGATATAGCTGATGGGACTGAAATTCCTATTGAGCTCATTACAAATGAAATTAAACCCGGATTTGGTGAGTATAGTGCCACATTCAAAGCAACCAGAGAATATTCAGAGGAAAGTTTACAAAAAACCAGTAAGTTATCTGTCGGTGGTGAGCTGAAATTTATGGAGCTTCCGGAAAAATTAGATTACAAGACAGCGAGTTAAGCCAAAAAACCCCTTATGTGGAACGAGCACAATCAGATTGGAAAATTGAACTCGAAAACACCATTGTTGCAAACTGGTCACTATTTGCCAGTGCCGTTCCTTTTGAAGACAAAGCCAAAGAAAAATTAAAAAGTGCTTTGATTCTAAAAAAAAGTCAAACACAAGACGTAGTTATCAATGAAACAAGTCAAAAAATCGCAGCAGGAGCGGAAACCTATCCAACGGTTCAGTGGGCAGAAACAGCAGGTTTATTATTAAAAGTCAGCCCAGATGCCAAAGTTGGAAGTTATCAAGGTGAAATAACCTGGTTATTATCTGATGTTCCTTAAGAAGAGCTTGCGATTCATAAAATACACGTGTATATAACCCTAAAATGTCTTGAAAATAGTGGCGCAGTGCTAGTAAAAAATATACATCTCAAACGTGCTAGAATTTTTTTAGCACTATGACTTATTTGTACTGCAAAACAAAAATAGTTAAAAGTAGCCATCAATGTGAAAAGTTGAAGGCTACTTTTTTTGTATAAAAATGAAAGTTACAGGTGTAAATGCGAATAGTATTGGAACAATCAAAATTATAGAGGCGACTGTACGTAAATAAACTCCAACTAGTTATGATGAGCTAGCTGGTCAGTTTGTGAAAATTTGGTCAAAGTTTTGTATTTATAATTTTGAGGATGTTTACTATTTAATTGGTGATAATGAATGGGTACCTGTGGATTGGTATAATTTCCGCCTAAGCCAAGCAATTAAAATGGCAAATATTTTCTTATTAGATAAAGTAGTTGTATCGATTTATCCAGACTTACTACCTCTTTATAATGTTTCAGTTGATTCAAATGTCGAAGTAAGTAGAATATGCTGGAGTACAAAGTGGTAAGGGAAAAGTATTTATGCGGTGAACTGTTTATTAATATCAGTGACTGGAATAAAGCAAGCTACTTCAACATTATGTCACAAAATTCGAAAGAACCTCCTACTTTGTGGAAGGGTACATAAAAAGACATTTGAAAGAATATAGAAAGATAGTGTAGTGACATTTGAAAGACGAGATAGATGGATGTTGTTTATAATAGGGTTACGAACGTATGTTCCTCACGGACGCATGGGAAGTAGTAAAAAGGAAAGGAAATGACTATGGTGAATTTTACATCAACGCAGTTGGAGACGGCAAAAATAGTATGGAATACATTAAAATTATTTAACTACAGTGATATTTCTGCCGCAGGAGTAATTGGGAATCTATATGCAGAATCTGCGCTCAATCCTCACGTTAACGAACATGGTGGAGGCGGAGGTTACGGATTAGGCCAATGGACCCCAAAAAGTAATGTATATTCGCAGGCAAGAGTTTGTGGGATTTCAAATAGTGAGGCAGAAACAGCTCAAGGGCAAGCAACAATAATTGCACAAGGGGATAAAACTGGTCAATGGTCAAACTATGGAAATACCGCTTATCATCCAACAGTACAGCGTAATCAAACTTTATCAGAATTCAAACAAAGTTCAAGTTTGACAGCAGCTGCAGCTGATTTTTGTGCACATTGGGAGAGGCCAGATGTAGCCCTTGCTCATATGGAGATTCGAATTGATGCAGCAAATAGCATCTATGAATTACTAAAAGGGCAGACAGGAACAAATACAGACAAAAAAGGAGAGATTGAAATGCAATTAACATATAGAGTCAATAACAATGAACCTACTTTTTATTTTGATGGAATTGCAGTGAAACAACTGGCACATGGAGATGAATTAGAAATTTTACGCAGAATTTATAAAGCAAATAATGATAAAGATATGCCACATATGGAATTTAGTTCTAGTGCTCCATACTATGAACGCTTATTGAATGTAGCTAATCGAGAGTATAAAAAATAGAATTAAGTTATAAAATCGTTTTGCAATAAAATAATTAGATATAAAAAACTTCTCATTCCAATTTTGGATTAAGAAGTTTTTTATATTTATAAAGTTTTAATTCATCTAACGTTCCTAACAGAAAAAAAAGACATCTACCTTAACAAACACGTTTTTTTATACTTATAAATATGTTGTACCTATGCTAAACTAAATACATAACAACAAACTTTGGAGGGCGTATGAAACAAACTAACATGATGGATTTAAAAACAATTTTAGAACCTCTTTTGAAGAGTCAGTTATTTTGGATAGGAATAAGTCTGATTGTAATTATCTATAGTATTAAAATCACTATATTCTTTATGGAACGTCATAAAAATTACGAAATGAAAGACATTGATTTAATGACTGGTGAAAAATTTGAGCATTATTTTGCTAACTTACTTAGAAAATCTAATTATAAAAAAGTAAGAGTAACTCAATATCAAGGGGACCAGGGAATTGACGTATTAGCACACAATGAAGATAAAAAAATGGGTTATCAATGTAAAAGATATAAGAAAAATGTTGGAAATAAAGCAGTCCAAGAAGCACATGCAGGCAAGAGTTATTACGGCTTAGATGAGGTATATGTGGTTACGAACAGCTACTTTACTAAATCAGCTAAGGAATTAGCAGTTAAAACTGGAGTATGTCTTATTGATAGAGATTCTCTTTATAAGATGATAAAGAGTGTAAAAAGAAATTTATCTGAATAATAATTGAAGGAACTTTTTAATGCAAAGATTTTCCTACCACTCTATTTTGTCGTTGAAGATTTTTTTATTATAAAAATTGTAGATGGAAACGGATTCTGTTATTGTTTTTTTAGATTTTTTTATTTTTATAAATTATGATAAAATAAATATGTAAATAAATTAAATAATTAATCCCAAATTTTTTATTTAATACATTTTCCCTCTATAAAATGTACTATTTCCATGTTTATTTACAGCTTTCATGGACTCGTCTATGGAGGCTTTTTTTATCTATGCGGTATTATAAATATCTAAGGGTTCTTCTTTGAAAGGCTTTATTTGATAGGTGTTGTTTTAAAAAGAGGAATATTATATGAATAAAATCGATTTGTCCGAAAGGTTATTTCAAGAAATAAGTAAATAAACGAGCTTTTTACCAGACGAGTATTATACAGAAAAAGAGTATCAGTTATTTAAGTCGCTATTTGAACAAAATTTAAGTTTGGCTGTCTTTCTTTTTAAAGAGTCTCAGTAAAGGAATAATTAGATTTAGTTGGTATTAAAGTTTAATGAACTAGAAGTATTTGATAATCAAAATAATAAGAGGACTTGTATTTGAATTTTGCATTTTACAAGTTATACAGGTTAGTATAAAATAATCATTGATAAGGCAAGTGTTTCACAACCATTTACCTTGAAAAACACGTTAATCGAGCGTGTTTTTATTTTGTTAGAAAAGAAATTTTGTTGTAAAATAATACAGTGAGTAAGCCTATCTATGTATCTAAACTCTATTGGCGTATTTACATTTTTGAGTCGCACTCCGCAAAAAATGTGCTTAAAAATAATTTCCTGATATCAGAGTCTTTTAAGGGGATTCATAAACTATGGGGTGTAGATGGCTACTATAATCATTAGTAGTCATTTTTTTCGTAAAAACATTTCCAACGGATAATGTGTGTAGAATAAAGGTTAATGTTTAATTAGTTTAAAAAATTCCATATATATAAATAAGCTGATATAAAAACCTAAAAGGCTAATATACCAGCATTAATCAAACGTTCCTAACAGGATTTGAACCTGCGACACATCGTTTAGGAAACGAATGCTCTATCCCCTGAGCTATAGGAACAAAAGAAATCTCTTACACAGTTTCTCATGGTTTAAAAAAAATGTCTAGCCCTTAAACAGAAAAAGAACCCGTAATATAAAATTACGAGTTCTTTTCTATTATGCCCAGTTTCCGTTTCTAAAGATTGGGACAATTGAGCCATCTTTACGGATTCCATCAACATTCATTTCATTTGAACCAATCATAAAGTCAACATGGACATTGCTACGGTTTAAACCAGCAGCAATCAATTCTGCTTCTGTCATTTCTGTACCACCTTCTAAACTAAACGCATAGGCTGATCCTAAAGCTAAATGATTAGAAGCATTTTCGTCAAACAAGGTATTATAGAAAACAATTCCTGATTGAGAAATAGGAGAGGGGTCTGGAACCAAGGCAACTTCACCTAAACGAGCAGAGCCATTATCTGTAGCAATTAATTTTTTTAAAACGTCTTCACCTTGTTTAGCTGTAACATCTACTACTTTGCCATCTTTAAAAGTAAAGGTCATATCTAAAATAGTCGTGCCAGCATAACTAAGTGGTTTAGTGCTTCTTACTACACCATCTGCGCGATTTGCGTCAGGAGCAGTGAAAACTTCTTCCGTAGGCATATTCGCCATGAATTTCTCACCGCGGACATTAAAACTACCAGCGCCTTCCCAACGATGATTTGTTGGCAAACCAATGGTCAAATCAGTTCCAGGAGCAGTGTAATGAAGAGCATCAAATTGTTCTTTATTTAATTCATTTGCTTTTGCTTCTAACAGCTGATCGTGATTGACCCAAGCTTCAACAGGATTGCTTTCATAAATACGTGTTGTTTTGAAAATTTGATCCCATAAAGCGTCTACTTGTTCCTCTGAGGTTGCTAAATCAGGGAAGACCTTAGCTGCCCATTTAGCGCCAGCTGCAGCAACGACTGACCAACTAACTTTATTTGATTGAGTAGCTGTGCGTTGCTCTGAGAGAGCTTTTCCAACAGCACTTTGGTAAGCCGCAACTTTATCTGTATCTACGCCAGCAAGAGCATCAGGGTCAGCAGAACGAACACTAATACGACTTGCGCCTTTTTCAATTTGGTCAATAGATTCATCAATTTTATATTGAGGAATGTCTACTAAACGTTCTTCAGGAGTACCTAAAAAAACTTCACGATTAATTTCATCATCTAACCATTTTACAATGACTTCTGTTGCACCTAATTTGTAAGCTTCTTTAGTAATCAAACGAGCAAGTGGTGCTTGTTCAACATCTATTTGTAACACAACGGTGTGGCCTTTCGATACATTTACGCCGGTACTGACAATTAATTCAGCATATTTTTGTAGATTTTCTTTAAAATTTGGTAATACCATTTTGAATTCCCCCTGAATTAAGATTGTAAAAATTGAAAAACTATATGTTTATAATAGCATAAGGAGAGGTGGGAAACAATTTGTCAAATTAAAAAAAAGACTAAAATCATTACAAATGTTGTTCATTTTTTAAGGTTTCATAAAATAACTTTAAGAAAAACGTCACATTTTTTAGAATAATGACTACATACGTTAAAAAGTTCTTTTTTTTCTGTTGTAAAGGTGTTAAAATAACAATAACATTTATTGTTAATAGTTAAGGAGGGTAAAAATTAACATCGAAGATTTATAAAAGAAATCAATAGTTAAAAAAAGAGACTAGTTATTATTTTGGAATCCTTTTAAAGATAGGTAACGTAAGTGTTTAATGCGATTATTTTATTCATTTATGAACATAAAAAAACAGACAGCCATAATGGTCGAACCAGATAGTTAAAATAGCATTTTGTCAAATAACAAATAACTATTTTTTATTATACAAATACAGTAACTAACCCAACTAAATGAAATGAGGTGCAGCCGGATGGCTAGAAAAAAAACAATTACCAAACTACAAATATTAAACGCAGCATATGAAGTTGTTAGAACTGAAGGTTTCGGAGGTTTTACAGCACGTAATATTGCCAAAAAAATGAAATGCTCTACTCAACCTATTTATTTAGAATTTAAAAATATGGATGACTTGAAAAATGAATTATTTGAAAAAATTAAAAATTATTTAAAACAAGAAGTTTACTCAAATGAACATACAGGAGATGCATTGCTTGATGCATGTATCAACTACATTCAATTTGCAGATAAAGAAAAAGTTTTATTCCGTGCGTTGTACATTGAAAATCACTTAGGCATTGAAAAAATGCATAAAATTTCATTAGATTTTGCCATGCGATTAATGGAAGAAAATGAAGATACGAAAAATTTATCAAAAGAAGATAAATTTGAACTGTTCACTAAAATTTGGATTGTAGCGCAAGGAATTGCGTCATTAATTTCATCTGGTTTATTGCCAATGAATGAAGAAGATATTGAATCGAATTTACGTGATGCGTTATCTGATATGATTCTTGGTGCAAGATACAGTAAATAAAAAGAACGGACTTAGAATTTTCTAAGTCCGTTCTTTTTTTAGATATAAATATAAGTACAAGATTATAGTTTTGACGCTAATTCTTTTGCGAAGGTTTCTAATTTTTGAATATCTTCTTCTTCTACAGCTAAATCAACTTTAACGCTGTCAGCACCTTGTGTTGCGCCAGTTTCAATAAAACGAGCGGTGAAATCATCAACAGATTTGCAAAACTCATCATAAAATGTATCGCCAGAACCACAAGTTCCAAAAATTTTACCAGATAAATTAATTTCAGCTAATTCTTCATAAAAATCAACAATTTCATCAGGAAGATCTCCATCGCCATAAGTATATGTAGCGACGATACACAAATCCACATCCTCAAAATCTTCAGGATCAGCTTGAGTACATTCTACAGTTTCAACATCAATATCTAAGTTTTCTAATGCTTCAGCAACAACATCGGCAATTTCTTCCGTGTTTCCAGTCATACTCGCATAAACAATTTTAGCAGTTGCCATTTTTTAGTCCATCCTTTCTCTATCTAAATAGTGAACAAGTCTTATCGATTATAACAAAAACCGTCTTGTAAATGCAATTAGAAAACGATAAAATAAATAGGATTTCATAAGAAATCAACCACAATAGTACACAAATCAAAAAAATACGCTATAATATAGAAGATGATTATAAAAAAACTACCATACTAATCTAGTATCAAGAAAATAAAGAAATGAGGAATAGATAGAATGATTACACTAAAATCAACACGTGAAATTGATGCAATGGCGGAATCAGGTGCATTATTAGCCGATGTGCATATTGCTTTGCGAGATTTTATTAAACCAGGTATTACAAGTTGGGACATTGAAGAATTTGTAGATAACTATATAACTAAACACGGCGCTATCGCAGCTCAAAAAGGATTTGAAGGATATGAGTATGCGACTTGTGTTAGCATTAACGATGAAATTTGCCATGGTTTCCCTAGAAAAGAAGTATTAAAAGATGGTGACTTAATCAAAGTGGACATGTGTGTCGATTTAAAGGGTGCGCTATCGGATTCTTGTTGGAGCTATGTAGTAGGAAAATCAACTCCAGAATTAGATCATTTGATGGCTGTTACTAAAAAAGCACTATACGTTGGGATCGAACAAGCACAAGTTGGCAATCGAATTGGCGATATTGGCCACGCCATTCAAACTTACGTAGAAGGTGAAGATTTAGCTGTTGTCCGTGAATTCATTGGACATGGAATTGGGCCAACGATTCATGAAAGTCCTGCAGTTCCTCACTATGGCGAAGCTGGCAAAGGCTTACGTTTAAAAGAAGGTATGGTAATTACAATTGAACCAATGGTAAATACAGGGACTTGGAAATCTAAAATGGACGACAACGGCTGGACTGCTCGTACAAAAGATGGTGGATTAAGCTGTCAATTTGAGCATACCCTTGCGATTACAAAAGAAGGACCTAGAATTCTTACCTCACAAAAAGATCAATAAGTAAAAAAACGTTGAATGAAGATTCAACGTTTTTTACTTTAGAAAGAGTGAAGAAGGCTGTTGAATTTAGCTTTTGATGAATAAAGGAGCGATTATGGAGATAAAACAACGTTTAATGGATAAGAAAGAATTTATTCGATTAATTCAAACTATTCAAAAAAAGTATCAAGAAGCAGAGGTTACGAATTCTGCAGTTATTATTGCTTATTATTTGTTGCTTTCTTTTTTTCCAATCTTAATTGTAGTTGGAAATTTACTTCCTTTACTAAATTTAGATATGGAAACGCTGATACCCTATATGCAAAGCTTGATTCCGGAATATATTTTTACTCAGTTAGAATCAACGATGTTAAACTTATTGACTTCTAGTAGTAGTGGCTTGCTATCTGCCGGTGTCATTGGAGCAATCTGGGCATCAAGTAAAGGCATGAATGCAATGCAAGTAAGCATGAACAAAGCATATGGCGTGGAGCCAAGAAAAAACATGTTTGTAATCCGTTTGGCATCGCTAGCATTTACATTAGTATTGATTTTAGGAATTGTTTTATTAGTGCTAATATTTAGTTTTGGGCAAATGATTTTAGATTATTTAACCCCGTTATTGCAATTATCTACTTCCACTTTAAAAACCTTTCAAACTCTGAAATGGCCAGTTACGTTAATTGTTTTATTTTTTGTTTTTATTCTTATTTACTTCATGGTTCCAAATGCCAATACAAAGATAAAAAGTGTTATTCCAGGAGCTTTATTTGCTACAGTAGGCTGGATGGCTCTCTCTCAGGGGTTTGCGATTTACGTGAACTATTTTTCAGGTAGAACCCAAAGTTACGGGACAATAGGAACAATGATTGTTTTGATGTTATGGCTAAATGGTTCGGGAATTATCTTAACATTAGGAGCTGTAATCAATGCTTCCTTAGACCAATTTTATCATGGAGAAATTGAAGAGAATACCAATGTGGTTGGAAAGTATCTAATAAAAAAATTTGATGAAGGTAAACAAAAAATTTCTAAGAAAAAATGAGAAGACTGTATTATAAAAAAACTGTAAATCAATGTTTTTTATTTCTCTTTAAAAGGGAATTTAAAAAAAGTGAACGATGGAATATTGATGTAACTGTATCATAGAAAAAGAAATGAAATCTTTAAATAAGAGGATGTAAATTTTCATGGAAACATAAGAAAAAACGTTGCTGAGTATGATATAATTAGTAAGATTAATAAAAAAATAATAAATTAAATTAAGTAAAGTAGTTATTGGGAGGAAAAAATGGAAGAAACGATTAATTTATCAGAGTTGTTTGAAGTTATCCGTAAAAAAGTAGTGCTGATTATTTGTGGAGGATTGGTTGGAATTATTTTAGCAGCCGTTTTAACTTACTTTTTTATAACACCACAATTCAATTCGTCTACACAATTATTAGTGAATCGTGCTAAAGATGAGAGTCAGGTTGCCACTCAATGGAACGATTTGCAAACAGATGTCCAAATGATTAATACGTATAAAGATATTATTAAAGGTCCAGTTATTTTAGAGGACGTACGAAAAAAATTAAATAGCAGTGCAAGTGTTGAACAACTAGCTAGTAAAATTGAAATTGTTACCCAACAAAATTCACAAGTATTTACTATTAAAGTAACAGATGCAGATCCTTATAAAGCAGCAGATATTGCCAATACAGTAGCAGCTGTGTTTCAAGAAAAAATTGGAGGAATTATGAGTGTTCAAAATGTTACTCAAATTTCTAATGCGCATCCTAATACTTCGCAAGTTTCACCAAAACCAATGTTAAATATGCTAATCGGCTTTACAGTAGGATTGATGGTAGCTGTCGGTTTAAGCTTCCTATTAGAATTTATGGATAAAACAGTTCGTGACGAAAAATTCATGTCAGAAGCATTGGGCTGGACGAATTTAGGGACAATCTCAGAAATGAGTTTTGATGAATTAAATGCAACGGCTCCAAGTTCAATTGTATCAAGAAGAACAAAAACCCGCGTATAAAGGAGAAAATCAATGTTTAAAAGTAAAAATAATAGCAATCAAGGAAGTTCAAATGGGGCTAGTCTAATTACTACGACAAAACCTAATTCAGTTGTTGCAGAGCAATTTAGAACAATTCGAACAAATATTCAATTTTCTATGGTTGATAAGGATTTGAAATCATTAATTTTTACTTCATCAGGACCTGGAGAAGGAAAATCAACTATTTCAGCCAATACAGCAATTGTATTCGCTTCACAAGGAAAGAGAGTCTTATTAGTAGATGCAGATATGCGTAAACCAACAGTTCATAAAACCTTCAATATTCCGAACCATGAAGGTTTAACAACTTTATTAACTGAAAAAGATGTTAAATTAAGTTCAGTTATTCGTCAAGGAACCAATGAAAATCTGTTTATTCTAACAAGTGGTCCTATTCCTCCTAACCCGTCTGAATTATTAGATTCAAACAAAATGAATAAGATTATTGAAATTCTAGAAGGGGCATTTGATTTAGTTATTTTCGATATGCCGCCAGTTATTACAGTAACGGATTCTCAAATTATGGCGACTAAAACAGATGGTACAATTTTTGTTATTAGAAGTGGTGTAGCAAATAAAGAAGCGTTAATTAAATCTAAGCAGCTATTAGATATTGTGAATGCGAATGTAATTGGCACAGTCTTTAATGGTGTAGAAAGAACAAAAGATAGTGCATATAAATATTATGGATTGGATAGTGACACTGTATGATTGATCTGCATTGTCACATCTTACCCGGAATTGATGACGGTGCTCAAACAATGGATGATTCGATTGCAATGGCTCATGTGGCTGTTGCAGAAGGAATCACGCATATACTAGTCACACCACATCATAATAACGGCCGATATATTAATGCGAGTGCCACTATTATTGCTAACGTAAATGAACTTCAAGCAGAATTTGACAAACGACAAATTCCTCTAACATTATTTCCAGGTCAAGAAGTTAGAATAACAGGAGAATTAATAGAAGATATACAAAATGGCACTATTCAATTTATTGACGAAGAACAACAATACTTATTAATCGAGTTTCCAACTATGACGATTCCTCAGTTTAGTGAGGAACTATTCTTTCAGTTAAATAAAAAAAAGATTACACCGATTATCGTTCATCCCGAACGCAATCAAATATTTATGGAGAATCCTAATAGATTAGGTGATTTTATTGAAAGAGGTGCTCTTGCACAATTAACAGCAGGAAGTTATCTAGGGAAATTTGGTAAAAAAATTGAAAAAGTGAGTAAACAAATGATTGAGGCAAATTTAGTTCATATCATTGCTTCGGACGCTCATAATGTCACCACTAGAAATTTTCATTTAAAAGAAGCCTATGAAAAAATGGAGAAAAATGTGGGGTTAAAAAAAGTGGAGTTATTTAAACAAAATGCAAAAGATTTAATCAATGGAGAAACTATTATTCCAGTTTCTCCAAATAAGGTGAAAAGTCATAAATTTTTAGGGTTGTTTTAACTGGAGGAGAGGAATAAGCGAAATGAAGAGAGGTATAAAGAAAAGTATCTTGATTGGAGTAGATACTTTAGCGATTATTTTTTCAAGTGTATTAGCATATATATTTTTAATTCCATATATTGATCCATCTCAATTTTTTTTATACATGAGTGTCGTTTTATGTATTGTTAGCTATCTAGCATTTGCATCTTATTTTAAAATTTTTTCAAAAATCAATCGATACGCCAGCATTAAGGAAATAATCAATATATTTGTTTGTGTATCGTTATCTTTTTTAGTGGTAACGGTGATTACAAGTTTAACGTTAACGGCTGTAAGTTTTCGTTTTATCGTTTTAACTTATATTTTTTCATTATCTGTTATTGCAAGTAGTCGAATTGTTTGGCGTATTTTAAATGAGATGCATTATCGTAATGAAAATAAAATAAAAATCCAAGGACAAATTAAAACGCTAGTAGTTGGTGCAGGAGAAGGCGGCAGTATTTTTTTGAGAAATACGCAAAAAAATAGTAAGGATATTCAAATAATCGGAGTTGTTGATAAAGATCCTACTAAATTAAATACGTATTTGCATGACGTTCCAGTTGTTGGTTTAGTAACTGATATTCCTAAAATTGTGAACGAGTATGATATTAAACAGATAACAATTGCAATCCCTTCTCTACAACCTCAAGAGTACGAAGAAATATTAGATATTTGCAATGCGATTTCTGTTAAGGTTAACTTAATGCCATCTGTTGAAGATGTGTTGAATGGGAAATTATCAGTGAGTCGTTTTCGTGAAATTGATGTTGTAGACTTATTAGGTCGAGAAGAAGTTCAGTTAGATATGGAACAAATATCAAAAAAAATAACTGGGAAAACAGTATTAGTAAGTGGAGCTGGGGGATCGATTGGTTCTGAAATCTGTCGTCAAATAGCAAAATTTGAACCAAAAAAAATGATTCTATTAGGGCATGGAGAAAATTCAATTTATCACATTCATCAAGAGATGACTAAAAGTTATCAAAAGATAATGGAGATAATCCCTGTAATCGCTGATATACAAGACCGTGAACGTATTTTTGAAGTAATGAAAGAATACCAACCAGCTCAAGTTTATCATGCAGCAGCACATAAACATGTACCGATGATGGAATACAATCCAATAGAAGCTTTAAAAAATAATGTTTATGGAACAAAAAATATGGCAGAAGCTTCAAAAGCAGCCAATGTTGGTAGTTTTGTGATGATTTCAACGGATAAAGCTGTTAATCCACCTAATGTCATGGGTGCTACAAAGCGCATTGCTGAAATGATTGTAACCGGATTAAACGAGGAAGGAAAAACCAAGTTTGCTGCTGTACGTTTTGGGAATGTTTTAGGCAGTCGAGGAAGTGTTGTTCCGTTGTTTAAAGAACAAATTAAAAATGGTGGTCCTTTGACTGTAACCGATTTTAGAATGACACGTTATTTCATGACCATTCCTGAAGCAAGTCGCTTAGTCCTTCAAGCCGGAGCCTTGGCAAAAGGTGGAGAAATCTTTATTTTAGATATGGGAGCACCCGTTAGGATATTAGATTTAGCAAAAAAAGTGATTAAGTTAAGTGGTTATAAAGAAGATGAGATTGAAATTATTGAAACTGGGATAAGACCTGGTGAAAAGCTTTATGAAGAGTTGCTAGTAGATGGTGAACAGACAAATAAAAAAGTACATGATAAGATTTTTGTTGGTGAAGTGAACAAAACAACTGTTGAAAATGTCATGCAATTTATCTTTAATTTGGATAATTGTCACTCTCTTGAGGTTAGAAGAAAATTAATTGAATATGCAAATAAGAATTAAAAGGAGAAAATATTATGATTATACCTTTTTCACCACCTGATATAAGTACTAAAGAGATAGATAATGTTATTGATACATTGAAAAGTGGCTGGATTACAACTGGCCCTAAAACAAAACAGTTTGAGAAAGAAATTGCAAGATATTGTCATACTGATACTGCTGTATGTTTAAATTCGGCAACTGCGTGTATGGAGTCTACATTAAGGTTATTAGGTGTTGGTGAAGGAGATGAAGTGATTACTTCAGCATATACTTATACTGCAACTGCTAGTGTTATAGAGCATGTTGGAGCTAAAATTGTCCTAGTTGATACAGCTCCTAATTCATACGAAATGGATTATCATCAATTACGTAATGCAATAACAGCTAAAACTAAAGTAATTATACCAGTGGATCTTGCTGGAATTGTCTGTAATTATAAAAAAATAGCTGAAATAGTAGAAGAGAAAAGTTATTTATTTAATGCTAACAATGATATACAAAAAATCTTTAATCGAGTGATAATTATGGCAGATGCTGCACATTCATTTGGAGCCAAATATGAGAAACAAACAAGCGGTAATATTGCTGATTTCACTTGTTTTTCTTTTCATGCAGTTAAAAATTTGACTACTGCAGAAGGTGGGGCAGTTACTTGGTGTAATCAAGTTGGTTTAAATAATGAAGAAGTATATAGACAGTACATGTTATTATCTTTACACGGGCAATCAAAAGATGCTCTATCCAAAAGTAATTTAGGGGCATGGGAGTATGATATTGAAACGCTAGGTTACAAATGTAATATGACAGATATACAAGCTGCGATAGGATTAGCTCAACTGAGTCGTTATCAAGAAAACTTAAAAAAACGAAAAAGAATAATTGAATATTATAATCAGCATTTAAATGGAAATCGGATTAAAAGTTTACCTCATTATCAGAATTTAAACGAATCAAGTGGGCACCTGTACATGATTAATTTAATTGATAAAAATGTAGAAGATAGAAATTATTTTATTGAAAAAATGGCCACGGCAGGTATTGCATGTAATGTTCATTATAAACCACTTCCGATGCTTACTGCTTATAAAAAATTAGGATTCGATATCGAGGATTATCCAAATGCGTATACATTGTATAGTAATGAAGTAACATTGCCCTTACACACATTACTTACAGACTCCGAATTGGAATATATAGTTGAGAATGCTAATAAGTACAGCAAATAGGAGAGTGAATATGTTACAAAAATGGAATGATTTACCCGGAGTAATGAGAAATGAAGAGGTAGAAAAGTACTTTAGGATACTTAATAAAAAAAAAAAATCATTAATAAGTAAGCGGGCATTTGATTTAACATTAGCCTCATGTTTACTATTATTTGCATCTTTTTTTATGCTAGTGGTAGCTATCTTAATAAAGAGCGATAGTAGAGGGAAAGTCTTCTACAAACAAACGCGAGTAACAAAAAACGGCAAACTATTTGATATTTATAAATTTCGTACAATGATAGAAAATGCAGATAAAAAAGGATCTTTAGTAACCATAGATAATGATCAAAGAATAACAAAAATTGGCAAAGTACTAAGGAAATATAGAATAGATGAAGTTCCACAATTATTGAATATTATTAAAGGTGAGATGACCTTCGTTGGGACTAGACCAGAAGTTGAATATTATGTTAATCAATACTCTAAAGAAATGTATGCAACTTTATTATTGCCGGCAGGAGTAACTTCTTTAGCGAGCATCAAATTTAAAAATGAGCAGAAGTTATTGAATTCTTCTAAAGGTATCGAAAAAACCTATGTTAATGAGATACTACCTGAAAAAATGAAATATAATTTAAAATATTTAGAAAATTACAGTTTTCTAGGTGATATGACTATAATGATAGAAACATTCGTAGCTGTTTTGAAAAAAGGAGATTAAAGTATGCTGATTTCATTGTGTGTTATTGCTCTTAATGAAGAAAAAACAATTGAACATTTATTGAATGACATAAAAAAACAAAGCTTCCCTCACAGTAGTATTCAATTAATCTTGGTTGATAGTTGTTCTCAGGATGATACTAAAAAAATAATGAATGAATTTTTTGAAAATAGTGATTTTTTTGATATAAAAGTACTTGATAATATCAAAAAGAAACAAGCTGCTGGTTGGAATGTAGCAATACAAAATGCAATTGGAGATGTTATTATTCGTGTAGATGCGCATGCTTCGATTCCTACTGATTTTATTGAAAAAAATATTAAAGTTTTAGAATCTGGAGAAGATATATCAGGAGGGAAAAGACCCAATATTTTAGTTAATTCAACTAATTGGACTGAGCTTTTACTAACGGCAGAATCTTCTATGTTCGGTAGCAGCATTGCTCCGTATAGAAAAAGTGAAGAAAAAAAATATGTGAATTCGATGTTTCATGCTGCGTATAGAAAAGAAGTGTTTAATAATGTAGGTCTATTTAATGAAAAATTAGGTAGAACTGAGGATAATGAACTACACTATCGAATGAGAAAGGCTGGTTATAAATTTTGTTACAGCCCAGAAATTGTGTCGTATCAACATGTTAGAAGTTCACTAAAAAAAATGTTGAAACAAAAATTTTTAAATGGTTATTGGATTGGTTTAACGTTGGGGGTTTGTCCAAGGTGCTTATCCCTTTATCATTTTGTTCCAGCTTCTTTTGTTTTGGCGCTTATTGTATGTTCAATAATTTCTTTATATACTCCTTTTTTTATTTTGTTACTATTAGCTTTGTATTTTTCTTTTGCGATTTTGATGAGTTTTTTTTCACTTAAGCAAACAAAAAAAAATTCTTTAGTACTTATTTTACTCCCTTTTATATTTTTTTCACTTCATTTTTTTTATGGGATAGGAACTATTATTGGAATGTTAGCCTATCCATTTAAACGAAAATCATTGAGTTTAAATTAAGAGGTTATTGTAGTCTAGAGTGAATTATTGAAGGGAATGTGTAAAATGATGAATGAGGTAATAAAAGTAGAAGTAGTTTCTAAAGAAGATCTTGAGGAAATTGTTGAGCTTCATTGTAAAATCTTTAGAAACTATTTTTTGAAAAATTTAGGGTTTGAGTTGGTAAAAAAATACTATCAAGCATATGATGATGATAAAGGTACAATTTTTTTAAAAGCAAGTTATAACAATGAAATAGTAGGGTTTGTTTTGACAACTTCTAATTATTCTAATATAATCAAAAATTTTTACAAAGATAATTTTTATTTATTAAGTAAAAAAATAGTTATCGAAACGTTGAAAATGAATAAAACAATATTTTTGGGACTGAAAAGTAGAGTTATGAATGTATTTAAAAAATCAAAAGAAGAAAATGTAGAAGAGGAAGAAAATTGTTTATTGTCAATAGCTATTGATGATAATTTTCGAGGTAAAAAGATAGCTGATGTGTTAATTAATAAAGTTGAAATGCAGTTAAAAGAGAACCAAGTAAAAGCCTATAGTCTTTCAGTAAAAAAAGATAATACTGGAGCTAAAAAGTTTTATGAAAAAATTGGGTTTGAAAAAATTGGTGGTAAAGGTGAATTAGAATATTATACTAAAAAATTGAATTTTAGAAAGGAAGAATAACAATGTTTCCTATCAGAATATTACACTTGCCTAACACTCTAGATAAAAGAAGTGGTGTAATGAGCGTGATAATGAATTTTTACAGAAATATTGATAGAGAAAAAATTCAATTTGATTTTTTGTGTTTTGATTCAGAAAAAGAAAATTACGAAGACGAAATAAATAAATTAGGAGGGAAAATTTTTTATATTAGTAGCAAATATAAAAAGAATCCTTTTAGAATAAAAAAAGAGGTAACATATTTTTTTAGTAACCACGATTACCCTATTATTCATTATCATACAATTTCTATTTGGAATTTAGCTTTAAGAATCAGTAAGAAATTGGGAGTGAAAAATAGAATCGCCCATAGTCATGCGACTAACTATTCTGAAAGTAAAATTGGTTCAATTCGAAATAAGATTTTTTCAAAAAATATAACTAAAAATGCGAATTATTTCTTTGCTTGTTCAACTGAAGCTGGCGAGTTACTATTTAAAAATAAAAAATTTATACTAATAAATAATGCGATTGATTTGAAGCGTTTTTCATACGATTCAATAATAAGAGATGAATACCGTAAGAAATTAGGATTAATTAATGAGTTTGTTATCGGTCATGTAGGAAGATATGCTGAGCAAAAAAATCATTTGTATTTATTAGATATTTTTGCAGAATATCAAGTAATAAATAATCAATCAAAATTATTACTAATAGGTGAAGGTCCTTTAAAAGAAAACATTGAGCATAAAGCTAGGGAGCTAAATATTTATAAAGATATAATTTTTGTAGGATTTAACCAGGAAGTTGAAAAATATTATCAAGCAATGGATTTATTTATTCTTCCTTCGTTATACGAAGGATTACCAGTAGCTGGAATTGAAGCTCAAGCGTCGGGGTTACCATGCATGTTTAGCAATACTATAAGCAAAGAAGTAGATCTTTGCGGTTCTTATTTTATTGACATAAATGAAGAGGCACTGAAAAATACAATGCAAATTGTTAATCTAGAGAAAAATTATATTAGAGGAAAAACGGACGGAAAAATTAAAGAGAAAAATTATGATATTGAATTGGAAGCTAAAAAGTTAGAGGAAATGTATTTAGCAATGACGAATTAATGAGGAGGTTATTATTTTGTTGGTATATGTAGCACTATGTATTTATTTGCTAATATTATATTTAATGGATACTTCCTCAATAAAAAGTAAGAATTATGGTTTTATTGCGATAGTGCCATTTTTTATTTTATCTGCATTTAGGGACAGTAGTATAGGAAATGATACGAGATCTTATTTAATGATTTTTGAACGTGTGAAATTTGGACAAATTGATTTGAAAAATACAAATTTTGAGATAGGTTATATTAAGTTAAATGAATGTATAGCATTTTTATTTTCTAATAGCCAGTCTATTATAATCATTACTTCTATTATGATCTATACGGCTTATTATTTTTTTATTAAAAAATTCTCTGCATCACCTGTTTTTAGTATCTTTTTATTTTTAACACTAGGTTACTTTGGCAACTCAGTTAACTTAATTAGACAACAATTGGCTTTAAGTATTGTATTTCTTGCTTGGAATTATTTAAGAAAAGATAAAGTAGTGGTTGCATTTATTTTGATACTATTTGCCTCTTTATTTCATAATACCGCACTAGTTTTTTTATTGGCGATAGTACTTAAAAAAATTAAAATTAATAAAATCAGTATAGCTATATTTTCGATAATAACAATCGTTGGATATATTGCATACATTCCTATTTTAAATCTTTTTTTAAGGATCTTCCCCGTGTATAATAGCTATATAGGTAGTATTTATATGAATGGAGAAGTTAGATTGGCTTCAATTATGAATTTATTAGTACTAAGTCTTATTTTTATTTTTGGTCTTGTGTTTAAACCTAGTTTAGATTCTAAACAATTTTCATATAAAGAGTGGAACATGATGACAGTATACATTATGATTAGTATTTCATTAACTGTATTATCACTAAATTTCAATTTAATTGCGAGAGCTACTGATTATTTCAGTATTTTTTCAATACTATATATTCCAGGAATAATTAGCAATTTAAAAGATAAAAAACTCAAACTAATAATCGGATTTCTAGTAGTTGTTGTATGTTTGGTATATTTCTTTGTAATTCAATTATACCGCCCAGAATGGAATGTAATATATCCTTACAAATTTTACAGATAGGAATGATAAAATGAAGAAAATTTTAATATTTGATACATCCATAGCTTCTTTAAATATGGGAGACGAAATTATTGTAGAATCTATAAAAGAAAATATGGCGTATTTATTTGAAGAAAATTACTGTATGACCTTTCCAACACATACTCCAACTTATTATAAGTTTCAAAACGTATATTCAAGAAAATATATTGAGAATTATTCAAATGCAGACTTTAAATTTGTATGTGGCTCAAACTTGTTATTTAAAAATATGTTAAGACCTATGCCTGTCTGGAATATTAATGTGTTTAATACTAAAGTTGCTAACTCTTCAATTTTACTAGGTGTGGGTAGTGGTGAAAATGCGAAAAAAGTTAATTTATACACAAAATTTTTGTATAAAAAATTATTGAACAAAGAATTTATTCACAGTGTCAGAGACGAGAAAACTAAAATAATGATTGAGAAATTAGGCTATAAAGCCATTAACACAGGATGCCCAACATTGTGGAATATAGATGAGAAACATTGCAAGCAAATCCCTAAAGAAAAATCCAAAAGTGTAATTTTTACATTAACGCATTATGAATATGCAAAAAATGAAAGATTAGATAGTCTAATGATTGATATACTAAAAAGAAACTATTCGGAAGTTTATTTTTGGCCACAATGTATTGAGGATTATGACTACTTAGTTGATCTTGGTCAAGAAAAAGGAGTGAAAGTTGTCACACCTAATCTAGCAAGTTATAGAAAAATCTTAAAACAAGATATTGATTATGTAGGTTCAAGATTACACGGTGGAATTTTTGCTATTCAAAATTTTAAACGTTCTATTATTTTAGCAATTGATAATCGTGCAAGGGAAATAAAAATAACTAATAATATACCCTGCATAGAACGCGATGAATTAGACGGAAAATTAGAAAAAATGATTGTATCAAATTTTAATACTGAAATAGTATTAGATGCTAATAAAATCAATACATGGAAAGATCAATTCGTATCAAGTGAAGAAAAATATGAATAAGTATAAAAAATTACTAAATAATTCATTAATTTTTGCAATTGGAAACCTTGGTACAAAACTAGTTGCTATTTTACTAGTTCCTCTGTACACATACTATTTAACTCCAAGCGAATATGGAGTAACAGATTTAATTACTACTTCGACTAATTTGTTGTTACCAATAGTATCTTTAAGTATTTTCGATGCTGTTCTGAGATTTGTAATGGATCAAGATGCGGATAAAGAGTCTGTTTTAACTAATGGAATTGTCGTTTCAATTATTGGATCAGTAGCATCGTTGCTACTATATCCAGTGGCACTCAATTTTATGAAGTCTGATTTGCTTCTACCATTATATATATTGCTTTTTTTACAAATTTTTTATTCTATCTTCTCTCAGTTTGCTAGAGGCATTGGAAGAGTAAGCTTATTTGCAAGTTCAGGAGTAATTGTTGCATGTTTTTTATTATTTTTTAATTTAGTATTCATAGTCTATTTAAAAATGAGTATTTCTGGATATTTACTGTCAATGATTTTATCAACAATTATTGGGATTCTTTATTTAGTAATTTTTTTAAAAATTAATCAATATTTTTATTGGAAAAAAATCAATAAAAAGTTGATAAAAATGATGTTGCTATATAGTATTCCTCTAATACCAAACTCTTTGATGTGGTGGATTACTAATGCGTCTGGACGATTTTTTATATTGTATTATTTAGGGCTATCAGCAAATGGGTTATATGCAGTTGCAAATAAATTTCCAAGTTTGCTATCTATCTTATATTCCATTTTTTTTCAAGCATGGCAGTTATCAGCAATTGAAGAATTCGATTCAAAAGAAAGCGGCAACTTTTTTTCTACAATTTTTAATTTCTTTACCTTCGTTATGTTTATAGGCTCTTCTATTTTTCTTGTTTTTTTAAAACCAGTACTTTCTTTTGCAGTTGAAACAAGCTATTTTATAACTTGGAAATATATACCATTTTTATTATTAGGGGTTGTATTTTCTAGCTTTTCTTCTTTTATAACAGCAAGTTATATTGCTGCAAAAGAAACGAAAGGGGTTTTTATTACATCAATATTTGGAGCATTAGTTAATATAATAGGGAATTTTATTCTTATTCCTATTTTTGGATTAACTGGTGCTTCCATATCCGTCATGATTAGTTTTTTTGTGACATGGATTATTAGAATGAGAGATACAAAGAGTTTGATTAACCTAAATTTAGATAAATTAAATATTTGTTTGAATATAGCTCTAATTAGTGTTCAAATAGGGATTTTAAACTTAAATATGAATACACAATACGAATTGATTTCGAATACAGTTGTATTTATTTTCCTTTGTTTCATTAATAAAGAATATATTAAAAAATTGCTAGGTAAAATTTTGAGTTTAAAGAAATGATGAGGTTAGTTTGTTGTAATGAATTAATATTTCAAGGAGGAACTTATGTCTAAAATGAAAAAAATCTTAATTTGGATTCTATGTATTTTTTTACTCGCAGTAGGTGCAATGGGAGCGTATGCCTATAAGGTGTATCATGATGTTACAAAAACAACAGATAAGATGTATAAAAAAGTTGATAAGGAAGAAACTAGGAAAACACCCATTAATATTGAAAAAGGACAACCTTTTTCTGTCTTGTTATTAGGAGTAGATACTGGTGATTTAGGAAGAACTGAACAAGGACGTTCTGATTCTGTGATGGTCGTTACCGTAAATCCAGAAAAAAATGAAACAAAAATTGTAAGTATTCCAAGAGATACGTATACTGAAATTGTAGGTCATGGTACAACAGATAAAATTAACCATGCATATGCTTTTGGTGGAACGACAATGGCGATCAACACTGTTCAAAATTTATTAGATATCCCAATTGATTATTATATTGAAATTAATATGCAGGGAGTAAAAGAGATTGTGGATGCTGTAGGAGGAGTTGATGTGGATAGTCCACTTGACTTTAGCCAAGATAATATCAAATTTACTAAAGGTCCAGTTCATTTAGACGGTGAAAAAGCTTTGGCCTACTCAAGAATGCGTTATAAAGACCCAACTGGCGATTATGGTAGACAAGGTCGACAAAGACAAGTCATTGAAGCAATTGTTAAAAAAGCGGCTAATTTTTCAACTTTGACGAGATATAAAGATATTTTAAACGCGATGGGGAATAATATGGCAACAAATTTAACCTTTGATGATATGATGGACATTCAAGGGAAATATAAAGCAGCCGCAGGAAATGTTGAGCAAATTCAAATGCAAGGTACTGGAGAAATGATTAATGGTGTTTCATATCAAATTATAGCACCAGAAGAGTTACAAAAAATTTCTGAAAATTTAAAAGTACAATTAGGTTTGTAATAATAGAAAACAAACAAACGAGATACAGGTTTGTTTGTTTTTTATTTTATGGTACAATTATTTTAGACATTAGAAAATACATTTTAAAGGAATTGAAATTATGAAGAAAATAAAAGTAATGACGATATTTGGAACTAGACCAGAAGCTATTAAGATGGCTCCATTAGTTTTAGAATTAGAGCGTCAAAGTGATCGATTCGAATCAATCGTAGTTGTAACAGCGCAACATCGTCAAATGTTAGATCAAGTATTATCCATTTTTAACATTAAACCAGACTATGACTTAAATGTGATGAAAGATCGCCAAACCTTAGCTCAAATTACAGCGAATGTTTTAATTGGCTTAGAAGATGTAATGAAAGAAGCAAAACCAGATATCGTGTTAGTTCATGGCGATACAACAACAACTTTTGCAGCAGGAATATCTGCATTTTACAACCAAATTATGGTAGGTCATGTTGAAGCGGGATTAAGAACATGGAATAAGTACTCTCCATTCCCAGAAGAAATGAACCGCCAAGTAACGGATGTCTTATCCGATTTATATTTTGCTCCAACGGTTGAAAGCGAAGAAAATTTAGTGAATGAAAATCATCCAAAAGATAAAATATTTATTACAGGAAATACGGCAATTGATGCCTTAAATGAGACGGTTAAAGAAGAGTACCAGCATGAAGTGTTAGCTAAAATCAAAGAAGACAATCGTTTAATTTTGATGACTATGCACAGAAGAGAGAATCAAGGTGAACCAATGGAACGCGTTTTCCATGCGATTCGTAAAGTCGTGGACAGTCATGCTGATGTGGAAGTAGTTTATCCAGTACATCTAAATCCAGTTGTACAAGAAGCAGCAAGTACTATCTTAGGTAACCACGAACGCATCCATTTAATTGATCCATTAGATGTTATTGATTTTCATAACTTAGCAGCTAGAAGCTACATGATTATGAGTGATTCTGGTGGTGTTCAAGAGGAAGCTCCTTCATTAGGTGTTCCAGTATTGGTTTTACGCGATACAACCGAACGTCCAGAAGGTGTTAAAGCAGGGACGCTAAAACTAGTAGGAACTGAAACAAAAGATGTTCTAGCGGCTATGACTCAATTATTAGATGATCCAAAAGCGCATCAGCAAATGGCTGAAGCAAGTAATCCATATGGTGATGGAAAAGCTTCTGAACGTATTTTAGAAGCAATCGCTTATGAATTTGGTGTGAGTACCAATGCACCTGCTCCATTTAGTGTAGAATAAATTTGCAAAAGAGGACTTACTATTTAGTAAGTCTTCTTTTTTATTCAAAAAAATTTGTTATTTTTAGGGGTGGTCATTTTATGCTAAAATTAAATGATAAAAAGAAACGGATTGCATAAATACGGAAAAATAGGATTGAGAATAACCATTAACGGTTAAATTCAATCCTATTTTTTAATTCATACTTTCTAACTTATTATGGATTAGCTGAATGATTTTTTCTGCATCGGCCGGATTTTCTAAATCATGTTGATCAATATCAATCACAAGAGTTGCACTTTTATCGTATTGGTCGAACCAATCATCATAATGACTGTGAAGTAAGGTATAGTAATCTAATAACCCCTCATTTCCATCAATTTGTTCGAAACTTCGACCGCGTTTTTTGATTCGAGATAGGACGGTGTCTAAGGAACCTCTTAAATAAATTAATAAATCAGGAGCCTTTTTCGGCAATGAATCAAGTTCTTCCATCATATTGTCTAATAGATCAAGATAAGTATCCATTTCAGCATCACTCATATTTCCTTGCTGATGGTTAATTTTTGTAAATAAGGCATCTTCGTAAATAGAACGGTCAAGAACATTATGTTGATGTTGCAAGGCCTGTTTAATGCTTCTGAAACGAGTATTTAAAAAATAAATTTGTAATGAAAAAGCCCAGCGTTTAGGGTCCTCATAAAATTTTTCTAAAATTCGGTTGTCATCAACACTTTCATAAAATGCGTCACTTTCAAGTGCTTCAGAGATTAATTTTGTATAGGTGCTTTTTCCAGCACCAATCATTCCTGCTAAAACAATCACAGCATTATTGTCTCCTTTCATTATTTCATACACTCCTATCAAAATACATGGATGTAAAAATTAGTCTATTATAATTTGAAATTGATAAGGAGAAAATTCATAGTCGAATTTCCCCCCTTAAAGTTTGATTATTTTGCAGTTAATTTTACAACTACTTCGCAACGAGCTGTTTGTGGAAACATATCAACAGATTGTAAGTAGTCCACTTTATAGCTTCGTGATAATTTTTCTAAATCTCTTCCTAAAGTGGAAGGATTACAAGAAATATAAACCATTTTTTTAGGTTTTGCCTTGACGATTGCCTTGATTAGTTCAGGATCAAGGCCAGTTCTTGGTGGATCAACTACAAGAGCATCAGGTTTAAAGCCACGTTTTAACCAAAGTGGCAACAATGATTCTGCTTTTCCGACTTCGTAACGAACGTGGTCAAATCCCATTTTGATTGCATTTTCCTTTGCATCAGCAATGGCTTCTGGAATGGTGTCCATCCCACGGACTTCTTTGGCATCTTTTGCTAAGCTCAGACCAATAGTTCCAACACCACAATAAGCATCTACTAAAGTCTCATCTTTTTGTAAATCAAGTGCTTTTCTAGCTTCATCATATAACACGTTAGTTTGAATAGGATTCAATTGGAAAAATGCACGCGCGGACAAATCAAATTCTAGTGTGTCTAATTTTTCAGTTAAGCTTTCTTTTCCAGCAAGATGAATCGTTTCTTCGCCCATGACTAATGACGTTTTTTCTTGATTGACGTTTTGCATGATTGAGACAATTTCTGGTAACTGAAGTTTAACTTGCTCTAAAAATTGTTTTTTCTTAGGAAGTTTTTTACTATTTGTTACTAAAACTAATTGAACTTCACCTGTTTCAATCCCAACACGAGCGACAATGGTTTTAATGATTCCACTGTGTTTTACTTCATCATAAATTGGAATATCTAAGTCAGATAGAAGTTGTTTAACAATATTGACCGTTTTTGTTGTTTCAGGTCGTTGAACCAAACAATTATCAATATTTACTAATTTATGAGATCCCTCGCCATATAGACCAGCAATGACTTTGTCGTCTTCGTTTTTACGAACTTGGAATTGAGCTTTATTCCGGTAACGCCAAGGATCATCCATTCCTATAGTAGGTCTGATATCAAATTCTTCAAAACCTACTGGTTTAAATTTTTCAAGAGATTGTAAAACCATATCACGTTTAAAATCTAATTGTTTATTATAAGAGAGATGTTGTAATTGGCAACCACCGCATGCTTCGTATACTTCACAAGGAGGAGTCACACGATTTTTTGATGGTTTTCTGATTTTTTTAATAGTTGCTGTAGCAAAACGCGGCATGATTTCAGTGACTTCAGCCACGACTTCTTCTTCTGGTAAAGCGCCTTTTACAAACACGATGGTGCGTTTATAATAGCCAATCCCTTCGCCGTTAATTCCTAAACGTTTAATCGTAAGAGGAAATCGTTGACCAATTTCAATTGTATGTTCTGGATTCATAAATACCTTCCAATCTTATATTTTTTAACTGTTATCATTATAACATGATTGGTCAAGTAAAACTCACTTTATGAAACATCAAAACAATCTTTTTCAAAAGCTTTTCTATGTTATACTAATGATAAACTAGTATGGAAGCAAGGGAGCTAAAGGTGAAGAAGGGAATGAATCAAATGAATGAAAAAAAAAAACAAGAATCAACCAAAAAAATTCCTGTAATTACAAAAATAGAAGCGCAAAAGCGTAGTGAACGCTACAATATTTATTTAGATGGAGAATACGCATTTCCAATAGATGAAGCTATTTTAGTGAAATATGTTCTTCACAAAGGCATGGAAGTAACTGAAAGTTTTCAAAAAGAATTAGAAACGGAAGATGGACTTTGGAAAGCCTATAATCGAGCTTTAAATTACTTGAATTATGGTCTGCGTTCGGAAAAAGAAGTTCGTGACGATCTGTTAAAACACGAGTTTACTATAGAAACTGTGATAAGTGTTGTTGAAAAATTAAAAGAACAAAAATATATTGATGACTTAGTTTACGGAGAAAGTTATACAAGAACAGGCGCCAACATTGGTGGTAAAGGTCCTATTGTCATTAAACAAGAATTAAAACGTAGAGGTTTAGACGAAGCAACGATTTTAAAGGCTCTTGAACAATATCCTTTTGAGCAGATGGTAGAAAATGGTGTGGCTATTGGAGCAAAAGTTATACGAAGAGCGACTGAACATTCTTCAAGGGAAACACGTCATAAAGTGCAACAAACTTTAATGCAAAAAGGTTTTTCGAGTGAAGTTATTTCTATTGTTTTAGAAAATATTGATACAGTTAAAGATGATGAGGATGAATACGAAGCATTAAAAAAACAAGGTGAAAAACTCTGGTGTAAAAATGAACGTATCAAAGGATTTAAAAAAATTCAAAAAGTGAAAACAAGTCTCTTTCAAAAAGGTTTTCCAGGAGACTTAATTAATCAATTTATTGAAGAAAAGGAATTGGAAGAAGACGAATGACAAATGAGCTGAATAATTGGTCTAAAACTAAAATAAAAGATTTTCAAGCAACTTTTTTAAGTTGGTACGATTTAGAAAAAAGAACCTTACCTTGGCGTGAAAATAATGACCCTTATCGAATTTGGGTATCAGAGATTATGTTGCAACAAACGCGAGTAGATACGGTCATTCCTTACTATTTAAATTTCATGAATTTATTTCCAACAATTCAGGATTTAGCCGATGCCGATGAAGATGTTTTGCTAAAAGCGTGGGAAGGCTTGGGCTATTATTCGAGAGTTCGAAATTTACAAAAGGCAGCAATTCAAATTGTAACGGAATTTAATGGCGAAATGCCAAAAGATCCAGCATTGATTGCGACTTTAAAAGGAATTGGTCCTTATACCACGGGAGCTATTTCAAGCATGGCTTTTCAGTTACCAATACCAGCAGTAGATGGAAATGTGATGCGAGTGGTTAGTCGGCTCTTTGAAATCAGTGAAGATATTGCAAAACCCGCGTCAAGAAAAACCTTTGAAAAAATTATGACAGATATTATCGATCCCCATAAACCAGGGGATTTTAATCAAGCGATGATGGATTTAGGTTCTAGCACCTGTACGCCAACAACGCCAACTTGTAATCTTTGCCCAATCAATGAATTTTGTCAATCATTTGAAAAAGGAACGATGTTACAGTATCCCGTAAAAAGTAAAAAGAAAAAGGCAAAACCGGTCTACTATATAGGAGCGATTATCAAAAACAATCGTGGTGAATTTTTATTGGAGAAACGCGAAGAAAAAGGCTTATTGGCAAATATGTGGACATTTCCTTTGGTAGAGGAAGAACCAATTATTGAAAATACTCTCCTACCATTAGGTGGATTGACGAGTAAGCAACCTGAAGACATCGAAAAACAGACTTTAGAAAATTTAACAAAGGAAATAAAAGAAAACTATCAAGTAGAACCAGTTTGGCTAAAAAAACCATTTGTTGAAGTGAAACATATTTTTAGTCATTTAAAATGGTTTATCGCAGTCTACTTTGGACAATTAATTGAAGACAATGATCATGAAGAACTTCCAAAGAATTGTAAATGGGTACATCCAAGTGAATTTGACCAGTATACTTTTCCAGGTCCGCAACAAAAGATGTGGCAAGCTTATTTAACTAAATTTAAAGATTAAAAGACATGAACTTCTGACTAGAAGTTCATGTCTTTTATCATTTTTTTTAAGAAATGGTCAAATAAACGATAAAAGGATCAACAAGACTGATAGAATAGCTTTTATAGAGCTAAATCACCCGAATACAACCTGATACTCCAAACAAAAACATTCATAATTAAAAGTAGAAATGCTATAATTCATTATCAAGTCAAGTAAGCTTTTAGTTATTTAATAAAAAACTTTTAGTTTTATAGTAAATTTAAACGAAAAGAGGAGATTGAAGATGTCAGGATTTGTCGATCAATTAATTCAAAGTGTTGTAGAAAAAAATGAAAAAAGAAATGTAGAACAAAAAGGTAACTCTGTTCAAGAAACATTTTCAAAGGTATCTTAAGCTCGTTAGATTAAGAACTGCAGACAGATAAATAAATAATAAATAAGGTCAAAACACAAACGATTTTTAATTTTAAATAATAAAAAGGAGAGAAAACCCCTATTTCTCTCCTTTTTGGCATGGATTAGTATATAATGAATAAGATAAGATGAAAATAGCGTAAATTTGATTAATTTAGTTGGGGGTAAAAAAATTAAATGAAACATTTTTTAGACAGACTGCAGACTCGAAAAATTCGCTTATTGAAGATAGCTAAAGACAATAAAGAACTAAATAATATTAGTGATTTAGCAAAAGAGCTAAGCTGCTCAACTCAAACATTGACAACAACAGTTGAGTCTTTAATAGAAGATTTAGAAGAATTAGGCATTCAGACTCTATCAATCAAAATAGAAAATAAATTGTTTGTTGCTAAATTTAGTAATGAGTTTTCATTAGATCGTTTGATTCATTTATATTTAAAGAAATCTTTTGAATATCAGGTAATTTTAGATTGTTTTTTTAACACGACAAAAAGTACATCGCAATACGCAAAGGACTATTACTTAAGCCAAGCCTCAACTTATCGTAAAATAAATAGCGTCAAAACGATATTAGCTCAGTTCAACTTAGAGTTACAACAAGCCTCTAAAATTCAAATAATTGGGGAAGAGAAAATGATTCGCTATTTTTTCTATTCTTTCTTCTGGGAAACAAGAACAAGTGTCAATTGGCCATTTCCCTATTCTAAAGAGTTTATAAAAAAGTTGAGACAATTACTTTATCCTGAAAATTACCTAGAAAATAATACTTTAATCAATGAAAATAAGCTTGATTTATGGTTTGCAATTACCTTAATGAGAGTGAAAGAAAATGAATTGATTGGAGCGCTACCTGAAATTGAAAGAATGCTACAAAAGAATCCTTCCTATCTGAAAAATAAAAAAGAAATTACAAAACTCTGTCTAGAAATAAATAGTGAACTTACGATACAACAAATTGATGAAGAAGTTTATTTTTATTATGTTGTAATGATGTACAATATTTACTATGTCGAGTACGATGATAAAATGCTTCCACTTTTAGAAGCAATTAATGAAAATAACGAAGTATTTAAAGTGGCTTCAGTCCAATTTATTGAGAGCTTAAATCATTTTTTATCAAAACCATTAAAGAAAGATCAATACAATATTTTGTTAGCTAATTTAATTAGCATCCATATGTATGCCTTCTTATTTGAAGGACTTTTATCGCCATTTGAAGAACCGTTAAAAACAAAACGTTTTGATCGGATATATCCTTCTTTTTATAAATTAGTAAAAATCACCTACCAAAATTGCATTGAATTTGATTCTTTCTCAAAGTATTACTATAACAAAGAATTCCTTTTTCCTAGCTACATGTTAACATTGTTTGTTTCAATTGATGTGAAAAATTATACAATCCCTATAAGTGTCTACCTCTATTCTTCTCATAGTAAAATTTTAGAAACGATTTTAAAAAAAGAGCTTTCTAAAATGACACAATACCATTTATTTTTTACTGATGAAGAGACGAAAGAAACGGATTTAATTGTTTCGGATACTTTTAATATTCCTTACAAGTTATCTGAAAACCGAATGTTAATTTGGGATCCAATTCCAAGTGATACGGATTGGAAAAATTTACGTGATAAATTAAGTGAAATAAAAAAAGAAAAAGAATTTCTTTTTTTAGATTAATAAACTAAACTAGAACTGTTAATTCAAATGAATCAACGATAAACGTTTGAATTTTTCACAATTAAAATAAAAAAACCGTTTCTTTTAAAGGGGAGAAACGGTTTTTTTACATAGATGAACGGAATAATTTAGATAAACGCTATTATATGTGATATAATATTGTTGAGTTAAGAAGAAGTAAAACTGTTAATTATTAAATTATTTCTCTTTTTTATTGAGGAATCAGAAAGTTGGGTATGGGATGCGTGTTCCAAAAGAAGGAGAATTCATCACCATCCAAAGCTACAAACATGATGGCAGTTTACACCGCACATGGCGAGATACTATGGTTCTTAAAACGAGTGAACAATCGGTAATTGGTTGCAATGATCACACACTAGTAACTGAAGCAGATGGCAGAAGGTGGCTCACGAGAGAACCAGCAATTGTTTATTTTCATAAGCATTATTGGTTTAACATCATTGCAATGATTCGCGAAAATGGGATTTCGTATTATTGTAATCTAGCTTCACCCTATACAATGGATGAAGAAGCGTTAAAATATATTGATTATGATTTAGACATCAAGGTATTTCCCGACGGAGAAAAACGCCTATTAGATGTAGACGAATATGAAGCTCACCGTAAAAAGTGGCAATATCCAAATGATATCGATCATATCTTAAAGGAAAATGTTAAAGTTCTTGTAGAATGGATCAATGAAGAAAAAGGTCCCTTTTCTAAAGAATACGTTGAACTTTGGTATGAACGCTATCAACAATTGTCACAAAAATGATGGGTTTTAAAATTGGATGACAAGGATGATTCATAAAAAAAAGCACCTCTTTATGAGGTGTTTTTTTTTAACAATCATTATGATGAATATGATATAATAAAATAGTACATAAGAAAGGAGTCATGCTAAGATGGAAAAAAGAAACATCCTTTTTTTATTGGTGAGTATTATGGTGACTGCTGGAGTAATTATAGCAGGTTCTCACTATGCAGAAACTAAAAAAGAGGCAATGATTAATCATGGAAAAACTAAAATTGTAAAAAAAGAAATATCTGAAAAAAAACAAGAAGAAAAAGAAATAAGTGAAATTGAAAGTAACCGAGAAAGCATAGCTACTATTGATTATCTAAAATTAGTGATGGCTAAAAAACAAAAAGTCTCCGTTTCATTTTTTGGAGGAAAAGAACAGCAGCCTGAAGTAATCGAACCTTTGCAAAACTGGATTGGTAAAGAATTGAAGGTAGCAGACTTGGCGATTCAATCTGTCTCTATTCCAAACCCAAGTACATACCAATTAATAACTCAAAATTCGGTGGCTACGCTAGCAAGTAATGCACCTGATGTTGTTTTTTTTCAAGTACCTGTAGTGGGAGATCAAGAAATTGATATTAGTTTAACCAATTCAAAAGATTACCTTGTTCAACTTATGGAAGATATCCGAGCACAACTGCCAGAAGCGCTGGTGATTTTAGTGACACCCCCACCAAGTAGTACCTTAAAAGAAGCATATAATTCTAGATCTATCAACTATGTAAGCTATTTAGAAAATTTAAAAGAAATTGAAACAGAAGAACACTTTCTTTATTTTGATCTTCATGATCAATATAGTTCTTATTTAGAAGAGCAAAATCAACCTATAGAAACTACCTTAGAAGCAGATGGCATAACAATGAACAGTGCTGGAAAAGCTCTCTATATCGAACTATTTGAAAAATCTTTAACACAACCCATTGATACAACAAGTGGAATTAAATAAAAAAACAATGAGCAAAATTTGCTCATTGTTTTTTTTATTGTTCTACATTTTCAATATTTGAAATATCTGACGATGGATTCCAATGATTGCCTTTATAACTAGTTACAAGAGCATTTAAATGTTCTAAATATTCTTCGTAATTTAAAATGCTAGACATAATATGAATGACGGAGTTGCTTTGTAAATAATCATCTTTAATATTTTCTTCCGTACTGGCTTCATCGAAAAAGGACTGCATAAATTCTTTACGTAACGAACGATTATTTGCAATAAAATTTACACTGCCAGCAGGAACTCGACCATTGAATTTTAAAAGAATTTGTTCATGAGCGCTTAGGAGAGTCTCCAACCGTTCGCGAATTAAAATTCGCAACTCAGGAGGGAAATTATTAAAGGCATTTTCATTATTATGAATGGTTTTCAATAAATTGTAAGCTGCCTTAGTAGTTGAAATCATTTGACGATAAACCACAACTTTTCTTAAATTTTGAAACCGAGTCTTTCTAAAATAAACATCTTCTTCGCTAAATAAAGAATAATAAAAATCCATTTTTTCCATTTGTTTTTTTACCCATTTTAAATCTTTTTTCAAAAATGGATATTCAGTATTTTTACGAACACTAGCCCGAATCCATTTTAAAATCTCAGTTGTGGCATAGTCGACTACATGGTAAAGCTTTTCTTCATAACGTGGTGGAAAAAAGATTGTATTGACAATAAATGCTGTTAGAATCCCAATCATAGTAGAAGAAAAACGCAACAAAGCGTAAAGCATAAAGCTATCTTCTGAAGTCATCATAACAACGATTAAAGTTACTGTTGCCAGTCCAATTACACTATCTAGTCGAAAGCGGTTAAGAATAGCAATTAGAATAATTGCAGCAATTCCAATAACAACAAAACTATTTCCAACGGTTAAAAATGCCCCAATGGCAATTCCAGCGCCTAGTAAATTCCCGATGGTTTGATCTTTTAAGGTTTTAAGAGATCGTTTGACCGAAGGTTGCATGGCAAAGACTGCAGAAATTGCAGCAAACGTTACATAAGTAATGCCTGCTAAGTGTGTTAAGTATAGCGCAATGGCAATTGCTAAGCCTGTTTTTAAAGTCCGAGCGCCTAATTTCATAGAAAAAGTCAACTCCAATATCTTCTTTAGTTAATAGTAAGCGATATTCTTCATTTAAGCAAAGCTTTTATCTAAAATTTAAACGAAAAACAACTTCTTCTGCTATTTTCACTAAAATAGTAGAAGAAGTTGTTCGAAATCTAGTTTAAGTTAGTTTAGAAAAGGCATTATTAATGGCAACAATTGTATCATCAATGTCTTTTTGAGTATGCATAATAGTTAAGAACCAAGCTTCAAATTTACTTGGAGCTAAATTAATTCCTTCATCTAACATTAATTTGAAGAAACGACCAAAACGTTCTGAATCCGTATTTTTTGCATCTTCATAATTGACAACAGGATGTTCAGAAAAATAAACGGTTAAGGAACCTCCAATTTGATTTACAACAGTTGGAATATTGTGGGCAGTTCCCGCTGCTAATAACGCATCTTTTAATTGTTCAGCAAAATTTGCCATACGTTCGTAAATACCTGGTTCTTGCAATACTTCTAAACAAGCAATTCCGGCTTGCATAGAAAGAGGATTGCCCGCCATTGTTCCTGCTTGATAAGCTGGGCCAAGAGGAGCAACAGTGTTCATAATTTTGTCAGGACCGCCGTAAGCCCCAATTGGCAATCCACCACCGATTGATTTTCCAAAAGCAGTTAAGTCAGGAATGACTCCTAACATATCTTGCGCAGCACCGTATCTAAATCTAAAGTTGGTAATAACCTCATCATAGATAACAAGCGCACCAAATTCATGAGCGATTTCATTTACCGCTTCTAAAAAACCAGGGACTGGAGCCACCATTCCAAAGTTACCAATAATAGGTTCAACTAATACAGCAGCAACCTGATGCCCCCATTTTTCCATAACCTGTTTAAAGGGTTCTACCTGATTGAAAGGCACTGTAATTACTTCTTTCGCTGTTCCATTTGTAACCCCAGCAGAATCACTTGCACCTAAGGTTGAGGGGCCGCTTCCTGCTTCAACTAAAACCAAATCAAAATGACCGTGATAGGCACCTGAGAATTTAACAATCAATTCACGATTGGTATAAGCTCTTGCAACCCGAATAGTAGACATAACGGCTTCAGTTCCTGAGTTTGTAAAACGAACCTTATCCATTGATGGAATCGCATCCGTTAACATTTTAGCAAATTTAATTTCATGCTCAGTAGGTGTTCCAAATAACACACCAGTTTCTGCAGAACGTTTGATTGCTTCAACAATATGAGGATGATTAAAACCTGTAATAATAGGCCCAAAAGCTGCTAAGTAATCAATATAACGATTGCCATCTACATCGAAAAGATACGCGCCATCTCCTTTGACCATTGTAACAGGGTCTCCACCACCAACGCCTTTAAACGAACGACTTGGACTATTAACTCCACCTACAATAACTTGTCTAGCTTCATTGGCTAAACGGTTTGATTCCGTATGATCTAACATAAAAATCCCTCCTATTTGATAACACTGCTCCTTTATTGTAAGTGTCGAAAGAGAGAAGTGCAACGCTTAGTGGCTAAAAAATGAACAATTTGTCATCATCGTTGCAAAAAGAGGGAAATAGCAGTATGATAGAAGGGATAAAGAACGATTCTTAGTTATAAAACTAAATCAATCCTTTCCTAATTTATTAAAAAAATCATCACTTATTCAACTAAACGGAATTAAAGTCAAGGAGGAAGTCGAATGAAAAATTCACAAGTCGTTCATTCAATTGAGAAATTAAAAGCCTCAAATATTAGAATTACCCCACAACGTTATGCTATTTTAGAATTTCTAATTGAATCTGAAAGCCATCCGACTGCGGACGAGATTTATCGTGCTCTAGCAGATCGTTTTCCAAATATGAGTGTAGCGACAGTTTACAACAACCTTAGATTATTTACTAAGATTGGCTTTGTACAAGAAATGGTTTATGGAGACTCTTCAAGTCGTTTTGATTTTACATCAACTCAGCACTACCACGCTATTTGTGAAGAATGCGGAAAAATTGTTGACATCTATTATCCTGGATTAGATGATGTTGAAGTGGTTGCTTCTAACTTAACGGGTTTTGAAGTCACTCATCATCGTATGGAAATGTATGGCACTTGTCCAGAATGTATAGCAAAACATAAAGCAGCTGACAGTGTGTCACCAGAAATACCAGTCAATCATTAAAAACTAGCCTATCCAGGCTAGCTTTTTTTGTAAAGAGAGACTTGAAATTTCTGTAACAAGAAGTCATAATATAGAAAATAGCAGTTGGAAATTTAACCGAGGTGAATCAATTAATGGTAACGCTGACAGATGTGGCGAAAAGAGCAAATGTTTCAAAAATGACCGTTTCTCGAGTAATCAATCATCCTGAACAAGTAACAGATGAATTGAAAGAGTTAGTTTTTAAAGCCATGAAAGAGCTAGATTATCGCCCAAATGTGGCAGCTAAGGCGTTAGCAAATAATCGCACTCAAGTCATTAAATTTTTTATCTTGGAAGAAATGGACACGACGGAACCTTACTATATGAATTTATTAACAGGTATCGCAAAAGAGTTAGATAAATATCACTATACATTGCAACTAGTCACTAAAAATAGTTTTGATATTGGTGCATGTGACGGGTATATAATCACAGGTATGCGAGAAGAAGACTATCGTTGGATTGAAGGTGCTAAAAAACCAGTTGTGTTATTTGGAGAGAATCATCATGGGTATGATTTTGTTGACACAGATAACAAATACGGTACCACTTTAGCAACACAACATGCTATTCAACAAGGATTTACCTCCATTGTTTTTATTGGCATTAATGTCAAAGAACCTTTTGAATATTCTAGAGAAGCAGGTTATATTAATACTATGCAGCAACATGGTCTGGTACCAGTAATCCATCGATTTGAAAATCGTTCGCGTTATTCCTCGGAGTTTATCATAGAAAATTGGAACCAATTCAAACCAGGCACAGCTTTTATTTGCAGTTCGGATCGATTGGCGATTGGCATCGAGCGTAGCATCTTGACATTAGGAGGGAAAATCCCTCAAGAATATGGCATTATTGGGAATGATGGTGTTTTTCTAGATCAAATTGCTTCACCACCATTGACTACCGTGAAGCAATCCGTCATTGAAATGGGCGTTGATTGCGCTAGAATGCTGTTAAATAAAATTGAACAACAGGGCGCTCCACAAGGAAGTCATTTTTTTCAACCAGAACTAGTCATTCGTGAATCGACGGTTCCTGTAATTAAACCAGAATAACTAACAGGCAGTTTGGCTATGAGTCAAGCTGTTTTTTTTAATCCAAAAATAATGTTAGCGGTAACAATTGAATTGTGATTGTCACCACTTCAATTTTTGTTTAAGCTTAGAGAGAATTTAAAAACAATGGTGGAGGTGTGGCATACATGAATAAACAATGGTGGCAGTCAGCTGTTGTCTATCAGATTTATCCTCGTAGTTTTCAAGATACGAATGATGATGGAATTGGTGATATACAAGGGATTATCCAGCGATTAGATTATATTCACTCACTTGGGGTAAATGTCATTTGGTTAAATCCAATATTTATTTCACCTCAAATTGATAACGGTTACGACATATCAAACTATTACCGAATCGACCCGATTTTTGGCACAATGACGGATGTCGAAGAATTGATTGAAAAAGCGCATCAGCTTGGAATTAAAATTATGTTTGATTTCGTTTTAAACCATACATCAGATCAACATCCGTGGTTTCAAGAAGCCTTGCATGATCCTGATAGTTTATATCGGGATTACTATCTTTGGGCAGATGAAAAAGAAACAGGTCAATTGCCAAATAATTGGGCTTCCTTTTTTGGTGGATCGGTTTGGGAAAAGGTTCCTGATCGAAAAGAATATTACTTTCACTTATTCGCTAAAGAAATGCCCGATTTAAACTGGAAAAACCCAGAAGTACGCATAGCAATGCTAAACATTGCAACATTTTGGCTAGCTAAGGGCGTGGATGCCTTTCGGTTAGATGCTTTTATTCATATTGCAAAAGAAAAAAATTATCCAGATGTAGCGAATGTACCAGAAGGAGAACTTGCGATTGCGGAAGAATTTTATAGCAATTTACCAGAAGTACATGAATATTTAAGTGATTTTATTAAAGAAGTTCGACGTGTTAAGCCGGATGTATTTATTGTTGGAGAAGCTGCTTCAGCTGATGTTGACTTAGCAGTTGCTTATACAGATCAAACAAAAGATGAGTGTGACGCAGTCATTTCTTTTCGACATTTTGTTGAAGACGAAAGCCAAAAAGACCCGTTATTACCAGCAGGAATGCAAAAAGGTCCGTTAGACTATCATGTATTTAAAAATGTAATGGTAGAATGGCAAGTTAAATTAGCTTCAATTGGTGGTCCAACGTTATATTGGAACAACCACGATATGGCAAGAATCGCAAGCCGATTTGGTGATGAAAGACCTGAGTACCGAAAAAATAGCAGTAAAATGTTAGCGACTTTAATGTATTTACAAAAAGGAATTCCGTTTATCTTGTATGGAGAAGAGTTGGGGATGCTCAATTTAAAAATGAAAGACTTGGCAGCCTATGAAGATCCAGGTGCTGTTCGTTTTTATGAAAAGGCAACAAGCATAGGCTATTCTGATTCTGCAATCTTAGAAATGCTAAATAGCAGCAGTAAAGATGTTAGTCGTGGAGCAATGCAATGGGATGCAAGTGACTATTCAGGATTTTCAAAAGTAGCCCCATGGAGTGGCGTCAATCAATCGAAAGAAGATACTGTTGCCACAGAAGACATTGAAAAAAATAGTGTGTTAAATTACTACAGAAAAATGATAGCGCTTAAAAAAACATCTTTATTTACAACCGGTGTATTCCAATTACAAGAAACGTCAGATGAGTTTTACTGCTACACACGTTCGATTGAGGATTCAACTGCGAATATCTACTGCAATTTAACAGATACACCTAAGCAAATAACCTGTTCCAAAGCAGAGCAAGCAGGTGATATTTTACTTGAAAACGATGGCAACTATATACAAAATCAACAGATTCACTTAGCACCATACGGATGCTTGGTAATAAAACTTAAAGGAGAATAGAAATGGAAAAATCAGCAATTTTACACAGACCAGATAGTGAGTACGCGTATTTATATCAAGAGGGAGAATTTCACATTCGATTGAGAACGAAAAAAGATGATGTCACAACAGCTTTTTTAATTAGTGGCGATCCTTATTTATTTGGAGAAGATCAATGGTACCAAGAACAACAGCCAATGACATTACTTGCTAGTACGGAAATTCATGATTACTGGCAAATTGTTGTTGAAGCACCTTACCGTCGTTTACAATATGCTTTTTCATTAGTTGGAAAAGATCAAGAAACCGTTTTTTATGGAGATCGCGGAAGCTTTGAAGATACGAAAGAAGTCCGGGAAGTTGCAGGATATTATTTCAGAATGCCTTATTTCCATGAAATTGATCGCTTTAAAGCACCAGATTGGGTTAAGAAAACGATTTGGTACCAAATTTTCCCAGAGCGATTTGCAAACGGTGACCCAAGTATTACTCCAGTAGGAGCCTTAGCATGGGGAAGCAAGGAACATCCAGACACAACCGATTTTTACGGTGGTGATTTACAAGGAATTATCGACCATTTAGATCATTTAACAGAGCTTGGGATTAACGGTCTTTATTTATGCCCGATTTTTAAAGCGAGTTCAAATCATAAATATGATACCATTGATTATTTTGAAATTGATCCAGCCTTTGGAAGTAAAGAGACCTTTAAAGAATTAGTCGGTAAAGCCCATCAAAGAGGGATTAAAGTGATGTTAGATGCGGTATTTAACCATGCAGGAGACAAGTCCCCATTATGGCAAGATGTCTTAAAAAATGGCAAGCAATCAAAATATGTCGATTGGTTCCATATTCATAGCTTCCCTGTTGCAATTGGTGAAAATGGCAACTTTGAAGGAGCTAGGACGGTTTCTTATGATACGTTTGCATTTACACCACATATGCCTAAATTGAACACAGCAAATCCGGAAGTGCAAGATTATTTACTTGATATTGCCACATACTGGATCAAAGAATTTGATATCGATGCTTGGCGCTTAGACGTTGCTAACGAAGTCGATCATCATTTTTGGAAAAAGTTCTATCAAGCAACAACAGCCTTGAAAAAAGACTTTTATATCTTAGGTGAAATCTGGCATTCCTCTCAAAGTTGGTTACAAGGCGATGAGTTTCACGGCGTAATGAACTACGCTTATACCGAAACGATTGAAGATTTCTTTATTAAGAAAAGCATCGCTCCAACTAAAATGGTTTCAGGCTTAAACGAACAATTAATGTTGTACCGTCAACAAACCAATGAAGTAATGTTTAATATGTTAGACTCACATGATACAGCACGCTTATTGACCATTTGTAATGGAGACAAAGAATTAGCAAAAGCAACACTGGCCTTCACTTTCTTACAACACGGTTCACCATGCATTTATTATGGAACTGAAATTGGGTTAGATGGTGCTAACGATCCTGATTGCCGTAAATGTATGATTTGGGACAAAGACAAGCAGGACTTAACATTATTTGAATTTACCAAAAAATTAATTCAATTAAGAAAAGAGCATCAAGAGTTGTTGAGTTTTGGTTCATTAGAGTGGCATTTAATTGAGGAAAATGAAAAGGTAGTCGGCTTTAGACGAACAGCAAATGACGAAACGATTGTAGCCTACTTCAATCAAGGAGATGCTGCATATACTGTAAACGATCATGGAACCCTTTTAATGGAACAATCTGCTGAATTAATAGATGAAAAATGGCATCTTAAACAAAACGGATTTGTTATTTTAAAAAAATAAAAAGAGAAACGAACTTGGTTTTTAACTAGGTTCGTTTTTCTTAGCAAATGAAATGATTTCTGTTAGCGGTAACATTGAGAAAACGTTTGCAAACAGTAGATTTTCAAGTCATAATAAGTTTTGTATTAAGGAGCTCGTTAAACTTTTAAGGAGGAATTTAAAGATGAATAAAAAAAGTTTTAAGAAGATGGCATTAGGATTACTTTCAGCATCAGTTATTTTAACATTAGCTGCATGTGGGAATGGCAGTTCAAGTAAAAAGGATGCCCCAGCAGATGATAAAACCTTGACAGTATCCGTTGCTAAAGGATACGTTGATTATGTAAAAGATATTAAAGGGGATTTTGAAAAAGAAAACGATATTAAAATTAAAGTAGTTGAAAAAGATATGTTCGATCAATTGGAAGCCCTTTCTTTAGATGGCCCAGCAGGGAAAGCACCAGATGTTATGATGTCTGCTTATGATAGAATTGGTCCACTAGGGCAACAAGGTCATATTGCTGAGGTAAAATTAGGCAATGAAGAACAATACGATAAAACAGATAAAGCACAAGTAACAGTTGATGGCAAAATATTTGGCGAACCAGCAGTAATTGAAACACTCGTTTTCTACTATAATAAAGATTTAATTACTGAAGCACCAAAAACGTTTAAAGATGTTGAAGAATTGGCGAAAGATCCGCGTTTTGACTTTAAAGGAGAAGCAGGAAAAAACACAGCATTCTTAGCAAAATGGACAGATTTTTATTTCTCATACGGTCTATTAGCAGGATATGGCGGTTATGTCTTTGGAGATGAAGGAACAAATCCAAAAGACATTGGGTTAAATAATAAAGGTGCAGTTGAAGGGATCACTTATGCTACAAAATGGTTTAAAGATGTATGGCCAAAAGGGATGCAAGATGTGAAAAGTGCAGATAACTTTATTGCAGAGCAATTCACGACAGGGAAAACAGCAGCAATTCTTGGTGGTCCTTGGGCAGCTCAAAGCTACAAAGAGGCTAAAATTAACTACGGTGTAGCTACAATTCCAACATTAGACAATGGCAAAAATTACAAACCATTTGCTGGTGGAAAAGGCTGGGTTATTAGCAACTACTCAAAACATAAAGAAGTTTCACAAAAATGGTTAGATTACGTAACGAATAAAGACAACCAAACAAAATTCTATGATGCAACGAATGAAGTACCAGCTAACCAAGCAGCTAGAGAAGTTGCAAAAGGTAAAAATGATGAGTTAACCAATGCTGTTATTGCGCAATATGCGAATGCTGAACCAATGCCAAATATTCCAGAAATGGGTGAAATTTGGACAGGCGCAGAAAACTTAATGTTTGAAGCAGCTGCAGGAAATAAAACTCCACAAGAATCAGCTGATGCGTCAGTAAAAATCATTAAAGAAGCAATCGATCAAAAATATACAAAATAATGAATTGATTTTCCCGACAGCAAATAAAAAACTGTCGGGAAAATTAAAAAGAGAGGCTTGACGAACATGAAACCAAAAGCAGTTCAACCAAACGAAGTAAAAAAAGCCATGCGCTTGTCTTTCATTCCAGGATTAGGACAATTTTACAATGGACAACCCTTTAAAGGGGTTATTTTTCTAGGATTAACCATTATTTTTATTAGTCAAATGGCTGTAAGTGGCGTTCAAGCACTAATAGGGTTAGTTACATTAGGAAGTGTTCCTATTGAAGATCATTCTTTATTTTTAATGATTGAAGGAACCTTGCAATTAATTATTACCGTTTTATTTTTAGTTTTTTATAGTATTAATCTGATGGACGCAAAACGGGTAGCCACCATGAAAAGCAATGGTGAAAAAATCAATCGCACAGCAAAAGAAATCATTGCCAATATGTTAGATCACGGTTTTCCTTATTTACTTACATTTCCAGCTTACTTTGCAATGATCTTTACGATAATTTTCCCCGTATTAGTTACAATTTTTATGGCATTTACCAACTATGATTTTTATCATATTCCGCCTGCAAGTTTAATTGATTGGGTGGGGTTTAAAAACTTTTTCAGTATTTTCTTTTTAAGCTCTTATCGGGCAACTTTTATGGCCGTTTTTAGTTGGACTGTAATTTGGACGCTATTGTCCTCAACGTTAGCAATTGTGCTAGGTGTTTTTACAGCAGTTATTGCAAATCAAAGTTTTATTAAAGGCAAACGATTTTTTGGAGTTATCTTTTTACTACCTTGGGCAGTACCAGCATTTATTACGATTATGAGTTTTTCAAATATGTTCAACGATAGTATCGGAGCGATTAATACTCAAGTTATTCCGTTACTCAATCATTTACCTTTTATTGATATTGGAGCGATTGCTTGGAAAACCGATCCATTTTGGACAAAAGTAGCGATTATCCTAATTCAAGGCTGGCTAGGTTTCCCTTATATTTATGTAATGACAACAGGAATCTTACAGTCTATTCCAGGAGAACTTTATGAAGCTGCAAAAATCGATGGGGCCAATGCAATTCAACGATTTAAACAAATTACAATGCCGATGATTTTATTTGTGGCAGCACCTATTTTTGTTACGCAGTATACAGGAAATTTCAATAACTTCTCAATGATCTATCTATTTAATGAAGGCGGGCCAGGAAGTGTTGGTGGAGGAGCGGGTTCAACAGATATCCTTATTTCATGGATTTATAAATTAACAACAGGAAATTCACCACAATATTCTGTCGCAGCAGCAGTAACACTTTTAATTTCAGCACTGATTATTACAGTCTCTTTAATCATCTTTAAGAAGACAAATGCCTTTAATATGGAGGACTTATAAATGAAAAATTATGCGAAATCACAAAAAACAAGTCGATTAATAGGCAAAATTTTAACGTATCTTTTTATGATTCTATTATCAATTATTATCATCTATCCCATTTTAATTACGGCTAGTTCAGCCTTTAAAGCAGGAAATGTCTCTGCCTTTTCACTTGATTTAAACAGCAAATGGACATTAGGAAATTTCGGACGACTATTTAATGAAACACTTTATGCAAGCTGGTATAAAAACACCCTGATTATTGCGATTTCAACAATGATTGTTCAAGTAACAGTTATTACGTTAGCTGGATATACCTACAGCCGCTACCGTTTTATTGGTCGTAAAAATAGTCTCTTGTTCTTTTTAATTATTCAAATGGTTCCAACGATGGCTGCTCTAACTGCCTTTTATGTAATGGCGTTATTACTTGGTGCGCTAGATCAATATTGGTTCTTAACGTTAATTTATATTGGTGGCGGAATTCCAATGAATACATGGCTTATGAAAGGTTATTTTGATACTGTTCCCATCGATTTAGACGAATCTGCTAAGTTAGACGGAGCAGGACATTTGCGTATTTTCTGGCAAATTATTTTACCTTTAGTAAAACCAATGATTGCGGTTCAAGCACTTTGGGCATTTATGGGACCTTTTGGAGACTTTATGTTAGCCAAATTCTTGTTACGTTCTCCGGAGAAATTAACGGTTGCAGTAGGTTTGCAGACCTTCATTAGTGACGCACAAAATCAAAAAGTATCCCTTTTTGCAGCCGGAGCGATATTAATTGCGTTGCCAATCTCAGTGCTCTTCTTTATGTTACAAAAGAATTTTGTGTCTGGCCTAATGGCTGGTGGAACCAAAGGATAAGATATTAATGTAGAAATGACGTGATTTAATTGAAACAAACGAGCTTTCCCCTAAATTATTTTCAAAGTATGTTGACACCAAAGGCTGCCTTTTATGGTCGAAATCAATTAAACTGGTTTCAAATTGTGATTGTCTTCCTATTTTTAAATGGGTTATTGATGATTCCAGTAAGTTTATCCTTTGCAAATTCAAAGCAATTTCAATTAGAAGAGATGATGCCAAACGCCTTGCAACTGATTGACAATGAAACAATGAAGTCAATGGAAGGAATTGACTTTAAAAATGGAGAGATGCAGTCTACTTCCCAATTGTTGATTGAAAAAGAATCAGGAGTCGTAGGCGTGAATCAACCTGAAAAAGCATTAAAAAAAGAAATGAATGTAGTAGCATTTGAAAAAAATCAGTTTATTTTAAAAGATCAAAGTGGTTATGAGTTTAACGTAGCGTATACAAAAAATTTTGATAAAACCGCAAGTACAACAGCTAAACAATTAGTGAATGAGTTAAAACGAATGTGGTACCAGCAAAATCGCGCCTTTGTTTCATTTACCATGATGCTGATGACGGGATCTATCTTAGTGGTAAGTAATATATTGCTAATTGGCGGATCGGCTATTTTTGTTTGGCTTACAAAGCGCAACGCCTATTCATCCATTGCAAGTTACCGAGAGTCTGTCAATTTTATTTTAAATGCAAGTGGTTGGGGAATGTTATTGGGATTAATGGTAGGTATTGTTCATTTTGATCTCACTATAATGCTTAGTCTAAGTTCATTAGGAATGGTTATTATGTTGACCGCTGCATTTGTTATAACTAAATTTAAAGACAAAAAAATGTAAAGGAGTGAGTTGATGGAAAAAAAATGGTGGCAAGATTCCGTGATTTACCAAATCTATCCTCGAAGCTTTCAAGACAGTAATGATGATGGTATAGGGGATTTAAGAGGAATTATAAAACGACTAGATTATTTAGAAAAACTAGGAATCGATGCTATTTGGCTTAGTCCTGTGTATCAATCGCCTAATGACGACAATGGATACGATATTAGCGATTACGAATCTATTCTTCCCGAATTTGGGACGATGGAAGACATGGAAGAACTCATTGCTGAAGGAAAGAAACGAAACATTAAGTTCATTATGGATTTAGTTGTTAATCATACTTCAGATGAGCATCCATGGTTTATTGAAGCCAAAAAATCAAAAGAAAATCCATATCGTGATTATTACATTTGGCGTGACCCAGTGGATGGTAAAGAACCAAACGACTTGCAATCTATTTTTAGTGGGTCCGCTTGGGAGTTAGACGAAACAACAGGGCAGTACTATTTGCACCTATTTAGTAAAAAACAACCCGATTTAAATTGGGAGAATCCAGCCGTCCAACAAGAAATATGGAAATTAATGAACTTTTGGCTGAAAAAAGGAATAGGCGGTTTTCGAATGGATGTGATTGATTTAGTTGGAAAAATACCAGATCAAAAAATTACAGGGAACGGTCCAAGACTCCACGAGTATCTCAAAAAGATGAACCAAGAAACCTTTGGAAAATACGATGTCATGACAGTAGGTGAAACATGGGGGGCCACTCCAGAAATTGCCAAACTTTATTCCAATCCAGACCGTCAAGAATTATCAATGGTTTTCCAATTCGAACATATCGGGTTAGACGAGCAACCTGGTAAGAGCAAATGGGACTATCAACCCTTAGATTTTATCAAATTAAAGCGCGTATTATCTAAATGGCAAACAGAATTAGGCAATGAAGGCTGGAATAGTCTTTTTTGGAACAACCATGATTTACCTAGAATCATTTCAAGATGGGGAAATGATAGCCCAGAATATCGCGAGTTAAGCGGGAAGATGCTGGCAACTCTCCTTCATTTAATGAAAGGAACGCCTTATATCTATCAAGGAGAAGAAATCGGCATGATTAATACCCCTGTTTCTTCTATAGAAGAGATTGACGATATCGAAAGCATTAATATGTATCAAGAACGTATAAAGCAAGGTTATGAAAGTAAAGACATCTTAAAATCAATCAATCGTAAAGGGCGTGACAACGCTCGCAGACCAATGCAATGGGATAATAGCTTAAATGGTGGCTTTACAAAAGGGAAACCGTGGCTTAGTCTGAATGAATCGTATACGGAACTTAACGTAGAAAAAGCTTTAGCAGATCCTAATTCAATTTTTTATTACTATCAACAATTAATTACATTAAGAAAAGAAAATCCACTCGTTGTGTGGGGGGACTATAAAGAACTACTGCCAGATGATCCACACTTATTTGTCTATGAGAGGAGCTTAGCAAATGAAAAATGGCTAGTGATGGCTAATTTTTATAACAAATCTGCTAGTTATCATGGCGAAATTCAAGAAATAGATAAAGTAGTGCTATCGAATTATCCAAATCCTCAACAAAATCTAGTTGGAATGACGTTAAAACCTTATGAAGTAATTGTTTTTAAACTCAAATAACTGATTACTGAAACAAGTGATGCTTGTTTCAGTAATTAAATAGACGAACAACTAAATCTTTTAAACACTGAAAGACGGCTCTTTTTTGCATAGATATCCGATTTTTAAAATAGAGGGAAGTTGTAATGTTCGTTTTTAAATTTTTTTGAATAAAAATGATAAATTATTGTTGACCAATTGAAGATAACTTGGTATAGTAGTTGATGTCGCTAAGACAGTAACGTTAACAAGAGAAACTTCTGCTTATCAAACAAAAAAGGTTTGACAATCAAAATGAAAAATGTTAACATAGTAAAAGTCTTATAAAAAAGACAAAAAAAACGTTTTGAATAATTATTCATCAATTGAAAAAATATTCAAGATTGTTGTTGACAAACTTCTAAACGAATGTTAATATATAGAAGTTGTTAAAACGACAACGAAACAACTTAGACCTTTGAAAACTGAACAAAGTAAGACGAACCAAATGTGTAGGGTCTCTTGACTAGGTCAAGAGAAACAAACAAATTAGTGAATAATTATTCGCTAGCAATCAAAAATGAGCATAAGACTTCGGTCTTAATCATAACTTTTATATGAGAGTTTGATCCTGGCTCAGGACGAACGCTGGCGGCATGCCTAATACATGCAAGTCGAACGCACGAAGTTGAAAAGCTTGCTTTTCGACCAAGTGAGTGGCGGACGGGTGAGTAACACGTGGGTAACCTGCCCATAAGAGGGGGATAACATTCGGAAACGGATGCTAATACCGCATATTTCAAGTGACCGCATGGTCGCTTGATGAAAGGTGGCTTCGGCTACCACTTATGGATGGACCCGCGGTGCATTAGTTAGTTGGTGAGGTAATGGCTCACCAAGACCATGATGCATAGCCGACCTGAGAGGGTGATCGGCCACACTGGGACTGAGACACGGCCCAGACTCCTACGGGAGGCAGCAGTAGGGAATCTTCCGCAATGGACGAAAGTCTGACGGAGCAATGCCGCGTGAGTGAAGAAGGTTTTCGGATCGTAAAACTCTGTTGTTAGAGAAGAACAAGGATGAGAGTAACTGCTCATCCCCTGACGGTATCTAACCAGAAAGCCACGGCTAACTACGTGCCAGCAGCCGCGGTAATACGTAGGTGGCAAGCGTTGTCCGGATTTATTGGGCGTAAAGCGAGCGCAGGCGGTTCTTTAAGTCTGATGTGAAAGCCCCCGGCTCAACCGGGGAGGGTCATTGGAAACTGGAGAACTTGAGTGCAGAAGAGGAGAGTGGAATTCCATGTGTAGCGGTGAAATGCGTAGATATATGGAGGAACACCAGTGGCGAAGGCGACTCTCTGGTCTGTAACTGACGCTGAGGCTCGAAAGCGTGGGGAGCAAACAGGATTAGATACCCTGGTAGTCCACGCTGTAAACGATGAGTGCTAAGTGTTGGAGGGTTTCCGCCCTTCAGTGCTGCAGCTAACGCATTAAGCACTCCGCCTGGGGAGTACGACCGCAAGGTTGAAACTCAAAGGAATTGACGGGGACCCGCACAAGCGGTGGAGCATGTGGTTTAATTCGAAGCAACGCGAAGAACCTTACCAGGTCTTGACATCCTTTGACCACTCGAGAGATCGAGCTTTCCCTTCGGGGACAAAGTGACAGGTGGTGCATGGTTGTCGTCAGCTCGTGTCGTGAGATGTTGGGTTAAGTCCCGCAACGAGCGCAACCCTTATTACTAGTTGCCAGCATTCAGTTGGGCACTCTAGTGAGACTGCCGGTGACAAACCGGAGGAAGGTGGGGATGACGTCAAATCATCATGCCCCTTATGACCTGGGCTACACACGTGCTACAATGGATGGTACAACGAGTCGCGAAGTCGTGAGGCCAAGCTAATCTCTTAAAGCCATTCTCAGTTCGGATTGTAGGCTGCAACTCGCCTACATGAAGCCGGAATCGCTAGTAATCGCGGATCAGAACGCCGCGGTGAATACGTTCCCGGGTCTTGTACACACCGCCCGTCACACCACGAGAGTTTGTAACACCCGAAGCCGGTGAGGTAACCTTTTAGGAGCCAGCCGTCTAAGGTGGGATAGATAATTGGGGTGAAGTCGTAACAAGGTAGCCGTATCGGAAGGTGCGGCTGGATCACCTCCTTTCTAAGGAATATTACGGAAACCCCACACATTCGTCATTACTTTGTTCAGTTTTGAGAGGTCTAATCTTCTCAACTGAAATTTGTTCTTTGAAAACTGGATATTGTAAGAAAGCAATTTATGAAAAAAGAAACAATGTATACACCGCGTTTTAAATGAGTTTTTTAACGTTCTTATCGTAAGATAAAACGTATTAACGACAATTTTGAGTAATCAAAATAGGTTAAGTTAATAAGGGCGCACGGTGGATGCCTTGGCACTAGGAGCCGAAGAAGGACGGGACTAACTCCGATATGCTTTGGGGAGCTGTAAGTAAGCTTTGATCCAAAGATTTCCGAATGGGGGAACCCAGCATCTTTTATAGGATGTTACTACTAACTGAATACATAGGTTAGTAGAGGTAGACGCAGAGAACTGAAACATCTAAGTACCTGCAGGAAGAGAAAGAAAATTCGATTCCCTGAGTAGCGGCGAGCGAAACGGGAAGAGCCCAAACCAAAGAGCTTGCTCTTTGGGGTTGTAGGACACGACATTAAGAGTCATAAATGAATTTTGTAGAAGAAGCGACTTGGAAAGGTCCGCCGAAGAGGGTAAAAGCCCCGTATTTGAAACAAAGTTCACTCTGTTGTGTATCCTGAGTACGGCGGAACACGAGAAATTCCGTCGGAATCCGCGGGGACCATCCCGCAAGGCTAAATACTCCCTAGTGACCGATAGCGAACCAGTACCGTGAGGGAAAGGTGAAAAGAACCCCGGAAGGGGAGTGAAAGAGTACCTGAAACCGTGTGCTTACAAATAGTTAGAGCCCGTTAATGGGTGATAGCGTGCCTTTTGTAGAATGAACCGGCGAGTTACGATTACATGCGAGGTTAAGTTGATAAGACGGAGCCGCAGCGAAAGCGAGTCTGAATAGGGCGAATGAGTATGTGGTCGTAGACCCGAAACCAAGTGACCTACCCATGTCCAGGTTGAAGGTGCGGTAATACGCACTGGAGGACCGAACCCACGTATGTTGAAAAATGCGGGGATGAGGTGTGGGTAGCGGAGAAATTCCAATCGAACTTGGAGATAGCTGGTTCTCTCCGAAATAGCTTTAGGGCTAGCCTCGGAATTAAGAATCATGGAGGTAGAGCCACTGTTTGGACTAGGGGCCCTTCTAGGGTTACCGAATTCAGATAAACTCCGAATGCCATTGATTTATATCCGGGAGTCAGACTGCGAGTGATAAGATCCGTAGTCGAAAGGGAAACAGCCCAGACCACCAGCTAAGGTCCCAAAGTTACTGTTAAGTGGAAAAGGATGTGGGGTTGCTTAGACAACTAGGATGTTGGCTCAGAAGCAGCCATCATTTAAAGAGTGCGTAATAGCTCACTAGTCGAGTGACCCTGCGCCGAAAATTTACCGGGGCTAAACAGTACACCGAAGCTGTGGATAGAACCTTAGGGTTCTATGGTAGGAGAGCGTTCTAAGGGCGTTGAAGCTAGATCGTGAGGACTAGTGGAGCGCTTAGAAGTGAGAATGCCGGTATGAGTAGCGAAAGACGGGTGAGAATCCCGTCCACCGTATGACTAAGGTTTCCTGGGGAAGGCTCGTCCTCCCAGGGTTAGTCGGGACCTAAGCCGAGGCCGATAGGCGTAGGCGATGGACAACAGGTTGATATTCCTGTACCAGTTTGTTTTGTTTGAACAATGGAGGGACGCAGTAGGCTAAGGAATGCGCGCTGTTGGATATGCGCGTCTAAGCAATAAGTCTTGAAGTGAGTTAAATGCTTGCTACTATAAGGACAAGTTGTGATGGGGAGGGAACTAATAGTACCGAAGTTCCTGATGTCACACTGCCAAGAAAAGCTTCTAGTTAGAAACAATCTGCCCGTACCGCAAACCGACACAGGTAGTCGAGGAGAGTATCCTAAGGTGTGCGAGAGAACTCTCGTTAAGGAACTCGGCAAAATGACCCCGTAACTTCGGGAGAAGGGGTGCTGACCAATTGGTCAGCCGCAGTGAATAGGCCCAGGCGACTGTTTATCAAAAACACAGGTCTCTGCAAAATCGTAAGATGACGTATAGGGGCTGACGCCTGCCCGGTGCTGGAAGGTTAAGAGGATGGGTTAGCTTCGGCGAAGCTCAGAATTGAAGCCCCAGTAAACGGCGGCCGTAACTATAACGGTCCTAAGGTAGCGAAATTCCTTGTCGGGTAAGTTCCGACCCGCACGAAAGGCGTAACGATCTGGGCACTGTCTCAACGAGAGACTCGGTGAAATTATAGTACCTGTGAAGATGCAGCTTACCCGCGACAGGACGGAAAGACCCCATGGAGCTTTACTGCAGTTTGATATTGAGTGTTTGTACAGCTTGTACAGGATAGGTAGGAGCCATAGAAGCCGGGACGCCAGTCTCGGTGGAGGCATTGGTGGGATACTACCCTTGCTGTATGACCACTCTAACCCTCACCACTAATCGTGGTGGGAGACAGTGTCAGACGGGCAGTTTGACTGGGGCGGTCGCCTCCTAAAGAGTAACGGAGGCGCCCAAAGGTTCCCTCAGAATGGTTGGAAATCATTCGTAGAGTGTAAAGGCAGAAGGGAGCTTGACTGCGAGACCTACAAGTCGAGCAGGGACGAAAGTCGGGCTTAGTGATCCGGTGGTTCCGCATGGAAGGGCCATCGCTCAACGGATAAAAGCTACCCTGGGGATAACAGGCTTATCTCCCCCAAGAGTCCACATCGACGGGGAGGTTTGGCACCTCGATGTCGGCTCATCGCATCCTGGGGCTGTAGTCGGTCCCAAGGGTTGGGCTGTTCGCCCATTAAAGCGGTACGCGAGCTGGGTTCAGAACGTCGTGAGACAGTTCGGTCCCTATCCGTCGCGGGCGTAGGAAATTTGAGAGGAGCTGTCCTTAGTACGAGAGGACCGGGATGGACACACCGCTGGTGTACCAGTTGTTCTGCCAAGAGCATCGCTGGGTAGCTATGTGTGGAAGGGATAAACGCTGAAAGCATCTAAGCGTGAAGCCCCCCTCGAGATGAGATTTCCCATTGCTTCGGCAAGTAAGACCCCTGAGAGATGATCAGGTAGATAGGTTGGAAGTGGAAGTACAGCGATGTATGGAGCGGACCAATACTAATCGGTCGAGGACTTAACCAAATAAATGGTGGAACACATGAATCAAAAAGTAAATTGCGCTTACAATATCCAGTTTTGAGAGAACGAAATTGCTGAGAATCACTACGATTGGTTTACAAGAGTAGATGATGAACAGTATAAAATAGCACGTAGTGATATTTTAAAACCGTTTCTCTGAACTAAATAAGAAGTGTGGTGGCGACAGCGAGAAGGATACACCTGTTCCCATGCCGAACACAGAAGTTAAGCTTCTCAGCGCCGATAGTAGTTAGGGGTTTCCCCTTGTGAGGGTAGGACGTTGCCACGCTTTTAGTTATTCCGCAATAGCTCAGTTGGTAGTAGCGCATGACTGTTAATCATGATGTCGTAGGTTCGAGTCCTACTTGCGGAGTTACATAGTTTTCTATGGTGTTATTGAGTTGTATTGAGATTTAAATGAATCTGGAGAGTTGTCCGAGCTGGCCGAAGGAGCACGATTGGAAATCGTGTAGGCGGTGAAAACTGTCTCAAGGGTTCGAATCCCTTACTCTCCGTATCAATAAATAGGCCCGTTGGTCAAGCGGTTAAGACACCGCCCTTTCACGGCGGTATCACGGGTTCGATTCCCGTACGGGTCATAGTTTTATCTGGAGGTTTAGCTCAGCTGGGAGAGCATCTGCCTTACAAGCAGAGGGTCAGCGGTTCGATCCCGTTAACCTCCATTATTTTTTAATCATAGTGTTTGATACAATTAAAAAATATAAATGTGATATAAAAAATAGTATTTTGGTCTGGTAGTTCAGCTGGTTAGAATGCCTGCCTGTCACGCAGGAGGTCGCGGGTTCGAGTCCCGTCCAGACCGCTTTAATAATTTAATGTTTTTCCCTAGTATGGCTCGGTAGCTCAGTTGGTAGAGCAATGGATTGAAGCTCCATGTGTCGGCAGTTCGATTCTGTCCCGCGCCACCATTTTTGGAGGGGTAGCGAAGTGGCTAAACGCGGCGGACTGTAAATCCGCTCCTTTGGGTTCGGCAGTTCGAATCTGCCCCCCTCCACCATTTTTTTATGTTTTTTAATTTAATACAGGGGTATAGTTTAAAGGTAGAACAGTGGTCTCCAAAACCATTAGTGTGGGTTCAATTCCTGCTACCCCTGCCATTTTTTATTGTTATGGCGATTGTGGTGAAGTGGTTAACACAGCGGATTGTGGTTCCGCCACGCGTGGGTTCGATCCCCATCAGTCGCCTTTAAGGTATTTTTATTTTATTATTTTATTATTTTCTATTTTTATGATGGCGATTGTGGTGAAGTGGTTAACACAGCGGATTGTGGTTCCGCCATGCGTGGGTTCGATCCCCATCAGTCGCCTTTATATTATTGGGCTATCGCCAAGCGGTAAGGCAACAGACTTTGACTCTGTTATGCGTTGGTTCGAATCCAGCTAGCCCAGTTTTTTATTAATATTTTTAAATGATGGCGGTATAGCCAAGTGGTAAGGCAGAGGTCTGCAAAACCTTCATCACCGGTTCAAATCCGGTTACCGCCTTTATCATTGTTTAAAAATACTAGCTTTTTGTTAATTATGCCGGCGTGGCGGAATTGGCAGACGCGCTGGACTCAAAATCCTGTGCCCGCAAGGGCGTGCCGGTTCGACCCCGGCCGCCGGTATACTAGCAGTACCAACGTTTCTAACGATGCGTTGGTACTTTTTTTATTTTTTGTTATAATATAGTCAATTAACCAGTATTTTAGTACAGCAATCATAAATATGAAGGAAAGAAGGATAAAATGATTAAATCAATTGATAAGAGAAATAGTTTTAAAGAAACGCCTTTTGACTATAGTATTATTAAAGATAATAAAATGATGATATATTGGCATAGAAAACATATTAAAACTATAACGGGAAAAGAATTTGTGAAAGTTAAAAGTAAAATAGAACTAGCTGTAAATCAAGATGAAATACAATTAATTCTTGCTAAACTCACAAGAAATTTTAAAAGAGGAAATGAAAAATAGAATTTCATTCATAAGGAGTTATTTTTAGAAAGGATTGACATTAAGCGCTTACAATGTTAATGTATATAGTATAAATAGGATTTACATACAACATATGGATAGTGATTGTTTCGGCAAGCTAAACCTAATACAACGTTTATAGTAAGGGGTGAAAACTTCTTTGACTATGAAGGTGTATTGGGTTTTTTTCATGAAAGGCGGGGTGTGAAAGAAATGCTAATAGAAAAGATTCTAAATAATAATGTTGTGATAACAAAAGATCGCTATGGAAATGAGATTATTATTATGGGACGTGGCTTGGCTTACTGCAAAAAAATTGGGCAGAAAATTGAAAAGGATAAAATTGACAAGGTTTATCGATTAAGTAGCGATGAATTGTCACAAAAATTTCAAGAGCTGCTCTTAGAATTGCCTATTGAGTATTTAGCAATAGTTGATCAAATCATTGATTATAGTAAAGAAATGTTAGAAACGGAACTCAATGATTCTATTTACATTTCCTTAACAGATCATGTTTTTACCTCTATGGAACGAAAGAAAAATGGACTGCAAGTTCGCAATGCATTACTCTGGGACATTAAACGTTTCTATCCAAAGGAATTTAAAATTGGCATGAAAATGATTGAAAAAATAAAAGAACATTATGACATTGATCTTCCAGAAGACGAAGCAGGCTTTATTGCGTTGCACTTAGTTAATGCTCAAACTGGAAATTCTGAAATGAACAATATGTACGATTTAACCAAAATTATCCAGGATATTATGAATATCATTACGTATTATTTTAAAATCACCATTGATGAAGATTCGGTCTATTTTTATCGATTTACTACACATTTACGATTTTTTATTTCGAGAATGCAGTCCAATAAACCTTATAAAAATGAGACTGATGAGGATTTGTTAGATATTGTACGAAAAAAGTATTGGAATGCCTATCAATGTGTCGATAAAATTGCTGAATTTTTAGCAGTCAATTATCATTATGAAACATCCACTGATGAACGTTTATACCTAACCATTCATATTGCAAGAATTGTTGAAAAGAATGGCTAGTCATAATATAAAATTAAAAAAGGGAGGTCAGAAAGCTAGCAGGTAAGGTAAGTAGGAATTGAAAAAGACATGAAACATTTGGATAGTGACATTCAGTTGGCTAAACCTTCAATTAAACTATTTTATTAATTATTGGAGGAAACAAAAATGGGGAAATATCATGAATTAGCAGAAAAAATTGTAGCAAATGTAGGCGGAAAAGAAAACATTAATAGCTTAACACATTGTATTACAAGATTGCGTTTTAAATTGAAGGATGAAAGTAATGCAAATGATGACATTTTAAAAAATATGGATGGCGTTGTAACCGTTATGAAGAGTGGTGGACAATACCAAGTAGTCATTGGCAATCACGTTCCTGCTGTCTATGAAGAGGTAGTTAGTATTGCAGGTTTGTCTGGTGATACTGAAGAAGAATCATCTGGAGGAAGTATTTTTAATCGTTTAATCGATATTTTAAGTGGCTGTTTTCAACCTTTTTTAGGCGCTTTAGCAGCAGCTGGGATGGTAAAAGGATTTAATGCTTTATTGGTTTTCTTAAAGCTATATTCAAACACATCTGGAACCTACACGATGTTAAATGGTATTGGGGATGCAATCTTTTATTTTATGCCTGTTATTTTGGGTTACACTTCAGCTAAGAAATTTAAATTGCATCCAATGGTAGGAATTGTGATTGGGTCAGCGTTGTGTTATCCGGCTGTTCAAGGAAGTGCGCTGCAAGCTGTTTTCGAAAGCACTGCTGGCGCTGGTGCGGCAGCTCCTTATAGTTTATTGGGATTACCCGCTTATGATACATTTTTAGGAATTCCTTGGGTAGGCGGTAGCTATACAAGTAGCGTTGTGCCTGTAATCTTTATTATTGCCTTTGCTGCTCAAATTCAAAAGTTATTTAAAAAAATTATTCCTGAAGTAGTTCAAACATTTTTAGTGCCATTTTTTGTCCTATTAATTGCTTTACCAATTGGATTTTTAGTAATTGGTCCAATTATCAGTATCTTAACTGATTTACTAAGTAGCGGATTCCAAGGATTAATGTCTTTTTCACCCGCATTATATGGTCTTATTCTTGGATTTTTCTGGCAAGTCCTGGTTATCTTTGGTTTACACTGGAGCGTTGTGCCTTTGGCTATTATGCAAATTACGCAAGAAGGTTTTAGTCAAGTGTTAACAGCTTCATTTGCAGCAAGCTTTGCTCAAACAGCTGTTGTCGCAGCGATGTTCTTTAAATTAAAAGATAAAAAAATAAAAGCCCTATGTCCACCAGCAATTATTTCAGGCATCTTTGGTGTAACGGAACCGGCGATTTATGGAATCACGTTACCAAAGAAAAAACCGTTTATTTTCTCAATGGTAGGAGCCGCAGCAGGTGGTTTGTATTTAATGTTAAATCAAGTTACTTCCTATACAATGGGCGGTTTGGGGATTTTTGGTATTTTAAACTTCATCAACGGGGAAGATGCTAGTGGTGTTGTAAATGGGGCAATCGGTATCGTTATTGCTGTTGTAGTAGCCTTTATATTAACGTTCTTCTTTTGGAAAGATGATGTGGTAGAAGAAGAAATAGAAATTGAAATTCCAAAAGTGATGAATAAAGACATTATCACATCTCCTGTGAAAGGAACGGTTGCGTCACTAAGTACCTCAAAAGATGATGCTTTTTCATCAGGTGCATTAGGTAAAGGGGTAGTGATTTCACCTGAAAATGGAAAAGTAGTAGCCCCATTTGATGGGACTGTTATGACTGTTTTTCCAACAAAGCACGCAATTGGTCTAATTTCTGATAATGGAATGGAGTTATTGATTCATATTGGACTTGATACAGTTCAACTAGAAGGAAAGTATTTTGAAACATTTGTAAAGCAAGGAGACAAAGTGACACGTGGTCAAACACTAGTTACCTTTGATAAAGAAGCAATTGAAGCAGCTGGATTTAGTACAGAAATTCCAGTTATTATCACTAATAGTGATGATTATTTGGATATTTTAGAACCTCAACAAAAAGAAATTAATTTAAATGATGATTTGATTACTGCGTTAATTTAAATGTAACGAGTGAGCGTGTATGTTGGTGAGTCAATTATTGACATACACGCTTAAATAAAAGAGCAAAAAATAAATTTAAAAGGAGCGATTGAACAATGGGATTTCCTAAAAATTTTCTTTGGGGCGGAGCTACAGCGGCCAACCAATATGAAGGTGGGTATTTATCTGGGGGAAAAGAACCAAGTACTCTAGATGCGATTACAGGTGGTAGTCATACGACATCAAGAAAAATTACTTACAAAACAAAAGAGGGCAAGATTGAATCTGTTACGAGAGAAAAGTCTTTACCAACAGGAGCAATTGGTTATATTGATCCAGAACAGTATTATCCAAGTCATGTTGCTACAGATTTTTATCATCATTATAAGGAAGACATTGCTTTATTTGCTGAAATGGGTTTTAAATGTTTTCGTCTTTCAATTAACTGGTCACGGATTTGTCCTAAAGGAACGGATAAAGTCAATGAAGAAGGATTAGCTTTTTACGATGCAGTATTTGATGAGTTGTTAAAATACAATATCGAACCGGTTGTTACGATTAATCATTTTGATATCCCTATGTACTTAGCAGATGAGCTTGATGGGTGGTCAAATCGTAAAGTGATTGATTACTTTTTATTTTTCTGTGAAACGATATTTAAGCGTTATAAAGATAAAGTGAAGTACTGGATGACTTTTAATGAAATTAATTTTTTAAGAAGTTGGACGCAAATTGGGATTCATGATAGCAGTCTTCAAGGAAAGTATCAAGCTGCCCATCATTTGTTTGTTGCTAGTGCGAAGGTAGTTAAGTTAGGGCATCAAATAAACTCTGATTTTCAAATTGGAATGATGGTTGCTTATATTCCAAGCTACCCAATGTCTTGTCGACCAGAAGACGTGATGGAATCCGTTCAGTTTAATCGTGAGCAAGAGTTCTATATTGATGTTCAAGTGAAGGGTTATTACCCAGCGCATAAGCTAAAACAATTTGAGCGTGAAGGGGTAGTGATTAAAAAAGAAGCAGGAGACGATGAACTGATAAAAGAAGGAACGGTGGATTATATTGGTTTTAGTTATTATATGTCAACCGTATCTTCTGCCAATCCTGATAAGGTGAAATTTGTAGGTGGAAATCAAATGCCAGCAGTGAAAAATCCTTATTTAGAAGAATCTGATTGGGGTTGGGGAGTCGATCCATTAGGTTTGAGAATTTCATTAAGTAAATTATACGATCGCTACAATATCCCACTATTTGTAGTCGAAAACGGTTTTGGTGCAGTCGATACGGTCGAAAGTGATGGGGCAATTATCGATGATTACAGAATTGATTATTTTAAAAAACACGTTGCAGCAATGAAGGATGCGATTGATTTGGACGGGGTCGATTTAATCGGCTACACGCCTTGGGGATGTATTGATCTTGTATCTGCGGGTACCGGTGAAATGAAAAAACGCTACGGCTTTATCTATGTTGACTTAGACGACCATGGTCAAGGAACCTTAAAGCGAAGTCGTAAAAAATCCTTTAATTGGTACAAACAAGTTATTGCAACAAATGGTGAAAAGTTAGAAAATAATTAAGAGTTGATTGAAAATTTTGCTACAATTAAATACAAGAAACGCCCCAAAAAGAAAAGTTCTTTTTGGGGCGTTTTTATTTATATAGACATCCAGGTTGGCTCTAGCATATTTCCATCGGGGTCTTGCACTTCAAGACCAAACATTTGATCTTCAGGAATTCCCATCTCAACTTTGTAGTAGTTTCCACCATTTTGTTTTGCTGTTTCAGCGAACTTTTTAACAGCATCGGCACTTTCTAGACTAAAGGCCACAAGTGTACCACTGGTAGTTTTGGCATCTGCAATTTCTTTCCCATTAATAAATTGACGATAAAAATCATGACTTAGTAGCATAATCCAAAAATTTTCATCCCAAACCATTGAACTGCTTGTTTCATTCGAAAAAGCCTCGTTCTTTGTGAAGCCTAACTTCTCATAAAATTCAGTAGAGCGCTTCACATCGGATACTGGAAAGTTAACAAAGACCATCGTTGACATAAAAATCCCCCATTCTTTTTTGTAAAGTTGATTACGCACAAAGCATCTCATGAAGGAGCATTTTTGTCAAAAAATAAGTACACTTAATCTCTTAAATTAAGTGAGGGTTCATTTTTTGATAATTTGCTAGTTTATACGCGATATTTTTTTCATAATCTATGTTGAAATAGCTAAGATAAAGAATATCAAAAAGATACATTAGTGACATCCTTGTAGAAAAGGATGAAATTTTATGGTAGTGGTTTTCAAGAGAAGAAAAAAGAAAAGTACTATCAACTGGCTCCTTAAGCAAGGGACTATTTTTTGATGTAATGAGCAAGATTTTGCACTTATTTCTTTTTAAGATTGTAAATAATTCAGGAATATTCGCACCTCGGCCTTCAAATGAAACAATAATGGCTAAATGTTTAGGAGTACTATTTGCGGCGGTTAAATGCTGAGTGTAGTTGTCTTTTGGTACATTGACTGTTTTTCCGATTTCTTGCATTTGAAATTTAAAATTTTCGGCAAAAAATATATTCGCTGAAGTCGTATAAATATCAATTATTTCAGCCTTTTGTAATAGGGTACGATTTAGCATTAGGCTTTCAATTTCATTCGTATCAATGGTTGATTGCACGGTTTGTTCATAAACCAGTTGTAAATTTTTCATGACGGAAAAATTAGTATCTTCTGAGGAAATAGGATAATTAATATCAATAATTGGGTCAGACGTATGGGCATTTAAATATTTGACGAGTTCTAGTTTTAAGTCATTTAATCCATCGAGGTTTAGTTTGTTAATTAAACGATAAATGGTAGAAATAGAAACAAAAGAGGCTTCTGCAAGTTCTTTTGGTGACAGGTAAATCACTTTTTCTGGAGCTGTTAAAATAAATTGAACAAGTACGTTTTCACTTGTTGTAAGGGAAGATAATGTTTTGAGTTTTAAAAGAAAATTCATTGGTAGACCAAACCTTTCTCTGGTAGTTTAATTCTAGTATAAACTACTTTCCCTTCTTAAGCGCAAAAAAGATAAGATGTTAAAATCTTATCTCTTATTTTTAAAGTAATTCAGCTAATGCTGCTGCAATGCCATCTTCGTTATTGGTTAAGGTGATTTTATCTGCACTATTTTTTAATTCATCCACAGCATTTCCCATAGCAACTCCCATGCCAGCATAATGAATTAGAGATAAATCATTATGACCATCACCAAATGAAATAATATGTTCAGGGTGAATGCCTAAAGGTAGTAAAGTTTTATCTACTGCATAAGCTTTATCAATTCCTTGATCTGTAAATTCAAAATACATTGGTGCTGAGAACACGCCATTGACAGTATTTTTAAAGGGAGCTAAGATATTTTCCCAATTTTTATTTAAGTATTCAGGTTGAGCGGCTATTAAAATTTTATGCAATGGAAAATCAACAAAAGCAGCTAAGTCATTTTTTTCGCATAATTGGAAATTACCACCCCTTGCCTCATACTCAATGATATTAAATAATCCCATTTGAGAGTCTAAATGTAATAGACCATTATAAACGTTATTGACATACATATAATTATCTTTAGCAATCATTGGAAGTACATCAAACTGTTTTAAGTGTTCTAAAATTTGTTGACTCGTTTCAATTGAAAGAGGTTGACTAAACAATTCTTTTTTTGTGGCAACGTCAATAACATGAGCTCCATTATAAGAAACTAGCATGCCATTATAGTGAACCATTTGTAATTCTTCTACATATTTCCACATGCCAGGGGTAGGTTTGCCAGAGGCAAGTACAACTTTAATTCCTTTTTTTTGAGCGCTAATTAAGGCTTCTTTTGTTCGTTTCGTTAGTTTTTTGTCATCATTTAAAAGTGTGCCATCGATATCTAAAACAATTGCTTTTACATCCATGATCGTTCCTCCATTTAGTTTTAGTTTCAATAGAATTTGTCCTATTTAAACTTATTATAAAGGAAACTGGCATAAGAATAAGCAGATTGATTGATTTTGAAAGATTTTTCTCAATAATGACGTGATTCAGTTGAAAAACTGATCTTTTTTTTTCATGAATTACTTTATAATAAACTTAGCTAGCCGATAAAATTTCATTATCAAAGTCTATGTTTTCCAGCATGAATCAAGTATGATTAAGGTAAAGAGTATAAAAGGGGTGGGATTGTGTTTAGAAGCTATAAGAATGTTTCCGCAAGAGAAAGAACCCAAGTTTGGAATAATGGTTTTTCAGATTATATGTTTCCCATTCATATGACACAAGAACAGTTGGATCATCGCTTATCTAGTCTATCTATTTCGCAAGAATTAAGTAAAATACTTTTTGTAGATCATCAACCGGCAGGGATTTATCTTCATGGAGAAGGTGTTTTTTCTGGTGAGAAGATCGCCTGGCTAGGTGGAATGGCTGTTGATTCAAAATTTCGTGGTCAACAACTTTCTGTTAAGCTGCTACATGAATTTGAAACTACTGCCAAAAATAGAAACACTGAAATGTTGTATCTTGAAGCAATTGATGGAAATGACCGAGCTATTTTAATTTATCAAAAATTTGGTTTTGTACCATTATGTAAAGTCTTAGTGTTAGAAAGTCAAGAAGTGTATCCTCTGAAAACTCACCATGAGATAAAAAAAGTTGAAATGCTAGAGGAAATCGGAATAATAGAAGATAACACGACTCTTTGGCAAAATAAATCATTTCATGGCTATGATTGTATAGGGATTTATCAGGATAAAAACTTGGTAGGCTATGCTGTCGTGAGTGTTAAAGAAGATTGTTTGGTGTTTCATCAATTAGAACTTGAAGAGGCTCATACACAAATAAAAAGCGTCTTAAGTGCATTTCAAATAACATATGCTCCTCAAAAATGGATTGGAAGCAATTTAGTAGCGGATGAACCAACAACGCAAAGTTTAGTGATAAATGGTTTTAGTGAAGTACTATCCCAACATCAATATAGTAAAAAAATTTAATGATCCTCCTATGTGAAGCTAAGCTAGGATAGATTTATATTAGAGATTTGTAAATTTATAAAAATAAGGTGGTGTTTTTCTTGGCAAAAGACCAAACAAAAAAACTTTTAGCAACCTCCCTTAAAGCAATTATGTTAAAAAAACCGCTAGATAAAATTACAATTCAAGAATTAACAGAAGAAGCTCATGTTACACGAAATACCTTTTATTATCATTTTTCAGATATTTATCAACTTGTGGAATGGATTTACGATCATGAAATTGTAAATGGACTGTCTGAATATCAGCATCTTCGTAATTGGCATAAAGGCTATGAGATGTTATTGAATTACGTTTTGGCGAATAAATCCTTTTGTTTAAATACCTCTCGTTCGTTGGGAAGAGATTTATTGGAAAACTTTTTATTTACTGTGGCTTCGCAAATGTTAGTTGGAGTGATTGATGAAATCAAACCAACATTGCCTGAATCGTTAAAACAAGAAATTATTCATTTTTATGGTTGGGCACTTGTAGCACAAATTACACAATGGTTAAAAAATAATTTAAATGAACCGAAAGAAGACATTTTACTGCGGACAGAAACAATGATGAATGGCGCCATTTTAAAATGTGTAAAAAAGAATCAAACGGTGTAAATTTGGGCAAATCACTGACATTGCCTATAGATTAAAACGCCTTCATCCCTGCATAATAGGAGTGTAGTTAAGTTACTTTTATGGAGGAGTTGGAGGAAAATGTTTTTATTTCAAGATGTCACATTAGTTGATTTTTTAATGTGGATTGCGGTTGTTGCAGGTCTTATGATTTTAAATGAATTTGCACGTAGCAACAAGTATGTAGCTCTTATTTTATTTATTGCGTTGCCGATTATTTTAACGGTATTTGTTTGGCCAACAACGGCTGGACCAGGCTCAAGTACTGGAACGTGGTTCCATTGGGTGAAAGTTTATTCAGCGTTGGCTGGCTGCTTAGGATTTTTAGCTTTGCGCCATATCAAGAGTTTGTAAAGCAACAAATGGGCGCTAGCTTTCCCTGCTTTTATTTTAGCTTTTAATATTTGTGAAGCGGTTATTCGTGATTTTCAAGTAGCCAGTTTACATGGCATGGTAGATGGCGTGTTTATGAACGGTGGACCTTGGAATATTATGAATGGCATTGCTGGAATCATCAATATTGTAACGATTTCTGGTTGGTTTGGAATTATTATCAGCAAAGACAAACAAAAAGATATGATTTGGCCAGATCAATTATGGTTTTGGATTATTGCTTACGATGTTTGGAATTTTGCTTATGTTTATAATTGTGTTGGGGATCATTCATTTTATGCAGGAGCAGCGTTATTAATTTCTTGTACAATTCCAGCCTTCTTTATCAAAAAAGGAGCTTGGTTGCAACATCGTGCTCATACATTAGCTTTTTGGATGATGTTTACTATGAGCTTCCCTGAATTTGTCACAAGTTCAAAATTTGCTGTTCAATCCACCCATTCGGATGGAGCCTTGATGACGGTTAGTGGAATTGCATTAGCAGTGAATATTGCGGTATTAGTTTATCATGTTTACCGTATTACCAAATACAAACGCAATCCATTTACTCAAACTGTTTATGATGGATTAGCTGCTTCTGATGAAGTGATTAAAGAAAATAGTTAAATTAAAAAATCTATTGATAGAGAATTCTCTGTCGATAGATTTTTTTTAATAAAAAGGTGATTTTTAAACTATGTTTATAAAGTTTTGTTGATTATGCTATTTTGTTGTGTTAACATTTTAAATGTAGTTAATAAAGTTTCGAGATAAAAGGAGGGCATTAGGTGAAAGCTAGTAAACCACAAAATGTAAAAGAAAATAATCTCATGTTTTTAAAAACTGTAATCAAAGAAAATGGTCCCTTATCGCAACGTGAAATAGCAAAACAAAGTGGCCTGAGTATTGTGACGATTAATAAGTTAGTTACTTGGTTACTTGAAAGAGACGAAATCAAAGAAGCAAAAAAATTAGTAACAACGGGTGGTAGACGTGCAGTTTCTTATGAGTATAATGCTGAATTTAAATTATTATTAGCTATTCAATTAATTGAAAAAAATCACAAATTTGTTTTTTTATTTCATGTAACCGATTTATTTGGAGAAATAGTATCAGAAGAAGAAATTAGTGGGAGTTCATTGTCTTGGGCTGGATTTAAAGAATATGTGAGTTCTTTTCTAGATAAATTTCCTAAAATTGGTGGAATAATGTTAGGAATACCAGGAGTTGAAATTCATGGAGAGTTAAAAATCTTGGACTTTCCACCATTGCTGAATTTGAATGTCCGAAAAGAATTACAAGAAGTTTTTCATTTGCCAGTTGGAATTGAAAACGATATCAATACTGCAGTTCGAGGTTATGCTGACTGGTTGCCAGTCAAGCATGAAATTTTAGTAGGCATTTACTATCCTGATGATTTTCCGCCAGGTGCGAGTATTTTAATAAATGGGAAGATTTTTAAAGGACGCAATGGACTTGCAGGTGAGATCAAACATTTGCCGTTATCTGTTGACTGGGAAATGGGATTGCTCGATAAAATAGAATTTAATAAAAATAGTCAAGAAGTAATTCAAACTATTATCAGCATGTATGACCCTGATAAAATTATTATTTATACAAATGAGCGTATTGTTTCTCAAGAAGAGTTGGTCCCTATTAAAGAAAATTTAGCCGAAGTTTTCCCATATATTGAGTTGCCTGAAATTGCCAGTTCGGTCAGGTTTAGTCAAGACTATTTAAAGGGTTTGATTATACAGGGAATTGAATTAATAGAGTTAGCAGAATAAAAACAAAAGGTAGGAGCTGGAAAAATGAGAACGGAAAAAGAAAAAATGCTAGCAGAAGATTTATATATAGCCAATGATGAAGAACTTGGTCAAGATGTGAAAAAATCTCGTCGACTGACTAGACTTTTTAATGGTACGACAGAAGAACAATCTGATTATCGAAAGATTTTGTTAAAAGAGCTTTTAGGTGAAGTAGGAGAAAAGTATCACATTGAGCCACCATTTCATTGTGACTATGGTCAGCATATATCAATTGGAGATCATTTTTATGCCAATTTTGATTGTGTTATTTTGGATGTAGCGAAGGTTTCAATTGGAAATAATGTGATGTTTGGTCCAAAAGTAGCTCTGTTTACAGCTAGTCATCCTATTGATCCTATAGTGAGAATTTCAGGTTTGGAACTGGGCAAGCAGATTAAAATTGGAGACAATGTTTGGATTGGAGGAAATTCAACGGTCAATCCAGGTGTAACAATTGGGGATAATGTTGTAATAGGATCTGGATCAGTAGTAACAAAAGACATTCCTAAAAATGTAGTAGCAGCTGGAAATCCTTGTCGTGTTATAAGAGCAATTGATGAAAACGATAAAGTGTATTGGGAAAATTTACAGGAAGAGTATTGGTTAGAGTCAAAAAAAGCTAAAAAGGAGTTATTATAGGATGATTAAAATGGTTGCTGTAGATATGGACGGTACTTTTTTAAATGAAAATAAGGAGTATAACCGTTCACGATTTAAAAGAATTTATCGGGAAATGAAGCGTAAAGAAATTAAATTTGTAGTAGCTAGTGGCAATCAATATTATCAATTAAAATCCTTTTTCCCAGAAATAAGTGATGAAATTTCTTTTGTGGCTGAAAATGGAGCGCTAGTCATTAGTGAAAAAGAAGAATTATTTTGTGGAAAGTTTGAAGAGCCACTCGTTCATGAAATGCTCGCATTTTTAAGCAAATCCCCACAAATTCAAGTGCTTTTATGCGGTCGCAAGAGTGCCTATGTGGATGAAAAGGAGTCTGAGGACTTTAAACAAACTAGCAAAAAATTCTATCATCGTTTAAAGACAGTCACGGATTTAACTCAGCTAGAAGAGGATGTTTTTTTTAAGTTTGCTTTATCTGTACCCAAAGAAGAAACTGAGAAATTAGTGATGCATTTAAATAAAGAGTTCCAAGGTAAATTCGTAGCTGTTTCAAGTGGTCATGGCGAATTAGACTTAATTATACCAGGTTTTCATAAGGCAAATGGTTTGGAAATTCTGCAAAAAAAATGGGGGATTTTAGATGAGGAGCTGGCCACTTTTGGTGACGGAGGCAACGACGTTGAAATGTTACGCAAAGCAGCCTTTAGTTATGCAATGGCTAATGGCAGTCAAGCAGTTAAACTTGCGGCTAACTATAGTGCACCTTCTAATGAAGAGGAGGGGGTTTTAAAAATAGTAGAAGAATTACTGGAGTTGGGTGATGAAAAAAAATAAACCGATTTTTAAGCTATCGCTATTAAGTATGTCTCTACTAACCGGTTCAGCAACAGCAATCACTGGAATTTTACCCGTTTTAAAATCTAGTTACCCCAATGTATCGCAGTCTTTGATTGAAAGTTTAGTCACACTTCCAAGCCTAACAATTTTAATTTTCACTTTATTAAGTAGTTTTGTTGCAAAGAAAATTGGGAATAAACAGACGGTTCAGCTAGGTTTAATGATTGCTCTTGTAGGAGGAGTTACTCCTTTTTTTATAACTAATTTTACGGCGCTATTAATTATGCGTTTGGTATTTGGTGTGGGTATCGGTTTGTTCACACCGTTAGCCATTAGTCTTATTAGTATGTTTTTTGAAGGGGATGAGCGTGCCAATTTACTTGGTTACCAATTAGGGACAATGGCACTGGGGAACGCTTTGTTGATTTTTTTAAGTGGTATGTTATTAAAACATGGCTGGAACGTCTCCTTTTTAGTCTATCTATTGATTATTCCAGTTTATCTATTTGTAACGTTCAATATTCCTGAACCGCCAGTATCTCAGGATGGATTTTTAATTAAAACAGAATCTAGTAAAACATCCATTAAATTAAATAAAGAGATTCTATTCTTGATTGTGCTCTGTTTTTTTACATTTTTAATTATTTGGATTGTCCAGTTAAAAATGCCGCTTATATTTTCAGAAAGAGGATTGAATAAAAATAATCCTGCAAGTCTAGTATTAAGTTTAATGAATGTAGGCGGTTTAGTTGCAGGTCTTCTATTTGGAAGAGCTTTTGTTCTTTTTCGACATAAATTATTGCCTCTGGGGTATTTGCTAGCGGGTATGAGTATTTTATTTATTAGTCTGTCTAAGTCTGGTATTATGATTGCTTTTTGGGCTATTTTTTTCAATTTTATTTATTCGTTTACAGGCCCGTATATTATTTTAAAAGTGAATCAAATCTCCCCTCGCTCGTTGCTGACGCTGTCAACTGCTTTGATTTCAGTTTCAATGACGTTAAGCCAGTTAGTTACGCCCTTTTTTTGGAATGGTCTTGGAGCTTTGATAGGAATAGATTCAGCTTCTATGATTATTCGATTAGCAGGTGGCTTTGCTTTTATCATTGGTGGGATTCTTTCTTTAAGATTGATACAATTGAAACGTGTGAAAAACGACTGATAAGTTCCATTATCAGTCGTTTTTTTTTAAAGTGGTTAAATTTGCCAACAGATTAAAAAACGATTAAAATTATAATAAATAACAAATAATAATCTTTTCTTCTATTGAAATTTATAGGGTTATATGTAAAAAAATAACGAAATCTGTATTTTTATCTAGGAGAGGGATTTAGAGTGGAGGGGAAGTAAAATGGAGAAAAAGCGTGTAGTGGAAACCTTTATTGAATTGGTAAAAATGGATTCAGAATCTAAAAAGGAAGGACCTTTTCAAGCTTTTTTAAAAGGAAAATTTGAACGTTTAGGCTTAGAGGTTTATGAAGATCAAACAAAGGAACAAACTGGATTAGGAGCGAATAATTTACTTTGTCGATTAGCAAAAACGAAGCATGATGGCACGTCGCTATTATTTTCTTGTCATGTGGATACCGTTAGTCCAGGGGTTGGCATTGAACCTATCATTAAAGACAATGTCCTCTATTCAAAAGGTGAAACTATTTTAGCAGCAGATGATAAAGCGGGAATTGCAGTAATGTTGGAGTTAATTCAACGAATAAAAGAGGAAGCTATTCCTCATGGTGGACTAGAATTTATTTTATCTCCGGGTGAAGAAATAGGTCTTGTTGGAGCAAATGCGTTTGATTGCACTCTTTTGGAGTCAGAAATTGGGTTTGTCTTAGATAACGGAGGACCGGTTGGAAGTATTACGGTTGCCAGTCCAACCTTAATGGGCTTAGATGTTGAAATTAAAGGTAAAACGGCCCATGCAGGATTAGAGCCTGAAAAAGGTGTTTCTGCTATTGAAATCGCAGGTATTGCGATTGCTAAAATGAAATTAGGTCGCTTAGATGAAGAAACAACTGCAAATATTGGGACAATTAATGGGGGTGTTGCGAGTAATATTGTTGCGGATGAAGTAAAAATTACTGCTGAAGCGCGTTCGATTTCTCACGAGGCGTGTGTTACACAAGTGGAAGCGATGGTGGCGGCCTTTGAAGATACTGCAGCCGCAATGGGAGGTTCGGTTACAATTACTCAGGATACAAAATCAACAGGCTATCGCTTAACACCAGAACATACTACAGTCAAGTTAGCTGCTAAAGCACTTCAAAAAATAGGCTGTCAAGTCAATTATGATGTTAGTGGTGGCGGAAGTGATGCCAATGTCTTTAATAGTAAAGGCAAAGAAGTTGCCAATTTATCTATCGGTTATGAAAAAATTCATACATTGGATGAGTATTTGCCAATTGATGAATTAGAAAAAGCAGTCGAATTAGCGGTTCGATTAGTGAAAGAAGTAGAGTAGCTTTCCTTAAGAAAGAGGCGAATAATATGAAAAATACGATGAAGCAGATTCCTATTGTTACACTAGCAATTGCGATTTTAGGTGTGAGCATTAATATGTTTTTAGCACCTCATCATATAGCTGCTGGTGGTGTTAGTGGAATTGGAATTTTAGCTGAGCAGGCATTCGGTATTGATCGAGCACTGGTCGTTTTAGTACTAAATGTAGTAATGTTAATTTTAACCTTCTTTTTTTTAGGAAATACTGTTTTTATCCGTACGGTAATAGGGAGTATGTTGTTGCCCCTTTCCTTAGCTGTCGTACCGGAAGTAATGGTTACGCAAGATCGTTTGCTCTCTGTTATATTTGGAAGCGCATTATTTGCAGTTGGCGTTGCCATACTTTATAAAATTGGAGCGTCAAGTGGTGGGACAACGATTCCTCCTTTGATTTTTAAAAAGTACTTTGGCTTAAATACTTCGGTGGGGTTACTGTTTACAGATGCTATTATCGTACTATTCAATATTTTTGTGTTTGGTGTGGAAGAATTCTTATATGCCATTTTATCAATTGTAATTACGTCGATTGTCATGAGTTACATTGAAACTGGTTTGAAGAGAAGAAAAGCGATTATGATTATGAGTGAAACCCACATCGAAGCTATAAAATTGGTTTTACAAGCAAATAGTAATCGTGGAATTACAGTATTTTCAGTATCTGGTGGGTATACGGGAACCGAAAAAAATATGTTGATGATTGTGATGGATAATCAAGAATATCCTGGACTATTAAAGTTGATTAATGAGGTCGATAGTAAAGCCTTTGTAATTGCCTATAATGTTTCAGAAGTTCATGGGTTAGAGTTCACATATCAGCCATTAGGATAAATAAAAAAGGAGTGATTTGTTATGAATGCAGTGTTGGCTTTTACGATTGTAATGCTTATTTGGACCATTAGTGATTTTGTTTCAAAGAAAACGAAGTCGTTGCTCTCTTCTTTACTGGTAGCATCTATTATTTTTCTGATTGGATTTAAATCTAATCTTCTACCCAAAGATATTTTGCCAAACTCTTCTTTACTAGCTTTAGGAACAACGGTAGTCGGATTTATCATCGTCCATATTGGAACGATGATTAGTATTGAAGAATTGAAACAGCAATGGAAGACAGTGGTAGTTGGTGTTTCGGCAATTATTGGAATTGCAGTTGCCTTGTTACTAGTGGGCCCTTTGTTTGAAAGTCGCAACTATGCAATTGCAGCAATCGGTGCAGTTAGTGGTGGAACGATTTCAATTATTATTGTTCAAGAAGCTGCTTTAGCATTAGGCTTGTTGTCTGTAGCGGTTTTACCGGTTTTAATTTCTGCTTTGCAAGGATTAATTGGGTTTCCGTTGACATCCATTATTTTAAGAAAAGAAGCAAAAAGATTGCAAGGGGAGTATCGGGCCGGAACCTTAAAAACGGTAAAGGTAGAAGCAAAGGAGACCGAGCAAAAAAGCAAATTACCTGAAGCTTTTCAAACGACTGCGGGTACATTGTTTGTAGTAGGCGTTATTGTCTTGATTTCCACTTTGGTTAACAATCTCACTGGAGGGTTACTAAATACCTTTATTGTAGCCTTATTATTGGGAGTTACGTTGCGTGCCTTTGGAATTTTAAAGCCTAATATTTTAACTGGAATTGATGCATATGGGTTGATGATGTTAGCCATTTTAATCATTATTTTTGGTCCATTAGCAACGATTGAACCTCAGGATTTAATTGACTTGATTGTACCGATTTCATTATCCTTCTTAGTTGGGGTAAGTGGCAGTATTTTATTTGCAATCATTACAGGAAAGTTGTTAGGGTATAGTTTGTTAATGTCAATTGCGGTAGGGTTAACGTCACTTTATGGTTTTCCTGGAACAATGATTTTGAGTCAAGAGGCAGCGAAAAGTATTGCGGAAACGGAAGAAGAGAGACTTGCAATTGAAGCTCAAATTTTACCGAAAATGATCATTGCGGGTTTTTCAACAGTAACGATCACGTCGGTTTTTATTACTAGTATTTTAGCAGGCTGGATTCAATAAGAAATGGAAGTGACTAGAAAATGAAGAATGGTGTTAGAGCGACAGTTAAGACGGGCATTTCATTTGGAACAGCCTTAGCTATTGTCATCTCCTATGTGAAGTGGCAATCTATTTTATGGGCGATGATTCATGGTGTGTTTGGTTGGGTGTATGTTATTTATTACGCCATTGTATACCGTTGATTTAAATAGGGAAAAGCTGGTCTTTAACGAGATCAGTTTTTTTATTTTTTTATTAATTTAGGTATACCGAAAAAATAAATTGACAAATAAATAAAATAGGTTCATACTAAACTAGAATTAAGAAAACATGAGGAGACAGGAGGATTAAATATGTCTAATGGAGAGAAACATGAATCCAGTGGTTGGATTCGAAAATCACATAATGTTAGTTTAGAAGAAGTAAATAGTACGATTAAAATTCCTAAAAATGCAGGTTTCTTCAGAAAGTTATTTGCATTTATGGGCCCAGGAGCTCTTGTTGCTGTCGGCTATGTTGATCCAGGAAATTGGGCGACATCCATTGCTGGGGGTGCGCAATTTGGTTATACTCTTTTGAGTGTAATTTTAATTTCTAATTTAATTGCCATGCTGTTGCAAGAAATGTCCGCTCGTTTAGGGATTGCCACCGATATGGATTTAGCACAAGCAACGCGAAATTCTGTTGGAAAAAAAGTAGCCATTCCTTTATGGATTTTAACGGAGTTAGCCATTATTGCAACAGATATTGCGGAGGTTATTGGTTCAGCCATTGCCTTAAATTTATTATTTGGTTTGCCATTAATTGTAGGTGTCGCCATTACGACGTTAGATGTACTGGTTTTATTGTTGCTACAAAAAAAAGGATTTCGTATTATTGAATCGATTGTCGTTGTATTGATGATAACAATCTTTGTTGTATTTTTATTTGAAGTGATTTTGTCAAAACCTGAAATGGCAGAATTATTAAAAGGGTATGTTCCAAGTACACAAATTGTAACCAATCCTAAAATGTTATTTATTGCGCTAGGGATTTTAGGTGCGACTGTTATGCCGCATAATTTGTATCTCCACTCTTCAATTATCCAAACAAGACAGTATGAACGTAACTTAGTTGGTAGAAAAGAAGCGGTTAAATTTGCTAAAATTGATTCCTTTTTATCTTTAACAGGTGCCTTCATTATCAATTCGTTGATTCTAATATTAGGAGCTGCAGCTTTTCATGGAACAACAAATACGATTAATGAAATTCAAGATGCGTATCAATTATTAAGTCCAACGTTTGGCGTCGCAGCTGCGAGCACTTTATTTGCGATAGCGTTGCTTGCTTCGGGTCAAAACTCAACGATTACAGGAACATTGAGCGGTCAAATCGTGATGGAAGGCTTTATTCATATGCGTGTAGAGCCTTGGGTAAGACGTGTGATTACTCGTCTTATTGCTGTTGTGCCGGTCTTTATTGTGACATGGTTAATGGGAGCAAAAGGAACGGGTGAGTTGTTGTTGTGGAGTCAAGTAATCCTGAGCTTGCAACTGCCTTTTGCAGTCGTACCTTTAGTATTGTTTACCAGTGATAAAAAGAAAATGGGCAGTTTTGTTAATCCAATGTGGGTCAAAGTGATTGCTTGGTTTGCAACGGTTTTGATTATTGCGTTAAATATTTTCTTAGTAGGCTATATTTTAATGACTGGTCAAGATTTAGGCTAATAAAAAGAAAGAGTCAACTTTTGAAGTTGGCTTTTTTTGATACTTTTATTAAAAAAATAGTGTTAAAAAGAAGTATTTGATTTGTAAATAAGGTAAAATAGAAGAAATGATTTTGACTTAGGAGGAAGAATAAAATGGGATTTCAAACACATGAAGAGTACTTAATGCGTTGCGTTGAACTTTCAAAATTGGCAAGGGAACATGGCAATACACCCTTTGGTGCGTTATTAATTGATAAAGAGGGTACCATACTTTTGGAACAAGAGAATATTGAAATTACAGAAAATATTTGTACGGGTCATGCGGAAACCACTTTAGCAGCTCGTGCTTCACAGAAGTACTCTAAAGAATTTTTATGGGATTGCACACTTTATACAACAGCCGAGCCCTGTGCGATGTGTACGGGAACGATTTATTGGGGCAATATTGGTCGAATTGTGTTTGGCATGACTGAAAAGCGTTTATTGGAATTGACAGGTGACGATGAACAAAATCCAACTTTTGATTTGCCAAGTCGTACTATTTTAGCTCATGGACAAAAGGACATTCAGGTTCTTGGACCCTTTCCAGCAGTCGAAAAAGCAGCAGCAGCCGTTCATGAAGGCTATTGGAACTAAATTTTTAGGGGGATAAGAAAATGACAGCCTATCAAACATTATTATTTGATGTAGATGATACCTTACTTGATTTTGGTGCAGCAGAGGATTTAGCGTTGCGCTTACTTTTTGAAGAACAAGGTTTTCAATTAACAAAGGAAATTGAAGCACATTATAAACAGATGAATCAAGGCATGTGGCGCTCTTTTGAAGCAGGTGAAATGAGTCGTGATGAGCTTGTAAATAGTCGTTTTTCATTGCTGTTTAAAGACTATGGGAAAGAGGTAGATGGCCCATTAATGGAAAAGCATTATCGAAAATTTTTAGAAGAGGGGCATCAATTAGTTGCTGGAGCATTTGAATTGATTACAAATTTAAAAGATGACTATGAGTTATATATTGTAACAAATGGTGTCTCTACGACTCAAGATAAGCGCTTAAAAGATGCAGGTTTGCATCCCTTCTTTAAAGATATCTTTGTATCAGAGGCAACTGGTTTTCAAAAGCCGATGCCGGAGTATTTTGACTATGTATTTAAGCGAATTCCTGATTTTTCTGTTGAAAGAAGCATCATTATTGGGGATTCGTTAAGCTCTGACATTAAAGGTGGTGAACTGGCAGGACTTGACACTTGCTGGTTTAATCCGTATTCTTTGCCAAATACAACGGGCTGTAATCCTACTTATGAAATCAAAAAATTAGAAGAGCTTTATGAAATTTTAGCAAATGGCAGAAATGAGGGGTAACGATGAAATTAAAACCCTATACAAGAAAAACATTTTTTTATGAAACCGATCAAATGGGTATTATCCACCATTCAAATTACATTCGCTGGTTCGAAGAGGCACGATTTGATTTACTTGAGCAAATCGGCTATGGAAGTGATTTTTTAGAACGTGAAAAGTTAGGAAGTCCCGTTTTAAATGTAAACTGTCAGTACAAGGCAATGACTCGTTTCAATGAAGAAATAGCGATTCAAGTAGTTGTTCGAGAATGCTCGAAGGCAAAATTGACTTTTTCTTATCAAGTTGTAGGAACACAAGATCAAGTGGTGCGTGCTACTGGAGAAAGTTCCCATTGTTTTTTAAATGAAGCTGGAAAAATCATTTCCATTCAACGTCAATTTCCAGAACTTTATCAGCTGTTAAATGAAATCATATAAACATAAGAAGAAAGATTTTTTAGTGACTAAAAAATCTTTCTTCTTTGTACTTTTGGGTTAAAATAACTAGCAAATTCAATAACCAAGTGGTATACTGACAACTATTCAATTGTGGAGGTCTATTATGGGAAACAATGAAAGTGAATTACAATATGAACAAAATCGAGTAGATTATACCGTCAAGGAAATCAAAAAACGTGAGGCTATACTTGATGTTTCAATTGACCATGTTAGAGAAGAAGCCAAAGAAATTCGAACTAATTTTTGGAATGACGTAACAGTCAATTTAAGTAGTTCTGACGATGTGATTGAGACTGAAATCAGTATTAGACAGCAAGAACAATTGCTACGAGAACGAGAGCAAAACTATAAACATGTCGAAAAACAATTAAGCTCATTCCAGCAATTAAAAGATTCGCCTTATTTTGCTCGGATTGATTTAAAAGAAAAAGAGGGCGAAATAGAATCGATTTATATTGGAACCTCTTCATTTATTGATGATGAGGATCATTTTTTGGTATACGATTGGCGTGCGCCTATTTCGAGCGTGTACTATGACGGCAGTTTAGGGGAAGTAGCCTATCAAACACCTGTTGGTGAACAGTTAGTAGATGTTTCTTTAAAACGACAATTTCTAATTAAAAAAGCTCAAATTCAAACGATGTTTGATTCAAGTGAAACGATTGGCGATGAGATGTTGCAAGATATCTTAGGAGATCAATCAAATGCTCAAATGAAATCCATTGTATCAACAATTCAAAAAGAACAAAATAAAATTATTCGCGACACCAAAAGTCATCTGTTATTTGTTCAAGGAGCAGCAGGAAGTGGGAAAACCTCTGCGATTTTACAACGAATTGCCTATCTATTGTATCAATTTAGAAATGAAGTTGATTCAAACCAAATGATGATTTTTTCACCTAATAAGTTATTCAATCATTATATTTCCAATGTGTTACCTGAATTAGGTGAAGCGAATATTCAACAAACTACCTTTTTAGATTTTGCCTCTTCACGAATTAAAAACATGGAAATTAAAGATTTATTCGAGCAATTTGAAAATGAAAAAAACCAAAAGCGTAAAAATATTATAGCGTTTAAAGAAGAGCCTATTTTTTTTAAAGCATTAGAACGCTACGCTCAATTATTAGAAACTCAAGGAATGATTTTTAAAGATATTGTCTTTCGTAACAAGGTACTAATGAGTAAGGAAAAAATTAAGACATTGTTTTATTCTTTTCCAGAACACTATACATTGCCACAACGATTGCTTTATACAACTCAAAAATTAAACGATCGATTAGATGAAATTGCTAAAGTAGAAGCTAAACGAAGCTGGGTAGAAGCTCAAATTCAATTGTTGAATGAAGAAGAATATCAACGAATGATTCCCACCCATCAGAAGTTTAAAAATTACCAAGAAGAAGTGTTGTTTATTGGAACTAAAATTGTAAATCGTCAATTAAAAAAAGTAAGACGTATGATTGCCCAGTTTAATTTTTTCCACTACAAGGCTCAGTATGCAAATTTTTTAAAGGTTCTTCCTAAATTAGTCTCATTAGAAAAATATTCTATTACACATGAGCAATGGATAACGGAGCAAAAACGAGTAATCCTAGATTTAAATCAACGTGTTTTATTGATGGAAGACGTAGTTCCTTACTTGTATTTAAGAGATGCGATTATCGGTAAAGAGTCTTTAAGAAAAATCAAATACATCTTTATTGATGAAATTCAAGATTACTCCGTGTTACAAATCGCCTATTTAAAATCTTTGTTTCCAAATGGTCGCTTTACCATGCTTGGAGATTTAAACCAAGCTATTTTCAAAAATAAACTGGCAAAAAATACATTGCTGGAAGAAATCAAGCCAATGTTTGACGAAACAAAAGTCAAAGCCATCCAGTTGACGAAAACATACCGTTCAACGAAAGAAATCACAAATTTTACTAAAGGTATTTTAATGGACGATTCATTAATTGAGCCCTTCGACCGATTGGGAGAGATACCTGAATTAGTTATAACGCATTCAAACCGTAGTTGGTTAAATAATATTTTGACGCAAGCAAAAAAATATGAAACAGATTCACAGCTAACAGCAATTATTGGCAAAACAAAAAAAGAGTGTGACTATCTTTATAACCAATTAAAAGATGTCCTTTCCGTAAATCTAATCAGTTTTGAAAATCAACAATTAGCAGAAGGAATCATGATTATTCCTTCCTATCTAGCTAAAGGTCTTGAATTTGATACTGTGATTGTTGCAAATGCCTCAGCTAAAAATTATTCGTTGGAAGAGGAACGCACCTTGATGTACACTATTTGTTCTAGAGCCATGCATCGTTTGATTGTAAATAGCTTTGGAGATTCTTCTTTCTTGTTTGATAATGTGTCGCCAGATCTGTATCTAAAAAAATAAAAAAAAGCGATAGAATCTTAGATTCTATCGCTTTTTTTTTTAATCTAATAGCTGGACGCAGATGCCAATTAAGCCAGGTCCTGTATGAACCCCTAAAGCTGGACTAACAGGTCCTTCAAACATTGCAAGGCTATTTGGGAAAAGATGTTGCAAGTGTGCTTTGATTATACTTGCTTCAGGAACTGCGTCACCATTAACAACAGCTAGTCTGAATTTTTGGTGATCGCCAATGTATTCTTTAACTAATTGAATCGCATTTTCTAAACTCTTTTTACGTCCTCTTGCTTTTGAAACAGTGTAGTAAACACCTTGTTCATTACATGAAATAATGGGTCTTAGGTTAAGCGCATTTCCTAAAATAGAAGAAACTAACCCGATTCTACCACCTTTTTTTAAATATTCCAATGTTGCAACTGAAAAGAAGACTTTTGTTTTAGAGACGTTAAGCGTTAATTGTTCTTTGATAGCTGAAAAAGAGAGGCCTTCTTCTATTAGTTTTGCAGCTTCAACTGCCTGAATGCCACTTCCGATGCCGATATTTTTAGTGTCTAAAACAAAAACATCTAAGTCAGTAAAATCTTCTGCAATTAAGCGCACAAGATTATTTGTTCCGCTTAGCCCACTTGAAATAGTTACCACGATTACCTTTTGATACCCGTCTTTTTTGATTGATTCAAAGATATCTGTAATCACTTGACCATCAGGTAACGAAGTAGTTGGTACTTCATTTTTCAAGTTTTGGTATACCTCTTCCGCAGTAATATCAACTTTATCAGTGTAAACCCGATCTTTGTAAATAATATTTAAAGGAATCACAAACATTCCATACTTTTCAATAAATTCTTCTGGTACATCGGTACATGAATCGACTAATAACGCAATTTTTTCTTGGTTCATTCTAATTCCTCCTCAGGATGTGTTCGTAATTGATTTTTTCCAAGTGAGATTGCCTTTTTGGCTAATAACTGACTAGCAAAGGCAAGGGTCGCTGTTTTTAAGGCGATAAAATCTGCTGAAATAGGTTGATCAAAAATCGCGATACTCTTTTCACCAGTTGCTTGACGAGCGACGACTTTTAAGGCTTGTTCCTGTTCATCACAAAAGAGATTAAATGAGGCATTAATGCCACTGACAGATGCTTGAAACAGAATACCATCCTTAATTTCTTGAATAGTAAAGACTTGCTTTAAAATGGTAATCGCAATTAAAAATGCGAGATGTTTTCGATTGTATTTCTTTTTGATAGGAGCTGGAATTAGCCCTAGTTTCACATAATTATTAATCATGGCAGCTGTAATGATTTTTTGATTCGGTTGCACGATTAACGGTGACAGGTATTTCTCAATCAAGGTTAAGACTTGATCCATATAAAGTTCGATATCAGGTAATAAATTCCATCGAGGTAATTGAAATTCTTCAATGGTTTGTCCCCAAAGGGCTAATTCTTCATTTGTATTTTTCAACATAGGCACCTTCTTTAATGAATGTAAATACAATTTAACATAATTAGTTTAATTACGCAATGTAATTATCGAAACTAGGTTAAAAAAGTGTTTTTTCTTGATATCTGAAACAACTTTATTGATAATGGAAGAAGACAAGCAATCAAGGAGGTTAATGAATGAGCAGAACAATTACAGGAATGTGGTTTAGAAAAGATTTGCGTTTGGTAGATAATACAGCGTTGATTGCGTTGATGAAAGAACGAAATGTCAACGAATCCGTTATGGGTATTTTTAATATCAACCCACTTCAATTAAAAAAAGGAACTCTTAACCATCAAGCCTTTTTTGCAGCAGTTGAAGAGTTTAGTCAAGAAGCAGAAAAAGCAGAATTGCCCATTCACTTTATTGTGGGGGAACCTGAAAAAGCATTTGAAACATTAAAAAAAGCAATTCCAGAATTGACTAAAATCTATTTTAATCGTGATGAACGAGGATATGGAAAAAAAAGAGATGAAGCGATGCTGACCTTTTTTTCGGGCTATAAAATTCAAGCAAATCATTTTCAAGACAGCCATTTACATGGAGTAACAGAGATCAAAAAAGATAATGGAGAAGCGTTTAAAGTATTTACACCGTATTACAATCGCTGGAAAAAACTTAGAAAGCCTCTTTTTCAAAAAGAAGAATTTGCTGATTTTGGTGTAAAGGGAGCAGATTTTAGACAGTTATTTAAAGAGGAACAAAAGTATGTGTCTGAATTGTTAGCAGAAATACCCACAGAATTGAAAGGCGAAGTTGGACTACAGCGTGCCAGAGGATATTTAAGTCGTTTTATTGACAAAAAAGTGGCGTCTTATGAAGTAGATCGTGATTATCCAGCTATTAAAGGTACCAGTCGGATATCCCGTTTTCTAAGAACGGGTGAACTGTCCATTCGTGAAGTGTATCATCGTTTAAATGAAAGCGATGAGGGAGGAAATAGCAGAGATACTTACCTCAAAGAACTTTGTTGGCGTGATTTTTATAATATGATTTATGCTGAAAATCCAGAGCAACAAACGCTGGAAATTAAAGAACAGTATCGCGGTCTTCATTGGAATCAAAATCAAGGGATGTTAATTGCTTGGAAAGAAAGAAAGACTGGCTTTCCAATCGTAGATGCTGGAATGCGTCAATTAAATCAAACTGGTTGGATGCACAATCGATTACGAATGATTGTCGCCTCCTTTTTAACAAAAGATTTATTAACCGATTGGCGTTTGGGAGAAGCCTATTTTAGCCAGCAATTAGTCGATTATGATTCAGCTAGCAATATTGGTGGTTGGCAGTGGGCAGCGTCAACTGGAACGGATGCTGTTCCATATTTCAGAATTTTTAATCCTACCTTACAAGGAAAAAAATTTGATTCTGATGGAACCTTTATTCGTTTTTATGTACCAGAATTAGCGAATGTGCCAATCGCCTATTTACATGAACCTCAAAAAATGCCCCTTGATATTCAAAAGCAAGTAGGGTGCATCGTTGGAACTGATTATCCTGAACCTATTGTGGATCATCAAAAAATGCGAAGTGAAATTTTAAGTTTATTTAAAGGACAGTAAAAAAAAGCTACGATTTTAAATCGTAGCTTTTTGGTTTATTCTGCTAAAGGAGACTTATCTAGAAAAGCTTGTAACATCCAGATTGTTTTTTCAATATCCGTTTTCATGCCAATAAGCATATCTTGAGTGGAATAGTCATCTTCTTTGCCACTTATGTCAATGCCCTCTTGGAAGACATCTTTTAAATAACGGTAATCTTCAACTAAATGTTGAATTAAGTTTTCCATTGGGATACCGAATTTTCCTTTTTTTTCTTCTAATTTTGTTGTTTCTAAGAACTCACCAAAAGTAGATAAGGGTTCACCACCAATAGCAATTAAGCGTTCTGCAATTTGATCTAACTGATCGTCTAAATCAGCCATCAATTCGTCCATTTTAGGATGCATAGTAAAAAAAGTTTTTCCACGCATATACCAATGTGTTTGATGCACGATTAAAGTGAGTTGGCTAATGTCAGCTACCAATTGATTTAAATTTGTTTGAGTTTTTGGGTAAAGACTGTTCATTATTTATTCCTCCTCTTATTTGTTAAACTTCTTACAATCTAATGGTATCGCTAATTGCGAAAAAAGTAAAATAAAAGCTACTTTAATCATGTTTCATCCGGCAATTTTAAAAAATGAGGAATGAGTTGCTTTTTTATAGTAGGATTTAATACTAATTGCAATGCAACTTTACCAAGTTCTTCTAATTGATGATTCATTGATGGAAAGTGAAGTGCTTTTCCGATTGGAAGAACTTCTTCACCGACTAGTAGCAAATCATCTGGTATTTTTAAACCTTTTTTCACGGCAATTGAGTAAATTCCTGCAGCTACCTCATCTCCATTTGCATAAATTGCAGTTGGACGTTCTTTTTGCTCAAGTAAAATTTTACCAACTCTGAGACCATCTTCATAGGTGTAACAATTTATCAGGTAATGTGACTCTGCTGACATTTGAAAAATAGTTTGGTAGGCATTGACTAACTGTTGGGTACTGTTACTGATTGATTTTTCTCGAACAGAGGTGAAGGCTACTTTAGAATGTCCAAGCTGTTTTAAGTAACTAAACACGGCTTCATATGAAGCTTTTCGATTGCTAAATGCTGCGGATACTTCAGGATGATTTGTTTCTTCGCATACAGTAACAGGGCCATAAGTAGTGTATGTTTTGATAGTTTCCCAAGAATTGGCTCTTGAAGTAATAATTAGTCCATCAATTCGTTTTTGTTTTAAAAGTTCCATATGTTTTTTCTCTTTTTGAGGGTCGTAATTAGTTGGAAGCAGTAAAATATTATAATTTAATTTAAAAGCTTCTGAAAGAACACCTTTAATAATTTTATCAAAGCAAGCGTGGTTTGTATAAGGGGAAATAACACCAATTAATTTTGTTTTTCCAATACTGAGATTGACAGCATTTTGATTCGAAGTATAATCTAAGTCATCAATGATTTTTTGAATAGATGCTCGTTTTTCCTCATTCACATAAGGGTGATGGTTCAAAACACGAGACACCATACTGACAGAATAGCCAGACAATCTTGCGATATCTCTAATGGATGTCATGGAATCATTCCTTTCGGTAAAAAAAGCTCTTTTTTATGATTATACCTTATTTAGAGTAACTTGCTCCTTTTTATTGTAAAAATTATGGTATAATAAATCGTCGTAAGAAGCTATTTTGTGTTACATAATATTGAAAATATATGGATAGTGACGGATAGCAAAGATAAGTTGTACATGAAGACCATTCAAAGGGGGATTTATGTATCGAGAATAGAAAGAAGGCTTACTAGTGAAAAAAATCGATCAGGGAATTCAATTTTTAACGGATTATATGCAATTATTTCAGTGTCCCGTTTGTCATGCTCAATTTATAGAAATAAAAGGGCATAGTTTGTGTTGTGAACAAAACCATCATTTCGATGTATCAAAAAAAGGAACTGTTTTCTTTTTAGCACATCAAGCAAAGAATGAATATGATAAAGAAATGTTAACTTCTCGCTTTAAAATTGCACAAGATGGTTTATTCAATCCAATTTTGGATGTTATTTTTGATTTAATGGGGCCAAATTATCAAGGGACGACCATTGATGTTGGTTGTGGAGAAGGTTCACAATTGGATTATTTAACTGAAAAAGGGCTAAAAGGAACTAAAATTGGATTTGATATTTCAAAGGATGCGATTCAATTAGCCAGTAGTCATTTTACAAGTGCTTTTTGGTGTGTAGCAGATTTAGCAAAATCACCGTTTGCTACTAATCAATATGATACGCTTCTAAATATTTTTTCACCTTCAAATTATCAAGAATTTAAACGGATTTTAAAAGATAATGGAACGGTTATAAAAGTAGTACCTGAAAAAAATTATTTAATTGAACTTCGTCATTTATTTTATCAAGATCAAAAAGAAAAACAAACGTATCAAAATGATTTAGTGATTGAAAAATTTCAAGAACATTTCCCTGAAATGGAACAACATCGTTGTAGCTATGAGTTCCCGCTGAATGAAGAGCAGTTTCAAGCATTAATGGAGATGACGCCATTAGGCTGGGGCGCAAGCGAGGAAGCGACAAAGTATGCGTTATTAAATCCTCTAAAAATGATTACCGTAGATGTCTGTATTTTAGTTGGAAAAAAGCAAATTAGTTAAATGTGAATGAATTGTGAACTTTTTTTGACAAAAATGAATGAGAACCGTACTAATCTGACTTTTTTTGTTGCAACAGTTCCATGGTGGTGTTATATTATTCCTAAGTTGTTTAAATTCATTCGTTTTTATCAGAGATCCATCAGATTTTGATAAAAGTTAATGAATAAAAATGAGCTTCACTAACGTATCGTTTCGCAGTGCTGGACACCGAAGCGATACGTTTTTTTTGTTTTTGTTCGAACCTACATAATATTAAAAAAGATGCTATAATAGTCAGGTGAATATGGACAAGGAGTTGATTTCAGTGTGTGCTTTAGAAATTACTTTAAAGGAAAAGATCATTCTTGAAAGCAAGCGGATTGGAATTGACAAAATTGGTTTTACATCTGCCGATCCTTTTACTGAATTGGAAGAAAAATTAGAAAAACAACAGGAAAAAGGTCACCATTCAGGCTTTGAACATTCAAATATTAAAGAACGAATTTATCCAGAATTGATTTTTGAAGAACCACGTTCAATTATTTCAATTGCATTAGCCTACCCAACTAAAATGGCGGAAGCGCCAGAAAAGGTGAAGGGGGAACGACGTGGTCAATTTGCGCGAGCTTCGTGGGGAACTGACTATCACGACATCTTAAGAGAAAAAATGGATCAATTGATTGCATACATTAAAGAAGAAGCTGCAGACGTTTCTTTTAAACCGATGGTGGATACTGGAGAATTAATCGATGTCGCAGTTGCTCAAAGAGCCGGTCTTGGATTTATTGGGAAAAATGGGCTTTTGATTACAGAAGAATTTGGTTCTTACGTTTATTTAGGCGAGATCATTACGAATATCTCCTTTTCAGTAGATAAACCTGTTCCTAATGGTTGTGGAGACTGTACCCGCTGTATTGTAGGGTGTCCAACAACTGCTTTACTTGGAGATGGTCGAATGAATGCGAAACGCTGTCTATCCTATCAAACACAGACTAAAGGTATGATGCCGTTAGAGTATCGTAAAAAAATGGGGCATGTCATTTATGGGTGCGATATTTGTCAAATGGTTTGTCCTTATAATAAAGGCAAAAATTTTCATTTTCATGAGCAAATGGAACCTGTTCCAGAAGACGTAGCACCGTTATTAAAACCTTTGTTAACCATCAGCAATCGAGAATTTAAAGAGCGTTTTGGTGTGATGGCGGGTTCATGGCGCGGGAAAAAACCTATTCAACGAAATGCGATTATTGCGTTAGCAAATTATCGTGATAAATCAGCCGTTCCAGACTTATTAAAATGTGTCGCAGAAGATCCAAGACCTGTTATTCGAGGTACTGCCGCTTGGGCAATTGGAGAAATTGGAATAAAAACTGAGGAATTGATTACTTTTATGAAAGATGCTTTTGAAAAGGAAACTGACGAAGAAGCAAAATTAGAATTAAAAAAAGCAATTGAACGATTAACAATAGCAGATTAACTGTTTACTTTAGGAGGATTTTTTATTATGCCAAACCATATTGTATTATATGAACCACAAATACCAGCTAATACTGGAAATATTGCAAGAACTTGCGCAGCAACAAATACAACGTTACACTTAATTGAACCATTGGGATTTTCGACAGATGATAAGCATTTAAAACGTGCTGGATTAGATTATTGGAATGATGTTGCAATTCAGTATCATAAAAATTTAGCTGCTTTTTTAGAGGTAGCAAATAAAGGAAAGTTGCACTTAATTACTAAATTTGGTCATGAAGTATATAGCGATGTTGATCTTAAAGATACAAAGGAAGATCATTATTTTATCTTTGGAAAAGAAACAACTGGCTTACCAGAAGAATTTATGCGTGAGCATGAAGAAGATTGTTTGCGTATTCCGATGAATGACGAACATGTTCGCTCTCTGAATTTATCAAATACAGCAGCTATTTTAATATATGAAGCGCTACGCCAACAAGAGTTTCAAAATATGGAATTAACACATCATTATGGTGAGATAGATAAATTGGATTAATGAAAAGGTTATTGCAGAGTTGTTTATGCAATAACCTTTTTTATTACAAAATTGTAAGCTAAATAGCCTACTTGTAAGGTCAATCCCACTAAAATTCAATTTATCTTCTTTATAGTAGAAAAGAGATAAAAGGAGAGGTGAGGATTATTATGGAGAAAGTAGCAAAAGGGATCACAAGCTTTCAGCTTAAATTACTAGGAATTATATTAATGGTTTTTGATCATTTAGGACAGTTTTTTGGATTTTTAGGAGCACCTGTTTGGTTTCATTGGATGGGTCGATTAGTAGCCCCAATTTTTTTATTTACAAGTTCAGAAGGATTTATTTATACAAGTAATCGAAAAAAATATTTATTACGGTTATTATATGGTTTTTGGTTTATGGGAATTGGAAATATAATTGCAAATAGATTCTTTATGAACGAGAATGAAGTGTTGATTAATAATATATTTGGAACTTTATTTTTAGGAGTTCTTTATATGTGGATTATTGAAGGGATTCGAAAAAATTGGAAATTAAAAAAACCTGTTAAGGTACTAGGTGGTTTTATTTTAGGTTTAGTTCCAATTTTATTAAGTTTTGGAGCGATATTATTAATGAATGGCCTTAATTCGAATTCTAGTTTAGTACTGTTTCAAATTTTGACAACCCTTGTTCCTTTACCGATTCTATCTGAAGGAGGTCCTTTGTTTATTTTACTAGCCGTTTTATTTTATCTATTTCATGGTAAAAAAAGTGGGCAACTTATTTCTTTAGTAGTGATAGCGGGCATTAGTTTTTTTGCGGGAACTGGAAATCCTTTTACAGAAAATTATCAATGGATGATGTGTTTAGCTGCTGTTCCGATCATTCTATACAATGGTGAAAAGGGAAGAGGAATGAGAAACTTTTTCTATTATTTTTATCCAGCACATATCTATCTCTTCTGCCTAATCGCTTATTTTATTCAGCATTAAAAAACACGATGCCTCTTTTATTCAAAAGAGACATCGTGTTTTTTGTTTTTAATGTCCTCCTAAAAAGAACAGTTGAATGAAGAATAAAACAGCAAAGGCATAAACTAAAGGATGAACAGATTTAGCTTCCCCTTTAATTGCTTTCGTAATTGGATACGTGATAAATCCTAAAGCCAACCCAGTTGCAATACTGTTTGTTAACGGCATTGTTAAGATCACAATAAATGCAGGAAAGGCTTCAGATAAATCTTCCCAGTCAATTTCAGCAGCACTTGCCATCATCATTGAACCAACAATCACTAATGCTGGAGATGTAATTGCAGAAACACTTGAAATCGCACTAACAACAGGAAAGAAGAAACTTGAGATAGCAAACATAGCAGCAACTGTTAAAGCTGTTAAACCTGTACGTCCACCTGCAGCAACTCCAGTACCTGATTCAATATAAGCACTTGTTGGGCTTGTTCCAAAAATAGAACCAACAGTTGTACCAATTGCATCCGCAAGTAAGGCTTGTTTCGCATTTTCTAAATTGCCGTCTTTCATTAAACCAGCTTTTTTTGTAACACCAATCATAGTACCGGTTGTATCAAAAATGGTAATCAATAAGAAAGATAAAACCGCTCCATATAGCCCATTTGCAATGACATTTTTAAATGGTGTGATTGGATCTGTAATCATTAATTGATGACCAAAATTTGGTAAAGCCATAAATCCGTCAAAATGAATTTGACCAGTGAAGAAACTGATAATTGCAATCACAATCATACTGATAAATAAAGAACCTTTTACATTTAAAATCATTAAAACAACACTTAGTAAAATACCAATTAACGTTAAGATAACTCCGATACTTTGTAGATCACCTAGTTTAACAAGATTACTCTCATCTCCAACAATCACGCCAGATAAACGTAAACCTACAAAAGCAATAAACAACCCAATACCAGCTGTAATTGCTGATTTTAACGTTTCTGGAATAGCGATAATCAGTTTTTCTCTTAAAGAAGTAAAGGATAATAGTAAGAAAATAATACCAGCCAAGAAGACTGATGAAAAAGCAACACGGTAATCAACCCCACTAGCAACAACCGTTACAAAGTAAGCATTCATTCCTAATCCTGGAGCAATTGCAATAGGATAATTTGCGCATAAGGCCATCCAACCTGTACCGACAATAGCGGAAAGGATAGTTGCCATAAAGACTTGATTAAATGGGACACCTGCCGAACTTAAAATAACTGGATTCACCACAATGATATAGGCCATTGTTAAAAAAGTTGTTAACCCAGCGATAATTTCTGTTTGAATCGTAGTACCGTGTTCTTCCAAACGAAAGAATTTAGACATGAAGAAAATCCTCCTAAAAACGAATATTTAATAATTACATGTTTAATGATATTCGCTTTGAAGGCTAAATGCAAGACTATTTAATGGTTTTCTTAAAAAAAAAGCTTTTTTTACGAATGAAACCCTTACATTCCGAACGTTAAGATTTTAGTGCTGGATTTTCGATAAAAGAACTAGAAATTTAATTAGAATTTTATCGTTTATTTTAAAGAAAAGAAGCAATAAGATAGATTCTACTTAAATAAAAGCTGGAATTACTTAGTTTTTAATGGGATTTTAATAAATTTAAAAAAAATGTGGAAAAAACTCTCTAATAAAAAATGTATAAAATCTAAAATATACAGTATAAAGTAATCGTTTTCAAATTGGTATACGATTTAAAGAATAAATATAGATTTGCCTGATAAAATGAGAAATCCTTCTCATTTGGTATGCCAAAACCATCAAATAGACTAGAAAATAAAGGGGTATATTAAGGGTGTAGCAAGGATAAATTATTAGGAGGTAATGGAAATGACTCACCCCATTCATGTGTTTTCTGAAATTGGTAAACTGAAGACAGTTATGCTTCACAGACCGGGAAAAGAATTAGAAAATTTAGTACCTGATTATTTAGAAAGATTATTGTTCGATGATATCCCTTATCTAGAGCAAGCACAAATCGAACATGATAATTTTGCACAAGTCCTAAGAGACAACGATGTTGAAGTCGTTTACTTGGAAGACTTAGCAGCAGAATCTTTAACTAGTCAAGAGTTACGGGAACAATTTGTTGATGAATATTTAAATGAAGCTTCTATTAAAGGATCAAGAAGAAAAGAACAATTACGTCAACTATTATTATCTATTAAAGACAACAAAGAATTAATTGAAAAAACAATGGCAGGTGTTCAAAAAGCAGAACTTCCTGAATTAGGCGCTAAAAACTTATCAGACATGGTAGATTCAGATTACCCATTTGCAATCGATCCAATGCCAAATCTTTACTTTACGCGGGACCCATTTGCAACTATGGGAAATGGTGTTTCATTAAATCATATGTACTCAGTAACTAGAAATCGTGAAACACTTTATGGGAAATACATTTTTATGTATCATCCAAGATTTAAAGATGCAGATGTACCAATGACGTATGACCGCAGTGAAACAACTCGTATTGAAGGCGGAGATGAATTAGTTCTTTCAAAAGATGTGATGGCTGTTGGGATATCTCAAAGAACCGACGCTGCTTCAATTGAAAAATTAGCAAAAAATATCTTTGCTAAAAAATTAGGCTTTAAAAAAGTCTTAGCCTTTTCAATTGCGAATAATCGTAAATTTATGCATTTGGATACTGTTTTTACAATGGTCGATTATGATAAATTCTCCATCCACCCAGAAATTGAAGGAGACTTAACCGTCTACTCTATTACTGAAGGCGATAATGGGAAATTGACTATTACAGCTGAAAAAGGTGCTTTAGAAGAAATTTTAGCAAACAATTTGAATGTAGAAAAAGTAACCTTGATTCGTTGTGGTGGTGGCAATATTACTGCAGCAGCTCGTGAACAATGGAATGATGGCTCTAACACTTTAGCAATCGCTCCAGGTGAAGTAGTCGTTTATGATCGTAATACTGTGACGAACAAAAAACTAGAAGAAGCAGGAATTAAACTACACGTTATTCCAGGAAGCGAGTTAGTTCGTGGTCGTGGGGGTCCTCGTTGTATGAGTATGCCTTTAGTTCGTGAAGATTTACCAAAATAATTAGTATCTATTTATTAGGAGGAAAATAAAATGACAGAACAAGTATTTCAAGGACGTAGTTTATTAGCAGAAAAAGATTTTACCCGTGCAGAATTAGAATATTTAGTTGATTTTTCCGCACATTTAAAAGATTTGAAAAAACGTGGCATTCCTCATCACTATTTAGAAGGAAAAAACATTGCGTTGCTATTTGAAAAAACCTCTACTCGTACACGTTCAGCATTTACAACAGCTTCTATCGACTTAGGAGCACATCCTGAATATTTAGGTAAAAATGATATTCAGTTAGGTAAAAAAGAATCTGTTGAAGATACCGCAAAAGTATTAGGCAGCATGTTTGATGGAATTGAATTCCGTGGCTTTAGTCAAAAAGTTGTCGAAGGCTTAGCAGAGTTTTCAGGTGTTCCTGTTTGGAATGGTTTAACAGATGAATGGCATCCAACACAAATGATTGCCGATTTCTTAACAGTAAAAGAAAATTTAGGCCGTCTTGAAGGTGTGAATTTAGTTTATGTAGGTGATGGACGTAACAATATGGCGAATAGCTTATTAGTAACAGGGGCAATTCTTGGGGTAAATGTTCGTATTTGTACACCTAAATCACTTTTCACAGACCAAAAAATCGTCGATATGGCGGAAGGCTTTGCTAAAGAGTCTGGTGCAAAATTAGTGATCTCTGACGATGTTGCTGAAACAGTTAAAGGTGCAGATGTCTTGTACACAGACGTTTGGGTTTCAATGGGCGAAGAGGATAAATTTGCAGAACGTATTGAATTATTAACTCCTTACCAAATCAATATGGATATGGTGAAGAAAACAGGTAATGAAGACTTAATTATTTTACATTGTTTACCAGCTTTCCATGATGCAGAAACAGAATACGGTCAAGATGTTAAAGAAAAATTTGGCATTACAGCAATGGAAATAACAGATGAAGTATTCCGTAGCAAATATGGTCGTCAATTTGAACAAGCTGAAAACCGTATGCATTCAATCAAAGCAATAATGGCAGCAACTCTTGGAAATTTATTTATCCCTCGAGTTTAATCATCAGTGTTTTAAAATACTGAAGAAAAAAGCATGAGGATGTTTTGTAGTCCTCGTGCTTTTCTTCTTTTCAAGTATAAAAAAGTAGTGTAGTGGATTTATTTAAGGAGGAAAATATGATGGAAGAGCAACAAACACAAGAAAAAAAATTAGGTCTTATTCCCTTAGTCGCTCTCGTTGTCGGCTCAATCGTTGGCGGTGGCGTCTTTAATTTAATGACGGACATGGCAAAAGAAGCATCGTTAGGCGGCATTATTATTGGGTGGTTAGTTGCTGGATTTGGAATGGCAATGTTAGCTTTTTCTTTCCAAAACTTAACTGCTAAACGTCCTGATTTAGATGCAGGGATTTATAGTTACGCTCGTGAAGGTTTTGGTAAATACATGGGCTTTAATGCTGCATGGGGCTATTGGCTAGCAGCTTGGCTTGGAAACGTAGCGTATGGAACACTTTTATTTAGCGCAGTAGGGTATTTTTTCTCTATTTTTGGCGATGGTCAAAATTTAGCATCTGTAATCGGTGCATCCGTTATGTTGTGGTTGGTTCATGCTTTGATTTTAAAAGGTGTCGAAACAGCTTCAATTATTAATACCGTTGTAACAATTGCTAAAATGATTCCACTTGCAATCTTCTTTGTTACAATGATTATTGCATTTAAATTAGACGTTTTCACAACAGATTTCTGGGGAACAGTCTCAGGTCATTTTGAATTAGGCAGTGTGATGGGACAAGTTCGAGGAACGATGCTTGTGACGGTTTGGGTATTTACAGGGATCGAAGGTGCAGTGGTTTTCTCTGGGCGTGCGAAAAAGAAATCTGATATTGGGAAAGCAACGATTCTAGGCTTAATCACAGTTATTGCAATCTATTTATTAACAACCGTTTTATCTTTAGCCGTTATGACACGTCCTGAATTAGCAGAATTAAAACAACCAGCAATGGCTTATCTATTAGAAAGTGTGGTAGGTAAATGGGGTGCTGTGTTAATCAATGTAGGGGTTATTGTATCTGTTCTAGGAGCATGGCTTGCATGGACCATGTTTGCAGCAGAGTTGCCATTCCAAGCAGCAAAACAAGGCAGCTTCCCTAAATTATTTGCAAAAGAAAATAAAAATGGCGCACCGATCAATTCATTAATTTTCACAAATGTACTCATCCAAATTTTCTTATTTACATTTTTAATCAGCTCGGCAGCGTATAAATTTGCTTTTTCATTAGCATCCTCTGCGATCTTGATTCCTTATGTATTTACTGGATTTTATCAATTGAAATATTCTCTTCAAGAAAAAATAGGGACACCAAGAAGAACACAAAATATTACCATAGGGATTTTAGCAAGTATTTATGGCGTCTGGTTAGTATATGCGGGTGGAATTGACTTCTTCTTGCTTACCATGCTTTTATTTGCTCCTGGTATCTTTATCTACGCATGGGTCCAAAAAGAAAACAAAGAAAAAATATTTACAAAAGGAGAATGGATTTGTGCAGGCGTGATTGTCCTCCTTTTCCTATTCTGTATTTACCAAATTGCAACAGGTGCCATCGATGTAACGAACTTATAAAATTTATACTGAGAGGATGAATTAGAATGACAAAACGTAAAGTTGTAGTAGCTCTTGGAGGAAATGCGATTCTTTCTACAGATGCTAGTGCTAAAGCGCAACAAGAAGCCTTACACCAAACAGCAGAATATTTAGTACAGTTTATTGAAAAAGGAGACGATTTAATTGTCTCTCATGGAAATGGTCCTCAAGTTGGGAATCTCTTATTGCAACAAGCTGCTGCGAATAGTGAAAAAAATCCAGCAATGCCTCTAGATACATGTGTAGCTATGACAGAAGGAAGTATTGGTTATTGGATGCAAAACGCGTTAAATAGTGCATTACTAAAACGACATATTGATAAAGATGTCGTGGCCTTAGTAACTCAAGTCATTGTTGATGAAAAAGATCCTGCCTTTGCAAACCCAACAAAACCGATTGGTCCATTTTTAACAGAAGAAGAAGCAAAAGTTGAAATGCAAGCAAGCGGTGCAACTTTTAAAGAAGATGCAGGACGAGGCTGGCGTAAAGTTGTCGCTTCACCAAAACCAATCAGCATTAAAGAATATCGTGTTGTCAATCATCTTGTCGAAAGTGGAGTTTTAACGATTTCAGTAGGTGGAGGAGGTATTCCAGTTATTGAAAAAGAGGCTGAACTTGTTGGAGTAGAAGCGGTTATTGATAAAGATTTTGCTTCTCAAAAACTAGCTGAACTGGTTAAAGCAGATTTGTTAATTATATTAACAGGTGTTGACAATGTTTATGTGAACTACAATCAACCGGATCAAAAAAAATTAGAAGAAGTAACGGTGACAGAATTAAAAGAGTACATTGCGGACAATCAATTTGCACCAGGTAGCATGTTGCCAAAAGTAGAAGCAGCCATCAGCTTTGTTGAAAATTATCCTCAAGGGAAGGCTATTATTACTTCTTTAGAAAATATTGGGGCTGTTTTAGAAGGAGACGCGGGAACGATAGTTGTTGCAAAATAGTGAAAGTTAAATGAGAGAAAAAGGGTATCATTTCTCTTTTATACATTCATTATGTATAATGTGTTTGTAAGGTTGGTTCACTTCTTTAAATCTTATTAAATCAAAGAATTTCTGTCGGATTTTCCTTTATTGCTACAGAGGAGGATTCGACAGATTAATGTGTTTATACATTTTTAGGGAAGATGCGTGAACCGGTTTGGTTTCTCCCATTTTTCTTAAATACCTTCTTAAGAGTCAGTGAAAAGTTCAAAAAATTTTTTACCTTTGGGAGTTGAGAATCGTGGAGAAAATCGAGAATTATATCAATCAAGTTCATGAACTTCGTAACACAGAAGTATTTGCTGGTTTTTCTGATTTAGAATTTGAAGAATTACAAAGCAATCTCTATATGCGACATTATAAAAAAGGACAAATTTTGTTTGATGAGGGCGACCAAAGAGAGCGGATCTATTTTCTGAAAAAAGGATTGGTTCGCTTAGAAAGATATGACGCTAGTGCTACATTCAGCTATTTTGACTATGTTAAAACAGAACGGCTATTTCCCTATGGTGGCATGTTTACCGATAAGGAGTATCATTATTCTGCATATGCTGTTACCGATATCGACTTGTATTACATTCCGATGCAAGTATTTGAGAAAGTTGTTTTACAAAACAAAGAGCAAATGATTTATATTTGTACAAGATTGTCTAAATTATTATTAAATCACGAAGTTCGCCTGCAAAACTGTGTGACATCTAGTGCGACGGACCGTGTGATTCAAACAATCGGGATTTTAATGGATAAACTTGGAGAGCCAATTACGCCAGAATTGATTGAGATTCCCTATCCGATTACGTTAAAAGAATTGGCCAGTTTAAGCGGTACGACGAGAGAGACTGTGGGTCATACTATGAAGAAGCTGAAAGAAGAAAAAAAAATCGAGTATCATCATAAAATTTTTGTTTTTCTAGACAGCGATTACTTTAAAGATCATTTATAAGAAAAAATCAATGAATTGATTTTTTCTTATTTTTTTGGTTTAAATTCCAATTTGTAGTAAAAAAAGTCAGATTAGTTCTAAAAAAAATGGATTGCGTTGCAAGTTGTAAATAAATCTTTTTATTTTTTTAAAATATAATATATAGTTATATTATCAAAAGGAGAGAGGATGATATAAGTGAAAAAAAATCTATTACTAAGTGTACTTTTTATGGCTATTTTAAGCGTTGGAGGGTTATTCGTTAACAATCAAGCAACAAAAGCAGCGGCAATTGTGGAGGACTTCAACTTTGAGACATCTACTCCAAATTTAGCGAAGTATCATTTAGTTGATATGTGGTCAAGTAAAGTCGAATTTAAAGGCAATCGCTTAACGGTTACAGATGGAAGAGTTGGCAATACAGTTGAATTACCCATCAATCATAAGTACAAAGTTACTTTGAAAAAAGCACAAGGAAAGTTAACTATTTTTGGAGGACTCTTGGATGTGAAAAGTTTTGATTTAGCAAACCAAGACACAGTTGACTATAGTTTCGTCTTACAAAAAGGATCAATTGAAGGACCAAAAACAGCTAAAATTAGCTTTGGCTCATACGGAACGTCATCATTTAGCGGCTATACAATCGAACAATTGAATTAATAAGAAAAAACTGGCAGATTCGTATTTATCGAATCTGCCAGTTTTTTTATTACATTTCGTCAGGTGCTTCTACGCCAAGCAAACGTAAATCTTCTTTTAAAATAGTTGCAACTGCTTGAACTAAAGCTAAACGTGCTGGTTTTTCAGCATCATCAGCAAGAACTTTGCTATTTGCATAATATTTGTTGAAGGCTTGTGCCAAGTGAATCGCGTGTTTAGCAATTACAGATGGTTCAAATTTTTCATATGCTCTTGAAATGGTGTCTGGATATTCTTGTAATAATTTTACAACTTCCCAGCTGTAGCTATCTGATAAAGCAAGTGGGGCAGTTAAGTCTATTTCAACATTAGCTTTACGTAAAATACTCATTGCACGAGCTCTAGTGTATTGAACGTAAGGCCCTGTTTCTCCCTCAAAACGTACAACTTCTTCAATAGTAAAGTCAAAGTTGTTTAAACGATCATTTTTAAGATCGTGGAAGACAACCGCTCCAATCCCAACTTGATCAGCTACTTTTTCTTTGTCTTTTAAATCTGGATTTTTAGCAGAAATTTGTTCGTTAGCAGAAGCAACAGCTTCGTTTAATACTTCTTCTAATAGAACAATTTTCCCTTTACGAGTAGATAATTTTTTACCACCTTGCGTGATTAAACCAAACGGAATGTGGTGCATATCTTCTGCCCAATCAAAGCCAGCTTCTTTTAAAACAGCTTTTAATTGTTTGAAATGATTGCTTTGTTCATTTCCTACTACATACAATGATTTGGCAAAGTTGTAATTGCGTTTACGATAAAGGGCAGCAGCAAGGTCACGAGTGATGTAAAGAGTTGCACCATCAGACTTGCGAATTAAGGCAGGATTTAAGTTGTATTTTTCTAAATCTACAATCGTTGCGCCACGATCAACGCTTAAAATATTTTTTTCTTCTAAAATAGAGACAACTTCTTCCATTTTATCGTTGTAGAAGGCTTCTCCGTTAAATGAATCAAATGTAATACCTAACATATCATAGATATGATTGAATTCAGTTAGGGATTCTTCTCTAAACCAAGTCCACAATGCAACCGCTTCTTCATCATTGTCCTCTAGTTTTTTAAACCAAGCACGAGCTTCGTCATCTAATTCAGGTTGAGTTTCAGCAACTTCGTGGAATTTTACATATAAACGCAATAATTCATTGATTGGTTCAGCTTTAACTTTTTCCTCAGAACCCCAGAGTTTGTAGGCAACAATTAATTTCCCAAATTGAGTCCCCCAGTCGCCAAGGTGATTAATTTTAATGGGTTTAAATCCAACTTTGCGTACAATTTCAGCGATGGAATTCCCAATTACTGTTGAACGCAAGTGACCCATTGAAATAGGTTTTGCAATATTAGGAGAAGACATATCGATTGGAATACTTTCACCATGTCCAATTTGTTGGTCGCCGTAGTGAGCACCTTCTTCAAGGACTGTTTTTAAAATAGTGTCACTTACGATTTCTTTATTTAAAAAGAAATTTAAGTAAGGTCCAACAACCTCTACTTTAGCAATAATTGGATTGCTGATTTTTTCACCTAAGTCTGTTGCAATTTGTTGTGGTGCTTTACGGAAAACTTTGGCCAATGAAAAAGTTGGGAACGCAACGTCACCATGATCCACTGATTTTGGTTTTTCTAACAAGGTATAAATTTCTTCAGTTGTTAAAGTGTCGCCAATTTGATCTTGTAACGTTTCAGCGATAATTAATTTGTAATCCATGTTAAATTCCTCCTAATGTGTCTATTTATCAATCAATTTTGGAAAAAAGAGCATAAAAAAAACGCCCAATTTTGACTTATGTCAAAAAAGAGACGAGGTATTATCCCGCGGTACCACTCTAATTGTTTATACCATAAAGGCACAAACCGCTTGTTTACTGATAACGGATAACAAATCCGAATAATTCTACTCTAATTTCAAATTATTTTTTCCAAAGTGCGCTTCCTTTTTTGCTTCGTTATTGGCTTTCACTGTCCCAACTCGCTAAAAACTCCCTAAAAAAGTACTCTCTTCTTCAACAAAAGTGATATGAACTTGCTATCAGTATAACAAATAACCCGTCGGAATTCTATCATTATCTTACTAAAATATGTTATTTTTGACTATTTAATGAAAAGTTAGTGGGAAATAAAAGCAGAATGAGCTTTGTTTTGGTATAATAAAAAAGGAGAGAAAATAAAGGAGGGGTTTATCATTATGAAAAAATCAAGCCGACAAATGATTATTAAACAAATTATTAACAACCATGCGATTTCAACACAAGAAGAATTGCTTCATTATTTAAAAGAAGAAGGTGTAGAAGCTACTCAAGCGACGATTTCAAGAGACATCAAAGAGATGAATTTAGTTAAAACCAACTCTGCAAATGGAAATGTTAAATACACGATTTTCCAACATAATAAAATGTCAGAAGAAGAAAAATTGGAGCAAACGATTGGAGAAGTGGTAATCAAATTAACAAGAGTTGAATTTATGACAATCGTTATGACCATCCCTGGAAATGCCCATGTGATTGCAGCATTATTAGATGCCATTGATTTTCCTGAAATGGTAGGAACCGTTGGCGGGAACGATACCGTTTTGATTATTTCAAAAGATCAAGAAGATGCTAAAAAGTTATACGATTATTTTAGTAAATGGACTTCTTTTTAAGAGAAGTTGTTAAAAAAGCTCAATTGCTAAGGAGGACATCTATCTATGAATGAATCAACAATTCCTGTATTAACCGAATTACAAAACGGTTCTGATGTAAGAGGGGTCGCTTTGGAGACCCCTAACCAAGTTGTTACATTAACGAATGATCGAATTGAACGAATAGCCTATGGGTTTGCTTTTTGGCTAAAGGAAGTTAAAAAGTTAGCCGTGGATGACCCGCATTATCCGCTAAGAATTGCAGTGGGACACGACAGTCGCTTGTCTAGTGAACGAATTAAAAGCGCTTTAATTGAAGGGCTAGTTAATGCTAATTTTGAAGTTATTGATGTTGGACTGGCAACGACACCAGCCATGTTTATGGCAACTCAATATATTGAATATGATTGTGATGCAGCGATTATGATTACCGCAAGCCATTTACCCTTTCAGTACAATGGATTGAAGTTTTTTACAAAAGATGGAGGAGCAGAGCACGAAGATATTCAGTTTATGTTAGAACACGCGGATTGGAGCTATGTCTATTGGGGAAATATGTCAGGCTCAGTAGTACCTCGTTATTTGTTAAAAGATTATGCAGCAGATTTAGTTGATAAAATTCGTCAAGGGATTAACGATCCAGAGCATTACAACGAACCTTTAAAAGGACGACATATTGTTGTAGATGCAGGAAATGGCGCAGGTGGATTTTTTGCAACCGCTGTCTTAGAGCCGTTAGGAGCCACAACTTCTGGCAGCCAATATTTAGAACCAGATGGTCATTTTCCTAATCATGTGCCTAATCCAGATAACAAAGAAGCAATGAAGAGTATTCAAACCGCTGTTTTAACGAATCGTGCAGATTTAGGCATTATTTTTGATACGGATGTTGATCGTTCTGCGATCGTTTCCAGTAATGGCGAACCAATCAATCGAAACAACTTAATTGGACTGATTTCAGCTATCTTAATTGAAGAAAACCCGGGAACGACGATTGTAACAAATTCAGCAACTTCAGAACATTTAAAAACGTTTATTGAAGCATTAGGTGGTAGACAAAACCGTTATATCACAGGTTACCGTAATGTAATCAATAAAGGCATAGCCTTGAATAAAGAAGGCATTCCAACAAGTCTTGCGATTGAAACAAGTGGACATGCTGCCCTGAAAGAGAATTATTTTTTAGATGATGGGGCCTTTTTGATTGCGAAGTTATTAATTGCAGATGCAAAATTAAAAAAAGTTGGAAAAACGCTAAGTGATTTAATCAGCAATTTAAAACAACCTGTCGAGACTGAGGAAGTTCGCTTTAAAATTGAAGGCGAAGATGTTGCTTTAATTGGTGCGAATGTTCTGGAGGATTTTCGTGATTTTATTCGAGAAACGCCAGACTTAACAATAGAACCGCAAAATTTTGAAGGTGTCCGAGTGAACACGACTGGCGTTTTTGGCGAAGGTTGGTTTATTTTACGTCTCAGTTTGCATGAACCGCTACTTGTTCTGACAATGGAAAATGATGAACTGGGAGCTATTGCTAGATTAAAAGAAGTCTTAAAAACTTTTTTCAACGGTCAATCTGATTTAGATGCTTCTTTTTTGTAAGTTTCAATCTTTTACGTTAAACTAAGAGAATAAGATAGTCGACGTGCTATCTAATGAACCCAAAGGAGTGAAGAATTTAATGGAAAAAGCATTAACTCAAAGTATTACGCTTGCAAATGGTGTTAAGATTCCTCAGCTAGGCTTAGGAGTATTTCTTGTAAAAGAAGAAAATGAATTGATTCAAGCAGTGATGACGGCTGTTTTAGATGGTTATCGCCATGTAGATACAGCAATGATATATGGAAATGAACAATATGTTGGGGAAGCCTTAAAAGGCTTAGAAATTCCAAGAGAAGAAATTTTCATTACATCAAAAGTTTGGAATTACGACCATGGATATGAAGAAACAAAAGCAGCTTTTCAAGCGAGTATTGACCGACTAGGTGTAGATTATCTTGATTTATATTTAATTCATTGGGCGTCACCTCATTACATTGAAACTTGGAAAGCAATGGAAGAGCTGTACAATGAAGGGAAAATTAAAGCAATCGGGGTTTCTAATTTCCAAATTCATCATCTTGAAGATTTGATGGCTCATTCAACGATCACGCCAATGATTAATCAAATTGAAACACACCCTGAGTTTCCACAAAACGAACTACATGACTTTATGAAAAAACACGGGATTGTCCATGAAGCATGGGGCCCGCTAGGTCAAGGGAAAAATGATTTATTAAACAATCCAGTCCTAGTAAAATTGGGAGAAAAATACAATAAAACAGCGGCACAAATTATTTTACGTTGGCACCTTGAACGCGGTGTTGTGGTGATTCCAAAATCAGTGACGCCACATCGTATTCGTGAAAATGCAGCTATTTTTGATTTCTCATTAACAAAAGAAGATATGGCAGAAATTGCTACATTAAATACCGGCACTCGTTATGCTAAAGATCCTGATGACGAAGCATTCTTACTAGAATCTTCTATTAGACCAAATTAAAAAGAGAGCATCTTGAACGAGTTTGTTCAAGATGCTCTCTTTTATTTACGCTTCAGTAGATTCTACTTCAACTTCGGTTAAAGGTTCTTCTAATTCTTTATGGCTAATTTCAATCGTTTCAATCGTACTTTTAGCAGATTTGATAACGGTAAATACATAGTCTCCACTGACTAAAGAGTCGCCTTCTTGAATGTCATATTTTTCATTCATCATCCAGCCACCAATCGTGTCCACATTATCTTCTTCAATTGAAAGCCCGAATAATTCGTTGATCTCATCAATTAACATTCTTCCACTCACAATGTAGTGATGATCGTCAATTTTTCTAATTTCAGCTTCTTCTGAAGTTTCATAATCGTCATTGATATCGCCAACAATTTCTTCTACGATATCTTCAATCGAAATCATCCCACTTGTGCCCCCGTACTCATCAACTAGAATAGCGACTTGATTTCGTTCTTTCTGCATTTTAACTAAAATTTCTTTAATCGGAATCGTTTCAATAACAGAAATAACAGGACGGACATACTTATTAATATTAAATTTTTCAGAAATACCAGCTTCTACGTAATTGACATAGGCTGCGAAAATTTCTTTTGTATTAATGACGCCAATCACAGAATCCTTATCGCCATTTTCAATTACAGGATAGCGAGTGTAACGTTCTGTTCGAACTAACTCACTGATTTCTTTCAAGGACATTTCCGTTGAAACAGTAACCATTTCAGTTCTGGGAACCATAATTTCTCGACTCATTCGATTGTCAAAAGCAAATACATTTTCAACAAATTGATACTCATCGCGATTGATTTCACCACTTTTTAAGCTTTCGCTCATGATAATTCGCAATTCTTCTTCAGAAACACTTTCATCTGATTCACTAACACTTTTCAAGCCAAATGAACGAGAAATTCCATTAGCTACGCCATTTAAAACAAAGACAATCGGGTACATTAAACGATACCAAACTTGTAATGGACGAGCAATTAATAAACCAATTTTTTCAGTTTTATTGATGGCAAAGTTTTTTGGGACGAGCTCTCCAACAATCACTTGAACAAAAGTTAAAAGTGAAAAAGAAACGATGATCGACAAAATACTCGAAACCGAGGAAGGCATATCGATAGTGCTAAATAGAGTATCAAATAACTTTTTAAATGTAGGGTCACCTAACCAACCTAAGGCAAGAGACGTGATAGTGACGCCTAATTGTGTTGCGGATAAATACGTGTCTAAATGTTTTGTCATTTTTTTTAATAAAATCGCATTTTTGTTGCCATTTTCAATTAAAAAATCCAGTCTTGTTGGACGGATCCGAACTAAGACAAATTCAGACATTACAAATAAAGCTGCAATGGCTAAAATAATAAAAAATATGATCATACCGGTACCTACTGACAAATGTGCGTTCACGTTTTGTAAAAAAACGTAAACTCCACCTCCTTGATGTTATAATAGTAATGAATGATTTCTTTTTAAGTAGTTAAGACAACCAAAAAGAGCAAATAAGCGCACCATTGGTGGTTTTAAAAGACTAAAAGAAGCAAATAGATGAAATGTAGTTAGTTTTTCTGTCCCAAGGGGCTCACCTCACTTTTCTAGTTTAAATTAGGAAAGAGCAAAATTTGCAAGAAACTTAAGAAACTCTTTAATCTAATTTTACTCCGTTACGATAGAATTATAAAGTAAAATCTAAAAAATACCAACAGTTAGCTTAAAAAGTGCTATCCAACTTGAGATGTATTTATAATTGAAGAGATGTTTGGTAGAATAAGAAAGAGTTTAAAATCGAACAAGAATACTAAATTTAGAACATATAAAGGATGAACAAACATGAATGAACCGACTTTTTTTGAAAAGTTAAAACAGGGTTTAGCAGTTTTTTGGAAATGGCTAAAACCCTATCTAATTAAAATCCATCATACAAGAAAACGTATTTGGAAAAAATACCATATTCATAAAATATTTTTGTTGGCATTATTAGTTGTAGTATTAGTAACGAGCATTTATTTGCTTTATTTAGCGAAGTCAGCGAATGTAGAATCCTTAAAAGCAGGTTTAGAGCAGACTACTAAAGTTTATGATGAAAAAGGGGAAGAAGCAGGAAGCCTCTATGCTCAAAAAGGCAGTTTCGTTACGTTAGATAAGATTGCACCTGCAATTCAAGATGCTGTTATTTCAACAGAAGACAAACGATTTTATCAACATGGCGGATTTGATGTGCGAGGAATTGCTAGAGCAGCTGTTGGGTATGTAGTAAATCGAGGAAACGTTGTGGGTGGGGGAAGTACCTTGACGCAACAATTGGCAAAAAATGCTTTCTTATCTCAAAATCAAACATTGACTAGAAAAGCACAAGAACTTTTTTTAGCTGTTGAAATTGAAAAAAAATACAGCAAACAAGATATTCTAGAAATGTATTTAAATAATGCCTACTTTGGAAATGGTGTGTGGGGTGTGGAAGATGCTGCTCAAAAATATTACGGCAAACATGCTTCTGAAATCACAACAACTGAAGCAGCTTCAATTGCGGCTATTTTAAAATCACCAAGTTACTACAATCCAATTGATCATATGGATCATTCAATTGAACGTCGAAATTTGATTTTAGACCTAATGGCAGACAATCAAAAAATAACTAAAGAAGAAGCAACAGAAGCTAAAAATTTACCATTATTATTGGAAGATACTTACAATCCCACTGATGGTTATCGCTATAAATATTACTTTGATGCAGTGATTGATGAAGCAGTTAACAAGTATGATCTAAAAGAAGAAGACATTATGAACAAAGGGTATAAAATATACACCGCTTTAAATCAAGACTATCAGCAAAAAATGGAGTTAACCTATCAAAATAACAACTTGTTCCAATATTCAGCAGATGGGACACTTGTTCAAAGTGGTTCAGTTGCAATGAATCCTAAAAATGGTGGTGTTTATGCGTTAGTTGGAGGTCGAGGAGAACATGTCTTTAGAGGGTACAACCGGGCAACTCAAATTCGTGTACAGCCAGGTTCGATCATGAAACCATTAGCTGTATACACACCGGCTTTGGAATCAGGGTATAAAATAGATTCTATGTTAAAAGACGAGAAAGATTCTTATGGATCTGACCATTATACACCGCAAAATTACAACGACGTTTATTTAGGGGAGGTTCCAATGTATCAAGCCGTAGCCAACAGTATCAACGCACCTGCAGTCTGGTTACTAGATGAAATCGGCGTAGACAAAGGCTATAATAAGGTAGAAAAATTTGGGATTCCGTTAACTGAAGATGACCGCTACCTAGGGTTAGCGTTAGGAGGACTTACAAAAGGAGTCTCACCTCTTCAAATGGCCAGCGCTTATACAACCTTTGCAAATGAAGGCAAGCGCGCAGACGGCCATTTAATCACTAAAATTGTAGATGCAACAGGAGCGGTAGTCGTTGACAATCAAGACCCTAAAATGACAACTGTGACAACCCCAGAAGTTGCTAAAGATATGACGAGTATGTTGATGGGTGTTTTTAACGATGGGACAGGACAAAATGCCTTGCCAAATGGTTACACAATTGCCGGCAAAACAGGAAGCACCGAATTAACCTTTGGTGAAAAAAATGGAACAAAAGATCAATGGATCGTAGGGTATACTCCTGATATCGTTCTTTCAACATGGATTGGATACGATAAAACAGATGAAGAACATTACTTGCAAGGATTAAGTGAAGAGGGCGTTGCACCACTGTTTAGATCAGAGATGGCCAATATTTTACCTCTGACTCCACTGACTAAGTTTAATACTGAAAGTGCTCAAAATATAGTAACCGAAGAAAACAAAGGTTCTGTTGATAAATGGAAAGATGAGTTTGATAAAGGAGCAAAATATTGGGGCGATAAATTTAAAGAAGGATCTTCTTACCTTAAAGAAAAGTCGGGAAATCTGTTTAATAAATTTAAAGAAAAGCTAAACTAAAAATTTCATGAAAAAACGTTTTATAATAGATTAAATAGGTCAGAAATGTTATAGTTAATAGGAGAAAAATAAACAATTTCATTTAGAGGAGTGTTCAATCAATGAGCAATAATATTTACGACACAGCAAACCAACTTGAAAAAGATTTAAGAGAAACAGATGCATATGTAGCTTTAAAAGCGGCTTATGATGCAGTCAAAGCAAATCCAGAAGCAAACGAAATGTTTCAAGAATTTCAAGGAATCCAAGTGAAATTACAACAAAAACAAATGTCTGGTGAAGAGATTCTAGAAGAAGAAATTAAAGAAGCTCAAGAAATGGCTATGAAAACTGGAGAAAATGAAACAATCAAAAACTTAATGGAAGCAGAACAAAAATTAAGCTTATTGATTGACGATATTAACCGTATTATCATGTCTCCAATCCAAGAATTATATCAAGGTCAATAATCAATTGGAAGATTCACTATTGCGTCAGTGATAGTGAATCTTTTTTAAAAGAAAAACGAACACCTGTTTATTTTTCCAGTGCATTCTGTTAAAATAAAACAATCATTTAAGAAAGGGTGAATCAAGTGGTTCAATTTATACATGGTGCTGACTTGCATTTAGATAGCCCTTTTATTGGGTTAAAAACATTGCCTGATTTTTTGTGGGAAAAAATATACCAATCCACCTTTACTGCATTAACAAATTTAGTAAATCATGCCATTGATAAAAAAGTTGATTTTGTAATGCTGGCAGGCGATATTTATGATAGTGACGATCGAAGCGTCAAAGCACAAGCCTTTTTAAAGACAGAAATGGAACGATTAAACCAAGCTGAGATCCCAGTTTTTATTTGTCATGGGAATCATGATTACATAGAAAATAGTGGGTTACATTTAAAGATGCCAGAAAATGTTGAATTGTTTAGTGAAACAGTCGAAACGAAATGGTTGACGACAAAAAATGGAGAACGCATAGCAGTGAGTAGTTTCAGTTACAACAGTAGATGGATGACGAAACGCATGATTACAGAATATCCTAAAAAGCATGAGACGGCAGATTTTCATATTGGAATGTTACATGGTTTTTCAGAAGGATTGGAAACAAGTCACGGACACTATGCACCTTTTACAATCAACGAGTTAAAGAGCAAAGGGTACGATTACTGGGCATTAGGACATATTCATACAAGACAAGTATTAGAAATACAACCACCAATCCTGTACGCTGGGAATACGCAAGGCAGAAGTAGTAAAGAAACTGGCATCAAAGGGTGTGAATTAGTCACACTAACATTAGGGGATTCATCAATTGAAACACTAGAAACTCAGGATATCCAATGGGAAACGTTAGAAATATCATTAGCTAAACGGTCAACATTGGATGACGTGTATCGGAAAATCAAAGAGACAATTGAAATAAAAGAAGGCAGTCAAAAAAATTATTTATTAACCATTGAGTTGGTGGATACAAAAGACTTATTGCCAAACGTCTTAAAGAAAATAATCCAAGGAGAGTTGCTAGAAGCCTTGCAACAAATTTCAGCTACAGAGCCTTTTATATGGGTAAATCAACTAAAAATACAAAAAAGAGCGACAGAAGATACCACTGAAAAAATGTTTATTATGGAAGAGTGGCTTCATGGGATTGAAGAATTGTCGAAAGAGAACCAATTTAATCAATCCACCAATAGCTTATTTGATTTTGCGTTAATTGAAGATTTATTGGAATCAAGAGATGAGGATTATCGTTCTAGAATTATGAAGCAAAGTTTAACGGAAATTAGTACAGAATTAGTGAATGAAAGCAGGGATAACCATGAAAATTAAAGAAATTACGATTTATGGTTATGGAAAATGGGTAGATCAACCATTTGATTCTCTAACAGATTTGCAGATTTTTTATGGAAAAAACGAAGCTGGAAAATCAACGTTAATGGCCTTTATTCATAGTATATTATTTGGTTTTCCTGCTAAACAAAGTTCTGAATTACGCTATGAACCCAGAAAAGGCAGTCGCTATGGTGGTCGTTTGCGGATTGTCACAAGACAATATGGTGAACTTGATATTGAACGAATTAAAGGTAAAGGAAACGGCAAACTTACGTTGACTAAAGCAGATGGAAGTAAACTACCAGAAACAGTTTTAAATGAATTGGTAAGCGGCATCGATAAAGCGACGTATCAAGCCTTATTTTCCTTTAATTTGTTAGAATTACAAAAAATCAGTCAACTAAATCAAGAAAAATTAAATCGCTATTTTTTAAGTATAGGAACGATGGGAAATGAACGCTATTTAAAAATTGCTGACCGCTTTAAGCAAGAAGCCAGTAAGCTTTACAAGCAAACTGGAAGAGTACCTGAGATCAATAAAAAAATAGTTGAAATTAGAAAAAAAGAAAAACAGCTCAAAACAGTAAAGGCACAAAATAATCAGTATAATCAACTAGTCAATCAAAAACTAGAATTAGAACAAAGCATCAATCAACTAAGAACAAAACAGCAAGCAATTGAAACCCATCTTGAAAAATTAAATGAATTAACGAATAACTGGCAATATTTTGTAGAAATGAAAGCTATTCAAAAACAAATTAGCGAAGCCCAATTAAAGAAATTACCTGAAGATGGACTTTATCAGTTGCAACATTTTAACCAAGAATTGCAGCAAATCAAAAATGAACTGATAAAAAAAGAAGAGCAGCTAAGTTCGTTAACAAAGCAATTAGCTCCTTCCAAAGAGCTAGACTTTTATGAAACGCATAATGAAAATCTAACTAAACTGTTAGAAACGATTCCAACTATAGAAGCATATTTAGTAAAAGAGCAGCAAGCGAACCAGAAAAATGAACAACTTTTCCAGCAAATTCAACAAGAATATCGTTATTTAAACTTAGCTATAGACACTCCTATCCCACTTAAACTAAGTAACGAGCAATTAGAAAAACTAAGAGAATTACAAGTACGACAAGATTTTTATACAAAAGAGCAACAATCATTATCCGAAAAGTATCAACAGTTAAACTTTGAAAACAATGCTTTAAATCAGCAACTAGATCAAGTGGAGCGACTACTATGGGAAAATCAACAATTTCAACAAGTAGAAGAATTTTATTCTGTCAATAAAATCCAACGTCAAAAAAATCAGTCCACAAAGCCCACATTCGCTACTATTTTCATGCAATTAGCGGGTTTTGTTTCAATAGGACTTGGGTTTGTCACTAGTCGTTTTTTTATCTTATTCGGTCTAGCTTTAATCGCTTTCAGTGGGTATCGAGTTCTTTCGCTAAAAGAAAAAAAGAAAAAAAGCACACTAGATGCACCAGCTTATTCATATGAGGAATTTATTCGTCAACAAGAACTTCGAAAACAGTGGCGAGAACTACTTGCAAAATCAGATGAGGTAACGATTTCAGTAAATCAAGTCACCCATAAACTTGAAGAAATGACGGTTGGAAAACAAGGGATTCTTTTGGAAATCAATCAAGTACAATCAGAATGGCAGTTGCCAAAACAGTATGCAATTACTGATTTTTTATCAGAATCTGATCCGTTTGAGTTAATTCGACAATTAAAAAATGAATTTACAGAAAATCAACGGATAATACAAGTAATCAATGATCAGTTTCAAGTGTGGTTAAAGAAAGCTGAATTTCTTAAATCCGTTGTTGTAGCAGATTGGAATCATGTATCAGCTGTTCTGATTGGAATTAAGCATCTAGTAAAAGCAATCGAAGGAGAACTTGAACATCAAAATAAGGTAAAAGCATCCATTGAAGAATTGAATCAAGAAAAATCAGATTGGTTGAAGAAGAACAAAATCTACCAAAAAAAAAGAATTGATTTATTTCAACTTGTTTATGTACAAGATGAAGAGTCTTTTCGTAAGAAGTTTTTGTTAAACGATCAATTAAAAAGTAAAAAAGCCAGAGTCACGTTATTAGAAAATCAAATTGCAATAAACCAAGAATTACTTGAAACGTTTAGAGATGAACAAGAATTACAAGATGCGATTCAAGAACAAAAACAAGAGCTATCCCAACAAAAAATAAAGATTGAAGAAATGATTAATCAAAAAATTCAATGTGAAGTTGCACTGAAAAATTTAGAAGAAGGCGGACAGTATTCTGTATTGTTGCAAGAATTTGCCAATTTAAAATCAGAACTACAAGATTTAGTAGATAAATGGAGTAGTTACCAAATTGCAGCTGATTTAATTGAACGATCTTTAACCTATGCAAAAAAAGACCGTCTCCCTCAAACGCTTCAAGATGCAACAACGTATTTTAAATTGTTAACAAATGAAAATTACCATCGTATTCTTTTAAGTGAAAATCAAATTCAAGTCCAGCATCACGAAGGCCTCATTTTTGATGTCAGTGAATTAAGTCAAGGAACAGCCGAGCAACTTTATATTGCGTTGCGTTTTGCATTTATTAAGAATGCAGCTGATTTAATTCAAATGCCCATTTTGATTGATGACGGTTTTGTTAATTTTGATTTTGACCGTCAAGAACAGATGTTGAAGCTGATTGTGAAAATGAGTGAGAGCAATCAGGTTCTTTATTTCACATGTGATAAAAAAATTCAAGATGTATTCCCTAAAGAACAGGTGAAAGTGTTACAATAGAGGTAACGAACTAAAATGAAATAAGAGAGTGGGAGATGTATGGACAAAAAAATATACGATTATAATGTTGACGATACCGTTGATCTTTTTTTATTGATTAAGGGAGCCGATATCCGAATTGCAAAAAATGGCAAAAAATTTATTGCCTTTACTTTTCAAGATAAGAGTGGTCAGATCGATGGAAAATATTGGGATGCTTCTGAAGAAGATATCGCAGCATTTACAGCTGGAAGTGTTATTAAAGTTTCTGGAAAGCGGGAACTTTATCAAGGAAATCCACAATTAAAGCTCTTTAAACTTCGACTAGCAAGCGAAAATGAACCCCATGCGCCAGAACTCTACATGGAACGCGCGCCAATAAAAAAAGAAGATATTGCTGAAGAGATAAACAGTACGTTGTTTGACATTACTAATGCAAATATGCAAAGAGTAGTGCGTTATTTATTAAATCAATATCAAACGGAATTTTTCCAATTTCCTGCAGCCAAAAAACACCATCATGCATATATGGGAGGCTTGTCTTTTCATACAGTATCCATGTTGCGCCTTGCTAAAACAATTGCCAGTCAATACGAAGAAATAAATAAAGCCTTATTGTACTCAGGAGTTATTTTGCATGATCTTGGGAAAGTAATAGAGCTTTCAGGAGCCATCTCAACAGAGTACACTCTTGAAGGAAATTTGATTGGTCATATTGTAATCGTCGATGAAGAAATCACAAAAGCTTGTTTAGCTCTAAAAATTGACGATAAGAATGAAGATATTATTTTATTAAAACATATGATTTTATCTCATCATGGTCAGTTAGATTATGGCTCACCTGTACGACCACGTTTACGAGAAGCTGAGATTTTACATCAAATTGATAACATGGATGCTTCTATTAACATGTTAAATTCGGCTTTGAATCGTACTGAGCCAGGAACCTTTACAGAACGTATTTTTGGAATGGATAATCGTACGTTTTATAAACCAAAAGAATCAACTGAGTTAGGGGAATAAAAAAAGAAACGTGCATCGGCACGTTTCTTTTTTTATTATTTAGTTGACTCTTTTTTGTCAGTTGACTCTTTTTTAGTAGTACTTTCTTTTTTATCAGATGATTTTCCAGTATAACTGTCCATTACATCTTTTAAGTCTTCATCTTTGATTTTTACATCTGCTTTTTTAACAAGTTTAGCAAGAACTGATTGAATGTATTCATTGTCTTTTAATTTTGCATCAAGCATTGCTGTTTCTAACTCTTTTTTATGATCTTTCATGTTTCCTTTTTCAGGATTTTTGATCATTTTAATGATGTGGTAACCATTTTGACCTTGAACGGGTTCAGCGGTTACTTCGCCATCTTTAAGTTTTGCCGCAGCTGCAACGAAAGCTGGGTCATATCCTGTAGTAGCATCAAATTCAGGTAATTTTCCACCGTCTTCTTTAGAGCCAGTATCTAATGAATTTTCTTTTGCTAAGGTATCAAAATCTTCACCAGCATTGATTTTAGCAATTAAATCTTTTGCTGCTGCTTCATCTGCTACTAAAATGTGTTGAGCTGTCATTTTAGGAGTCCAGTCTTCCCAAGCTTTTTTGTAATCATCATCGGTGAATTTTGTGTTTGCTTTAACAGCTGCTTCAACTAATAGATTCATGCGAATGGTATCTTTGTATGATTTTTCAGTTAAGTTTGCTTGTTTTAGCAATGTATCAAATTGTTCGCCATAACTTTTCTTTTGTTTGTCGAATTCTGCATTGATTTTTTTATCTGTTACATCTTTTCCATAATTTTCTTCTAAAACATCTTTTAAGATTAATTTTTGAAGAGCAGCAGGGCCTGCTGTTTCTTTCATTGATTCATATAAATCTTCTTGTGTTACTTTTCCACCCTTAGTAGTAGCTACTGTACTGTTTGAACAACCTGCGATTGTGATGACTGCAAGTACAGCTACACAAGAAAGCATAAATTTCTTCATTTGAACACGTCCATTTCATTTTATAATTGCGAAGCACTCTATTAAATATAGCATAATCCAACCTAGATTTAAAAGGAAAACACCAATCTAATATTCTTAATATTACGTTAAAAAGAGAATAAGTGTGAAAAAAGCTTATTCTCTTAGTTAACATTACTTAGTAGAAGTAGTGTTAGTAGTGTTAGTAGTTGGTTCTAATATAGAAGCTACTGCATTTTTCATATCTTTATCTTCGATTTGTACGTTTGCTTTTTTGATTATTTTAGCTAAGATTGGTTGTAATTGAGCTTGGTCGTTTGCGATTTCATCAATCATTTGTTCTTTCAATTCTTTTTTATGATCTTCCCATTTGCCTTTGCCTGGGTTTTTAGTCATTTTTAGAATCGTATAGCCAGTTTGACCTTGAACAGCTTCTTTTGTATATTCGCCATCTTTAAGTTTACTTGCTGCTTCTACGAGAGTGGCATCAAGACCAGTAGAATTATCGAAGTTTTCAATTTTTCCTTCTTTGTCTTTAGTTGTTGTATCTGTTGAGTATTCTTTGACTAATTTTGTGAAATCCTCACCAGCATCTAGTTTAGCAATAACTTCTTTTGCTTTATCTTCATCAGCAACAACGATTTGTTGAGCAGACATTTTAGGAACCCAAGTTTTGAAGGCTTTTTTGTAATCAGCATCTTTAAATTTCTTTTGATCGGTAACAGCTACTTTTATAAGAGCTCTTGTACGAGAAGTTTCTTTAAAGTCACTTTCAGTGACATTGTTTTGTTGAAGCGCTGCGGCAAATTGATCGCCAAGTTGTTTTTTCGTTTTGTTAAATTCAGATTCACCGTCTTTTTTAGAGACTTTATCGCCATATTGTTCTTCTAAAGCAGCTGAAATTAACATTTGACGAAGGGTTGCTTCACCGTATTTCCCTTTCATTTTATTGTATAATTCTTCTTGTTTAATTTTACCAGCCGTCGTTGAAGCAACGGTTTTGTCTCCTGAACAACCAGCAATTGTGACAGCTAATAATAAGGCTGCACCTGCAATCATTAATTTTTTCATTTTCTTCATTCCTCTCAAAATTGATTGTTTACATTTTTAAGTAAAACGTACCTTACTTAATATAACATATCTATATACAAAAAAGTTTACTAATTTAAAGAGTTCCGTATAAAATCAAGATAAAGTCACAAAAAAATCATATTTAAAGAGCAAAATAAAAACGCCAGTTGTTTAAGGACAACTGACGTTAGGGATTTTTATTCTTTTGAAGTTAATTCTTCTAAATCAGGCATCAATTCAGAAAACTCTTCTAAATCGGCAGTTAGTTTAGTTGCTTTTTCTTCAATTCGACGCATACGAGGTTCATTTTGAATAGTAAATTCTTCTACAGAATCAGTCATTTCTTCTGTAAATTCATTTAAGAGAGAAAGGCCTTCTGTACTTAATTCAGTGATAGCCCCCTTTAAAGAATGAATGCTGTTTGAGACATCTTCAACGAGCAAAGTCGTATCGTCAATGTAACTCAATGCTAAATCCCGATTTTCTTTACCTGAGCGAGGGTTAGTTAATAAAGCAGAAACCCCACCGATAATAGAACCAAAAAGTAAACCTTTAAAAAATGGATGTGCCATGTGTTAGTCCTCCAATTCATGTTGAATAGTTGCTGCAATTTCAGCTAATTTTTCAGGTGGGTATTTTTTCATATTGTTGCCAAAGTGCATAGTAAAATCATCCTTTTTGCCATAGCGAGGAATTAAATGGAAATGTGAATGGAAAACAGACTGATAAGCCATTTCACGATTATTGTTAATAATATTCATTCCTTGAATAGCAGGATTTGATTTTTCAATACCACGAGCGATTTTAGGGATACGGCTAAAAATAGTTTGAGCTAAGGTTTCGTCGTATTCAAAAATATCGGTTACATGTTTTTTAGGAATCACCAAAGTGTGACCAGGAGTGACTTGTGTGATGTCTAAAAAGGCTAACACATCGTCATCTTCATAAACAACATGGCTTGGAATTTCGTGATTAATAATTTTACAAAATACGCAATCGTTCATCTAACTTAACCTTCTTTCTTTGTTCCAAAAATGTTTCGTTTTGATAGTTTAAATGTATCATAAAAATGATTGAAAGTGAAACGCTAATGCTGAAAAAATAGAAAAGTCAACCGACAGAAGTCAGGCTATGATATACTAAGATAGAATAAATTTACGGGAGGATATACTATAATGAGTTTAAATGTAAGGAATGTAACAGGGGGATACAGCCAAATACCTGTTTTAAAAGATATTTCGTTTGAAGTTGGCGAAGGAAAATTGATAGGATTGATAGGATTAAATGGAGCTGGTAAAAGTACAGCAATTAAACATATTATCGGATTAATGTCACCAACAAAAGGATCGATTTCAATTGATGGGTTGACGGTGCAGGAGGATACTGAAAGTTATCGAAAGAAATTTGCTTTTATTCCTGAAACGCCTGTTTTATATGATGAATTGACTTTAAAAGAGCATATTGAACTAACTGCAATGGCGTACGATGTGCCGACTGAAATTGCTTTTGAAAGAGCTGGAAAGTTATTAAAAACATTTCGTTTAGAAAATAAACTGGAATGGTTTCCAGCACATTTTTCAAAAGGAATGAAACAAAAAGTCATGATTTTGTATGCTTTTTTGGTAGAACCTAGTTTGTATATTATCGATGAGCCTTTTTTAGGTTTAGACCCATTAGGAATCAATGCTTTATTAGAACTAATGAATGATATGAAAGCACAAGGAGCTTCTATTTTAATGTCAACCCATATTTTGGCAACTGCTGAAAGACAGTGTGATGGTTTTGTGTTGCTACACAATGGCGAAGTGAAAGCAGAAGGGACCTTAGCAGAAATTCGAGCAAGTTTTAATATGCCGGAAGCTACTTTAGATGAAATTTATATCCAATTAACTAAAGAAGAGGACAAATAGATGAACATGATTGAAATTTGGAAAAAACGAGTTCGTTTACATCAAAAGAAAATGATGCGTTATATGAAATATGTTTTCAATGACCATTTTGTATTAGTATGTTTATTTTTAATAGGTGCACTAGGTTATGCGTATTCTAACTTTTTAAAAAGCTTAGCAGGAGATTTTATTTGGGGTCGGCCCATTGTGTTAGTTATTTTTGTTTTATTGATTCTAACAGGAAAATTAGCAACCTTGATTCAACCAGCAGATGCTGTATTCTTACTACCAAAAGAAGAGCAGATGAAGGACTATTTCAAAGGAGCAAAAATGTATAGTAGCTTATTGCCAAGCTTTATCATTGTATTAATAACAGCCTTTTTAATGCCATTATTAGTAGCCACAACAACTCTTACTTTTTTCGATATGGTTTATTTTATCGTAATGTTGCTAATGTTGAAAAACTGGGAATTAGATTTACAAATTTATGCGTTAAAAGTAAGTCAAAAACAAGAACGACATCTGCTTACGCTTATTAAAGTAGTAACAGTCGCCATTCTTAGTGGGATTTCTTTGTTTAGCTACCCTATTATAGGTGTTGCATTGGCGATTTTAGTGTCCATTGGAAGTAGAAACTGGCTTAATAAAAAAGGCAGTCATCAAGTTTATCAATGGGAATGGATGGTTTCAAGTGAACAACAACGAATGCACCGTATCTATCAATTTATTAATTTATTTACAGATATTCCTTCATTAAAAGGAAAAGTTAGACGCCGCAAATATTTAGATGGATTTTTAAAAGGCATTAAACCAGTTCATCAAAAAACATTTGACTACCTCTATGCTCGAACGTTTTTACGAGGAACGGAGTACAGTGGGTTATTTATTCGATTGACTGGAATTGCGGCTATCTTGATTGTGGTTACTCATTCATTTTACGTGGGTCTTTTCTTAGCTGTTATTTTTATTTACTTAACGGGCTTTCAACTATTGCCTCTTTATTTTCACTATGACAATATGGCGCTGACGAATTTGTACCCAGTTAAAGAAACAGTGAAAACAGGCGCTTTGAAGAGGTTATTAATGATGATTTTACTTTGCCAATCAGTGATTATTGTAATTGCTAGCTTGCTAGTTCTTTCCATTACTGAAAGTTTATTAATGGGAATTGTTGCACTTGTTTTTAGTGTTGTATTTTGCCAATTTTACTTACCAAGCAGGATTAAAAAAATGAAACTTGCAAAACGATATTAAAAAGGAAGCCCTTTTTCTTTCAATTGATATGAAAGGAAAGAGGGCTTTTTTTATTTAGACTAGAGTCTCCCTGTAAAATATTGGGGGAAATAAGAGGTTATTTATTTTTAAATTAGATAGTGAATTTGATTGAAAGTCTAACATGTATGACATACGAATTCATTCCAACTTACCAGCCATGTTATGATAAAAAATAACACAGGAGGTGTTTTATGAGAACAAATAGTTTTTTTAAATTAGAAGATGAGTTCCTGAATTCTAACGAGGATAACTTTGATTTATTTTTGAATAAATTGTCTGAAATACAAGGCAATAAAAATAAATCACAATCGCCTAAGGTACCAATAATTGATTTTAATTATGATGCCGAACTAAGCAAGTTTGCATTAGCATTCGACGGAGAGGATAGTGAAAAAGTATTAGATAATTTTCAAGCGGTCTTTAATGGCTCTATCAGACCACACTCAACGTATTCGTTATTTAATATGGTTCCGACTCCTTTATTAGATGCGGTTGCAGCAACAACCTTAACTCAACTCTATAACGTAAACAGTTTAATGGACGATTTTGGTGGACAATTGTTACTAACTGAGCAACAAATTTCAAGAGGAGTTGGAAAGCTTGTAGGTTGGAATGAGGCAGTTGGAATTTCATGCAATGGTGGGAAATTAACCTTACTTTATGCAATAAAACTTGCGATTGCAAAGTTAGTTCCAAATTCAAATAAAAAGGGGGTTCCTTCAAATCTAGTTGTCTTAACAAATGAATCTTCGCATTACTGTGTGGAGCATGTCTGTTCCATTCTTGGAATAGGGTCTGAACAGTGTGTTAGAGTACCCGCTCAAAAAGATTGGCAGATGGATTACCAGCAACTTGAGGAGATTGTAACGTTACAAGTTTCTAAAGGAAAACAAATAGCAGCCGTCATTTGTTGTGGGGGAACAACGATAAATTTTGCTCATGATGATATAGATAAAGCTTATACGGTCGTAACCAAAACTTTGGAAGCCTTAGGTGAAAAGTATGTCCCACATTTTCATTTAGACAGCGTAATTGGTTGGTTATGGTTTAATTTTAAAATAGCTGGCTCAAATTTAGAAACAACAGAAAAATCGATTCAATCTAAAATTAATCAAGTGGTACAGCGACAAGCGGGGCTATCGAAATTCGATTCTTTCGGTGTTGATTTTCATAAAAATGGACTTTGCCCCTATTCAACAAGCTTTTTTATAACGAAATCTAAAGAGGCTTTTACAGCACTGAATGATGGGAGTTATGAATATTCTGATGAAGATTATCAGTATGGGAAATTCAGAGCCTATCGCTATACCATTGAAAATTCACGACCGGCAATGGGGATTTCGGCAGCCTATATTACTCTTAAAAGATTAGGGATTTCTGGTTTTCAAAACTACTTAATTGAATTACATGAAATGAGTTTACATTTTAAAAATGAAATGAAAAAAGAAGATAAATTGACTGTGATTAATGACTATTCTTTAGGATGGGAACTGGTATTTTTAATTGATTTTCATATTTTAATTGAAGAAACAAAACATAATGAAGGCATAATTGCACAAGGCTTTATAAATTATTGTTGGAACAAATGCAATCAAGGGGAAATGGTGCCACTAATAAGCTTTGTCCCAGCATATAAGGTTCACGCTGAATCAGTGGAACAAGTGGCTTATTTATTGTATCCTATTAATTTAGCATCGAGAAATGAAGCAACAGAGATAATAGATTCATTAAAAGGAGTCATTGCTGATTTTGAACAGGATGTTTTAACTGGAAATTATGAACTCAGCGAAAAAGCTATTGAAAAACCGATTCGTTAAAGGAGGTAATCATTTGAAAGCCACTAACACATACAAAGAAGATGCTTTTGATTTTATTGATCGAAAATTAGAGAACAACAAAAATATCATAAATTTAGCAGTAGGAAATCCAGATGGAAAACCAAATAAACTTTTGATTGATACATTAAGTCAGTGTATCCAAGAAGAGGATATGCATGGGTACGGATGTTTTTCACCTGAACTAACAAGCAGTCTTAGAAAAAGTATTGCTAACTATTATCAATCGAGATTTGGAGTTAATTTAACGCCAGACAGTCATTTTTTAGAAGTTCCAGGAACGAAGGTAGCAATATATCGTTTGATTTCGTTACTTATTGGTAAAAATGAGAAGGTTTTACTTCCATCTCCATCCTATAGTGTATACACAAAATGCATTGAGCTTTTAGATGGAGACATCCTCTATTTTCCTTGTAATTCAGATGATTTTTATCCGGATTTAAGTAAAATTTCTGAAACGGCCTTCAAAGAGGCGAAACTTATGATTCTATGTTCACCAGGAAATCCAACTAGCACAGTTTTATCAAGCGCCTTTTATGAAGAGGTTGTTTTACTAGCAAAAAAATATCAGTTTATGATTATAAATGATTTAGCGTACGCAGAAGTTCGATATACCGATGCAGAAGTACCTAGTATTCTTTCAATTGAAGGATCACAAGAGGTGGCAGTTGAGCTTTATAGTCTGAGTAAGTCTTGTAATATTGCAGGGTGGCGAATTGGATTTGTTTGTGGGAATAAAGAAATCATCAAACAATTAAAAGCGTTGCAATTTAATATTGAATTTGGACTATTTCTTCCTTTACAAAAAACGGCCATTACAGCCCTTGAACATTTACCTATGTTAGCTGGTGTTGAAATAGCCAAGTATGAAGAAAGAATTGATTACTTTATTGCAGAAATGAATAAAGTCGGATGGAAAATAAAAAAACCAGCTGCTTCTTTTTTCATATGGACTAAGATTCCAAAGCAATATGACTATATGAGTGATAAAGAGTTTGTTACCTTTATTTTAGAAAAAACAGATATTTTATTTTCACCAGGAAGTGGTTTTGGATCAGGTGGAAAAGGATACATTAGAATCGCGATGGTTCAAGAGATGAGTGTGATGGAAGTAGTGGTAACTAAATTAAAACAATTATTGGATTAGGTTATGTAAGTGAGATGATTGTGGAGAATGTTAGCGATTGAGGGGAAATAATCGCTTTAGCTGATTTTAAATAAAAAAGAAAGAAACGAAAATTCAACTGAATTCTCGTTTCTTTCTTTTTTACTAAATAGATTGTTTAATTTTTGTAATTGAGCCTATTTATTCAGTTAAAATTAAGCTAAGTCAGAGCCATTAGTTTCAATGACTTTTTTATACCAATTAAAGGATTTCTTCTCATAACGATCTCCAGAGCCTTCAATATTGTCGTCAAGATCAACGTAAATGAATCCGTAACGTTTAGACATTTCACCTGTAGAAGCGCTGACTAAGTCAATACAGCCCCAAGGAGTGTATCCCATTAAATCAACTCCATCACCAATAGCTTCACCCATTGCTTCAATATGACTTCTTAGATAGTCGATGCGATAATCATCTTCAACAAAATTATTTTCATCAAGAACGTCTTTTGCTCCTAAGCCATTTTCAACAATGAACAATGGTTTCTGATAACGACCATACAATTCATTTAAAGCCAAACGCAAGCCAAGTGGATCAATTTGCCAGCCCCATTCAGAAGCTTCTAAGAAAGGATTGCTAACGCCAGACAATAAATTCCCTTCAGATTTTGCCATAACGTCTTCGTCAGTCGTCACAACAGTAGACATATAGTAGCTAAACCCAACATAATCGACAGGATATGCTTTTAATAACTCTAAATCGCCATCATGAATATCTAAAGTAACATTTTCTTCTTTCCAGATACGTTTGGCGTAATGAGGATATTCTCCTTTGGCTTGAACGTCTGCACAATAAAAATTAAAGGCTTGATTGTACTCTAAAGCTTTTAAATGATTGATTGGATTTGAGTCGTAAGCATATGTGGTTGCATAAATAATCATACAGCCAACCTCTAAATCAGGATTTAAGTCATGAGCAATTTTGACAGCCTTACTGCTTGCTAAAAATTGATGGTGCAATCCTTGATAAATGGTTTGCTTGCTACCTGCGCCAGTTTTCATTACCAATCCTTGACTCATCACTGGGAAATGCAACGCACTATTAATTTCGTTAAATGTCATCCAATACTTTACTTTTGTATGGTAACGCTCTAAAACAACTTTTGCATAGCGCTCATAAAAATCAACTAATTTGCGATTGCCCCAGCCACCATATTCTTTAGCTAAGTGTAACGGCATTTCATAATGAGAAATTGTCACAACAGGTTCAATTCCGTATTTTAAGCATTCATCAAAAATGTTATCATAAAAGGCTAAACCAGCTTCGTTAGGTGTGGTCTCATCACCATTTGGAAAAATACGTGACCAGGCAATAGATAAGCGGTAGACTTTGAAGCCCATTTTAGCAAATAACGCGATATCTTCTTTGTAGCGGTGATAATGGTCGATTCCTTTATGGTTTGGGTAGACATATTTAGATTCATCAAGCTCAAAATTAAAGTCAGGACTTGCTACGATTTTGAAGCGGTCTTTTCCACCAGGTAAGGCATCTGCAACAGACAAGCCTCTGCCATCTTCCAAATAAGCGCCTTCCAGCTGATTTGCTGCCGTAGAACCACCCCACAAGAAGTTTTTTGGGAAAATAGATTTTGTATTTGACATTAAAAAGCACCTCAATTCATTTATTTCTCTTAGCATAAACTATGAGATGCATCCCATGTCAAATAAAAATAAAATCTTCTCTGAAATTCCAGTTAAATAATGCTACAATATGTAATGAATCGAACAAAAAGGAGTGAGCTAGCATGTCGAATATTAATGAAATTGCAAAGCTAGCTGAGGTTTCAAGATCAACTGTTTCACGAGTGATTTCCAATAATGGCTATGTAAAAGAAGAAACTAGAAAAAAAGTTCAAAAAATTATTGACGAACTTGATTACACACCCAATCAGAATGCCATTTATTTAAAAAACGGTGAAACCAAGAATATTGGCATTGTATCACCAGACTTTTCAGATGTGCTTACCATTTTTCTAAGTAGTTTTGCAACAATTGCTAAAAAATATGGCTACCAAGTGACTTTATTATTGACAGATTATGATAAAAAAAGTGAAGTGGAAGCTTTTCAAAAATTAAAACAAAAACAAATTGATGGCGTTTTTCATATTGTTCGCTCAAATGAATGGGAAGTACTTGAAAAATACAGTAAATATGGACCCATTGTGACTTGGCAAAGAGTTCAATCAACAAAAATTGATACTATTTTTATGGATCATTATGAAGGGTTCAAATTAGGGCTGTATCATTTGTATGAAAAAGGTCATCGTAAAATCAAACCCTTTTTTGGCATTGAAAAAAGTCTCAATACAGTCGCACGAGTAAAAGCATGGTACGATTTCTGTCTCGAAAAGCAACTTGATCCTAAGCTAGACGATATTATTTATGATTTGCATAGCTCAAATGATGGGAGAAAAATTGCTCAATGGTGGGTAAAGGAAACAACGCCTCCAACGGCAGTTTTATTTCCAACAGATAATGTAGCGGTGGGCTTTTTAGCAGAAGCAAGAGAATTAGAAATCGTTGTTCCTAATCAAGTCGCAATTATAGGGTTTGACAACACTTTTATTTCTGAACTATTTAATTTAACAACCATAGATTATCCCATGCACTTACAAGCAGAGAATGCTTTTTTTAAACTGTACAATCAATTAAAACATAAAGAATTACCGTTGCATAAGCTTGAATTTAAATTAATTGAACGCGGAACCACCTAAAAGTTTAAGATTTTTTGAATTTTCAGATAAATGACGTGCGTTGCAGGGTGATTTTTGATATGATAGCTTCAAAATAGATGAATGTGTATTGAGAGGGGACTAATTATGAAAGTCTTATTGGATGATAAAATAGTAGAACGCAATGAAGTGAAAATTGATATGGAAGATAGAGGCTATCAATTTGGTGATGGGTTATATGAAGTTATTCGTGCATATAATGGCACTTTTTTTACAGCTGACGAACATATTGACCGTCTCTTTACAGGAGCTAAAAAAATTGACTTAGTCCTTCCCTTCACTAAAAATGAATTAAAAGAACGCCTATACAAGTTAATGAAAGAAAATGAAATTGAAACTGGCAATATTTACTTCCAAGTAACAAGAGGAATTGCGATTCCAAGAGACCACTCTTACCCAGATCCAATAAAAGTGCCCGCTGTTTTTACGGCGTCAACTACTAAAGTCCCAAGAGATCAAGCAAAAATGGATCGTGGTATTTCAGTGATTACGTTGCCTGATATGCGTTGGTTGCACTGTGATATTAAATCAATTAGTTTGCTGGGAAATGTAATGGCTAAGCATGAAGCCCACAAAGTTGGAGCAGAAGAAGCAATACAGCATCGTGATGGTATTGTCACTGAAGGAGCTTCGACAAATATGTGGATGGTCAAAGATGGCGTCATTTATACTCATCCAGATGGCAATTTAGTGTTACCAGGAATCACTAAAATTGTCTTATTAGATGTTGCTAGAAAAGCAGGTATTCCAGTTAAAGAAGAAGCCTTTACATTAGAACAATTGAAAAATGCGGATGAAGTCTTTTCATCAAGTACAACGATTGAAGCAATGCCAATTGTTGAAATTGATGGGGTTAAAGTGAATGATGGCAAACGAGGACCTGTTGTGAAGCAACTTCAAGATTTATATGTAAAAGCAGTTGAAGAAGTTTGTGGGAAAGTTCGATAAATATCTAACTATTGATTGCATGAGAAATTTATGATACGATTATAAAAGCAAACAAGGCGCTAGCTCTATCCAGAGTAGCGTCTTTTGTGATGTGGAAGTTTGATTATTTCTAACTAGTCCAATAAAGGTTCGTTGAAATTATAAAAAAACGGTTGGTATTTTAAAGCTGTTTAATTAAAATCTACATCGCAAATCAAATGATGATTGGGGGAATCGATGTGGAACATGAGCATCAAAAATCCCATATTGTAACGATTTTAGGCGTTATTATTATGGGGACATTTGTAACAATATTAAACCAAACCTTGATGAGCACAGCGCTCCCAAGTATTATGAAAGAATTCTCGATTACAGCAGTAGGTGGTCAATGGTTAACCACATCCTATATGCTGATTAATGGGATTATGATTCCAATTACGGCTTACTTAGTTGAACGATTTACAACAAGGCAGCTTTACTTATTTGCCATGATTTGTTTTACAATAGGAACATTGATTGCGGCAACTTCTAGTGTCTATTGGGTATTGATTGGTGGAAGAATGATTCAAGCAATTGGAGCTGGAATTGTCTTACCATTACAAACGATTGTGGTTCTGTATATGTTTCCAATTGAAAAAAGAGGTTCCGCAATGGGATTAATTGGACTTGCCATGAACTTCGCGCCAGCAATTGGTCCTACCTTTTCCGGTTGGGTTGTTCAAAATTACAGTTGGAATATGCTTTTTTACTTTATTTTACCATTTGCAATTCTTGATGTAGTTGTAGCATACTTTGTTCTGAAAAATGTGAGTGAGGTTGGAAAGCCTCGTTTAGACTGGTTAAGTGTCGTTTACTCTACATTAGGATTTGGTGGCTTGCTATTTGGTTTCAGCAATGCGGCTTCTTATGATTTCTTTAGTATCAATGTTGGAGGTGTCCTGCTAGTCGGTATTGCTTCTATTTTATTACTAATTAAACGATGCAATGCTTCAGAGCACCCTTTGCTCAATTTTAAGGTATTTAAATTCCGAGGCTTTAGATTAAATGTGATCATTTCCTTTATTATTTTGGCTGGAATGTATGGTGGGATTATTTTATTTCCAATTTACTTCCAAAGTATTCGTGGTTTCGACCCTATGAAATCAGGTATGATTTTACTGCCAGGTTCAATCGTCATCGCTGTAATGAGCCCTATTACTGGGCGCTTATTTGATCGATACGGAGGAAAAATATTAGCTATTACAGGACTGTTTTTAATAACAGTTACTACTTTTATGATCGGACGTTTAACATTAACATCATCTATTTCAACAATTATTGGGATTCAGCTAGTTCGTTCATTAGGAATTGCTTTGACTTTAATGCCTCTTCAAACAGGTGCTTTTAATGCGGTTCCCTTATCAATGGCAGGACATGCAAGTGCGATGTTTAATACTCAACGACAGTTAGCTGGTTCAATGGGAACGGCACTATTTGTTGTCATCATGATGATGGTATCAAATAGTGCAGCAGCAGCTCATAAAGGAAGCCCGCAGTTAGCTTCGCTAAGTGGTTTTCAAGCTGTCTTTTTCGTAGTCGGAATCTTTTCATTAATTGGTTTGATACTCAGTTTGTTTGTTCGAGATGAAGCACCAAAATCAAAAATAAAAGTTGTTCAAGAAAATACGAATTAAATTCGTTAAAATTAGCTTAGAAAAACTCATTTTTTAGAGATGAAAATGTGAGTTTTCAAGCTTTTTTTATTTTTTTTGGTAAAACAGTGTATATATGCTTGACGTAGAAGCAGAAGCAACCTAAAATAAGGAGTGAATAGAATGATAGATGTCTTATTGATGTCTATCATTTTTGGCTCTAGTACGTAAGTTCGTTAATTTAAGTTAGGGAATGATTAAGATGGATTTTGAAATAGATACAGGATGGAAATTGCTTCCAGTTGGTGGAGATACTGGCCAAGCATATATGGGAATTAGAGCAGAAGAAAAGCTTTTTTTGAAGCGAAATTCTTCGCCTTTTTTAGCTGCACTTTCTGTCGAAGGTATTACCCCTAGACTTGTTTGGACGAAACGCATCGGTAACGGAGATGTTTTAACGGCTCAAGAATGGCTAAATGGTCGTACCTTGGCAAGTGAAGAGATGTCTTCACCAAGCGTTGCAAAATTATTATATAAAATTCATCACTCAGAAACGCTGCGTAAGATGCTGTATCGTGTTGGTGGAGAAGAAGTGTCACCAGAAAAATTATTACGTTCATATAAAATGGCTTTGCCGCATGACTTAGCGATTCATCCCTTATTAAAAGAAATTTTAGCTAAACTAACTCAGGAAGTATCTCAAATGGAATCTGTAAAACCACAAGTATGCCATGGGGATATTTACCGTAAAAATTGGTTGCTATCTGATGAGAATCGATTGTATTTAGTAGACTGGGATATGGCTGTTTTGGCTGATCCAGCAATGGATTTAAGCATGTTGTTGTGTCAATATGTACCTAAAGAAAGCTGGCGGGAATGGTTAGAAAACTATGGAACTGTCGTAACAGATGAAGTTATCAAACGAATTGAGTGGTATGCACTTATTAATTTTTTACAACAGACAAAACGTCATCATTATCAATCGCGTTTTCACGAGATGAATCAAGATATTTTAACTTTACAAGCTATTTATCAAAGCACTAAAGAAGCTTAGCAATGGAATTCTCTTCTTTTTACTGAAGAGAATTCTGTTTTTTAACCCAATAATAATTATAGAAGCGAAAGAGGAGAATTAAATGCGTTTAAGAAATAAACCAGGAGCACCTGCAAAAATTGCAAATTATCCCCAATACGTGGTAGATACACCTGAAAAATGGCAAGGACGTTGGAAGGAACGTTTTGGTAATAATAATCCTATTCACATTGAAGTTGGAACTGGAAAAGGACGTTTTGTTACTGAAATGGCCAAACTTCATCCAGAAATCAACTACATCGGAATTGAACTGCAAATGAGTGTCGTAGTAGTAGCACTTGATAAATTAATTGCTGAAGACTTACCAAATCTACAATTGCTTCATGTAAATGGTGGAGCCTTAACACAATACTTTGCAAAGGGCGAAGTGAGTCAAGTTTACTTGAATTTTTCAGACCCATGGCCTAAAACAAAGCACGAAAAACGTCGTTTGATGTATCATGATTTCTTAGTTGGCTATGAGGAAATATTGATTCCACAAGGTGAAATTCATTTTAAAACAGATAATCAAGGCTTATTTGAATATTCACTTCATAGCTTTTCAAAATATGGCATGTTGATTGAAAAAGTTTGGTTGAATTTACATGAAAGTGATTTTGAAGGCAATGTAATGACTGAGTATGAAGAAAAATTCTCAAATCGTGGACAACGTATATACAGAGTTGTAGCCAGTTTTCCTAAAAAATAAAAGCAATCTAAAAACCAGACAAAAGATAGTGTTATCTTTTGTCTGGTTTTTTATAAATTTTGGTTCATTAAACAAACAAACTAGTCAACCAAAGCCTTATTTATATACTATAAAGTTAGGTTTTAACAGCGCGAAAAGTATCGCTAACATTTAAAACTAAACCAATCGCAATTGAGGAAATAATCAAGCTAGAGCCACCGTAGCTAACAAAAGGTAAAGTTACCCCACTAATGGGAAGCCACCCAGTGACACCGCCAATATTGATGCAACTTTGAATTAAAAACATCATTCCGACACCAATACATAGTAAGGATGCGAAAGGATCTTTCAACTTGATACCTAAGTAGAATACCCATAAGATTAAACTGAAAAGTAAGGTTAAAACAAAAATAATTCCTAGTAGGCCTAGCTCTTCTCCAATCACCGCTAAAATAAAATCAGTGTGTGGTTCAGGCAGATAACCTGTTTTTTGAACACTTTTTCCTAAACCGACGCCAAACAGTCCACCGCGATCTAGCGCATAGTAAGAATTCACCAGTTGATGACCTGCACCATTTTCTAATTCAAAAGGTGACCAAAAAGCTTTAAAGCGATCGAATCGATAAGCAGACATGCCTATTACAGAGGTTCCGTAACGGCTGACTAAGAAAATATAACCGGACATCACGGAGCAGATAAAGAGTGAACTTAACACCCCTAAATAAAAAGGAATCCCAGATGCAAAAATTTGTACCAGAACAATCCCAGCTAAAATCAAAACACTGCCTGTATCAGGCTGAAGAAATAATAACATTCCGACCAAACTTAAAACAATCAAAGGCGCCCAAATAACTTGCACCCAATTACTTGTTAACTGTTTTTGTTTTTTTGAAAGAATAAAGGCAGTGTACCAAATCAAAATAATCTTAGCTAGCTCAACAGGTTGAATATTAAAAAAGCCAATATTGATCCAGCGACTGGCTCCGTTTATTTTGCCAGTTAAAAGAACAAAACCTAACAAGGCAAACATTCCAGTAAGAAGGGTCTTTAATAAGTTTGGATGAACAAGAAAGGATTTTTTTAATTTGCTTACGAAAAACAGTGAAAGAATTCCAACAATTGCATAGATTCCCTGATTTCTAAAATAAGTGATACTGCTTCCAGTATTTGTTTGAGCGCTATCGCTACTTGCTGAATAAACCATTAAAATACCGAAACAAAGTAGCAAAAAATAAATCAATAAAAAGAAACGATTTGTTTTTTTCATGTAAACCTCCTAGGACAACTAACTATGTCAAAAAATGCCATTTTTTATGATTTGTCGAGAATACATACTCGCGGTTGTGCTTGTTCATGGATAAAACTAAACCTACAGCCGCCATATTACCCAACAAAGAAGAGCCACCGTAACTAATAAAAGGCAACGGAATACCGGTAACGGGCAAGATGCCAATCGTCATGCCAATGTTTTCAAAAATATGAAAACAAATTAGCATTAAAACCCCTGTGACAATATACGTATAAAATTCACTTTTCGTTAAAAAGCATGTAACCACCAAGCGATAAATCAATAAAAAGTAAATTAGTAACAAGATACCACCGCCTACAAATCCAAAATTTTCACCAATAGCAGTAAAAATAAAATCAGTATGGTTTTCGGGCACGTGAACTTCTGAAATTCCCAAACCTTTTCCAGTGATTTGTCCAGAACCAATTGCTTTCATACTTTGAATGGTTTGATAAGAATCGCCCGAAATATCCTTATAAGGTTCAAGCCAAACATCAACTCGATCAAATTGATAGCTGTGAAATCCAAAACGATAAAGAATCGGTCGATTAAATAAAACCAAATAGAATAGCGTAGTAATAATCCCAACAAAGGTTGAAAATAAAGGGAGTAGGATTTTCCAAGAAATACCTGATAAAAGAGTGATCCCACTAATGATGGCTAAAAAAACGATTGTGGTTCCCAAATCTGGCTGTAACATAACCAATACTACTGGAGGAATACTGATAGCTACAATCTTTAAAAGCAACAGCAAATCTGATTGAATTGTTCTTTTGATATTTTTAAAATTGTGTTGAGTCACACACCTTGATAACATTAAAATAAAGGCAATTTTCATCACTTCTGAAGTCTGAAAATTCATAATTCCAAAATTTAACCAACGTTTTGCGCCACCAATTGTGACCCCAAAAAATAAAACAGCGATTAAACATAAAATACCTAACAAATAAGTTAGTGGGGCAATTTTCCATAATACTTCTGCATCAAACTTCATCAAAATGAAAATGACAATAATACTAATAAAGTACCAAAAAGTTTGTAAAATCACATAATTCCAGGTATCTGTTGCGGCATAAATCGCTAGTAAACTAATCGCTGCTAGTAACATTAGCAAAAGTATAATTGCATAATTGTGTTGTTCTTTTTTTTCTTTGTCCATTAAACCACTCCTTTATAGTACACCTTGAAAGGTGAGTTAAATTTATAAAGAAAAAGTTAATAAATGTTCCGAATGGTTGTAATTTGACCTTCAAATGTAATAATTGGAATGAATGGTACGAAGGGTGTGTGTTCTATGAATATTGCAATTTGCGAAGATGAAGAGTTATATCAACAAATGTTGCTGAAACAATTAAACAATTACCAAGAACAATGTCACAAAAAATTAATGATTGAATGGTTTAAAAGTGGCGAAGAATTAATGGAGATTTACCGATATTCCAGCCATCGTTTTGATGTCGTTTTTTTAGATATTAAATTAGAAGGTGTAAATGGCATGGAGGTTGCAAAAAAAATTCGAGAAATGGATCAACAAGTAGAATTGATTTTTTTAACAAGTTTAATGGAGTACGCTATCGAAGGGTATCAAGTAAATGCACTGCGGTATCTACTTAAACCCATAGAACAAGGTCAACTGAATGAGTTGTTGGAGCTGATTGCAGGCAAGCGGAAAGAAGAAGTTCTTACAATTTCAACAAAATTTGGGCAAAAAAAAATCTTATTGAAAGATATTACGTATATTGAAAGTAAGCAACGAAAACTTTATTTTTATAGCAATCAAGAAGTCGATAGAATGTATGGGAAAATGGGGGAATTAGCCGCGAGCTTAGCAAAGAAAAATTTTTTTAGGCCCCATCAATCCTATTTAGTACAGCTAGAATTTGTGAAAGAATTAAAAAAAGATCATTTGATTTTAGAGGACGGTTCAGTGATTCCTGTCAGTAAAGGAAATGCCAAATCATTTAAAGCCGCTTTCTTTGATTATTTATCACAGGATGGTGATAGTTATGGTTGAGTTTATCGATTGGGTTTCTCAAAATTGGGGTTATTCAGATGTTTTTGAAGCAATAGCTGAAGCTTTTTTAGTTTACTATTTTTTTAGTCGACTAGTTGGAAAACCTAAAAAGAAATTTTTAGTGTTATTTCTACTCTTTTTTTGTCAAGATTTAACGGTTACGTACTTTGAGCAATTTTCTGTGATGACGTATTTTATTGCCTTAACAACGAGTTTATTTATTAGTAGCCGTTTTTTTAAGGGCAGTCGAAAATCTTTTTATATTTTACTTTATTGCTTAATTACAATTATAGTGGAAAGCAGTGTTAGTCATATTTCAAGTGGATTGTATGTCGTTTCAAGTACTTTTGATCAAGTTGACTCGCTTAAACATGTTTTTTTCTACTTATGTAGCGATATCATGCAATTTTATTTTATTCAGTTAGCTGTACTAAAAAAGAAATACAAGGATAAGGCTCTGTATGTGCATAGCAGCGTCACGACGTTATTAGTCATGATTACGATTATATTAGTGTACAATTCTTTGCTTGTCGTCTACTTAGAAAATAATCCGATTTTTCGTTTGCTTTCAGTTGGGTCAATTTTAGTAATGGTACTTGGTAGTTATTTTGTCTTACAATTATTAGAGAAGTTGGAAAAACAATATAAAGTTGAATTTGAGAACAATACATTAAATGAACAACTTTATTATCAAAAACAAACACAATTAAAAATTCTAGCCAATCAAAATGAAATCAGAGGAATTAAACACGACCTAAAAAATCAGTTGATTATCATGCAACACTTACTTAAAAAGGGTCATTATCAACAGCTAGAGCACTATTTTTCAGAATTAGAATTAACTAAAATAGATGATTATCAAACAATTTTTACAGATAATGTGATGATTGATAGCATGATTCTTCATTTGGAAGAACGTTGTAAAGAGCACAGTATTCAATTGGATTTATCAGTATTCCCCATTGAATTTCAGCATGTGAATGAAAAAGATGTCGCTATTTGTTTAGGAAATGCCTTCGATAATGCGATTGAAGCAGTTAATAAAATAGCAAATGATCAAAAAAAAATTACCGTTCAATTTAAAGTGAAAAATGGGTATCTGATTATTTTAATCAAGAATAGTGTCTCAAATAAAAAAATTGACCCTTTTAATACAAGTAAAAAAGATCAATTAAATCACGGATTTGGTTGGAAAAACATGCAAAAAATTACTACAAAATACAATGGAGAGGTAAAATTTGAGGGACAAGATACGACAGCTACAGTACGCTTGATTTTTAAAGATTATTAAAAAAAGCAATGAAATTTAGCTTCATTGCTTTTAAACTTACTTATTAAGTTAAACACGGTACAAATCTAAAATTGAGCCTGTGTATGCATCTGCAATAAACTCATATTGGACTAAAGTATCTTCTTCCATCCTAGAAATACCGCCATAATAAACATCTGTTTTAAAGGCGAATTTTCTAAGAGGCACTTTTTTTAATTCAATCCAAGACCCTTCAATTGGTCCCTCTTCAAGAAAAGCTTTTTTGACCATCGTTAAAATTTCGTCCCCGTGAATGGTTTTATTTTTTTTCATTAAGCTTGCGATTTTATACCCGCATGTCAAACCAGCTCCAAAAATAAGCCCGCCCACAACCGCGTAAGTATTAAATGAGTTTTTAGAAGTCATGATATATATCCTCCAATCAAATGATTACTGTTTTTAGTATACCATTTTCCGCAAAAAAAGATAATTGAATCCACTAAAAAAACAAATAAAAATCACTTTTATGATGATTTTATAAAATTAATCCCGAACCAGTTAAAATCTTTATAGAAATGCGATATAATAAAGAAGGTAAATCAAATATCTAAAGGAGGGTAGATCACAAATAAAAAGAAAGTTTATTTATTTGTGAGTATACACATGAATGAAGAAACATTTTCGTTAGTTAAAAAAATGACTGAATTACAAGGCACCAGTGGCTTTGAGCACAATGTAAGAGAGGTTATGAGAAAAGAGTTGACCCCTTTAGTTGATGAAGTCGTTCAAGATGGTTTAGGCGGTATTTTTGGTATCCGTCGTAGTAAAATCGAACAAGCTCCAAGAATCATGTTAGCTGCTCATATGGACGAAGTTGGGTTTATGGTTGCTAATATTACAGAACAAGGTTTATTTAGAGTGGTTCCTTTAGGTGGATGGAATCCTTATGTCGTTTCAGCGCAACGCTTTACACTACAAACTGCTAAGGGAGATTATCCGTGCGTTTCTTCTTCAGTACCCCCACACTTACTAAGAGGTACAAATGGAAAAGCAGGAGCACCAGAAGTTGCAGATATTTTATTTGATGCTGGTTTTGACTCAAAAGACGAAGCGATGAGCTTTGGCGTGCGTCCAGGAGATGCAATCGTTCCATTAACAGAAACGGTTAAAATGGCAAATGGGAAAAAAATTCTAAGCAAAGCTTGGGATAATCGTTATGGCTGTACAGTTGTGATTGAAGCCTTAAAAGAGTTACAAGGCGAAGATTTACCGAATACATTGATTGCAGGAGCAAATGTTCAAGAAGAAGTTGGCTTACGTGGAACAAAAGGTGCTGTTCACCAATTTAAACCAGACCTATTCTTTGCAGTGGATTGTTCAGCAGCAGATGATTTAACTGGAGATAAATCTAAATATGGTCATCTTGGTGAAGGTTTCTTATTGAGAATCTTTGACCCAGGTATGATTACCTTAAAAGGGATGCGTGAGTTTTTATTGGATACAGCTGAAACCAATCATATTCCTTACCAGTATTTTGTATCAAAAGGTGGTACGGATGCAGGTGCAGCTCATATTTCAAATAATGGTGTTCCAAGTGCTGTTATTGGCGTGTGCGCGCGTTATATTCACACACATCAAACAATGTTCCACATTGATGATTACGCAGCAGCTAAAGAAATGGTATTACAAATTGCTCGTACAATGGATCGCAGTACCTATGAAACAATCATGAAAAATAACTAGTTTATAAAAAAGAGGTGACAATATGAGAGAATTAAAATCACTTGCAGAATTTGAAACATTGAAGAATAGCGGAAAAACAATTTTCTTTTTCACAGCAGATTGGTGTGGTGATTGTGTGTTCATTAAACCTTTGATGCCTGAAATCGAAAATGAACATGCAGACTTTACATTTGTGCAGGTGGATCGCGATGAATTTATCGATTTATGTGGAGACTTGGCTATTTTTGGGATTCCAAGTTTTGTGGCTTTTGAAAACGGAATCGAAACTGGACGTTTTGTGAATAAAGACCGCAAAACAAAAGAAGAAGTTACTCAATTTATCAATACGCTCTAATGATTCAAGATGAAGCGTTTAGCCTTTTGTTATAGGAATGAAAGAGTTATAATAAAAGAAAGCAGTTAAATGCTAAGTTTTTCAAAAGGGGATGAGATTATGGTTGAACAAAATCAAGAATATCAACACATCATGGTTGCAGTAGACGGAAGCGACGAAGCAAGTGCAGCTTTAGAAAATGCAATTGAAACAGCGAAACGAAATAATGGTGATTTATTGATTGTCCACGTAATTGACAATCGTTCATACACGATGGGTGTTGCGAGCTTTGATATTGAAGCCAGTGAAGAAGAGACGCGTACGATGAAAGAAATTCTTGGTGAATACCGTCAATTTGCAATTAATCGTGGTGTAAAAAAAGTTTCAACTGAATTAGTAACAGGCTCACCAAAAGAATTACTAGCAAAATCATTGCCAAAAGAACATAACATCGATTTGATTTTATGTGGTCAAAGCGGATTAAGTGGAATTGAACGTTTAATGATGGGAAGCGTTAGTCAATACATTATTCGAGAAGCACCATGTGATGTATTGATTGTTCGAAATCAAGCGAAGGAAAAATAGATTGGAGAAAAATAAATTGATGATTAGTTGTTACAATAAAAATGGAATAGGCGATACTCTTTTAATTATGACTGAAAACAGTAATTTTTCGGAACAAGGATTTGAAGAAAACGGAGACGTTGTTAGAATTTTTAAATCAGAAACAAATGAAACTGTTGGTTTTAACTTCTTTCATATCTCAAACCACTTAACAGTGTCAGGAAATGGTCAAATCTATTTAACTGAAGATCAAGTGGCTGTTTTAAATGAGCTTATTCAAAAAGCTGGATTTGATTATATCTTAGAAGTCGACAATGAACCTAAATTCGTTGTTGGATTTGTTAAAGAATGCGTGCCACATCCAGATTCAGACCATTTATCCATTACGCAAGTTGAAGTTGGAAATGACGAAACGGTTCAAATCGTTTGTGGCGCTCCAAACATTGCGGCGGATCAAAAAGTAGTGGTTGCAAAAGTAGGCGCGATGATGCCGAATGGGTTAATTATTTGGGACGGTGAATTACGTGGCGAAGCGAGTCACGGAATGATTTGTTCAGCTAAAGAATTAAACTTAGCGGATGCACCTGTTCAAAAAGGTATTTTAGTATTGCCAGCAGATTCAACTGTTGGAGAAGCTTTTGAAATAGGCGCTTAATTTAAAAATAGAAGCAATCTACTTTTCACATCATGTGTTGAGTAGATTGTTTTTTATCGTTGTCTAAGAAGATTTTAAGCTTTCTCAATTATGATTCAATAAAGAGGGGGATTATGTTAAACTAAACAAAGACAACAGAGAGGAAAGGAGCATCATCATGTCAAATTATGATGGACCAAGCTACCAAGGTGGGCAAAATCACCCTAAAAAATTTAAGTTTCCTTTCTATTCTGATACTGAACAAGTACGACAGAATGAAAAAAAACAACCCTTAAAAAAACAACCTTACGAAACACAAAATAATGAAACGAAAAGACCAGTAAAATTACCGAAATCAGGTCGTCATCCAGCACCAGATGCTGTTTTTTCAGAATTTTTACATCGTACAGAAGAGTATACAAGAAAAGAAACGAATGCAGTTGTAAAAAAAGAGACACAAGATTTTCATACTCGAAAAACCAATACTGAAAGAAAAGTTGAAGCGAAACAAGCGGCTAAGCAATCCATTGAAAAGCAGCCAACTGCCTATCATGAAACAAGAAGTTCAACGCCATTTAAAGTTCAAAAAATTCCGTCACCTATTTATGGGTTCCAAAGAGATGATGTAAAAAAAACAATTGATGAAATTGACTACGATCTTTTAGCTTCGCGTTTAAAAAAAGAGGTAGACACGTTTATTTTGCTTACAGAAAATGAAGATTCAGCTGAACTTGAAGTAGAAGATGGCGCACCAGATATAGAATTGATTACATTTGAAGAGGTTCTTCCAGCGAGTGAATTAGAAACTACTAGTCAAATACAAGAAAAAGCCGAGTGCTTAGAAGAGGAAGAAGAGTTGGTGATTCCTCAAATCGAAGAAACACACCACGATAAAAAAAGAGGTCTTTCAAGATCGCTTGCAGGAATGATTGAAGAAGAACAAGACATTACGATAAATCGTGGGACGAATGTTGCACGTTATTTTGGAGAGCTTCATGAAGAAGAGGACAGAGGTCCTATTCAAGATTCAGTTGAGACTGAAATCATCACTAAAGATGAATCATCTGTTGAACCACTTTTAGAAGAAACTACTGAAACAGGTACATTTAATCAAGAAGAATCTGATTTGGAATTAAAAGCTGCGTTAAGTCGTTTTAATTATTTGTCTCAAACATTAACGCCAGTAGTTGAAGAAAAGATAGAAGAGTCTGTTATGGAAGAATCGATTTCTGAAGAAGTGCCGTCTTTTGTCGAAGAAAAGACAGCAGAATCTGCAAAGGAAGAACTAGAAGAATTGATTGTAGAAGAAGAACAACCACAGATTGTTGAAGAACCTACAATGGAAGAACCAGAAGAATTCATTGTAGAGGAAGTGCCTCAATTTGTTGAAGAAAAAATAACTACACCAGAAGCAAAAAGTGACAATTTTACTTCTGAAGGAAAAGCGCTAGTCCCCGTTTCAAATTTAATTGAAAATGAAGATGAAAATCTAGCTGCGTATCAATTTCCCCCATTAGACTTACTAGAGCCACCTGTTCAATTTACAAATAGTGCCGTGGATGATTGGGTTATTGAACAAGCTGAAATGTTAAATGAAGCTTTAGATGCCTTTGGTGTTGATGCCCAAGTAATTGGCTGGACGATTGGACCGGCAGTAACTCAATTTGAATTACAGCTGGGTCGTGGTGTCAAAGTGAATAAAATAACTAATTTATCAGATGATTTAAAGCTTGCGTTAGCAGCTAAAGACATTCGGATAGAAGCGCCTATTCCTGGTAGAAGTTCTGTCGGAGTTGAGATTCCAAATCAATTTTCAAGACCTGTCATGCTATCCGAAGTGATGGAAAGTTCAGAATTTAAAGAAAATAAATCGCCATTAACAGTCGCGATTGGAGTGAATTTATCTGGGAAAGCAGTGGTTTCAACCATCGATAAAATGCCTCATGGTTTAATTGCAGGGGCAACAGGTTCAGGTAAGAGTGTCTTTATCAATTCAATTTTAATCAGCTTATTATACAAAGCAAATCCAAGTGAAGTGAAATTGATTTTAATTGATCCAAAAGCGGTGGAACTTGCGCCATATAACGACATTCCTCATTTATTATCACCAGTTATTTCAGAACCAAAAGCTGCAGCAGAAGCTTTAAAATGGGCAGTTGAAGAAATGGAAGAGCGTTACCAAAAACTGGCAGCAGCTGGTGTTCGAAACATTGAAAAATTCAATGAAAAAGCAGCTCTCCATGGAGATCACGGATTGAAAATTCCTTATATCGTGATTATTATTGATGAATTAGCCGATTTAATGATGGTGGCGAGTAGCGAAGTTCAAGACTACATCGCTCGTATTACACAAAAGGCGAGAGCAGCAGGGATTCATTTACTAGTTGCAACACAAAGGCCGAGTGTGGATGTGGTAACAGGAACCATCAAAAATAATATTCCGACACGAGTAGCCTTTATGGTTTCTAGTCAAGTGGATTCAAGAACCATTATGGATACAGGTGGAGCAGAAAAATTACTTGGAAAAGGGGATATGCTGTTCTTAGAAAATGGCATAGGGCAACCTATTCGAGTACAAGGAACCTATGTTGAAAATGAAATTGACACGATTGTGCAACATGTGAAAGATCAACGAGCGGCTAATTATCTGTTTGAACCCGAAACATTACTTGCTAAATTAGAACTAGTTGAAAGTCAAGATGAGCTATTTGATGAAATTTTAGCCTTTATTTCAGAAGAAGATACCGTTTCTGTTTCTTTATTGCAACGAAAATTTAAAATTGGATTTAATCGTGCCTCTAACTTAATTGAAGCATTGGAAGAGCAACAGTTAATTTCTGGAAATAAAGGTTCTAAACCAAGAGATGTATTTCTGACTAAAGCAACTTACGAAGCAAATTATCAAAAAAATGAGTAGCTTAAAAAGTTAATTGCCAGTTTTTAAGATATCCTAATACAAAAGTATTCTAGGTGAAAGCAGTATGCTAATGAAAAAAATCGTGGTATACTAATATCGTTATAATTTTTAGATCAGTAAAAATTTATAGAATAAATTGATGTTAAGATAATGAACAACTTATTGGAAATAGGGAACTTATTGTTTAATAAAAATACAAGTAGATAGACAAAATAGGGAACTACGAATTACATCATTTGGAGGCAGGAAAATGAATACAAATACACTATATCACTTTGTCGGCATTAAAGGTTCTGGAATGAGCGCACTAGCATTAGTATTGAATGATAAAGGTTTTAACGTACAAGGATCCGACGTTGAAAAATACTTCTTTACTCAAAAAGGGATTGAAGATGCAGGAATTCCAATCTTCCCATTTGCGAAAGAAAATATTCGTGAAGGATTGACGGTTATCGCAGGGAATGCGTTCCCAGATACTCATGAAGAGATTCAAGCAGCTTTAGATTTAGGAATTCCAGTTATTCGCTACCATAAATTTATCGGTGAGTTTTTAAAGCAATATACAAGTGTTGCCATTACAGGTTCTCATGGTAAAACAAGTACAACTGGATTATTAGCACATGTGTTAAGTTCAATTGAACCAACAAGCTATATCATTGGAGATGGAACTGGGCACGGTGTACCAGATGCTGACTTCTTTGTCTTAGAAGCTTGCGAATATCGTCGTCATTTCTTAGCCTACCGTCCCGATTATGCCATTATGACAAATATTGATTTTGATCATCCTGATTACTTTACAGGTATTGAAGATGTATTTGATGCCTTCCAATCAATGGCAAACCAAGTTCAAAAAGCGATTATTGCCTGTGGTGAAGATGAAGAGTTGCAAAAAATTAAAGCAAATGTACCAGTACTTTATTATGGATTTGGAGCTGAAAATGACTTCCAAGCACGTAATATTACTCGGTCAACAAAAGGTTCAAGTTTTGACGTGTATATTTCAAATGAATTTTATAATCACTTTGAAATTCCAACATATGGCGCTCATAATGTACTGAATGCACTTGCAGTTATTGCCCTTTGTCAACTTGAAGGCATTTCAAAAGAAAAAATTGCTGAAAACTTATTGACTTTCCAAGGCGTTAAACGTCGTTTTAGTGAAAAACAAATGGGAGACATGGTTATCATTGATGATTATGCACATCATCCTTCTGAAATCCGTGCTACTTTAGATGCTGCTCGTCAAAAGTATCCAGAAAAAGAAATTATTGCGGTTTTCCAACCTCATACCTTCACAAGAACGGTTGCGTTGTTGAGCGAATTTGCTGAAGCGCTAAATCTAGCAGACTCTGTTTATCTATGTGATATCTTTGGATCAGCAAGAGAAGATCAAGGAAGCGTAACAATCCAAGATTTGGCTGAAAAAATTAAAAATGGTGCCACTGTTTTAAAAGAAGAAAATATGTCTCCATTATTGAATCATCATGATGCAGTTGTTATCTTTATGGGTGCAGGAGATGTTCAAAAATTTGAAAGCTCTTATGAAACACTATTAAGTAGAACTACTTTACAAAACAATTAAATTGATTTATGCCTAAACAAAATTATTTGTTTAGGTTTTTATTTTTATAGAAAGTGAAATTAAAAAACTTTATTCATTACATTTTCCAGAACATTTGGTAAAATAAAGACAAAGACAATGAAGGAGAAAATGAAAAAATGATGAAACCAAGAAAAATGGGGAAATTGATTACGAAAATCCAAGAAGGCGATCAATTAAGTGTGACGGAATCAATTGAAGATAAAGATATCTTGTTGTACTTAGGATTGACAAATGATGCAAATCCCTTATTTATTCAACATGATTATACCAATCAAACGGAATACGAAAAGCCATTAGTGCCGGTTATCATGCTGATTGGCATTATGACAAGTACGATTTCAAAACATTTACCAGGACCAGGGTCAAATGTGGTGAATGTTTCAGTAAACTGCGTAAATCCCGTCTACCACTATGAAACGGTTACCTTTGAATTCGAAGTAATTCGAGTGGATTTAATGAAAGAAGTAGTGACGATTTCAGTAGAAGCTAAAAATATGGAAGGTGAGCGAGTAATTGATGCCAGCTTTATTGTTGAGCCGCCACGATTAATTCCCCAAATTGAAGAAGCATTACATTAAAATCAGAGTGCGTAAACTCTGATTTTTTTCTTTTGAACGGAACGAATTTCTTTTTCGCTATCTGTTCTTTTTTTTGGTAGAATATAAGAGATGAAATTGGCACCAAACGATAAGTGAACACCACTTACTTAAGGTTTCCATAAAAAAGGAGTTTTCTTATGACGAAAAAAAATAAATTATTATTGATTGATGGAAGCAGTATTGCGTTCAGAGCATTTTATGCAATTCCCGGATCATTAGATCGATTTGTTAATAAAAACGGGCTTCACACAAATGCCCTTTTTAGCTTTCACCGAATGTTAGAAAATGAAATGAGTAAAGAAGAACCGACACATGTATTAGTTGCATTTGATGCAGGGAAAACGACATTTAGACATGAATTTTATAAAGAATATAAAGATGGACGTTCTAAAACACCAGGGGAATTTAAAGAGCAAATGCCTTATTTACGTGATTTGTTAGTCGGATTTGGGATTCCACATTACGAATTGGATAATTATGAAGCAGATGATATTATTGGAACCCTAGCAACGCAAGTAGACCCAAATGAATATGACGTTGTAGTCGTTTCAGGCGACCGAGATTTAACACAACTTGCTAAAGAAAATGTTCGTGTAGACATTACCATAAAAGGGGTTAGTGAAATCGAAGAAAATACCCCTGCTTATCTAATGGAAAAATACGGTTTAACGCCAAATCAAATTATTGACATGAAGGGATTAGCAGGAGACTCTTCTGATAACATCCCAGGAGTCACCAATATTGGTGAAAAAACAGCTTTAAAACTGTTACATGAATTCGGTTCTGTTGAAGGCGTGTATGAAAACATTGAAGATATGAAAAAAAGCAAACGAAAAGAAAACCTAATCAATGATAAAGAACAAGCTTTCCTAAGTAAACGCTTGGCAACAATCGATGTTGAGGCTCCTCTAGAAGTGACAGTGGATGATTTAGTGTACAAAGGAAAAGACGTTGGAAAACTAATTGAGTTTTATAAAGAAATGGATTTTAAATCATTTTTAAGCAAATTAGATACTAAAGCTTATGACGAAGAAAATCAAATTGAAAAAGCTGAAATTCTTTTTGAAGTGGTAACCGAAGTAAAACCTGAAATGTTCGGCAAAGAAGGTGCTTTATACGTTGAAATGTTAAGTGATAATTACCATACAGCAGATATTGTAGGAGTCACTTGGACAAATGGTGAAAAAATTTATATGGCAGAGCCTGATTTTATTTTAGCGGAGCCGCTATTTGCAGAATGGTTAAAAGACGAATCAATAGTTAAACACGTCTTTGATGCAAAACGAACAGTCGTAGCAATGAAACGCTACGGCAACGAAGTGAATGGCATCCAGTTTGACGTTTTACTGGCCTCTTATATTTTAAATACAAATGACAACAGTAAAGACTTATCTGAAGTAGCAATGGAGCATGATTACTATGAAGTTGATTCAGATGAAAGTGTCTATGGAAAAGGAGCTAAAATTGCTATTCCAGAAGACCCAGCGGTACTTTATCAACATTTAGCGAGAAAAGCAAAAGCCATTGAAGTTTTAAGCAAGCATTTGAAAACAGATTTAGAAAAAAGTGAACAAAGTGATCTTTTCTTTTCAATGGAATTGCCTCTTTCAATGGTATTAGCAAAAATGGAAATGACAGGTGTAAAAGTCAATGCCAATCGCTTACTAGAAATGAAATCAGAATTTGCTACTCGCTTAACTGAAATTGAAGCGCGTATCTATGAAGAAGCTGGAGAAACTTTTAATATCAATTCACCAAAACAATTAGGTGTGATTTTATTTGAAAAAATGGGTTTACCTGCAATTAAAAAAACTAAAACTGGTTATTCAACAGCAGTTGATGTTTTAGAGCAATTAAGAGAACAAGCGCCAATCGTAGATGATATTTTACAATACCGTCAAATTGCTAAAATTCAATCAACCTATGTGGAGGGCTTACTAAAAGTCGTTCATAATGCGACTGGAAAAGTACACACTAGATACGTTCAAACCTTAACCCAAACAGGTCGCCTTAGTTCCGTTGATCCTAACTTACAAAATATTCCGATTCGCTTAGAAGAAGGGCGTAAAATTAGACAAGCCTTTGTACCAAGCCATGAAGGCTGGAAAATGTTTGCTTCCGATTATTCACAAATTGAATTACGTGTGCTGGCAGATATTTCAAATGACACCCATTTAAAAGAAGCCTTTCTTGAAGGGCAAGACATCCATTCAAGTACGGCAATGCGTGTCTTTGGAATTGAAAAAGCAGAAGATGTGACTGGAAATATGCGTCGCCAAGCAAAAGCGGTCAACTTTGGAATCGTTTATGGTATTAGTGACTACGGACTATCGCAAAACTTAGGAATAACCAGAAAAGAAGCACAACAATTTATTGATACGTATTTTGATAAATATCCAGGCGTTAAACAATATATGGAAGACATCGTACGAGAAGCAAAAGACAAGGGCTATGTTGAAACCTTATTTCACCGTCGCCGTTACTTGAAAGACATTAATTCAAGGAACTTTAACCTACGATCATTTGCTGAAAGAACAGCTATGAATACGCCAATCCAAGGAAGTGCGGCTGATATTATTAAAGTAGCGATGATTGAAATGGACAAACGTTTAAAAGCAGAAAATTTAAAAGCGACAATGTTGTTACAAGTACACGATGAACTGATTTTTGAAGCGCCAATGGAAGAAATTCCAATCCTTGAAAAATTAGTTCCAGAAGTGATGGAACATGCAGTGAAATTACAAGTTCCATTAAAAGTAGACAGCAATTATGGCGACAGTTGGTATGACGCTAAATAAAAGAATAGCCTTGCATCCATTTAATAAAATAAAAAATGGATGCAAGTTTTTTAAGAAGAAAGGAGCTTTTTATGCCAGAATTACCAGAAGTTGAAACGGTCCGAAAAGGACTAACCAACCTTGTTAAAGGTGCCACGATTAAAGACGTAGCAGTTTATTGGGATCGCATTATCACAAAACCATTTTCTGGTGAAGAGTTTGGTCACCAATTAATAGGAGAAACCATTCAACGTATTGACCGTCGTGGAAAATACTTGATTTTTATTTTAGATCACTGGGCAATGATTTCCCATTTGCGAATGGAAGGCAAGTATGAAGTTGAAGAAACGGAAACACCTTTGAAAAAACATACTCATGTGGTCTTTCATTTAACAGATGGCCGAGATTTAAGGTACTTAGACGTTCGAAAATTTGGTCGTATGACATTAGTTCCTTTGGGAGAACAATTTAATGTGACTGGAATACGCGACTTAGGACCAGAACCTATTCCAGAGTTCTTTAAGTTGCCAGAATTTTCAAAAGCCTTAAGTATAAAAAACAGAGCCATCAAGCCATTATTACTAGAACAAAAGATTGTTACAGGTCTAGGCAATATTTATGTTGACGAAGCTCTTTTTGAAGCGAAAATCCATCCTTTACGTCCAGCGAACTCATTGAAAAAAAGTGAAGTCAAAGCCCTTTATCAAGCGATTATTGATGTTTTAGGTCGAGCAGTTGAAGCAGGTGGAACGACGATTCGAACCTATCAAAATGCGTTAGGAGAAGCAGGAACATTCCAAGTAGAACTTGCAGTGTATGGTAAAACAGGCGAGCCTTGTATTCGCTGTGGACACATTATTGAGAAAATTAAGGTAGCACAACGAGGAACCCACTTTTGTCCTCAATGTCAAAAATTGACGACTACAAATACAAAGTCATTCAATCAATTATAGAAAAGAGTGATAAAGATGACAGTTATCTTAGGTTTAACAGGGAGTATTGCCACCGGAAAATCAACCGTCAGCCAACTCTTCAAAGATTTTGGCTTTCCAGTAGTAGATGCTGATCTTGGGGCAAGAGCCGTAGTCGAAAAAGGAACAGCAGGTCTTAGAGAAATCAAAACATATTTTGGCGATGAAATCATCCATTCAGATGGCAGTTTGAATCGCCAAAAACTTGGAAAGATTGTCTTTGAAGACGGGGAAAAACGAAAGCAGTTAAATGAACTTTTAAAACCCTATATTCGAAAATGGATTATGGATGAGACTCAAAAACAAGTTGCAAAAGGCGTGTCATTGGTTGTGTTGGATATTCCACTTTTATATGAAGCAGAGTATGACAAAGTTGTTGATAAGGTGATGGTAGTAGCCGTTTCTCCTGCCATTCAACTGGAGCGACTACAAAAACGCAATCAATTATCAAAAGAAGAAGCCTTATTGCGAATTCACTCACAAAAATCAATTGTTGAAAAAGAGCAACTTGCGGATATTGTGATCGATAATAATGGTTCAAAAGAATCAACAAAACAGCAAGTCGAAAAGTGGCTAGGTCAAATGGGGTTTCTTTCTATCAAAGGATAGAAAGAACTCTATTTTTATAATCAACACCTTTTTTCATAAGTCTTTTCACAAAGGTTCAAGCTATGTTATAATGACGTGTAAACACCTAATTATAATACGAATTATTTTATTAATCATAATAAATTAAACATAGAGGATGATGAAAAGTGCAATGTCCACGCTGTCAAAATAATGGTTCTAGAGTTGTCGACAGTCGTCCAGCAGATGAAGGACGAGCAATTAGACGAAGACGTGAATGTGAAGCATGCAGCTTTCGTTTTACAACCTTTGAAAGAACGGAACAGGCGCCTTTACTTGTTGTCAAAAAAAATGGAACAAGAGAAGAATTTAACCGTGAAAAAATCTTGCGTGGCCTTATTCGCTCCTGTGAAAAACGCCCAGTAGCAATGGAGCAAGTTGAAAAAATTGTCGATGAAGTCGAAAACAAAGTTCGAGGTTTAGGTGAAAATGAAGTATCAACTACTTTGATTGGCGAATACATCATGGAACGCTTAGCCCAAGTAGACGAAGTTGCCTATATTCGTTTTGCAAGTGTCTACCGTGAATTTAAAGATATGAGTGTCTTTTTGAAAGAACTACAAGAAATGCAAGAAAAAGAAAAATAAGCAAGCGAAAGGTGTGAATCTTATATGAATTATCCATGGAAAAATCTTAGTCCAAAAGATGGCTTTAAAGTCCGTCAAAATGGCTTGCTTTCAGATATGGATCAAAAAATTCTCACTTTTTTATATCAGCCTCTGATTGGTGCAACAGCCTACAGTCTTTACATGACCTTATGGACAGAAGTTGAAGATGATAAGTATTGGAGTGACGGTATTCTTCATTCAGAATTGCTGGCACTATTAAATATTGGAATTCCAGAATTGTATCAAGCAAGAATTAAACTTGAAGCCATTGGCTTACTTAAAACTTATGTCAGTTCAGAACAAGAAAAAAACTTTGTTTATGAACTTCTATCTCCACAACCAGTCCATGTTTTTTTTAAAGACGATTTGTTAAGTTTGTTGTTATTTGAAAAAGTAGGCGAACGGAAATTCAGAAAGCTACGCCAACGATTCACATCGAATTCAGTTAATCCAAAAGAATTTGAAGAGATTACAAAATCATTCCTAGATGTCTATCATTTTGATAGTCAACTATTTAATCAAGAAAAAAATCTATTGACCGAGCCAGTCGAACTGGTGGGTGCTACAGAAAGTACGGCACCTCAATTGGATTCTAAGCAGTTTGATTTTAAATTTTTCTATGATGGCTTATCTACTCAATATATCAATCGTTCCTCCATTACAAAAGAAATTGAAAAGACGATTATTGTGTTGAACACAATGTACGGGGTCGATGAATTAAAAATGCAAAAAGCTGTTTTAGAAGCATCTGATATTGATACAGGCAAAGTAGATGACCGTAAGCTAAAGCAATTGATATACGATCAGTATCATCAAACCAATCAACAAGCTGTGCATGTAAAAGATGTTATGGAAGAAGTGATTGCTACTTCAAAAACGAAGCGTCAATTTAGAAAAAATGAATTGAAGCATCAAGGTTTTACTAATGAGGATATTGCTGTAATTGAAGTGAGCGAAACCATGGCACCATATGATTTTATGACATCCATCAAAGAACAAAAAGGTGGATTTGTTGCCAAAACAGAAGAGTGGACGTTAGAAAATTTGCTTAAAAGAGCCAATTTACCGTCATCCGTAGTCAATATTTTGATCCATTATGTGTTAGTAGTCCGAGGAAATCCAACCTTTACTCAAAATTTAGCTGACAGTATTGCCAATGATTGGAGTCAAGACAACGTCACTTCTCCAGAAAGAGCGATTCAAAAAGTAAAAGAACTTTATCAAGAAAATGCAGCTAAAAAACAAAAACGAGAAGAACAACAAAAAAGCTACTCAAAATCAAAACCTGCTACTTATCGCAACAATCAAGCCAGTACAAGAAAAGAAACCTTACCAGAATGGGCAAAAGATGATTATCAAGAAACCGAAGAAAAGCCGATGAGCAAAGAAGAGCAAGAAGCCTTTATGCAACGAATCAAGCGGTTAGAAAAACAAAATTAGGAAAGGATGGTGAATAGAATGGAAGATATGGGCAAAGGTTTATCCAAATTAATTAAAGAACGAAACTTAGAAAGTCAGTACGATTCTTTGATGAAAGAAGTCTTACGAGACGAGGATGTCATAAGCTTCATTGAAGAAAATCGTGAAAAATTGACAGATGAACGAATCGTACGAAGCTATGCAAAACTTTACGAATACGTTCAAGAAAAAAAGAAATTTCAGCGTAAAGATGGCATGATGGCACCAGGCTATATGCCAAAGTTATTTATGAATTTTCACGTTATCGACGTTACGTATGTTCCGACAACTGAATTGATAGCGAAACAAAAAGAAAATGAGATTCGTGAACGAATTCATTCAATGGATATGCCAAAAGATGTTCGTAATGCAACGCTAGCTAAATTTGAATTAACTGATGAGCGACGAGAAGCAGTTTCGGAAGCACTTGATTTTATTGATTCTTATTTAAGTGATCCAAAAGGTTTTCATAAATCGTTATATTTACAAGGATCTTTTGGAGTGGGAAAAACCTATTTATTAGGAGCTCTTGCTCATGAATTGGCGAAAAATGGCTATGCCAGTACATTAATGCACTTTCCATCTTTTGCTGTTGAAATGAAACAATCCATTGGCAAAAATGATATGAGTGAAAAATTGGATATGGTCAAAAAATCAGCCATCTTAATGTTAGATGATATTGGAGCAGATTCAATGTCTAGTTGGATTCGTGATGATGTTTTAGGTGTTATTTTGCAATATAGAATGCAAGAGCAATTGCCAACCTTCTTTTCATCAAACTTTGATATGAAGCAATTAGAAAATGAACATTTAAGAACTAGTCAACGCGGAGAAGAAGAACCTTTAAAAGCAAAACGAATTATGGAACGAATCCGTTATTTGTCAAAAGAAATCAAAATGACAGGGAAAAATAGACGTAATGGATAATTTGTTTTTGTTATTTAACGATTGTTACTTGAAAACTCAGAGAAAAAGTGTTTTAATTAGGTCAATAGATTAAATCAATGAGAAAGACACCAAGACAAGAAACCTATTTATCAGAGAGGAAAGTATTTGCTGAGAACTTTCTAAACAAGAACTTGTTTTGACCACTTTCAAGTGCCACTGTGAACCATTTATGAACTAGCAGTTTGGCCGTTTCGCTAACGTTATCAAGCCTAAGAGAAAGAGTCTATTTTAGGACTCTAAAATTGGGTGGAACCACGACTAGATCGTCCCTTTTACAACGAGTATTGCTATTTGTTGTAAAAGGGGCTTTTTTTATTTAGCAAAAGATTGATTTAAAAATTAACTACATTGGAGGAAGCAATATGTCAGAAATCAAGATTACATTACCAGATGGCGCAATTAAAGAAGTTGCAGCAGGTTCGTCAACGTTAGATATTGCGAAAAGTATCAGCAATAGTTTAGCAAAAAAAGCTTTAGCCGGAAAATTCAACGGAGAATTAGTCGATTTAGTTCGTCCACTTGAAGTAGATGGAAGCTTAGAAATTATTACACCCGATCACGAAGATGCCTTACAAATCATTCGTCATTCTTCTGCTCATTTAATGGCAAATGCGTTGCGTCGTTTATATCCAGATATTCATTTTGGTGTAGGTCCAGCAATTGAAAGTGGATTTTATTACGATACTGATACTGAAACACCTATCACAGAAGAAGATTTACCAAAAATCGAAGCTGAAATGATGAAAATCGTGAAAGAAAATAATCCGATTGTTCGCAAAGAAGTGACTCGTGAAGAAGCGCTAGACTTATTTAAGGAAGATCCTTATAAAGTAGAATTGATTACAGCATTGCCAGCAGATGAAACAATTACGGTCTACGATCAAGGCGATTTTGTTGATTTATGTCGTGGGGTCCACGTTCCTTCAACAGGCCGTATTCAAGTATTTAAATTATTATCTCTTGCAGGAGCATACTGGAGAGGTGATTCAAACAACAAGATGATGCAACGTATTTATGGAACAGCCTTTTTTGATAAAAAAGAATTAAAAGAATTTATCAAAATGCGTGAAGAAGCAAAAGAACGCGACCATCGTAAACTAGGTAAAGAACTAGATCTATTTATGATTTCTCCAGAAGTTGGATCAGGATTGCCATTCTGGTTGCCAAAAGGAGCGACAATTCGTCGCACTATCGAACGTTACATCACTGATAAAGAAATCAGTTTAGGCTACCAACACGTTTACACTCCAATTATGGCAAATGTTGACCTTTATAAAACATCTGGTCACTGGGATCATTACCATGAAGACATGTTCCCACCAATGGATATGGGAGACGGCGAAATGCTAGTGTTACGTCCAATGAACTGTCCTCATCATATGATGGTTTATAAAAATGATGTTCATAGTTACCGTGAATTGCCAATCCGTATCGCAGAATTAGGCATGATGCACCGTTATGAAAAGAGTGGCGCATTATCAGGGCTACAACGTGTTCGTGAGATGACTCTTAATGATGGCCATACATTTGTTCGTCCAGATCAAATCAAAGACGAATTTAAACGCACATTAGAGTTAATGGTGGCAGTATATGAAGACTTTGATATTACAGATTACCGTTTCCGTTTAAGCTATCGTGATCCAAAAAATACAGACAAATACTTTGATGACGATGCAATGTGGGAAAAAGCTCAAATCATGTTAAAAGCTGCCATGGATGAAATGGAATTAGAATACTTTGAAGCAGAAGGAGAAGCAGCCTTTTATGGTCCTAAACTAGACGTTCAAGTGAAAACAGCAATGGGAATTGAAGAAACATTGTCAACAATTCAATTAGATTTCCTATTACCAGAGCGTTTTGATTTAACTTATGTTGGAGACGATGGCGAAAATAATCACCGTCCTGTTGTTATTCATCGTGGTATCGTGTCTACAATGGAACGTTTTGTTGCCTACTTGACTGAAGTATACAAAGGCGCCTTCCCAACTTGGTTAGCACCTGTTCAAGCTACAATTATTCCAGTTAATATGGATATGCACTCAGATTATGCTTTCGAAATCAAAGAACGCTTGACAGCTGCAGGTATGCGTGTTGAAGTGGATGATCGCAACGAAAAAATGGGCTATAAAATTCGTGCTTCACAAACTCAAAAAATTCCGTATCAATTAGTTGTTGGGGATAATGAAGTAAAAGAAGCAACAGTTGCTGTTCGTAAGTATGGTGAAAAAGAAACAACAGATATGGCACTAAATATGTTTGTAGATGTTATGGTTGCAGAAGTAACGAACTATAGTAAATAATAAAAAGGGGTTATAAAATTCTTAAGAATTTTATAACCCCTTTTTTGTATAAAATAATTTTTTTGTATGATAAAATTAATGATTGTATAGGAATTTTTGATTTGGAGTGGGAAAAATGGGAATTTATGAGAAACTAGTAGGTGTTGGTTTAATCGTAGCAAGTGGTCTATATGGATTTTCTTTGATTGGAAATGCGAGTCAAAAAATTGATTATCCCAATGAAGGCATGCGCTTTTTTGAAACAAAAAATGTAAATCAACTAGAACAACAACAATTAAATAAGTACATGGATAGAAAAGTTGAGGAACAAAAAAAAATTCCTCATTTAAAAGATTACTTAAGAGAACCCTGTAGTTATTTTTTAAATATTAAAAAAATTCAACAAGGAACTGCAAGTTTATCCTATCGTATTACGGAAATTGAGCCAACTTTAAATCCGTATTCAGTAGCTTTTAAAAAAAGAACAGAAATGAATACCATCACTACTAAAGAAGGAACAGAGTTGGAACTACAAACAATTTTTACGGATGCAAACAATGGAGTAGAGTCCTTAAAACAAGACATAATAAAAAAAATAAACGAGATGCAAGTCTATTCAACAGAGCAAAAACAAGAGATAATCCAACAAGTAACCGATCAAATTAAGCCTACATTAAATCATTATAGTATGTCAGATGACCTATTTGAATTTGAGCTAAAAGATACGACTATTCAAGTTCCAAAAGCAGAGTTAAAAAGAGTCATTAAACCAGATTACTTATCCTTACAATTAAATCAACAAGTGGCAGATGAAATTCAGCAAGAAAAAATAGCAGAACAAAAACGGATTCAAGAAGAAGTAAGACGCCACCAAGCAAAAAATCCGATTGCAAAAGTCAGTGGGAAAGTAGTTGCATTAACTTTTGACGATGGACCAAGCCCATCAGTAACGCCACGTGTATTAGAACTCTTGAAAAAATACAATGCTAAAGCGACTTTCTTTGTATTAGGGAAAAACGCCATAGTCAATCCAGGCTTAATCCAGCAGGAAATTGGAAATGGCAATGAAATTGGCAACCATAGTTGGAATCATGCTGACTTAACGAAATTAAAAAAAGACGGTGCACTTAGTCAAGTTCAGCAAACCAATCAAGCCGTCAAACAAGCATCTGGTTACGATGTTCAGTTAGTCCGACCACCGTATGGAGCCATTACGAAAGAATTGAGCCCAATCATTGGTATGCCAGTCATTCAATGGTCAGTAGATTCGCTAGACTGGAAAACCAAAAATGGGGTAGCCGTACACAAAGAAGTAATGAGCCATGTAAAAAACGGTTCAATCGTGTTAATGCATGATATTCATCCGACAACGGCTGATGGACTGGAGCAAATTTTAAAAGAGTTAAAAGAGCAAGGCTATCAATTTGTTACCATTAGTGAATTATTTGGAACGCCAATGATACCTGGGAAAGCTTATTACAACGATTGATTTCTAAAAAGAGTTGACATATTTCTAAAAAAAAGGTATACTATAAAAGTTGAGAAAACAAAGCAGAAGCACCCGCTTCTCGCCTTAGTAGACAAATGTCGCTGGGCTAGATATAAAAGATGATATCTTGCGTAATGCAAGTTCGGATATTTATAGGCGGGTTCATATAGAACTCGTCTATTTTTCTGCTGTACATTCTCGCGAATTTGATGGAGGTGAATGACCATAGCAAAAGATATGATGGTAAATGACGGCATTCGTGCTCGTGAGTTACGCTTAATAGGCGACGATGGAGAACAGCTTGGTGTTAAAACAAAAAGCGAAGCTCTTAAACTTGCTGAACAAGCTAATCTTGACCTAGTATTAGTAGCACCAACGGCAAAACCGCCAGTTGCTCGTGTCATGGATTACGGTAAATTCCGTTTTGAACAACAAAAGAAAGAACGTGAAGCCCGTAAAAACCAAAAAATCATTAACGTAAAAGAAGTGCGTTTAAGTCCGACAATTGATGTCAATGACTTTAACACTAAATTACGTAATGCTCGCAAATTCCTTGAAAAAGGTGACAAAGTGAAAGCTTCGATCCGATTTAAAGGCCGTGCCATTACTCATAAAGAGATTGGCCAAAAAGTTTTAAACCGTTTAGCTGAAGAAACTGCTGATATTTCAACAGTAGAATCAAAAGCAAAAATGGATGGACGTAGTATGTTCTTGGTCTTAGCACCAAAGAATGATAAGTAAGATCGATGTATTTTTAAGGAGGAAACACTAATGCCAAAACAAAAAACACACCGCGGTTCTGCTAAACGTTTCAAAAGAACAGGTAATGGCGGACTAAAACGTCATAGCGCTTTTACAAGCCATATGTTTGCTAACAAATCACAAAAGCAAAAACGTAAATTACGTAAAGCTTCAATGGTTTCAGCTGGTGATTACAAACGCATTCGTCAACAATTATCACAAATGAAATAATTTTCAACTAGACGATTGCATTGCGTAATCCGTACTTAGATGAAAAACACAACGATTAAAAAATTAGTGAAAAGAATTTTCTAAATAATAGAAAATTTCTTATAAGGAGGAAATTACTATGCCACGTGTTAAAGGTGGGA